>JANDLT010000071.1 GCA_024330265.1 Pyrinomonadaceae bacterium MAG19_C2-C3 | reverse complement strand
TAGCGACGACGACGGTCGTGCCGTTGGGCGGGCAGCGTGGACAGACCGCGCCCCAGTTTGCACCGCTCTCAGATAGACAGGGCGATGCTCTTTCTAACGCTTTCAATGAATTAAGGGGCAGGGTAAGTGAAAATGATTTGAGCAAGGATTGCCGAAAAAATGTCATCGACAAACTAAAGAAGATTGGCTTCGACTTGAAATCATTTGGGAACTACCTCTACCGCTCAGGCGCAAACTTCGCTGATGGGTCAAACTCACAAATAGCAACATCCGCTGCGCTCGCACCGAGTCAAATACTTCAGGGAACTCCACCACCGACTATTGCTGGTTTGTTTGCTGCGGCTCCCGGCATAACCGCTTTGACCAGTGCTAACCTAAGTGCAAACAGCTTGACTGTGTTCTTCCGCACTTCTGCTATCGATTTATCTAACTCAGGAGTGAACAGTTACAACCAAGGTTTGCTCTTTCACGAAGCCCTACATGGCTATGGCAGTTCCGTCAACGGAGGGAATTTTGGGGCTTACAGTGACAAAGGGTTACTTGGTTTATTTGGTCTGAACACGGCAGGACCTTCAAGCCAGATTACAGCTCACATTCAAAAGCATTGCTTCTAAGAGCTGGTTGCAAAATTAACTTTTCAGATACTGTCCAGCGTAACTCCGTTTAATTTTGCAACCAGCTCTAAGTAGATTGCCACGCTGGATTGGCATTACTTGAGCAGTGTCTGTGAGCGAAGGAGTAAAGACATGTTGAAAATCTTATGCATAGTAGTGGCAAGCATTTTATTGATGGTAGTCAACGCTCGCACCAACCGCTTTGTAGAATCAGCAATGACAAATATACAAGCTGATAGCTGCTCTTTTCCGCGACTTGGACATTATCGCATCCACGGTAAACAACCGAACGGTTTAGAGTCATTCCGCGAATTTATGTTGAAGTTTAGACCGGGTGAAGATCAACTAGATGTCAAACACAACCAAAACGGCAGTTTGATTATAGATGGAGAACTTTATAGTAAACCAAGCGAAGACTTACCAACTGCGAATGTTGAACCCTACAGTGAGTTGACGGTGGATGGGAAGTTTTGCACGACAAATGTTGTGAAGTTCAGATTTGAAACTGCCGGATTAAAATGTGAAGCTGACAACTCTTACAAGTTGATCTTTACTACAGAAACAATAGACGGCATTCGTTATAGCTTCAAAGGGCTATTTCTTAAACAGCCGAAGCTGGTTGACGGTATGTACATAAACCTTATAGGCAAGCTGACGAAACATCGGGACGGTCGGATGGTCGATGAAGCTGATTTGAATTTCGTTAATTGGTCATACGAATAGTCATAGCCTTGCGCCCACTACCGATCCACAACAACAGGATGACAAGACTGATTGTCAGCGATTCGCCGACACAGTAGCTGAAATTGCCAATAACACACCTAATATGCAAGTACTCAAACATACAGGCATAACGTATGAGCCAAATCTTATTGGATTTATGAATGAGATAGCGAGAAGGTTCACAGGTGCTAGCAATGCGTCCTCATTCTCGATGCTAGCGAATGGTTATGACTTGAATCCACCCACAACTAGAATCGGAAATCGTGGCTTCCGTGCTGAATTTGATGATGGAAGCAATCTGCAAGTCCGGCACTATGTTGCCGGTCTAATCTCTGGTCGCAACTTGGGAACTACTGCCGGTCTCACACAGATGAACTCCAGAGAGAGTAATACCCTTCGTGCAGATCAAATTGACAGGGCATTGAACGCAGTAAGCACACGGCACGGTGGCGATCTGACCGCAAATAACTTTCGCCAACTAGCGGACTGGATTAGACGTGAAATCTGCGCGCCATGATTTTGCAAAAGGAGAGAGCATGAACAACCCAAGATCATTGTTATTGCGCGTCGTATTCGTCTGCATCATCACGCTACCTCTTTTCGCTTATAGCTGGTTCAGCGCGAGATACTCTTACCTTCAACAACTCACGGAAATGTACCAATGCGAGAAGGATGTCTGCGAAGCAGACTTCGATGGCGATGGCGTTTTAGGGCGCGTCGTCATTGAAAGAACAAATAACTCGGCTAGTGCTGATGCATCACGGTTGGTTGTTACTGATGGTGGGCAAGAGATACTTCGCTTGCCGTATGCGTATCTGGACAACACCTTTCGGACGCATATTGCTGTGATAAAAGGAACAGGCAACAAGTCACAACTTTTAATCTTTGATGGAACGAGAGGGCGGCAGGATGTCACGAAAGCAGTTTATGAGTGGCAAAGCGGGAACATGATTAGGACATCCGCCGTACCAATCGAAATGGAAATCTTGACGGCTATGGCGGCACATGATGATGCAGGAAAGTGGCTGTGGTGGTCGCTATTCCGCGCTTTTTCCGTATCGCTTCTACTTGGCTACTACATTGTTCTAGCTTGCATTATAGTCGGGTTCATAGTTCGCCATCGCATTCGTTTAAGTGTAGATCGTCCAAATTGATAGAACAGTATTGCGCCCAACGCCGAACTGCTATGACAAGTTTGGCGAGCACACGGGGCGCGTAACCTATGCGAGAAACTTGTACGACCCGCAGTTTGACCGTGCATTTACCTACGATTATGTCGGACGCCTGCGCGACGCTTACACGGGTTCGGAAGCGTATGCCTTCTTGGGCGGCACGCCGCACACGGGTACGGCGACGGGTCCCTACCGTCAGACTTACCAGCACGATGCGTGGGACAACATGACGCAACGTGCCAATCGCTTCTGGAGTCAGAGTGATACGCACACCGCCGCTTACGCCGACGGCAAACGCAACGACGCGAGTGCGGCGGGCTGGCAGTATGATGCGGCGGGCAACCTGACGCAGGACGAGGCGGGGAGCTCAGCTTTGATGCGGCGGGGCAGAACGCGACGCTGGAGAATCTGGCGGACGCGCGTAAGCTGACGAAGTTCTATGACGGTGAGGGGCGAGTGGTCAAGCAGATAACGCGCGCGGCGGGTGTGGAGAGTGCGAGCTACTATCTGTATTCGACGCTCTTGGGCGGCAAAGCCGTCACCAAGCTAGACACGAGCGGCACCAAAGAAGAAGGTTACGTCTATGTCAACGGGACGCGGTTGGCGAAGCAGCTTCCGGGTATCAATGGTGGAGCGGGCAGCGTCTATTGGGAGCATGAGAACCCGATGGCAGGCAAGGGCGGCGAGTCGAACACGGCGGGTGCGTACCGGGCGGTCAAAGAGGTTGACCCGCTGGGCGTGGATGTAGGCTTCGACGATCCGTTCATCAACTTCGGCGGCGGGTACATCGAGCCGGAGACACCGGCACTACTGGGCTACGTGCGTATTTCGGTGAAGATGAACGTGATTTTCGGCGCATCGGCTCTCCCGATCTTTTGATGATTCAGTTTTCGGTGCTCCTGCCAGCTTGCTATAACGAGCGGCATGGAAATCTCGACTTTAATTGCTGACCCTACCGCGATCCGCTTAGAACACATTGTTTCTGCTGACAAGTCGTTAACTCTGGTGGTGAGTGCCAGACGACCAAGCACAGAGTGTCCGCAATGCGGTTGTTCATCAGCGTGCATTCATAGCCGTTACGTCCGACAAGTCGCAGACCTCCCGTGGCACGGCGTCGTGGTTCGGCTTGAACTCCACACGCGCCGTTTTATCTGTGCCAACGGGCTTTGCAAACAGCGGATATTCTGTGAGCGTTTGCCGTCCGTTGTCGCTACATATGCGAGGAAAACATCGCGGCTGACGGCGGCACTGGAACTGATCGGCTTCGCTATCGGTGGTGAAGCCGGAGCGCGCCTCGCACGAGAACTTGGTATGAGCGTCAGCCCCGACACGCTGCTGGAGCGCGTTCGTCGAGCCGCATCGCCGCAAGCTGAAACGCCGAAAGTTCTCGGTGTCGATGACTGGGCGAAGCGCAAAGCTCGCACCTACGGCACGATTCTTATTGACCTCGAACGTCGTCGCCCGGTCGATCTGTTGCCGGATCGTGAAGCGGCGACGCTCGCTGCATGGCTCAAGGCGCATCCCGGCGTTGAGATCATCAGCCGTGACCGTGGCGGTGCTTACATGGAAGGCGCGACGAAAGGCGCACCCGAAGCTGTTCAAGTCGCCGACAGATGGCACTTGATGAAAAACATCAGCGACTTGTTTGCCAACTTACTCAACCGTCATCATCGCACGCTACGTCAGGCAGTGATGAATGTCAGCGCGCAAATCAGTAACACGGTGCATCCAGCGGAAACTTCCAGCACTACTTTGCTGGAAACCGATCAGGTGGCGGATGAGAACTCGGTGTCGGAACTCTTCGTTACCGACCGGACGCTGATGCGTAGCACCACGGAGTTGGCAACGAGACAGAGTTTTCGTGAGCAACGACTCGCGCGCTACACCGCTGTCAAGGAACTGCAGGCGCAAGGACTTCAGATCAACGACATTCGCAAGCAACTCGGCTTGCATTACACGACTGTGCAAGGTTACTTCCACGCCGACGAGTTTCCGGAGCGGGCGCGTCGAAAGTGTCCGAGCATGGTCAATCTGTTCGATGATTACCTACGCCAGCGGTGGGCTGAAGGATGTTGTAACGCTAAACAGCTTGAGCGCGAAATCCGCCGACAAGGTTACCGCGGAAGTTCCGTGACAGTGCGCCGCCACGTTCAGCACTGGCGCGCAGATCAGTCAGTCGACAGTCTCGCCCGACAGGTGCTGCCGCCACCCCGTCCGCCAGTGCCGACGCCACGCACGTTTGCGTGGTTGTTGCTCAAGTCGGAAGACAAACTTGACCCGCAGGAACGTCAAATCGTCGCCGAAGTGATAAAACTTGATGAGTCGATCTCACACGCGCGTGAGTTGGTCGTAGGCTTTCGCGAAATGATCAGGAACCGCAAAGTGAATGTTTTGTCTGCATGGCTAGAGCAAGCGCGTGCAAGTAATCTATCGGACTTCGTGAACTTTGTCAGAGTGCTGAAACGCGATGAAGCGGCGGTGCGCGCGGCACTCACTTACGAATGGAGTAACGGACAAACGGAAGGGCAAATTAACCGCCTTAAATATATCAAACGCCAAATGTTTGGGCGTGCAAACTTTGACCTTCTGAAAGCCAGAGTGCTGCACGCAAACTAAAAGCAGCGGTAACCTTCGCCGTCAGGGCAATCATGAATCATCAAAAGATCGGGAGAGCCGATGACTCCGAAAATCTTGCTCACGATGCCCCGAAATACGCAGTGGCGGCGCGACGCACCTTACTTACATATCTCGGCACCGAAAAAGCCGACTTGTTCTTCGATAAGTTTGGATTTAGTGGAATGGATGTTTATAGCTTCAGCATCGTATCAGATGTCATGCGTGCCTTCTCTCAAATACTAACGCTTGGGCTGAGGATGCCACGCCGACGGAGGTAGAGGTATGAAGAAGAAGACTGCTATGCACACGGTTGACGACAAGAGCAAGAATTATCTTAGCGAAAGCGAGATGAAGCTTTTTCTTGACGCGGCGCGCAAAGGTCGTCATGGCGCGCGCGATCATGTGATGATGCTCCTTACGTTCCGTCACGGACTGAGGGTTTCGGAACTCGTGGACGTGCGTATCAAGGATTTGGACTTAAACTCGGCGCGTCTTTACGTGCGGCGTATCAAGGGCAGTCTCTCGACCGAGCAACCACTTGCTGGCGACGAACTGCGCGCGATCAAAACGTGGCAGCGCGTGCGTGCCGAACTCGCCGCCGCAACGTCGCCGTACTTGTTTCTGAGTGAGCGCGCGACTCCGTTCACCAGGCAAGCCATACGCTATCTCGTCGGCGAGACGGCACGGCGCGCGAATTTAGGCTTCGAGGTCAATCCGCACATGCTAAGGCACAGTTGCGGGTATCATCTCGCCAATAAGGGGCATGACACGCGGCTCATCCAAGACTGGCTCGGGCATCGCAACATTTCCAACACCGTTATTTATACGCGCACGGCAGCCGCGCGATTTGAAGGGCTATGGCGATGAGATGTCCGAAGTGGAGCGTGTTCATCGAACGTCATTGCTGCTTAGTCAAATGGCATATATAATACTGCCAGATGGAAAAGGAGATTACGATGCCGATTTCAACTCCGACGCGACAATCAGTGACGACCGGCGACATCACCGCTTTTTACGAGAAGTTTAGGCGCGGACGAGGCAGCAACGCACATCTGCATGTCGTGTTGCTTGGGATGGATGTCTTCGACACGCGACGGCTGCTCAAAAAGATCGAAGAAGGATTATCTTTCGATGTCTTCAATCACTTGCGGCAGAACTTGAATTTACCGATGCGCGACCTCGCCGAGTTGCTGATGATTAGCCCGCGAACCCTCAGCCGCCGGAAGGATGAGGGATGCCTTCAGCCAGATGAATCCGATCGGCTCGTCCGCATGTCGCGCGTCTTCGGGCGCGCGCTCGAATTATTCGACGGAGATGCGGAAGGGGCGCGTCAGTGGCTGATGAGTCCGCAACGCGCGCTCGGCGGCGATGTTCCGTTGAGCGTCGCCAAAACGGAGATTGGCGCGCGTGAAGTCGAAAACGTCATCGGGCGGCTCGAACACGGAGTCTTCACCTGATGCCGACGGGTTGGAGGATCGTCAACTCTCGATACGCGGCGCAGGCTTTCACCGGCGAAGGAGCGCGCATCAATGGCGGTCGGTGGAACAGTCAAGGCATCAAGATGGTTTATACGGCGGAGAGCAACGCCTTAGCGATACTGGAAATCCTCGTTCACATCAACGACAGCCGCCTGTTGTCCAATTACCTAATCGGAGCGATTCACTTCGACGAGTCGCAAGTAACGGCGGTGGACATTGCCACGTTGCCGCGCAACTGGCAAACTTCGCCGCCGCCGCCGGAACTCCAACTGCTCGGCGACGGGTGGGCGAGGAGCGGCACATCAATCGTACTCCGCGTGCCAAGTGCAATCGTTCCGACGGAGAGCAATTATCTTATCAACCCGGATCATGCCACTTATCCCTCATTGAGGATCGAGCAGCCACGACCTTTCTACCTTGACCGGCGACTGATTTCGTGAGAGTGACCAAAGCCGTCTATGCGGCGGACAATCTGAACAATTACGCGCACTTGGGGCAACGGCGTTCGTGGCACGCGCGGCAATATGTCTTGCCGCACCTCGCGCACGCCGCGTGCGCGGCGGGGCTGACGAGATGAAGTTTGTCGTCGCACACGAGGCGTGTGGTGTCACTTGTAAAAGCGTATTCGCAGGGCGGCGTATCCAGGCGGCGAACGAGCGGATTCCAATCAAGCGTCATCGTCCGTTCGCCTTTGCGACGTTTGATGAGCAGTGACACGCGCTGGACGGGCATCGTGATTTCGAGCGTTTGAATCAATTCGATTTCCGTTCGCACGGCGTACTTTTGCCCTAAGTCCGCAACCTTTGATTGGTAATCGCGGTGGATGGCTTCAAGCCGCAAGCGTTCGCGGTTGATGGTGTCGGCTTTCTCTTTTCGCAAGTTCGCCAGAGATTCATTTCGCAGACCGTTGTAATAATCGTAAAGCCGTGCCGAGTCGCGTTCTAAGCGTCGCCGCATCCCGCCCAAGAAAGAATCAAAGTGCATCTCGACGCGCGAAGGCAGAGCGCGTTTGAGGCGTGTTTCGATTTGCGCGCGCGTCCACCGGGCGGGCAGCCGCGCGTCCGGCGGTGTGGGTGTTGTTTCGCCGCCGTCAATCGTTGATGAGCGTTCGAGTCCCGCCGCGAAAAGTTGTTCGACGAATGAATCGAGCGTGCTGTCGTTGGCGGTGTTGAAGCCGAGTTTAAGGATTCCGTCGCGCCGCTCATCGGAGTATGCCGTGACGCGAAACAGGAAAATCAGATACCTCGTCCACGCCTGCCGCACGCCCGTCACGCGATACACGGCGTTCTGCAATGCGACGCTGTGTTCGACAATTCGTTCGGCGTTTGAAAGCGACGGCAACGGCAGATTGAGCGTGCATCGCCCGTGACGACCGCGATTGCCGATGATGCCGCCGAAGCGTTCCAGCCAATCGGATTCCAAACCGACGCGCTCCGCCTGTTCGGGAAGTTCCGCCGCGAAACCGAAACGCGCGAGTTCGTTAATCTTCAGTTTCGCGGCGAGGTTTTCGGGGGCGACGACTTCCAAACCGTGCGGCTCGATAAAGTCAATCAACGCTCCTTCGTGTTCGAGCAGGCGGGCGACGAAATCGCGCAAGCGGGTCGAAGATTCCCCCATACCGAAAAAAGCCTTTCTATACTTTGCACTAATTTGGATTCGTACCAACTTGGATTCGTCTTAACCCGCGACGAACTCATCGCCGAACAATTCTTCATCAAGTTGTTTGACCGCTTCATACCGGCTTTTCGCGTCAATGAGTTGCGCTCCGAGTCGCTCGAACACCGCGTCGCGCCCGGCTTCGGTGGTTTCAACCCACGCCGCGAAGACCAGTTCCGAAAACTCGCTTTCGTCGCTCATCTCGCCGAGAATCAAATCAATTTCGCCGACCACGAGTTCAAACATATTAATTTTCTCGTCGAGAATCCGCAGGACTTGATCTTCGAGCGTGTCCTTGACGGCGAGGTTGAAGATGAAAACTTCGCGCGTTTGCCCGATGCGGTGGATGCGCCCGATGCGTTGCTCGATTGCCATCGGGTTCCACGGCAAATCGAAGTTGACGAGCGTGTTGCAGAATTGCAGATTGCGCCCTTCGCCGCCGGATTCGGTTGACAGTAGAATCGCCACTTCGTCACGGAAACGATTTATCGCCGCATCCTTTTCAACGCCGCTCATCGCGCCTTCAAAGCGGGCGAAGGTGTTTCCTTCCGCTTCGAGCAAAGCCGCCAACCGCGCGAGACTGTCGCGGTGGTGGACGAAGACGAGTTTCTTTTCTTCCGGGTTGCGCCGCAGTAAATCAAGCACCGCCACTTCCTTCGCACTGCGTTCGAGTTGCGCGTAACGACGGGCAAGCGTGCGCCACGCGGCTTCGACTTTATGGTTAGCGGCAAAGCGCGTCACCGCCGCTCCCGCTGCCGCCGGAGACGAACCCGCCGCCGCAAGTAAATGGCGCAATGACAGGCGACGTGGCGCGGATGTGCCTTGATGCTCGTGTTGAATCAAGCGGCTCAACTCCGCGTAACACGCCGCTTCTTCCCCGCCTGCTTCCAAGCGCAACGTCACGGCGTGACGCGCGGGCAAGCGTACATCCACCAGCGAGCGCGTGTTGCGAATCATCACGTCGCGCATCAAATCGCGCATCCGTTCGCGGTTGAGCGGCACGCGCGGTTTGCCCTGTGTCATGTAACTTTGCCGAAACTCTTTTTCGGTTTTGAAGATGCCGGGCTTGAGCAACGTCAGCAAGTTGTAGAGTTCGACGAGACTGTTCTGCACGGGTGTCGCGGAGAGCAAAAGCAGAAATCTTTTCTGCAAAGCGTTGACGAGTTTCCAGTTTTGCGTCGTGCGATTTTTCAGGTGATGGGCTTCGTCAACAATCACGAGGTCATAAGTTTGCTTTGTTAGAATCTCGAAATGTTCGGGGCGGCGTGCCGTCGCAATCGAAGCGATGACCTGCGGTTGCGCCCAGAAACTCTCCGCGTCATCGCGCACCATCCGGTCATAGCTGGTCGCAAAATCAAGGTCGAACTTTACGCGCAACTCCTCTTGCCACTGCCCGACGAGCGTCGCCGGAGTCAGGATGAGGACGCGCTTCGCCATGCCGCGCAGGATGTATTCCTTCAACACCATCCCGGCTTCAATGGTTTTCCCCAAACCGACTTCATCAGCCAACAAGACGCGCCCGCGAAACTGCTTCAAGACTTTGCGCGCCGCTTCCGTTTGATACCAATAGACATCCACGCCGCGCAGCGCGGGCAAACACAACAGTTCGTCGAAACCTTGCAGCAAGCCGAGATGCGTCAAGTCATAGCGCAAGCGAAACGCCGTCAACTCATTATCAGGTGCTTCGTCAACTGCTTCGACGTTATTGGCTTCACCGTCAAGCACATCATCAAACTGCGGCGGCATTTCAAACGAAAACGAAATGTCCGATTCAAGGCGTGCGAGCGGGGCAAGGAAGTTTGCCGGAATCTCACTTTCAAGTTGACTGTCGCTTGATGCAGCCACGACTGTTGCGACGGGCGAGACTCGTTCGTTTATCTTTGATTGAAGGGTCTTGTCAGGCGGGTGATGCGCGGCGACCGGCGCGGCGCGGCGCGTGGCGTTTCCCTTTGACTTGTTTGATTTACTCGCGGATTTAACCTTTTCGTCTTCGATGAATGCTTGAGCGACATGTTTTTGGGGCGCGGCATGTGCCGACACGCGCCGCCCTTCGGCGCGTTCGATCTTCCCCAACCAGCCGCGAAACCACGCCGCCAGCGACCGCGCACACGGCAGATACCGAATCGAACCTTGCAACCGCTGCGTCCCGTGCTGCCCTACGATGCCCCACGCCAACACCCACTTCTCACCTTGCGCTAGCGCGACGGCTTGCAACAATAACAACTCCGCTTCAAACGGGCGATAGCGTTTCGCAAAGCGATGTTGAAAGCGCAAACTCTGCTCCGGCTTGTTCTCCAACAAGGCGGCGACGGCGGCAAGCAACAACAACTCTCCATCCGCCGGATACGCATTAAGGGCGGGCAACACCGCATCCAACAACTTCGGCTCACGTCGTTCGAGATGGTCGTAAAGTTTGCGCTTCCAATGCCCAAGTTCAAGCGGCACCTCTGCCGCAGTGTCGGACAACGCATCAAGTTCTGCCGGTAAATCCATAATCCGCATCATCAAAAGCAGTCACCGAAAAGATAAAATTGCGCGTTGCGATTATGACACGCCCGACACGCTTCTCCGATATTCGATTGCTACCTCAATTCTTACAAAGCATATCGTCGAAAGCCGCGAACGAGTTTTCTCAAGCTAACCGTCAAAGCTGTCCGACGCTTATCGCATTTGCTTTTTGATTTTGTCCAGAATCTGTTCCAGTCTGCCCGTAGCGAGTGACTCTCTTTCGTTCTCGCTTGCCTCGCATCAATCTTTGCACATCACCGTTTCCCTGAGTTGATTTGTGTCGGGGTTGTAGTCACCCTTCGTGTTCGCTTGTCAAGAAGTTCGCCGCGTCTGAGAGTTTCGGGTGGTTGCATTTGGCGATACCCTTCCCGGCTCCTTCCGGGTACCAGTATCCCGTCCCACCACAGTCGAGACATGACTTCGCATCAACCTGCGGGGTTGATATTGCGGGTGCGAGAAATGCGGCAATCATTTCGTCGGCTTCCCTGCTACGGTGATGACATCGCAAGGGCGTTCAAGGTGGCGATGTTTAAGGCGGGCGGCGTGTCGATGACACAGTAATCATAGCCGTCGCGGGCTTTCGCCAGACGTTTGCGGAGTAGCAGTTCACGCGATACGGCTTGGCTCTCTAGGGCGTTTTCGGCGTCGTAATCAAGGCATGTCGGTATCAGGTCGAGCAAGGGACGAGCGCGAAACAGATAGCGCGTGTAATCGCCTTCGCGGTCAAGCATCAAGCGATGTGTAGTGGCGCGCGTCGCTTCCAATTTTCGCAAGTCATACCCTAGAGCGTCGGAAAGATTACCTTGCGGGTCGAGGTCAACGGCAAGCACGCGCGCCCCGTCAACCGCAAGGATGATCGCTAGGTTTAGCGCAGTCGTGGTTTTCCCGACACCGCCTTTATGGTTGGAGATGACGATTGTTTTCATAAACACTTTCCGCCTTTTTTGATCAGTGGAGTTCGGGATTATCAACTGCCAAACCTTCGAGCGGCGCGGCTTGAATTAAGCCCTTATCGGCAGTCACCAACATGAGCGGAGATAATCCCATGCGCGTGCGCTCGTCATTTGCTTCAAGAGCCGCCGCCAACTGAACGGCGTCGTAGCCGCGCAGGTAGTGTTTCGGCGCCAACGATTCGGCGTGAAGCAGTACCGCCGGAGTTACCTCGACGGTGTAGATACGAAGGCTGCCGAAATCACGACGCACACGGCTTTCCGCTTTCGCTTGCGCGTCATGAGTTAAATGCGTGCCGCGCTGTTTGCGAGCGAGAGCCGCCATGACTTGCGTCGCGCGTAATGCGCGCCGCGTAGAGCGTGTTGCCCGCCGCGCGGCGGAATAGTGAAAGCATCTAGGCGGGCGATTGCTGCCAGACGCGCAGTTGCTCGCAGGCTTGGCTTAATACCGAGATTCCGAGCGGGACGATTAATCCGGTTTCTTCCGCCAACGGAATGAATTTGAACTTAGCTGAGGCGCAGGTAAAATGATCAACTCGTCACCCGATGTCTTGGGACACACAGATAAGCACAGCCAAAGAATCGCACAACGCTATAAATCACAAGAACCGTAATACAACATGGTCTCTTGTTGGGGAGCAGCACGCAGGTCGCTTGGCGATTATCTTTGAGAAACGGATGCCCGCTTTCTAACCTGCAACCGCTTACGCAAAATTATTTACACTCTCGTATCACAGGCTTTGTGCCTAAGCCAGAAGAGCTTGATTTGTTCAGATTTGTCCCAACGTCTCCTTTCTTCTCCTGTTCGTTTGTTCATTAAAGGGGTAATACTCCGTCAGCTTGTGCAGCTTTATACTCGGTGAATGAGCGAGTTCGTTCACAAACAGCAAATTGTTTCGATTTTGATGTATCAATTTGTTTGCTACAAATTGTAGATTGTTCTCATCGACACTTGCTCCGGTATGAAGGAAGCTAAAGCAACGCATTCTTGTTGCCACGGGAATAAAAAACCTGCGTCCGGTGTTTCACATATTCCAAGGGAATAGCACCGGAACAAGAATCCTGCCGGACAAGGTGCCGTATCTTGGCGTACCGCAGAAGACGGTACGCCAAGAGAGGGATGTGTGGCAGATGGGTTATGGGGCGAACGGCACGGCTCGTGACTCAACGCGATTGAATGCCTCGTCGTGTAACTACGGGTCGCTTGGATGATTATAAGGAAAGGGTTACTTGCAATGTCACAAAAACTAATTTATGACAATGAGTATGGGGCGCGACCGCAACGACTCCGAAGCGAACTTCAGCATGGCGACTCTCCTGATTTGTGGAGGCGGCGCGCGATCATCGGATTGTCTTTGGTTGGTATGACGGCAATGGCGGCGGTGTCGCTTTTACAAACCGGCATCGTCAAACATTTGCCCGACCCGCCTTTAGATGGTTTTGATTCCGACAAGGTAAATGCTTCCGACACCGCATACATGCTCGGCGTGCCCGATGGGACGCTATCGCTTGCCGGTCTCGCCGCGAATGTTCCACTCGCCGCGTTCGGCGGCGTTGACCGCGCGCGCGAAACCCCTATGGTTCCGCTCGTCGCCGCAGGTAAGGCGGCAATCGAAGCGGCGGTGGCGGGTTGGTACTTTTATCAAATGCCGACAAAGGAAAAAGCATGGTGCGGTTACTGCATCGTCGGCGCGTTGGCTAACGTCGGCATCTTCGCGCTGACGCTGCCGGAAGCACGGAAGGCAATTATCGAGTTGCGCGGGAAGTGATGTGAAAGGTGAGCCGGTAGATTCCCAGTCAGACGCGATCATTTGAACGAAAGGAGTAAGGTGTACTCAAATGCCAAAAAATCAGAACGGGCAGAATAGCTCACAAGTATCATGCGTCGCGCAAGCGTTCGATGGCTACAAGGGCGGTGAAGAGATGCCGCTCGCCTCTTACGCAACGTTGCTCGGAATCTACAATACGGCGTTCGCCGCTTTGCTGTTGGCGGCGAATAACTCAAAGCGTCAACTGCCGGAGCGCGTCGGCTATGCTGACCTTATGTTGCTCGGAGTGGCGACGTATGAGTTGAGCCGCATCATCGCCAAAGACCGTGTGACGAGTCCCTTGCGTGCGCCATTTACCGAATACGTCGAACCGGCGGGCGAGAGTGAAGTCAAAGAGAAGGTGCGCGGGCGGGGAATGCAGCGTGCTATCGGAGATTTGGTGACGTGCCCGTACTGCTTGAGTCCGTGGGTCGGGGCGGCGTTGACCTTTGGTCTTGTGTTCCGCCCGCGTGCGGCGCGCTTAGTGATGGGCACGTTTGCGGCGGCGGCGATTTCCGGCTTTCTTCTTCAGGCGACCGATGCCATCAAGGAAGAGAAAAAGTGACGAAGCAGAAGTTGAAGACGGCAAGTTAAAGCGCGGCTTTTCAACCTGACTAAATACAAGCGGTCTCATAAGTACTTAAGTTAAGAATTAGCCACGGAACAACACGAAGCGAAACACGAATCAAGACAGGTTTTTATTTGGTGTTGTTTCGTGTCATTTCGTGGCTCAATCCTTCCTCTCTTATTTATGAGATAGCTTCTAGATGTCGTTGAAGCCTTAACCAAGGAAGAATGAATCACAGCAGACGGATGAGCCGGTTGACCCGAACCGCCCGGATAATCTCTACCATCCGGTCGCGGGCGACCACGGCGCGCACGGCATCTTTGACGACCGTTCATATTCTTTCAGCCCGCAAGCGTGGGCAAACATGAATCGCGGTTGGTTGGCGGTAACGGGTGCGGGTCTTCTCGCCTGTGTCGCGTTGTTGCGTCGGAAGAAACGATGAACTGCCCGAGAGGTTGAGTAGCGCGCCGAACGAGTTTGCACAAATAGACCTTCTCTTGAATGTGATTCTATGACCAAGGCGAAGCGAGCAATGCTGCTGCGATATGGCGTGGCAGTCGGAACAGTGATGCTGGCGTTCGTATTAGCTGTGTCGGCGAAGTCGTTGATGGAACGCGCCCTGTTACTGTTGTTCATCAGTGCCGTCATCGTCAGTTCACGCTACGGCGGTATCCGCCCCGCCCTACTCGCCACCGGGCTTTCCGTTTTCTCGATTATCTATCTTCTTTTGCCGCAAACAGGTGCCAGCCCCGCCAATCGAAGCGGCGACTTTGTGGCGGTAATCGCATTTGTGCTTGTCGCTTTACTCGTTAGTTCTTCCAACGTGGCGCGGAGCCGTGCGGAAGCCCGACTTAAGCAAGCCGAAACCGATTACCAGCGCATCTTCGAGAACGCAATTACAGGCATCTACCAGACGACCGTCGAGGGGCGTTACCTGACGGCGAATCCGATGCTCGCACAAATGTTCGGCTACGCATCGGCGGAAGAACTAATATCCGTGGCTGAAAAAGAGGAGACACTTAATCGCCGGTTCTACGTCGAACGGGGTCGCCGTGATGAGTTCATAAACCTTGTGCGCGAGCATGACGCGGTGACAGAGTTTGAATCGGAGATTTACCGGCGCGACGGAAGCCGTTTGTGGATTTCCGAACACGCGCTGGCGATACGCGACGCGGATGGAAACCTCATCGGCTTTCAAGGCACGACGATAGACATCACCGACCGCAAGTACGCACAGAACCTTTTGCGCGACGCTCACGACGAGTTGGAGCGTCGCGTCGTGGTACGGACGATGGATTTAGCGACGGCGAATGAAGCATTGAAAAAGGAGATAGCCGAGCGCAAAAGCATAGAAGAGTCACTGCGCGCTTTGTCCGCGAATCTGCAACGTGTACGCGAAGAGGAGCGCACGCGCATTGCGCGCGAGATACACGACGACCTCGGTCAAACCCTCACGGCACTGATGATGGATTTATCATGGCTGGAGGACAAGCTGACGAAACCGCGTGATGTGAACGCGAGAAATCTGCTGCTTGATAAAATCGAAGCGATGTCGAAACTCGTCGGTATGACGATGGATAGGGTGCGGACGATTGCCGCCGAACTGCGTCCCGGCGTGTTGGACGAACTGGGACTGAAAGCCGCGATTGAGTGGCAAGGGAAGGATTTTCAGAAACGTACCGGCATCAAGTGTAACTTCGTCACGCAAGTCGAAGAGATCGCGCTTGACCGCGCAAGCGCGACCGCTGTGTTCCGCATCCTGCAAGAGAGTTTGACGAATGTTGTGCGCCACGCGAAAGCAAGCACCGTCAACCTGACACTCGACGAGCGGAACGGCGAACTCGTCTTAGAAGTGCAAGATGACGGCAAGGGCATCACCGGTGCGGAGCAGTCCGATAGAAGCTCTTTAGGCATCCTCGGAATGCGCGAGCGCGCGGGCGTGATTGGCGGAACGGTTGATATTGCCAGCGCAAATAATCAAGGAACCCGCGTCACAGTGCGAGTGCCGCTTAAGCAGAAGGAAGCCTAAACCAGACCTTACAAGATTGAGACACTGCTTCTAAACAAAATGGGACGCCACTTCTTAGCCGCTCAAGCGGCGGCAGAATAGCCGTGGGTTGCGCTTCTCCCACGGCTTACGCCGTGGGCTATTATTATATTGCCACTACCGTGGCTGAAAACCTCTGTACCAATCTTATGAGTTTCGATTTAGTAGATTGTGAAACTAAGATGAGCAAAGCCGTCATCAAAATACTCATCGCAGACGACCACGCGATTGTGCGTCAGGGCTTGAAGCAAACAGTCGCCGATCAACCCGACATGACGGTCGCGGGTGAAGCGCAGAACGCGCAGGAGACGCTTCGACTCGTCAGAGAGCAGCAGTGGGATGTCGTCGTTTTAGACATCACGATGCCCGACAGAAGCGGACTTGATTTGCTGACGGAGTTAAAGCGGATGCGCCCGGAACTTCCCGTGCTGATTTTGAGTATGCACTCCGAAGAACAATTCGCGGTGCGTGCGCTCAAAGCGAAAGCGTCCGGCTACATCACGAAACAGAGCGCGCCCAAAGAGCTGGTTCAGGCAATCAGAAAAGTGCATTGCGGCGGCAAGTACGTCAGCCCGTCGCTGGCTGAAACGCTGGCTTTCGAGTTGGGCGACGACACGGGAAGGGCGGCGCACGAAAAGCTATCAGACCGCGAGTATCAAGTGCTGCGTATGATCGCGGCGGGAAGAACGCCGAAAGAGATTGCCGCCGAGTTGAACTTGAGCGAGAAGACCGTCGCCACCTACCGTATGCGCGTGCTGGAGAAGATGAACATGAAGCGCAACGCGGAGCTAGTGCGCTATGCCGTAGAGAATCGGCTGGTGGAATGAAATACTATTTCGTTAAGTCGAGGCAGCGACAAGAACCCTCTCCGAAACCCTCAAAAATCTTTCCTTCTCTCTTAATCACTCACCTTACGCGATTTTGACTTTAGCCGCTTTCAAGCGGCTTTCCGCGAAGCGGCACTTAGCCACGCGATTTTATCGCGTGGGCAAACGGCATAAGAATTTGGAGGGCGTTTTAACGTCCTTTTGAATCAAGTGGCTTTAGCCAAACGCTAAAGCGGGCGTGGGAAGGACGTTAAAACGCCCTCCAATTTTCAACTTACGCTCCACCCAGCCGTCAAACGGCTGGTCTAAGTGCCGCTTCGCGGAAAGCCCGATGAATCGGGCTGAAAACCAGAATCGCGTAAGGTGAGTTAATCAATCCAATCACAAACCCGCGTTTGTAAGTAAATTACTGACAAAGCGTCCGCCATCCACCCACCTGAGATTCAGCAGATTGCCGATAGTGCGAAAAGCGTACTTAGGACTAATCTAAGTTACCCCTTTACACGGTCAAAACAGTTAAGAACGTCGCACAGATGAGTGCGATTTTGATGACGCAACGTCGCCCCGTATTCGATAAAAGGAGGTCGTATAACTCTGCGAGCAGAAGCAGGGAAGTAACACAGTCACCTTACTGAAGAGGAGAACCATTCATAATGAAGAAAGTTTTATCACTCGCGTTGAGCGTTTTGATGTTGCAAGTTTTCAGTTTATCGCCATCCGCTGCTGACACTCCGGCGGAGCGAAGCAAGCGGGCGTTGGTCGCTGCTAAAGTCAAGGCAGGCGTCGCGCAACTCGGCACAGGCACTTCGGCGCGCGTGCGCGTGCTTTTGAACGATAAGACCAAGTATCACGGTTACGTTACCGAGATTGCGGACGATCATTTCGTCGTCGCCGATGCAAAGACTGGCGCGACCGCTCCAATCCCTTACCCGGAAGTCAAAGGGATTAAAGGGAACAACCTTTCTTCGGGAGCCAAGATCGGTATCGGCGTCGCTATCGCCGCCGTCGTGGGCATCATCGTCGGGGTGACGCGGGGTGGAGACGATGACGAAAACAACAGAGGTCAGTGTGGTCGTGCAAGCGTTACCAGTCCGTGTCCGCCGGGGTGCGTTTGCACTCAATAGCTTGTCGTAAATCATTTTCCGCGAAAGGCTTCGTGCGTGCGCCGCCGGAGGTAAAAGTTATGTTGACTGCCGTTGCCGCGCTACGTGTGCGGAAGGATTTCAAACCCGCGCCCGCCCGGAATGTCGGCGGCGGCTTCATGTCAAAAGACACGAACACGACTGACTTCGAGACGGCGGCGATGCCCTATCTTAACGAGATATTCGGCGTCGCCACACGTCTCATCGGTAGTCGTTCCGAGGCTGAAGATTTGGTGCAGGAAGTCTACATGCAAGCGTGGAAATCGTTTCACTGCTTCGAGATTGGAACCAACTGCCGCGCGTGGTTGTTCCGCATACTTTTCAACAAACATCATCATCACCGCCGGAAGCTGCTTCGATGGAGAAGAACAAAAACCGACGAAGTGAATCTCGATCAATTCCCCTGCGATGCCCCGCCCGTGTGTGAACATCTGAATGACAGGGAAATTTTGCTTGCGGTGGAGCGGTTGCCGCAGTGTTATCGTGAAGCCGTGTTGCTGGCTGATGTGCAAGATTTTTCTTACAAAGAGATTGCCGCGATAATGTGTGTTCCCGTTGGCACGGTGATGTCGCGCTTGAGTCGTGGCAGAAAGCTGCTGCGAAGCGAATTAGCCGATGTAGCCACAGCATATGGAATCAAAAAAAACAGGCGAACACGTGAGATGTGAAGCGGGAGCCTCAAAACTCGACCCATTTTCTTGTAATCAAACGGCTTTGGCTTCATAGAGCATCGTGGTTCAAAGAATGCCCCGTGT
>JANDLT010000008.1 GCA_024330265.1 Pyrinomonadaceae bacterium MAG19_C2-C3 | reverse complement strand
ACTGCCCGACCAACATCATCGGCAATACGGCGACAGGCAATACCGACGGGGATATTAGTACTGGGACAGGCTGCACGCGCTACAACAACAACCCTGCGCCTTAAGGACGAGAAGAGGGGGCGAGTACATCGAGGACTCGCCGCCCACGGCTTGAAAGGTTTGCTCCAAGAGATTGAGCCGATAACAAAATGTTTGATAACTCGGCAAATGCGGAAACCACGGTTTCCAATAATTGACGGTGAATTTGTAAATCGCTTTTTTCTGAAACAATCCATTTTCATGACCGAAGAAGAAGATGGTAATCAGTTCTTGGTCAGTAAAAGCCGGAATCGAATTATTGCTCAGACGTTGAAAACAAGACTTGGAGCAAGTATCGTAAGTTTGACCGCACACGCAGATATAATTGAATTAGTTGATTTTCCATCGCAAGAAAATCCTACCAATTTATCTGCATGTCTGTCTTTTCAACTACTGATTCGCATATTTATGTTTCTCCCGCCAACGCATCACCTCGCCCGCCGGGTTTGTTCGCTTCCAAAACCTCTCGACTCGAAGAACCTCGCCCGTCACACATCCAATTCAACTTCCCTCGCCCGCGCATGAAGGAGGCAAGTTATGAATCGTCCGCTCTGTTTCGTGCTGATGCCGTTTGGCGTCAAGCCTGATTTCAACAACGCGCTCGTCAATTTCGATGTCGTCTATCGTGACCTTATCGCTCCGGCAATCGTCGAAGCGGAACTTGAACCCCTGCGCGCGGATGAAGAAGTGGCGGGCGGCATCATCCACAAACCGATGTTCGAGCGTTTGATTCTGTGTGAATACGCGGTCGCTGATTTGACGACGGCAAACGCTAATGTCTTTTACGAACTCGGCTTGCGTCATGCCGTGCGCCCGTCAAGCACGATTTCGATTTTCTCCGATACGAGTCGTTTGCCGTTTGATGTCGCACCGATTCGCGCCCTGCCTTACAAACTAAACGCGGCGGGCGAACCCGCGAATCTGGCGAACGATAAACAGAATCTCGTCGCACGCCTTACGGAAGCCAAACGCGCGGCGACCAACGACGCGCGCTCTCCCGTTGACAGTCCTATCTTTCAACTCGTCGAAGACTTCCCCGACACGCAGCGTTTGAAAACCGATGTCTTCCGCGAACGTGTACGGTATTCGACGGAAGTTAAAAACAGATTAACGAAGGCGCGGGGCGCGGGTGTCGCGGCGGTGCGCGAGATTGAGCATGAGATTGGCGATGTCGCGCATGAAGAGTCCGGCGTCGTGATTGATATGTTTCTTTCATACCGCGCGGTGAGCGCGTGGCAAGCGATGATTGATTTGACAGACCGCATGTCGCGCCCGCTCGCCGCGACGGTGTTGGTACAAGAGCAACTCGCACTCGCCCTCAACCGCGTCGGGCGCGACGGTGAAGCCGAACATGTTTTGTCGGACTTGATTGCCAGACGCGGCGCGAGCAGTGAGACGTGCGGCATACTCGGTCGCGTTTATAAAGACCGTTGGGTGAAAGCGGTCGAAGCGGGCGATTCGTTTCTGGCGCGCGGTTGGATTGACAAAGCGATTGCCGCGTACAAACAGGGCTTTGAAGCCGACTGGCGCGATGCTTATCCGGGCATCAATCTCGTGACGCTAATGGAAATCAGAGAACCGCCCGACGCCAACAGTGCGCGCTTGATTCCCGTTGTGACTTACGCGGTCGAACGCCGCATCGCATCGGGCAAACCCGACTATTGGGATTATGCGACGTTGCTTGAATTGTCTGTTTTAGCCCGTGATGAAACGCGCGCTGTCGCCGCGCTCGGTGATGCACTCGCCTGTATGCGTGAGCGTTGGGAAGCCGAATCAACCGCCTATAATCTGCGTTTGATTCGTGAAGCACGCGCCCGACGTGGAGAAAATTTGGCGTGGACGATGCAAGTCG
This sequence comes from Pyrinomonadaceae bacterium MAG19_C2-C3, assembly GCA_024330265.1. Lineage (GTDB taxonomy): Bacteria > Acidobacteriota > Blastocatellia > Pyrinomonadales > Pyrinomonadaceae > JANDLT01. The sequence continues at coordinate 105,033 of JANDLT010000008.1, read as the reverse complement.
AAGATGCGTTGAAGCGGCGGGCGCGGGCGGATGTTTAGAGGCGGGTTATACCCGCCGTCGTTTAATATCCACGCAATGGGCGGCGGGTATAACCCCAATGGCATTAAGTTAAGAAAATAATCGCCCGTTTGGAGGCGGGCTATGCCCGATGTCCCCGCACACGGCGGGCATAGCCCGCCTCCAAACAACCTTAACTTAATGCCATTAGGGTATAACCCGCCTCTAAACATTCGTTTCCTCATTTTGATTTGCAAGTCGATGCTACTGCGCGGCGGGCTTGGTGACGGAAGACGCGGCGCGCGGTGACGTTTGAAGCGACGGCAACCAAACTTCAAACACGCCGCGCGGGATGTACGGGTAAGATTTGCCAAGCGACTTTAAGGCAATCGGGCGCGTGTAGTTCTGTTTTGCCAGACGCATCTCGACGATTTTGAGAATGTCGCTTGCCGTCCCTTTATCCGCTTCGTTGAAGTACCGCACATCGCCGCTTGTCCTCTCACCGCGCAACTCCTTACCGGAAACTTTATAACCGACGTTGCTCAAGTCCGTCGTCAAGGCATACAGCACGGGAGCGTCGCGCGTGTCGTTGTAGTGAAGATAGATTTTCGGTTGCGTCGGCGTGGCGACTTCCGGCGGATTATTGACGGCAGAAGCGGCAGCGAGTTGTTTGAGATTGTCGCGCGCCGCGACGCGCAAGGTGACATCGGTGGCGAGTCCGAACACGGCTTGAAAATCGGCAATCGCGGCTTCGGTTTCGCCGTTATCACGTCGGGCAAGGGCGCGATTATACAGAGCTTCCGGGTATTCGCTTCGCAGTTCGAGTGCGCGGTTGAAGTTTTCCATTGCTTCGGGGTTACGATTCTGATTAAGGAAAATCTCGCCGCGTGCGTTATAGATTTTACTGTAACGCTCGTTGACTTCGGGGGTCTTCTGCGGATTCGCGGCGATGATGTCGGCGGCTTTGTCGTAGTTGGCGAGAGCCTTGTCGGTGTCGCCCTGCGCGGCGTAAGTTTGTCCGAGATAGAAGTAGGCTTCATCGTTTGCCGCATCAATTTCGGTTGCCTGATTAAAGCTTCGCATCGCCGCCGCCAAATCGCCGCTTCTTAAATTTTCTTCACCGTTGCGAACCATTTCGATGGCACGTATCGAGTTTAGTTCGGCTTCTTGTTGGAGCATTAGCGGCGCGGCTTTGTTGTCGGTCGAGAAGATGTTTGCCACTTCGTCATCACTGATGCGGCGGACTTTGATGAAATTGTAAAGCCCGAAGCCGAGCGCGACTAAAACGATAACGACAACAAAGCCGCGCGTGCCACTTGATTGAAGTTGTTTCGCGCGCTGTGCCTGCGCGATGCGTTGGCTGTCGCTGATGAAAAGATTTTCCGTCTGATTGAAATCGTCTTTGCGACTTATTGTCCACAGGAAGGCTTGCTTCAATTTCTCGCCGCTTAACAGTGCGCCCGTGTTGTAACGATTGCTGTTTTCCCATTCCGCGATAGGAGCGGCAAGCGATTGTCGCCAAATTAAAAACTCGCGGTCTGCTTCAAGCCACGTTGCCAGACGTGTCCAATCGCGTATCAGAATTTCATCCGTCAAAGCGGCAAACTTTTTGTGTGTCGTCGAATCTTCTTCAAGCTTGACGATTCCGGCATCGGAAAAAGTTTTAAGCGTCGCTTGCGCCGCCGCATCGAAGGTCGTGACTTCGATACGGTGCGCCGTGTCGCCCGTCTTGTCTCCGGCGGGCGCGACAGACACGAGCCGCGTCAGTACGCGCTGCGCCGTCGTTCGCGCGCCGGGCGTTAATTGCACGAAAGCCTTTTCCGCCGCTTCCGCTTTCGATTCAACGGGTGCGGCTACGTTCTTTTGCGCGATGAGGAACGAACGCAAAAGAACGTGCAAACTTATCGTCTTGGTCGCGTAGTCATACTTCAAGAGCGACAGATTATGAAGCCGTTCGACGAGTTGAAGCGCGCTGAATTCGTTTGTGTTCCAGAGGGCGACGACATCCGCGAGGGCGATGTCGGTAGACGTGGGAAGCGTCGCAAGTTTCGCGTATCGTTCGCGCTCATCGGCACTTAAATCCGCGAGGCTGGCTTCGATGCTGGTAGTGACCGACGTGTCGTTAGCTGCCGCGCTCACATCATCGAAGGCGAGAACGCCGCGCTCCCGAACCGCGTCAAGCAGATAAGTAAACGCGCTGTCAAAATCTTCGTTTAACTCCAAACGACGCCGTAACGCCGCGCCCGCGAGTTTGAGAGCGAGCGGGATTTTGCCGAGTTGATTGGCAAGTTCGACGAACGCTTCATAGCGTCCGTTTCGCGCGTCATGTTCGCCCTGTTCGCCTTTGGAATTTTGATTGAGCGGTACGTTTGCCTGAAGGGCGATGAGGCGCGCGGCTTCGTCGTCGCTCATTTCACCGACGATGAATTTCGTGACGTTGTAGCGCGCGGCGAGTCCGGCATCGCGTGTCGTCAAGAGGCGCGTGCAACGATTACCCGCGCGCATGAAGAACTGAAGCGCGGCGTCGTTCCACACGTTATCAATCACTATCAAACAATTTTTATCGCCGAGTTTTTCCGCCAGAGCATCCGCCGCGACTTCCTCACCGGCAAACGTGCGCGACTCTCCCGTTAAAGCGAAATAGAGCTTGGAGAGTTCCGCGATGATGTTCGGAGTTTCGCCCAAGTTCGCCCACAGTATGCCGTCACTAAAAGCCGTGATGATGCGTTCATCGTGGCACACCGCCCGCGCCAGTGTGGATTTGCCGCTGCCCGGTCGTCCGCACAACGCGACGTTGAAATGTTTCGATGATTCAAGATTACGGCTATCAAGCGTGCGACTGACGGCGTGCGGTTCGTTCTCCTCATTGAGCAGCGTGCGCGTCAAGGCTTCGAGTTCTTCGCTTCGCGCGGTGAACGAATCGGGAAGTTCCGGCGACATGAACGGCACACGTTGAAATTGCGAAGGACTCTTGAGAATTTTAATTAACAAGTCCCATTGACTTTGACTTTCAAGGTTGTAAATCATCGCGTCGCCCAACCAACGCGGCATCTCGTAAGCCGCGCGGCGCACGTCGGGATTGCCGTTGACAAGCCGCACATCCACACCCTGACGGCGCGCGTATCGCCACACATTACGCAGACGTTCGGTGTCGAGACTCGCGGGCGTGACGGCGATAACCGCGAACTCTACGAGGTCAACGATGCTGTTGATTTGCGCGTCGGCGTGCGTAACGTTCTGCTTTATTTTTTGTTCGCGGTCGTCTTCGTCTTCGTCACCTTTGCCGTCGCCGTAGTCTTGCCATAGAGAAATACCTTCACCCTCAAGCCGTGTGCGGACGTGTTCGAGATACGCACGGTCATCACCGCCTTGCGTCATATCAATCAGGAACACGCGCGGGCGCATCGAAGCGAAGACGCGCTGAAGTTCATCCTTGAAGCGTTCGCGCAAAGGGCTTCCGTCGGGGGCGAGGAGGGCGAGATGCGCGGCAAGATTCTTATATGCCTTCTCTAAAATCTCCGAGCGATTCGGGTCGCCGATGCAGAGGCGTTCGGCGTATGCGTACTTCGGGATGTACTGAATCATCAAGTCCCAGAACGTCGCATTGAGACGCCGAAACGCGGCGGGAAATTCTGTGAGTTTATCGCAAAATTCCGCTTTGAACTTTATCAGTTCGTCGTTTTCGCCGACCTCTATGCGCGTCGGAACGACGACGATTTCCAGCGGACGCCCGCCCGCTTCGTCGTCTAACAGACCACGCGCGGTTTTGACTTCTTCCTTCTTAAACGACGCTATCATCTTGACGACGCCGTTAAGATTTTGGACGTTTGGGGCGACGAACGCGACGACCGTATCGGCGAGTTGGCGCGTGCAGACGCCGCCCATTTCCGTCAGTCCGGTGCGGCTGTCTATGAGTACGACATCGGCGAGTTTGTCGTCGCTCAACTGTTTTCGCATCCACTCAAAATATGCTTCGCCGTGAAAGTTTTGATAGAAATCAGACCAGCCGAAAGTCTGCACCGCGCGACCGTATTCCGCGAAGTGGTCTTCGGAACGCCAACCGGCGGTCAATAACCATAAAGCTTGTTTGCTCGCTTCGTCGGAAGTTTTCGGCGGGCGCAACGGGTAGAGTGAAAAGGAGAGCGGCGGCAAATGTTCGTCTAAAATTTTAACGATGTCGCTCGTCGTGGTCGTCGTGGTCGCGTCGTTCGCATCGTCGCTTTGAAGCGATACGGCGGGGAAATTCAAGGGCGTTGATGAAGGGTCGGCTTCCAAATTCGCGCCCTCAACCAGAGCCGCCGATGCCGCCATAAATGACGCGACTTGCGTTTGCGTCGGATTGATTTCGACGTTCGCAGACGTGGCGGCGGACGACGAAACGGGTAAGGGCAGATGCGGGTATTCGTCTTTGTAAGCGAGCAGCAAATCTATCAAGCCGGGCTTGGCGCGTACCCGTTCGAGTTCGTCCCGACCAACGAAAAAGCTTTCGAGTCCGGGTGCTTCTAAATCCCAATCAATTATCACGACGCGCAAGCCTTGCTCGTAAAACCACGCCGCAGTGTTGGCGAGTGCCATCGAACGCCCGACGCCGCCTTTGTAAGAATAGAAGGTATAAATCATGCTCATCCTTCGCGTGTGTGAAAGAGATTTCGCCTTACGGATTGGTGAAGGTGTTGCGGGCGGGCGGATTTGTTCGCGTGACGTACTGACCGAGCGTGGTCAAAATCAAGCGTTGCATGTCTATGTGGTCAACGAGATTAACGCCGAAGTTGGCGAACGGCGACGAGAGCGGGACGGGCGGTTGATAAAAAGAATTATAGACGGGACGCGCCCGCACTTTAACTAAGTTGCGAAGCGGGGTGAGTGATTTTTCCGCCGAACAGGGCGACAAGACCATCACGACGGAATTGGTATTGGTGAAGCATCCTTGAATCAGATTGATGCGCTCGCTCACCTGCTCATTGCACAACGAGAGCGGGTCAATCACGATGAGCGACAATTCGGAAACAAGGCGGCGGGCTTCGCGTTCCGCCGCGTCCAAATCGTCGGTTGACCAGAAATCTTCGCCAATCGGAATCCATTGAATCTGGATTGTGCCGTTTGTCGCTTGCAAAATCTGCGTCTTCAGGTTCTCTAAAATCGTCCATACCTGATCGCTTCCGCCGAAGGGTCGCCACTCGGCGGGCTTCGCGCCGTAACACTTCATAAAATGGGTTTTATCAATCCCGATGCTGTCCATGACCGAACCCATCGAGCCGACGAAACCGATGCTTTTGTCGAAGTCGAACGTGTCCAGACTATCGCGCGTCGAAGCCAGAACCGCGACGAGGATGCGCGTCGAATTTGAATTGTCGCGGATGCTGTCTTCGATTTGCCGGATGAGGTTTTGCCAGACGTTTGAATCAAGCGTGGCGAGTCCGTCGGGATAAACCTTTGCTTCGCGCAACGTCGGAATCATTTGCAGACTCGAATGCACGGCGGGCGTCGTGTCATCAAGCAAGACGATGACTTGACGGCGCGTGACGCGGTTCGGGTCGAGGGCTGAACCGCGAGTTTTAAGATGAAAATAGGTGCGTTCATACTTTACCCAATCCGAACGGCTGGCGTTAGCTGACCACAGGACGACGAGGTGTTGCGATGAATCCAGATTCTCGTCCAACTGTCCTTCCCAAGTTTCACCGACGCGCAAACTGTCGCGGTCAAAGAAAACCTTGAAGCCGCGTCCCGTCAGAGACTGCGCGAACTGTTCCGCCCAAGCGCGGTCAGGGCTGCTGTAAGAAATAAACGCATCGTTGGCAAAAGGTTTGAGTGGTGACATGAAACTTTCCCCGCCTCGCGTCGTGGTTTCGGTTATATGATTATGAAATTTATTTTGATTGGACGTAAGGCACGATGTGAAGATGTCGCACTTCGTTAAAGCGTTTTACGCGCTTTGTAGCTACGGAGTAGCGACAAGAAGGTAGCCCACAGTGAAGGCGAAACGAAGTGTAGCCGTAACTGTGGGTAAAGGTTAGCGAATGATTTTCCAGCTACGGAGTAGCGTAAGAAACCGCGCCGTAAAACACGATGACGATTTAATCTCCTTCATACCAAAACCTTCTGCCGCTACTGCCGTAGCTCGAAATTCATTCTCGCGTCTTAACCCACAGCTACACTCCGCTTCGCTTCGTTTGCTGTGGGCTACCGTCTTGTCGCTGCTGCCGCAGCTAAAAACTTGTCGTGTAATCCGCTTTTACGCCAAACTCGTGTTTGATTAAACCTTAGCCTTACTTCCAGCAACTTTCTTACTCGCGGTCTTCTTGTTCGCGGTCTTCTTGCCCGAACCTTTCTTACTTGTGGTCGCTTGTCCGTTGCCAGATGAAACGGCGGCGATGCGCGGCGTGTTGCGCGGGTTTGGATGTTCTTCTTTCATTTCGCCGGACAGTGTGCGTTGGTCGAAAAATTGAAGATACGGGTTGCCGTAATGTTGATAAGCTCCCCATGTTCGCGCTCCGAAGTCGGTGGCGGCGACGGCGCGGCGGGCTTCGCGCATCGCAATGTGCATCACGGGCGTAAGGTTCGTCGCGCGTTCGTACATGTTCGAGTTGTCCTCTGTTTCCTGCAAGCCGAGCAGACACGCATACAGACGTTTGGCGAAAAGACGCGCCCCGAAATCGTCAACCGACCACGCGGTACACACGAAGTTGGCGACGCCGCGCGCGAAGAAGGCTTCGGCAAAACTCGGCGCGAGTTCGACGGTGCGAAGTTCCGAACGGTCGGGCGTGATGCCGGATTCGCACGCATTCGAGAACACGAATTTCGGGATGCGGTCAACGCGGTTGAGTTCCTTCGCGGAGAGGCGTTCGCCGTCCGAGAAAATCCAACCCGAAGCCGTCGGGTCTGCGTGGTCGTACATGCAATGTCCGGCGTAGTGAAGCACGTCGTAAGAATGAAGCATCAGGTGCTTCATAACATTCGTGCGCGTCGCTTCGCGCGGTGCGAACAGGCGCGTGACGGCGATGCGATTATCGCTCGTGTCGGCATAAACTTTATTGAAACTCTCGAACAAGTCCGCGACTTCAACGCCTTCTTCTTCCGCACCGGGCAGGCGCGCATCTTCCGCCGGGTCAGCGACGACGAGAACTTTAAGGACGCGGCGTGGCGGTGGCGGCGGTTCGGGTGGCGGGGCGAACGTCGTGCGAAGACGGCGCGTGAAACCGCGTCCCGTGCCGACGAAATAATCCGCCACGTCGTCAAAACTTTTGACCGCATCACCGCGAACTTCGCCGCCGGAAATTCCGGTCTGCGCGACCATCTCCCAGTGCACCCGCGCCGTCGTCGCGTCGAGCAGCATCACGAGCGGCGCGTCCGTGTAAATCTTCGCGCGCAAATCGTTCGGCAATAAAAGCTGTTCGAGAAATTGTCCGTTCTCAAACTGTTTGGCGGGGTTCTGTTCGGCGGCGAGTTCATCGTTGGCGCGCATCACGAGCGACGCATCAATCGGAATCGCGCGCTCCGGTATCGAAGCTTCCTCCGTAATCGCACCGAAGCGATAGACGTTGTTATCAAGCGAAACGGTGACTTGCGTTGGAAGCGGTTGATGTTGATTGTCGTTATTAAAGGTCTTCGCAAAACCGTTCGCCTGTGCCTCTTGAAGACGTTTGCGGCGGAGGCGTTCACGTTGCCAATCCCCTTCTTCGCGTTCGCGTATCAATCTTGGCAATGCCTGTTTAAGCGTCGGGCTGATGCCTTGATAGATGACATCGAGTGTACGATTCGCCGCCATAGTTTGCTTGACGTGAATAATCGCATCGTTAATTTCTTCGACGCGGCGCGGGTTGTGTTCGATGAACGTGATGCGCGTTAAGTGGCGTCCGGCGTCGTGAGCCGAACCCGCGAGGGCGCGCGACGCACCGCGCAGCCATGCGGAAACGGCATCGCGCGGCGCAAGCGTGCCGACGCCCGAACCGATGAGAACGGTGGCGAGATGACGCTTGCCGAGTCTGCCGAGTGACCAGCACAGTTCACGCGCGAGGACGACCAATTCGGATGAGCCGAAGCGTCCGGGTTCGCCCATCCCGACGACGGCGATGGTACGCCCGTCGCCCGCCGTCGTCGCCGTGGCGCGCGGGTCGTTTAAGAAAAACGGTTGACCGAGTTCGCCACGTATGATGCCGCGTTCGGTATATTGCGTTAAAACCAGATCGGCTTCGGATAAATGATTTTCGCCCGCCGAAAGCTTACCGGGAAGTTTGCGGCTGATGGCAAGGTCGAGGGCGTATTCGGCGGCGGTCGGTTTGACGCCGATGTAATGCCCTACGGAAATCGCGTCAATCGGTTTGGTACGATTGCCGTTACTAAGCGAACGGCGGTAATCCGCGTTGTGGTCGAGGTCTTCGATGCCGCCGTGAAGCAATGCGATCTCAAGACGCGGAATGAAAGTCTTCGCCGCGTCTTCATCGCGTTTGGCTTCCACCGCCTCGCCGCCGAGAAAACCGCGCGTCAAAAACTCTTCGACACGTCGTTCTTCCACGCTGATAAAATTCGCGCTTACGTTTGACGAACGCTTGCTTTGCGTTTGAGTTTGAAGACGCGCAGCGAAAGTTTTTGTGTATTCAATTTCATCCGTTTGACGACGCGCATACTCTCGGCGCAACTGGTCTTGATTTGCCTGCGTCGTGATGTCGGCAAAGGTACGGCGAGCGGGCAGCGTGGTTGATAAAAGCGCGGTTGTTCCCACTTCAATCAAATTGTCAACGGCGCGGATAACCGTTTCGTTCGAGGCGAGGCTGCCGTGTTCTTCCTTGATATAAAATGTCGGAACTTGTTTATTGTTTTTATGAAGTAAGCCGACACGGTGCGCGACGCGCCCATCGCCGTCGAGCGTGACCTCGTAGGCTTCGGCTCTGCCGAGTTTCGTAAAATCTCTGATTCCGCCGAGCGTCGGTTGGTCGTAACCCGCGACGTAAATCATGCGCTCAACATCCACGATGTCGCTCAATTCTTCGTGATGTTTTTTGGCTTTATCGAGACAGCGTTGCGAAACTTTGAACCCCACGTAAGTCTCCGATTGATAAAGCTTCGCCATGTTCGCATCGAGAATTTGCGACGGCAGCATCTGGTATGAACCGACAAACGTGTTGCTGATTTCAAGCAGTTCTTCGAGGTCGTGACGCAAATCAAACAGCGCGATTTTGCGTATGATGGGTTCGAGTCCGGTCAAAATTTGCGGTACGCAGAACGCGCCGTGATTCGGTGTGCCGAGCATCACGAGCCGCCCGCCCGCTTTCAAATTGTGCTTTGTATCCTGTGCGGTTTCCCAACGACGGCGATGATTTTTGATGAACGTGCGGGCGACAAGTCCGCCCATCGAATGCGCGACGATGTGAAACGGTTCATTGTCAGAAAACCAGTTGCTGATTTTCGCGGCAAGTTCATTGGCGGCGAGATTCAAATCTTTTCGCCAATCGAACCAGTACGGGCGCACTTCCCACGTTTGCGAAAGAGACAACATCAGTTCGCCATAATAGCGTTTCATAATGCCGGTCGCGCGCACATCATGTTCGCCGCCAAGCCCGTCATCATTCAATTGGAGACGGCTAAAACGTCCCATCACGAGGCGCGCGACTTTGACCCAGATGTGGTCAACATCGCCGCCCGAATCGAACGATGCGAGGTCGCTGCCCATGATGCCGTGAATCACGATGACCTTGCCTTTTAGGGCGCGCGTCCCGCGACTGATGTTACGCCGCAAACTCATCGCGTGAAGTCTCTGATAAAGCTCATCGCCAAAGTAAGCACGCAGGGCGCGTTCTTCGTCGGCGGAAGGGCGCGTCAAAATGCTCGCCAGTTCGTCCGCTCCCGCCGCTTCGACGCGCGCCACAAATTCCTTTTCGTTCACCATGATTTTCAAGCCTCGCCTTTCACCGATAAATTGACGAACAATCTTTTGAGCAAACTCAAGACAGAATCGGAACTTTCCATTTCAGTATCCCACCTTACGCGATTCTGATTTCAGCCGCTTTCAAGCGGCTTTCCGCGAAGCGGCATTTAGCCACGCGATTCATCGCGTGGACAAACGGCGTAAAAATTCAAGGGCGTTTTAACGTCCTTCTGGAAAATGTCGGCTTTAGCCAAACGCTAAAGCGACGGGAAGGACGTTAAAACCCTTTTTCGATTTTTGACTTCCCCCAAACCAGCCATCAAACGGCTGGTCTAATTGCCGCTTTGCGAAAAGCCCGATGAATCGGACTAGAAATCATTACTACGTAAGGAGAGTCAGTATTCCTCTCTTTACAAAAAATCAGGCGGGCGAAGCAAACGCGGGTGCGTGTAAGGGCGAATGAAACTTGCAGCGGGTACGTCGCGCCGCACGCGCAAGAAAAATGATTGTCGAAAGAAGCGAGGGTTAGATTAAATCCGTGCGAGGCAGATACTTGAGGCGAGGATGCAAAAGGCGTGAACGGGCGCACAGTAGAACTTTTGCGATGCGATGTCAACGATTGTTTGAGCCGTATGAATCCATAATTCCCAAGCAGTTTCCAAGCGGTTTCTAAGCCTTGCGGCGCACACGAAATCGCGTCATAAAAGTTTTTGGAAAATTTAGCTTGACGAAAAAAGAAATATGAATAAAATACGGACGTTCGTTTTCGTGAGAGTAAATATCAATGCCAAAATTGTCCGCCGACGTAATCGAAACTAACAAGTGTCGTATCGAGACGGCAGCGAAAGAGTTGTTTATCACTCGCGGCTTTCACGCAACCTCAATGCGCGACATCGCCGCCCGCGCCGACACTTCACTCGGCAACTTGTATAACTACTACCGCACGAAAGAAGGCATCCTCGAATCTATCATCGCCCGTTATCAAACGACGATTGATGCGCGCCTGCAAGAGATGTTCGCCGACGTTGACCGCCCTTTCGATGCCGCGACGCTCAAGCGTTTCGGGCGCAGCATTAAAAGCATGGTTGACGAACATAAAGATTACTGGCTGTTGATGTACATAGACGTACTCGAATTTGAAAATTCGCACTTTCGCAAAATGTTCGTCGGCTTATCAACCAAGCTTCGCAAACAATTTGCGAGTGAGTTTGGCGAACTCAAAGCCGAAGGCTCACTCGTCGAAGGCGTTGACCCGGCTTTCGGTTTCACCGCCGTTTATATGCAATTCTTCAGCTATTTCCTTGTCGAAAAACTGTTCGGCGGCAATCGTCATTTCGGTATCAGCGACGAGCAGGTGATTGATAAGCTTGCCGACATCTATTGCCGAGGCGTGCTTAACGCCGATGGTTACGCCAACATGGTTGCCGCACACGTACCGAAAAATCGTTCCCCACGCAGCACTTAATTGAAGCTTGTGCATAAATCGTCGCGTAGCGACTAAATGAATTTAGCCGTGCGTTTCAACGCACGGAAAAGCGTCGAAATAGAATTGTCGTCGCGTCAGCGACGAGTGACCCGGTTTCAATCGTCGCTGACGCGACGACGCATGTTGTCACCGCATCCCGTGCGTTGAAACGCACGGCTAAATTCAAACCACCGCTCACGCGGTGAAAACAAAGCTACTTTAATTTGCACAGGCTCCACTTAATTCACCGCTAATTCAGTACGCGAAGGTGATTTTAGTTTGGCTGCTTCACAAACGGACGTTCGTTTTTAATTTTGATTTCAACCCGCTTCACTTCTGGAGGTTTCGGTCATGTTCCACGATTTGCTTCACCGTCGATTTTCGTTTTTTCTCGTCACCGCAATTCTAGTGTTCACCACTTCTCTAACCGCCCACGCGCAAGGCACGACGGGTCGCATCAGCGGCACGGTCACCGACCCGGCGGGAGCGAGTGTTGCCAATGCGCGCGTCGTCGTCACCAATCAGGCGACCGCCCAAGCGCGCGAAGCGACGACCGATGAGGCGGGCAATTTCTTCGTTCAACTGCTCGAACCCGGCGAGTATCGCGTTGAGGTTAGCGCGCAAGGGTTCAGCAACGCGATTGCCGAAGCCGTCCGCGTCAACATCACAGAGACTTCGACCATCAACATCGCTCTCGGCGTTGCCGGACAAGCCGAAACCGTCACCGTCACCGCCGACCAAGCGGCGATTCAAACCGAAAGCTCGCAAAACGGGCGTGTGATAGATGAACGCGCGATTTCTCAACTGCCTTTGGCGACGAGGAACTTTCAACAACTCTTGACGCTTTCGCCCGGCACATACTCGAACCTCTCGAACAACACCGAACTTGGGCGCGGCGACGCGACGATTTCCGTCAACGGGCAGCGCACGACATCGAATAACGTCCGCATCAACGGCGTTGACGCCAACTCCGTCGGTACGAATTCGACGCCGAACATCGCCGTTCCCGCGACCGACTCGATTCAAGAATTTATCGTGCAGACATCGCTTTACGACGCGGCTTACGGGCGCAATGCGGGCGGCAATGTCGAAGCCGTCACCAAGACGGGCAGCAATCGTTACAGCGGAAATCTGTACGAATTTTTCCGCAATGAAAAACTCAACGCCAACGATTTCTTCCTTAACGCCGCCGGTCGCCCGCGTCCCGTATTCAAACGCAACCAATACGGCGGCACGCTCGGCGGCTCCATCGTCGAAGACAAACTTTTCTTTTTCACGTCGTATCAAGGCACGCGCGAACGCAACGGCGCATCGCTCAATAACAGTTTGACGTTCCCGTTTATTCCGGCGGGCTTGCGCGATGACAACCGCACCGCCGCCGGACTCAGCGCGGCATTTGCTATCCCCGTCGCCAACATCAACGCGACCACTTTGGCGATTTTGCAGGCGCGTTTGCCGAACGGACAATTTGCGATTCCGTCGGCGACGACCGCATCGGGTTTGTCGCCGCAATCCGGTGTATCGCGTTTTCGTGAAGACCAACTAAACGCCAACATAGACTTCAAGCAGAGCGACCGCCACACGATAAGCGGCAAAGGTTTCTTCGCGTCGAACCCGACGTTTCAAACCAATTACAACTTCGCGGGTCTGGGCAACGGCAATCAACAACTGCCCGGCTACGGCGGCGATTTGGACATCATTCAAACCCTTGTTTCCATTAACGACACTTATGTTTTCACGCCGAACGTCGTCAATCTCGCGCGCGTCGGATTCAGCCGTCTGCGCGTCACAAGCGTGCCGGAAGAACCTTTCTCCGCCGCGCAATTCGGCATCAACACACCGCTTGCCAATCGCTTTCCGGGTTTGCCGACGGTGTTTGTGACAGGGCTTTTCAGCTTCGGCTCGGCGCCTCTCGCCGACCAATCTTCGCGCATCAACACCTTCACTTTTAGCGACACTCTTTCCATCGTCGCCGGACGCCATCGCGTGCGCGCGGGCGGCGAATTTCGCCCTTCGCGCGTCAACTTTTACTTTAACGCTTTCACACGCGGGCAGATTAACTTCCCTTCCTTCGCCAGTTTCTTACAGGGTGGAACGGCAGCCGCGCCCGGCGTTTCAATCATCGGCAGCGGCGTGTTCGACCGCGCGATTCGCACGCATGACTTATCCGGTTTCATTCAAGACGACTTCAAAGTCAGTGACCGTTTAACGCTTAACTTGGGTGTGCGATACGACTTCTTTACCTTCCCGTCCGATGTGCGCGGACGCCTCAGCAATTTCCTGCCGGAACAGTTTCGCGCCGGAACCGCCGCCGCTCCCGCGACCTCTCCGAACGGCATCGTGCAAGCCGCAAATGGGACGCTCGCCGGTGTGCCGCAAGTCGCGGACGGTTTGATTGAGAATGACAAGAACAATTTCGCGCCGCGCATAGGCTTCGCGTATCGCCCGATTGATTCCGACAAGCTGGTTTTGCGTGGCGGCTACGGGATTTATTACGACCGCCCTTCGACGCGCTTTGCCAACACGCAACTTTTCAATTACCCGTACTATACGATTGCCGTCGGCTTGGTCGCGCCGATTCCGGATTCGATTTTCCGTCCTATCACAAACCCGTTTATCAATGTTCCACAGCCGGAGACGTTCCCCGTCGCGCCGACGATTCCTTCGCCGCTCTCGTCGCTTTCGCCGCTCGGCGTGCCGATTTCGGGCTTGTTCATAGACCCGAATTTACGCACGCCTTACGTCCAACAATTCAATGCCAACGTGCAGTATGAATTTGCGCCTGACTTTCTTTTTGAAGCCGGATACGTCGGCTCGAAAGGGACGAAGCTGTTACAAGTTTTGACCTTGAATCAACCGCGCTATAACCCCGCGACCAACACTTTCGTCAGCCCGTTCGGTGCGACGCTCTCGGCAAACAAAAACATCACGGGCGGCGTTCAACAAGTTCAATCGAGTTCCAACTCAAGCTACAACTCTTTGCAGTTGAGCTTGACGAAACGCTTTAGTCGCGGGCTTCAACTTTTGTCGGCTTACACTTTCGCCAAATCAATTGATGATTATTCCGGCGGCACGGTCAACGAATTGACCAACACGTTTGGCGACCAGACCAACCCCGGCTTAAATCGCGGACGCTCCGATTTCGATCGTCGCCACCGCCTCGTCACGAGTTTTGTTTATGACCTTCCGCGCCGCGATTATGAATCATCAATCGCCCGCGCTCTGCTCAACGGATTCCAACTCGGCGGCATCGCCGTCATTCAATCCGGCACGCCGTATTCGATAGTTCAATCCAACGGAACAAGCATCATCCAACGCGCCAACTTCGCGCCGGGCTTCTCCGGCAGTCCCGACTTGGACGGCGACACGACGAATCGTTTGGCGGGCTATTTCAACACCGCCGCCTTCGCTTCATCGCAAATCAGCGCGGCGACGTTCGACCGGAACGCCCCGTTTGGCAACACGGGACGCAACATCCTCGTGGGTCCGATTCAGCGCAACGTGGATTTCTCGGTCGTCAAATTCTTCGGCATCACCGAACGCACCAACGCCGAATTTCGGACGGAGTTTTTCAATCTATTCAACTTCGCCAACTTTGCGAACCCGAACAACAACATCCTTGTTCCCGCGACCTTCGGGCGCATCTCCTCGACGAGTTCAGGTCCGCGTGTGATTCAATTCGCGGTCAAGCTGAACTTTTAAGTTTTAAGATGTTGAATGTTCCAAGTTCAATGTTTAAGAGGCAGGGCAACGTCTTAACATTGAACTTGGAACATTCAACATTGAACACCAAAAACAGATGCCGCATATCGAACTCGACGACGTTCAGCTTTACTACGAAACGCACGGGCAACCGCGCGAAGATGAACGCGCGCCGCTCATTCTGATTCCCGGCTTCGGCACGGGGGCATGGATATGGTTTCGCCAAGTCGAAGCGTTGGCGCGCGACTTTCAAGTCGTCACGTTCGACCCGCGCGGCGTTGCCCGCTCGACCGCCCCGGATGCGCCTTTCAGCATTAAAACGATTGCCGGTGATTTAGCGGCGATGCTCGACAAGTTGAACATCGAAGAGGCGCATATTTTAGGCGCATCGTTCGGCGGCTTCGTCGCGCAAGAGTTCGCGCTCGGCTATCCGCAGAAAACGAAAAGTTTGATTTTGTGTTGTACGAGTTTCGGTGGTGCGCGTCACGTCGCGCCTTCGCCGGAGACGCTCGCGGCACTGGCTTCGACCAGAGGCTTGAACACCGAAGACCGCGTGCGCGAAAACTTACTGCTCGCGTTTTCGCCGCGCTTCATCCGTTCGCATCCGGAAATAGTTGAGCAAGTTATACATCTTCGCGCCGCGAATTTCGTTCCCGAAATAACTTACCTGCACCAACTGCAAGCCGCGATGAATTTCGATACGGAAAAACGCATCAAGTTCATTAAAGCACCGACGCTTATCATCACGGGCGACGCCGACATAATCGTTCCCGCCCTCAACTCGCACCGTTTAGCCGAACATTTACCCCTCGCCGAATTAACGATTATCGAAAACGGCAGCCACATTTTCTTTATCGAACAAGCCGACGAGTTTAACCGCGTCGTCTTAGAATTTCTCGACCGCGCCACCACCACGTGACACTGATTTAAGATTATGACTTACGCACGCATCACGGGTACGGGTTCGTTCGTGCCGGAAAAAATCGTCACCAACGCGGATTTGAGCCGCGCGCTTGGTGAAGACATCAACGAATTTGTTTCAACCGTCTTGGGCATCAACGAGCGTCACGTTTGTCAGGAAGATGAAAGCACCGCCGACCTTGCGACTAACGCCGCCGTGCGCGCCCTCGAAGCCGCCGACCTGACGGCGGATAAACTAGACCTCATCATTCTCGCCACGGACACGCCGGAATATCTTTCGCCCGCCACATCCGTCGTCGTCCAACATCGTCTCGCGGCGAAGAACGCCGGAACTTTCGATGTTAATTGCGCGTGCGCCGGATTCGTGACGGCACTCGATACAGGATCGAAATACATCATCGCCGACGAATCGTACAAAAATGTTCTGGTCATCGGAGCTTACGCGATGACCAAGTTTCTCGATTGGACGGAAAAGAAAACCGCGACCATGTTCGCCGACGGTGCGGGCGCAGTCATCTTGCGGGCATCAAGTGAAGCACCCGGTTTTATCGCGTCCAAACTCGTTGCCGAAGGTGTGTATCACGACTTTATGGGCATCTACGCGGGCGGAGCGAAGATGCCGATAACGCCCGAAGTTTTGGCTGATAATAAGTGGACGAAAGTTCGCTTTGCGAAAAAGTATCCGTCGTCGGTTAATGAACAGGGCTGGCAACAAATCGTCCACGACGTGCTGGCGAAAGCCGATATGACGCTTGACGATGTGACCCTGTTCCTGTGGACGCAAGTTAATTTGAGTACGATAAAATTTGTGATGGAAGCGATGAACTTACCTATGACCCGCACGCATACCGTGATGGGCAAGTGGGGTTATACGGGTTCGGCGTGCATCCCTATGGTGCTTGATGACGCGGTGCGCGCCGGTAAATTAAAAGCAGGCGATAAGGTCATAATGTGCGCGTCGGGCGGCGGCTTGAACATGGCGTGCGTGCTGTTTCAAATGTAAATTCGATATGCCGAACATCTACACACTTTTCCGTGCGCGCGTCGAACAGTACGCGGGCGAGAATGTTTTTTATGAACGCGCGGGCGACGTGTGGCGCGCCCGGACGTGGCGCGAGTTCGGCGATGAAGTGGAAGCCTTCGGCTGTGCGTTGTTGAAATTTGGTTTAGAGAACGGCGCGGCGGTCTGCATTCTCGCGGGCAATGTCGCGGAATGGTCAATCGCCGATGTCGCCACGATAAGCGCGGGCGGCGTCGGCGTCGGTCTATATCCGACGAGTTCGGGCGAGCAGTGCGCGTACATCATCAATCACGCCGATGCCGAATTTGTCTTGGTTGACACCCGTCAACAACTCGCCAAAATCGTCGGCATCGCGGCGCAGTTGCCGCGAGTGAAAGTGATTATCGCGCTTGATGAAGCGGCGGCGAAAGATGCTCCGGCGTGTCCGATTCCGATTACCGGTTATCGTGAATTTGTGCAAACGGGACGCGCACACAGAGATGATTTTGCCGCGACATTTCACAAACGCGCGGCGAATGCCAAGCCCGAAGACACCGCGATTATGGTTTATACATCGGGGACGACGGGACAGCCTAAGGGAGCATGTTTGAGTCACGCTTATATCTTAAACAGCGTCGAAAGTTTGCGCGCGTGCATCCCGCTTTACGATGACGATACGACGTTCTCTTATCTGCCGTTTTGCCACGTCGCGGAACGTATTTCGGGTCTTTACAATCGCCTCGACGCGGGAGCGGTGTGTTACTTCGTTGACGATTTGACGAAGCTTTATACTTACATGCTCGATGTGCGTCCGACGGTGTTTGCGAGTCTGCCGCGCTTCTTTGAAAAGATTCACGCGCGCATTTACGCCGACCTTGAAAGCAAAAGCGATAGTGAGAAATCTACGTTTCATCGTTCGCTCGAAGCCGGAAGGCGGTTGGTTGGACTCGAACACGCGAAGCACGCACGAACAGATGAAATCCGCGACGAACTGATGCGCGAAGCGGCGCACGCGCGCCGCACGGTCAACGATTATTTCGGCGGGCGTTTGCGTTTGGCGACTTCCGGCGGCGCGCCTCTGCCCGGTGAAATCGCGGAGTTTTTCGCGGCGGCGGGATTGCCGATTTTGCAGGCTTACGGCTTGACGGAAAACATTTGTGTCGCCTTCAATCGTCCCGACAGCTATCGCTTTGGAACTGTCGGACAGGCGATGCCGGGTTGTGAAATCAAGCTTGAAACCGACGACGAGATTACGGTTAAAAGCCAAATGATGTTTAGTGGTTATTACAAACAACCGTACAAAACGGCGGAGACATTCCGCGACGGATGGCTTTTAACCGGCGATTTGGGAGCGATGGATGCGGACGGTTTTCTGCGAATCACAGGGCGCAAAAAAGAGTTAATCGTCACCTCTTCGGGCAAGAACATCGCTCCGGCGTCCATTGAAAATCTACTGAAAGAGCATCACCTGATAAGCCATGCCCTTGTTTATGGCGACGGCAAAAGCTATCTCGTCGCCCTCTTGACTTTGAATCAACTTGAAACCGAAAGCTTCGCTCGCAACCGCCACATAGCGTTTGAAAACTTCGCCGCACTCACGCACCACGCCCTTGTACGCGAACTGGTTGACGACATCGTGCGCCGCACCAACGAGCGCGTTTCATCAACCGAAGCGATAAAGCGTTATGCAATTCTCGAACGCGATTTCAGCCTTGAAGCCGATGAAGTGACACCGACCATGAAACTCAAGCGCAATGTGGTGAGCATTCGCTTCGCCGATGTTATCGAAGCGTTGTACGCCGGACGCTAAACGCGCAACATCGCGCAACGCCACACGTTTTCTAAACCGCGAACTTCACCTTTCGCATCTTCAACAACGGAGCAAACTCTCATGCTTAACTTTTATAAACTCACACGCATCGTCGTCATGCTGATATTTTGCGGCTTGTATGTGACGGCAAACACGAACGCGCAAACCGCCCTCGCGTCGGAAAAAACGATGACGATTTACGGCGCGAAGATTCATTACACGGACACCGGAAACACGGATGCGCCGGTCGTCGTGCTGCTGCACGGCTTGGGCGGCAACGCGGCGAACTGGGCTTTGAATGTTCCCGCGCTCAAGGAAAACTATCGCGTCATCGTGCCTGACCAAATCGGGTTCGGGCGTTCCGACAAACCGTTTATCAACTACCGGATTGCGACCTACGTTGATTTTCTCGACCGCATGTTGCGCGACTTGAAAATCGAACAGGCGACGTTTGTCGGCAATTCGATGGGCGGTTGGGTGGCGGCGCGTTATGCCCTCGCGCATCCGGCGAAAGTTCAGCGTTTGGTGTTGGTGGACGCCGCCGGATTCGCGCTTCCAAAAGACGCGGATTTGCGCGAACTAAGTCGCTTAAATCCCGCGACGCTCGAAGACATGCGGCAAATCAATCGCCTTGTTTTTCATAATCGCCAACTGTTCGGCACAGACGCCGCGATTGAGTTCGGGCTGGCTTCGCGCATCGCGGCGGGCGACGGCTACACGATTTTTCAACTCGTCGAATCAATCAAACGCGGCGACGACATGCTTGACGGACAACTGAAAAACATCACCCAACCGACATTGATTATCTGGGGACGACAAGACGGTTTAACGCCGCTTGCGATTTACGGCGAACGCTTCAAACGCGAACTGCCGAACGCGCAACTCGTCGTCATCGAAGATTGCGGACACGTCCCGCAAGTCGAAAAAGCCGCTGAGTTCAACGCGACTCTCATACGGTTTTTATCCGCACGGTGACATCTTTTATGACGCTTGAGATTGGCGATTCCACCGCGCTTTCTAAAATCGCGGTTAATGAAACTTCGGCTAACGGCAGAGTCGCAGAGAAAAGCAAGAGGCAAGCGCGGAGAGAAGCGATTCTAAAGAGCAAAATAACCGCGCGTCTTCTTTATGAACAACCCAGAGTCCACCGCCGAACAGGTTGCCGACGTTCAACCCGTGCCGTCTTATTCGTGGTATGTCTTAGCCGTATTGACGGCGGTCTATGTCCTCAATTTTCTTGACCGTCAACTTATCTTCATCCTGTTTCCGCCGATTAAAGCCGAACTGCAATTAACCGATTTTCAACTCGCGCTACTCGGCACAACGTCGTTCGTGATTTTCTATACGCTGCTCGGCATCCCTTTCGGACGGCTGGCTGACCGCGTTTCGCGCACCCGGATGATTGCGACGGGCTTGGCGGTGTGGTCTTTGTTTTCCGGCTTGACCGGATTCGCGGAAGGCTTTTGGACGATTTTTCTGTGTCGCGTGATGGTCGGTGTTGGTGAAGCGACGTTGGGACCCGCCGCGCTTTCGTTGTTGAGCGATTATTTTCCGCCGCGTATGCGCGCGACGGTGAGTGCCGTTTATTCTTCCGGCATCGCGGTTGGCGGCGGCATCGCATACTTTCTGGGGGGTTGGATTGGCGCGACTTACGGCTGGCGGTGGGCGTTCTACCTGCTCGGCTTTCCCGGCTTGCTGATGGCGGTCGTCGTCTTCATGTTGCGCGAAGTACAACGCGGGCGCACCGAAGTCACACACCGGACGCACGCGAACCGCGATTGGCGCGTGCTGTTTCAATCTTCCGCCCTGCGTTACCACCTGCTCGGCTACGCCGTGTTTGCGATGGCGACTTATAGTTTGGGCATCTGGGGATTTTCTTTTTTCGTGCGCGTTCATCAAATTGATTTAGCGACGTTGGGATTTCTGGCGGGCGTTCTTTCGATTGCCGCCGGACTTCCGGGAACAATTTTAGGCGGCGTCGCGGCGGACAAACTCAAGCGGCGATACGGCGCGGGCGGGCGTATGCGCTTCACCGCTCTCGGCTCTCTGCTCTCGATTCCCTTCTGGCTGGTGCTGCTCTTTAGCAACAACATGCCGCTGTTGATTGTTGCCAACTTCGTGCTGCTCGGCGTCGCGCTGATGTGGCTGGGTCCGGCGGCGGCGGATGTTCACGACATCGCTGGTGTTCACCTGCGCGGGCTGGCAATCGGCGTTTATTTCTTTACCGTCAACATCGTCGGCTACGGAATAGCACCGCCGCTTATCGGAAAACTAAACGACATATTAGGCGTCGCAACGAACCCGGAAGCGATGCGCTATGCACTGTTGGTCTGCCCGGCGGCGTGTTTGATAAGCGCGCTATTGTTGTTTCAAGGAAGCCGTGCGATGGCGCGTAAGGAAACATGAGTTCGATATAAGCTCGACTTTATCCATTTTTAGGAAGCCGAAACGCCGATGGCATAAGTCTTTTGTTTTCAACGTCAGACTTTTTGAATGTCCACTTTTTGACTGACATTCAAAAAGTCTGGCGAATAATCGTGACGCTAAGTCTTTTATTTACGTTCCCTGTTTCCAAAATGGATAAAGTCGAGATAAGAACGACTAAAACTTATCCACGAAACGACAAGAAACAATATGAAGCAAAACCGGATTTCTTCGCTGTATTTATTCGTGTCGCTTCGTGTGTTTCGTGGATAAGTTTCTTTTTGTCGTATCGTCGCACCTCACCATGTTTTGATGAGAGACATCACGGACAGCGCGAGCAAGGTATGCGCGACGAAGTTAAAGACGATGATTGAGCGCGCTTGACGATTGCGAATGAGCGGTGCGGAGTAGCGCGTGAACATGCGTGCCGAGGCGGTCGCTAAGATGCGGGCTTCGTCGCGCGGTTCTATCGCTAAGGTCGCGGCGTGTCGCCTGACGCGATGCAGAAAGCGGCGGGCTTTGCGTGGGTTGATGCGTTCGTGCGCGGGAAGTTCCATGCGTCTAATTTGTATCCGCAAACAACGCCGCGCATGTCCGGCGAGGCGCGCGGTGATAAACGTACTGACGAAGAACAGCGCGAGCAGAAGCCAGCGGCGAAGTGTGTGTTGCCAGAAGTGTGCGAGCTTTGTTTGAGTGTTTTGAATCGTTGTGACGGCGTAAGTCCAGAACGGTTTCAGCTTGCGTTCCGCGCGTTGCCAACGTGTGAGACGCGGTTGTGGTTTCGGCGGGGAAGCCCAACCCGCGCCGCCGTTGACGGTGCGCGTTGACGGTTGCCAACCGTAAGTTCCGCGCGGCAGTTGATAACGCGGATAAGCGCGGCGCACATCGGCGTAAGTGATGATGCGTCCCGTCTGATACGCGGTCACATCATAAACGTCGTTCCAAAAATAGCTGCTGTGTACGAGACGTTCATAACAAACGGCGGCGGTGTACATCGCGTCGGGCGCAACGCGCGTGCGCGGATAATCGCGGATGAGGCGCAGGTAGATTTCGAGCGCGTGAAAGCGCGTGCTGTGTTCCCGTAAGTATTCCTGAAAGATGCCGACATCACCGGGCGCGCGAAACGGTTCGACGTGCGATAAGCTCCATTGTCTCCCCCCGCGCCACATCGCCGGATTGTAGAAAAGAAGCGCGCTACCGTCGAAAAGATAACCCGCCATTTGATACATCGTTTCGGCTTTGGTTTCCGAGTTGGTTGCTTGTGCAATATGCCTTTCAAAACTCTCAAGGTCGTTGATAGTTTTAAGGTCACGCGCAACCCAACTCACCGCCACACCTTTTTCGTCTCGCGGGTCTTTCGGGTCGCAAATCGAATCTTCGCCATATGAATTTTGACATGGCGGCGAATAGTAATAATTGCTGAACTCAGACGAGGTACGAACGTGGGCGTAAGCTTCACGCGCTTCCGTCCAACGTCCGGCGCGCATATATCGCACGCCGAGTGAATACCAGAGTTCATCAATCTTTTTATCTCGCGGGCGGTCGTCAATGTAGGCGCGCAGTTCTTCGGGCGTCATCAACACGTCAACGAAGTACGCGATGTCTTCCTCATAATCGAGGGCGAAGTATTGTTCGAGTGCCGCCGCGCGGTCGCCCGCATCTTCCGCGACGATTGCGAGTTGCCGCCGCGCGCCTTCAATCAAACGATGATGCGGGTAATCTTTGATAAACCGCGTGAGTGTGTGACGCGCGGCATCGTGTTGTTTGAGACGATGCGCGGCGACGGCTTGCACCCATAAAGCTTCAGGGAGCAAATCGGCGCGGAGTCCGTTTGTCATCGCCCGTTTTGCTAAATCCCACGCCGCCTTTTCGCGGTCGAGTTCGAGGTTTGCCTGCGCGAGACGCAACATGAACGCGGCTTCGACTTTCGTGCGCGGGTAAGTTTTCATTAAGCGTTCGGTAAAGCGTGCGATGCGTTCCAGTTCTTCCCTTTTCGCCGCTTCCGCGCGCTGTTTGCGAACGCGGTCGTTGTACTCGTAATCATTTGAACCGTATTTAGCATCGGCGACGGCATCCGTACTGTCGAAGTTGAGATAGCCGCTAAACGTGTAGTTGTAAAGATTGTGATAGACGTAGGCGAGTGCCGTTTGCGGTTCGCGTGCGAGAAGTTCTTCGACTCGATTCATGTCGGCGGGCGTCGCGCGTGGACGTGTCAAACGCAACGAGACGAGCGCATCGAAGCGCGTGGCGCGATTACTTTCGGGCGCGAGCATTCGATAGTATTCGACGAGCGCATCGCCCGTGCGCCCGACGCGCAAAGCGAGATAGCCGAGCCAGCCGCGCGCATCCATTGCGTATCGCCCGCGTGGATATTCGCGTAAGAGTTGGGCGAACGCATCTTGCGCGTGATGCCACCCCGCGTCCGCGCATTCGGCGCACCGGGAAGAACTAAGCGCGTTGCCGTCGCCTTCGCGGAAACTCGCGCTCTGTTTCAACCACGATAAGCCTTTCATCAACAGCGCGGCGTCGCGTTTGTCGCTTCTCTTGTTTTGGTCAACGAGTTTAGCGAAATTAAAAGCCGCCGATTCATATTGCTTCGCGCGATAGAGCGCGGCGCACCACAAATAGAAAGCGTTATCGTTAAGGCGCGCATCACGCGAAGCATCATCCAGTGCCTTCGCGCCTTCGACGCCGAACAAAGCTTCGTTCGTGTTTGAAACGTCGGTCGAATCCGTTGCCCATTTATCATAAGCATCGCGGGCTTTTAAGTATTGCCGAACCGCATCACGCCGCGCCCCGCGTTCGAGTTCCGCGAGAGCATCGAGACGGTCAATCACGGAATTGCGCGACGGCTCATCTTCCGCATCTTTCGACTCGCGTGCATAGCTCACGGGCGGCGTGTTTTCCGTCAAGCGCAAATACGTTTGCCACGCTTCGCGCGCTTGTTGTAAGTCGCCACGCGCTTCACCGCTTCGGGCGCGCGTCACGGTGTCTTTAATTTCTTTCGCCGTCTTTTCCGAATCCGCTTCTTGGGCTTCGTAGTCTTCGTTATAAGGGTCTTCCGACTCATCAACGCCGTTCACGCCGCGCGGATAGTCGTCGCCTAAATGCTCTGAAAATGGCGGCAACAAATCGAATTCGCGTTCCGTGAAAACGCCGTTGAAGCGCACCGAACGCGATGTGCCTGACCACCCGCAACCGATGACGACGGACATGCCGCCCGCCGCGACGCACAACATCACAATCATCGTCGTCGTAACTTTTCGCCGCGACCAACATCGCTGCTTTCGCGTAGTGCCGTCGCTCTCGTGGCATCGTTTATGTCGCTTCATGTTTTTCGTTCCTTAATTCGATTGACTCCCCTACGCGGTTTTGACTTTAGCCCGATTCATCGGGCTATCCGCGACCTCGCGGCACTTAGACAGGTTCCGTTTGACGGCTGGGTGAAACGCGAGTTGAACATTCGAGGGCGTTTTAATGTCCTTCCCTTTCCCCGCTTTAGCGTTTGGCTAAAACTGACTTTTTCAAAGGACGTTAAAACGCCCTTAAATTCTCACTCCGTTTGTCCACGCGATGAATCGCGTGGCTAAGTGCCGCTTCGCGGGAAGCCGCGTGAACGCGGCTAAAGTCAAAACCGCGTAAGGTGATTGATTGCGTTGCTCATCGTTCAACTGGCAACGACGCGGACTTGCGCCACTCGCGGTCAACATCCGTCGTGCGTCCGTCGGTCTGCACTTCAAGCGACGCGGGCAAGTCGCCGCGCGTGATGAAAGTCGCGTGCGCCTGTGTTCCCGCTTGCCACGCGGAAGCGCGCAGACGCACGACGTTCGCGCGTTGCCAACTGCACGGGCGCATCGTGCCGCCACCGTTCGCTTCGCACAAACTTTCAACGACGGCGAAACCTGCAAGCGATGCCACGCTTTGAAACATCCCGCGCGGCACGCGAAGCGTTATGTCGAAAGCATCTTCACCGAGCCGCGCACTTGTCGCGCCTTGATTGATTGCCGCGACGGTGAACAGTTTCATCGTCGCGTTGTGTTCATCGTCTTCATCCGCGTTCGTCGTTGAAGTTGACGTTTCAATCAATCGCACATGCGTCGCGTCAAGCGTTTCTTTATCGGCAAGGGCGAAGGCGATTTCCCCGTTCGTCAAAGTGGTTTCGTCCCCCTCGCGCGGCAAACGAAAGACGCAGACGCCGCGTAGGTTCGCGCCCGCTTCTGCCCGTACCGTGCGCGCCGCGTGACGCAAACCCGCCGCCGTTGGCACATTCAAAACGAGATGCTCGCCGCGTCGCATGTTCCAGTTGCCGATGCTCACTTCCTTTGTCGCCTGAAAGACGTATCGCCATTCACCGATGCTTGCGTCTTTGTCATTGGATACGGGAAAAGCTTGCCGCCGGATAAGTTGTAAATCCTTTTGCCGAACGATGTCGGATGCCGCGATGTCGCCGCGCAGGGCGATGAGTGTGCCTTGCTTTGAGTACAACAAAGCGTGTGAGTAAGCCGCGAGTCCGGCGTAAAAAGGATGTTCAAGTCGGCGCGCCTGTGCGACTTGATGACTAAGCGCGAAGGGCGCGGTTATCGTTCCGGCATCGCTTAAATCTTTGGGAATTAAGTCGCCGTAAAACTGCGGAATCCAAAAATTCGTCTGGTCGAGAACTCTTCTTAATGCGGGCGCGTTCATCCATGTCGGCAAACCCGTGATTGATATTTGCGTCGCGCTCGGTAGGGCTTCGCGCACAAGACGAAGCAGAGCGGCATAGCGCGGCAGCCCGCTTGTCGGTGCGTCAATGTCGAGTTGCAAACCGACGACGCGGCATCCGTCGCGCTCCGCCTGTGCCGCATCTTGACGGTAAGTTTCCGCGATGCGTGCGGCGAAACGCTCCGTGTCAACTTCAGCGAAGCGTTCGAGCATCGCGGGACTGGCGTTATAAATCAGATGTACGGAAACGCGGCATGGAAACTGTCCGGCGATTTCCATTATGCGAATGAAACCCGCGTCTTTAATGTCGAACTGTCCGGCGCGTATAAAAAACGTGTCGGCTTTAACTTGCGCTCTTACAGCTTCGATTTCCGTCTCGGACGGTGCATCTTGATTCCATGACCAGAACGCAACCGGCACATCTTCACACGCCCACACACGCGGGGCGCGATACGCCCACAACCACAGCGACACAATGGAAAAGCCGCACGCGAATATGATTAACCACAGCTTGCGCGGCGTGAGCGCAAGTAATCTTTGAAGGGCTAAATGTGATAACGAATGTGCGCGGCGCATCGTTTGAGTTCTACGCTTGAGAGATGAACGAACGCGCGCATTTTCATTCAAACTCCCGACTTCAAGCGAGGTGGAGACGACGGTTGAGCGCACCGCATTCCGCACACCCGCGCGACTGTGGCAAACCACAGTGATTAGTGGATAGTGGATAGTGAAGAACTTGTCTTAAACTATCCACTATCCACTATCCACTAAAAATGACTTTACTTATCGCGGAAGACAACGAAGCCCAACGAAGTTATTTGCGCGCTTTACTTGAGCGCGAATTTCCGGCGCATCTGCCCGTCGTCGAATGCGCGAACGGTGATGATGCGGTTCGTCAAACGCTTCTCGCGCGCCCGTCTCTGTGCATACTCGATATACAGATGCCGAATTTGTCGGGCGTCAAAGCGGCGCGTGCGATATGGCGCGAACACGCGACAACGCGCATCATTTTCTGGACGCAGTTTCCGCACGAAATCTATATCAACGAGATTCGTAAAATCGTGCGTTCGGTTTCGCCGCCGCCGACCTACGGCTTCATACACAAGAACAATCCCGAATCGCGTCTGCTTCGTTTCATCGCCGCCGTGTTGGAAGACGGAGCGGATATGATTGACCCGGCGTTTCGTGATTCGTTCAAGCGTCCGCTCTTAACTGAATTTGAAGCCGAAGCTTTGTATTATCTCGCGCTCGGTTTATCGAACTGGGCGATTGCCCGGCGAACCTGTTTGACGATGCGCGGGGTAGAAAGCCGTCTGGCGACGTTGTATGAAAAACTGTTCAACGTCGCGTCCGAAGGCACGCCCGCCGAAGCCTACGACAAGCTCGCGTTTAACCCGCGCACGCGCGCTTTCTGCGAAGCCTTGCGGCGGGGTTTGATTAACGTCGAAGACCTCGAACACGCCGCCGCCGAACTCGAAACATGGACGACGCGCGACCGCGCACGCTTTCTTTCTGAGAGCAAATCATAAAGCGATAAGAGTCATGTAAGGTTATATATGTTTCTGAGTGAATTGTAGATGTTCAATTTCAAATCTCACCTTACCCGGCGGGTGAAGTTTTGCGGCTCTGCCGCCTGATGTGCGGTGGGGCTTCGCCTCACCGTGAAGCAGATGAGAAGTCTTCGAGGCTATGCCTCGAACGCGGGCGGCGCAGCCGCCATAATTTTTTGGGGTGGGACGGAAAGGCACAGCCTTTCCGCACATCGGGCGGCAAAGCCGCTCTACCGAGTAGGATGAGTCCAAATGTTCGATTTCAAATAGAAAATCAAAATCAAAATCACTATCAATCATTTTCGGAAAGCCTTATGTCCGCCGCTTTTCTTCACACGCTTCTTCAATTCATCCTGTGCGTCTCGTTGTGCGTCGTATTGGTGTCGCCCGTCGGGTTGGCGATTGATGAGGCGGGCGAAAATTTCGATACGACATACGACACACCACGCGACGCGACAACCGATGTTCAACATCAGTGGGGAGCAATCACGGTGTTTCACGGTTTGCCGTCAAACAGCGTGCGCGCCGTCGCGCAGGATAGGGACGGTATCATCTGGATTGGGATGGATGCCGGACTCGCGCGCTTTGACGGTCATCGAGTTGAAACCGTGATGCTCGATGACGTTGCGCGTGGGAGCGCGGTTTCGGCTCTCCATGTTGACGGGCGCGGTGCGTTATGGATTGGCACAAACGCGGGAGCGGTACGGCGCACGGGCGCGAGGTGGGAATTTATCAACGAGACGCGCGACGCACGCATCACCGCGATTGCCTCATCGCCCGATGCGCGCGTGGTTATGCTTGCGACACGCGGAGCGTTGTTTGAATGTCGGACGAATGAAAGAAACGATGCTGATGATGAAAGAAACGATATTAGCGAAACGGTTTTCACCGTCACGAAAATTGAAGACTCCTTGCTTCTCCAAAAGGCTTCCGACGCCGCCACGTCAGACGCTTCGCCCGTCGAAATTACAAGCCTTGCTTATTACCGTGACAAGCTTTTCATCGGCACACGCGGGCGCGGGCTTCTCATCCTTGAAGACGGCACGATGCGTGAACGCCTTGTGCGCCCGCGCCCTTTTTTCGTCGAAGCGATTACCGCGAACATCGCCGCGAACAACATCAATCCCGACGATGAAGCGTTGTGGTTCGGAGCGCAAACCGCCTTCGCCGCGAGCGGTTTATACGTCGCATCTCCCGATACGAGTGAGACGAATCACATCACCGATATTGATACCGGGAACGTCAACGCTCTCGGCTTCGATAAAGACGGTGCGTTGTGGATTGGGACGCAGGCGCGCGGCGTGATGCGGCGTCGCCCGCAAGGGAGTTTTGAGCGTTGGACGTTTGAGAATACGGGCGGCGGCTTGGTGTCGAATCAAATCAACTGCGTGCTGGTTGACCGCGAAGGGGTCGCGTGGTTCGGCACGAATCGCGGCGTGTGTCGCTATGACGGCGGAGCGGTTCACATCGAAAGCATCGCCGCCGGTGCGGGCGCAAATTTTATTCGCACCTTATATCGGACAAGCGACGGCGGGCTGTGGTGCGGCACGCAAAGCGGCTTGTTTCGATTCGATGAAACGAACGCGCGCTGGCTGGCGGTTGACGATTTATCGGGGCGCATCGTTCACGCGATAGGCGAAGATAACGCGGGTCATCTGTTCATCGGTACGGCTTCCGGTTTATACGTCGGGCGGGCGAAGGCAAACACGGATGATGCGAACGTCGAAGGGCGGACGTTCGATATAAAAGCCGATGATACGAACGACGCGATGAAGCGCGACGCGGCGAGTGTGCGCGCGGTCGCACGGTGGCGCGGGCAAACTTATCTCGCGGTTTTCGGGCGCGGAGTCGAACGTCTCGACATGACGCTTGATGCGAACCGACGCACGCCGCTTCTTTCAAATGTTCCGGTTGATAAGCTGCCCGCCGCATTGCGTGAACCCGTCAGTTTGTACGCCGAAGGTAACGGAAGCGACGGGCGTTTATGGATTGGCACGACGCGCGGAGCATTCGCCTTTGACGGCGAACGTGTCACGGCTTTGGAAGCTCTCGCGCCGTTAAGTGACGCAGGGGTGTGGGACATCGCCGGAAACGTGACACGGGGTTTGTGGTTCGCCACGTCGAAGGGTCTTTATCTGTGGCGCGCGGGTGAACTTAGTTTGCAGGTTGAAGGCAGCGTTCGCAGTGTGCGCGTGGTTGATGAAAACGGAGCGGCGCAAATGTGGTGCGCGGTTGACGGCGGCGGCGTGGTGACGCTTCGCATGAACGATGATTATGGAATCCTTAAATCTTCGCTTGCCGTCGAGCAGGGCTTACCGTCGCCAAACGCTTTCGCGGTGCTTCCCTTGCCCGTTCATAACAATGACAAAGGCAATAACGACGGATTCTCGCGCACGATTTTAACCGGCACAAGTCAGGGACTCGTGCGCTATAAAACTTCATCCGTCGCACCGCTCGCGGCGTGGACGCGCACAAACTCGCGCCCGCTTTTTGTGACATCGAACAGCCGCGCGTCCACGCTTCCGGCGTGGCGTTTCGCGTACCCGCAAAACGATGTGAGCGTCGAAGTCGCGGGGATTAGCAGCCGCACGTTTCCGCAAAAGTATCAATACGGTTTTACTTTGCAGGATGAAAACGGGCGCAACGTAAAACGTCAATTCACCTCAAGCCCGAACTTCACGGCGATTGACCTCGCGCCCGGAAATTACCGAATCGCGGCGCACACCTTCACGGTTGATTTAACCGAAGCCGACGCGCTCGCCTTCAATTTCACAATCGAGCCGCCGCCCTTTCCGGCGACGACTCTCGCCCTCTCCACTCTGCTCGCCCTCGCGCTCGGCACGCTCGTTTGGGGCGCAATACAGAACCGCCGTTTGCGACTCGCGGGCGGCGAACTCTCTCGCGTCAACCGTGAACTGACGGGGGCGCGTCTCGCTCTCGCTAATGAAGCCGAAAGCGAACGTCGCCGCATCGCACGCGACCTTCACGACCAGACGCTCGCCGATTTGCGCCGCCTCTCGCTTCACTTCGATGAGACAAAGGCGCACACGCCCGAAGCCTTCACCGTGCGCGACCGTATCGAAGCGGTGTCCGTCGAGGTGCGCCGCATCTGTGAAGATTTGAGTCCGTCGGTATTGGAAAACGTCGGGCTTGCTGCCGCCCTCGAATGGAGTCTCGTTGAGGCGTGCGCGCAACTTCCCGCCGACGCGCGCTTCGCTTACAAGTTTGCGTGTGATGAAAGTTTAGACGAGCGTTTGGGTTTGCCGGTAAGCGTTCAGATTCAACTTTACCGCATTGTGCAGGAAGCCTTATCGAACATCACACGCCACGCGCGGGCAAGCGTTGTTTCTTTGACCGTCAAGTTTGAAACGGACGGGGCTTTATACATCGCGGTTGAAAACGACGGCGCGTCATTCAATCCCGCGCACGTCAAACGCGGGCGCGGCATCACCAACATGCACGCCCGCGCCTCGCTCATCGCGGCGCGTCTCGAATGGACATCGAACGATGAAAACAGTTCCGGCACACGTTTGACATTGCGTGTGCCAGACGCGACGGTTAAGTCACGGTAAAGGTAAATACGATTTTGCTGCGTCCAATCCGAAGGTGTGAATCGCTACCGAATAACGACGCAACAAATCTTCGATAATCTGAACCTTGCAGTTGCCGACACGCAACCAAATAACTTTCGGTGGGTAACCATAAAGCCAACTGCGCTGTTGAAAGTCCGTATCTTTTGAAACAATAACGAAGCCGTTTGATTTCGCGTACTCCCAAACATCAACATCTTCGGATTGCTTTAATCCTACCTCGCGGATGTGTCGGCTGTCGGGATACAGGTCGGCTAATTTACTCGGCAGTCGCCACGAAAGGTTTTGGTCAAACAGTAATTTCATACTGCGGCAAAAGTGCCAACCTTCGTTCGCGGTCAGCCGCAAATGCCAGACACGCTCGAATGTCTTCGCGCGTCAAGTCGGGAAAATCGTCTAGGATTTCATCTTCGCTCATCCCGCCAGCCAAATACTCAAGTACATCCCGCACGGTCATACGCAAACCACGAATGCAAGGTTGACCGCTTCGCTTGCCCGGTTCGATGGTAATAATGTTTCGGTAATCCATAATCGAAATGATAACAGGAAAGTTTTAACGCGATTGAATCTTGAACGCACATCACGCGGCTTAATCGCAGCTTAGTTGCCGGACGGCGGTTCTTCGTCGTCATCGTCAATGATGATTTCGAGTTCCGAGCCGAATTTGCGGTAGTTGCGAAAGCGTATGTCGTTGCGCGTCTGCACGATGTTCTGCTCGCGTCCGGCGGTTAATTCCAGTTCGGCGCGCAAGGGCATCAGGTATCGTTTGTTGTTTATCGTCGCCCAATCGTAATCAATGCGGCTGACGGCGGCACTGACGGGGAAACTCGCCGGAATATCAATCGCCGTGCTTTCGAGGCGAAGGACGCGGCGGGTTTCGCGGTCAATCCAGATTTTGCCTTGATAGCCGACGATGACGGCTTCGGCTTCCGTCACGCCGCCCGGTGCGGTGGCGGAGATGCGATGCTTCGAGTTGCTTTGCTTAACCGCGTATTCATAAATAATCGTTCGACGGTCGCGCAAAATGTCCGTGTCAACGGCTTTGAACTCCGCCTGTGTTTCCGGTGCAAACAGGGCGGTTAAGCGTGACGCGAATTCTCCGGTCGAAGTCGTGCCTTCGGTCTGCGCGTAGCTGCCGCGTTCGCCCTCGTCGATCACGGCTTGGTCATTTTTGAACACCAACTTATACCTTTCGCCCAAGCCTTCACGGTAAGAAACGAGAACGGTCAAACGGTCGGCGGTAATCCAACTTTTCGACGTGCCGCGTGCGTAAGAACGTGTCACGAGTTGCTTGACTAAAAAGTCGGGCAAGCCTTCGGCGGCGGCAAGCGTCGCGGCGCGTGCTTCTTCAAGCAGGGCGGCGGATTCAGCTTCCGGCGGGACGGTCGAACCGTTCGGGTTGAGCCTGCGCCGTTCGGCTTCGTCAAGCGTGCGGCGAAGCGTGGCATCGTTGCGGCTGCGCGTGGCGACGACTGAGCGTATGCCGCGCGTGACTTCAAAACCGATGCCGCGTGAGCGAAGTTCTTCGATGACGGTGTTTAAGTTTTCCGGTTGCGAAGAGAGGCGCGTCACCATTTGCATAAATTCCGTTTGCGTCAAGGGTCGCGTGTTTTGCGCGAATGAAGTCGGAGCAATGAGCGCGATGCTCAAAGTTATTATTGAGAGGCGAAACAGAAATGCTTTTGAAAGATTGCTTTGCATATTGAACATAAAAACAATTTGACGTTTTTATCTTGATGTCGTGAGTTCGTGCGCGGTTGGCTTGTTTGCCTAAATCAGAACCCAAGATATTGGCACACAACGAACGAATAATTGTAGGGGCAGGGCTTGTCCCTGCCCGTGTTTTCGGAAGAAGAAGACGGGCAGGGACAAGCCCTGCCCCTACATCTGTCCCAATGTTGCGTGATTTGATTTAGAGCAGAGACGCGCAGAGAGAGACATCTATGAGACCGCGTCTATTCAACTTCGCACTTAACTTTACAGCGTGCGCGTGACTTTCGAGAGTGAACGCGGGGCATCGGGGTTCAAGCCTTTGGCGGCGGCTAAGAGGGCGGCGAAAAGTTGCGCCGGAATGATGTACGGAATCGCGTGATGAAGTTCATCAATCGCGGCGGGCATCATCACGCACCGTGAAGCTTGCGCCGCGACATTCGCATCCGAAGTGATGACGAGCGTGTCGGCGTGAAGTTCGCGCAAGCGTGTGAGGAGTTCGCCCGCGCCGTTAAGCGTCTCGCCGGGCGGAGCGAAAACCAGCACCGGAAAGTGTCGCTCAATCATCGCCAACGGACCGTGTAAAAAGTCGGCACTCGAAAACCTTTCCGCGACGACATAACACGTCTCCATAAGTTTGAGCGCGAATTCGTAAGCGTTGGCGTAAGCGAAACCGCGCCCGACGACGATACAATTTTCCATGAACACATAACGCTCGACGAGTTCTTCGATGCGCGGGCGAAGCCCTAAAGCTTGCGCGGCGTATTCCGGTATGCGTTCGTATTCGATTCTGTGCGAATCGTCGTCAAGGGCGGCGGCGAGCATATAGAACAACAGAAGTTGTCCCGTATAAGTCTTGGTCGCGGCGACGGAGCATTCGCGCCCGCCGTGCATCAACAGCACTTCATCAACAATCGTCGTCATCGTTGACGCGGCTTCGTTGGTGATGCCGACGGTCAATGCTCCGGCGCGGCGTGCCTGTGCGAGAACGGTGTTGATGTCTTCGCCTTCGCCCGATTGCGAGACGCCTATGACGAGGGCGCGGCTCAAACGGAGTTCGGCGTTGTAGAGCGTATAGACGCTCGGAGCGGCGAGCGAGACGGGAATGCCGGTCGTCACTTCCAAAAGATAGCGACCGAACAACGCGGCATTGTCGCTGCTGCCGCGTGCCACAAGAACAATCAAATCAATGTCACGCGCACGCACCGCCTGTGCGAGGCGCGCGACCTTTTCGCGTTCGGCGTAAATGGTCTGCTCAAGGGCGGCGGGCTGTGCCGCGATTTCCTGCAACATCAATGACAAGATGATTCGTCCTTATAAAGGGTGAAAGATAAGCCAAGCACCGTTAAGAGTATCGCATCGGCGACCTAATGCACATTGCGTTCTGCGACACGGTTTTTAATCAGGCATTATTCCTTGACAGTATTTAACCAGAACCATATATTCGCTTTGTTATAGCAATTTTATACTCGCCACCTCGCAGCCTTTCGCATTTCGTACACCCTAATAGTCGGGCTATGTCGCACTATGATATATCGCCCTGCACCTCAAGCTATCGCACCGCGCTTTGTGATGTCGCCCGTCATGTCGTTCACTCCCTATCCGGCGCAGCCTACGGAGATTTCAGCTTCTTTTCGTTTTACCGGCGACAAGCCGGAGATGATTTGTAAGCCTAAATTTCTCAGAGGGAGTTTGGGAATTGAGTCGTGGCTTTAGCTCCAGTGGAGCGTGATGTTTATAGCCTTCGGGCGCGCTCCTTGCGTCTCGCTCCGTAAGGAGCGAGATGTGCTTCGTCGGTGATATATCGCTCCGACGGAGCGAGAGACGGAAAACCGACCAATAGCCCTATAAACATTCCGCCTCTCCGAGGCTGATTCCCAAACACCCTCTCAGGTTGTCAGGAACACAAAGAGCAAATTTCGATTAGCATTCACACTCGAAAACTTTTGCCTTCAGGTTGATCACTATAGTTTTCCACGATGACTTGTTGTTCTTCTTGCGCTTCACGTTCAATTTCAAATATGAAATTGAACACCCACTAATCATTTAGAAATACTATATGCCGTCGAGTTTTTAATTCCCGTTTGAAGTCTTGCCCCCTGAAAGAAAGACGTTATGAAGTCACGATTTAGATTCTTCGCCCTGTTGGTGTTTGCCCTCACCGCCGTCGCCGCCATTCAGTTTTTCATTTCCCGCGCACGCATGGCGCAATCGGAAGCCCACTCCGAAGCCGTGCTTCGCAACGACGGCGCAAAGCAAAAATCCGATATTCCCGATAAAGCGCGCCTTAACGAAGCTTTCGGCAAACTCCCGCTTCGCTTTGAAATCAACGCCGGACAAACCGATCCGCGCGTGAAATTCGTTTCGCGCGGGGCTGGCTACACCCTGTTCTTGACGGAAGGCGAAGCCGTTCTCGCACTGAGCAAGCCCGCGCCCGAAGATGCGGCGACTGATGAGACGGCGAACGAAATGCGCGACGAAGTTAGTGATGATCCAATCTCGCAAGCGAAAGCGAGTATGCGCGCCGCTCACCAAACGGAAGTTCTGCGTCTGAAACTCACCGGGGCAAGCGCGGGGGCGCGCATCGGCGGCATGGAGGAACTCGCGGGCAAAAGCAATTATTTCATCGGTGATAATCCGAACCGATGGCGCACGAATGTTTCCGCGTTTGCCAAAGTCAAATATGAGCAAGTTTATCCCGGCATTGATTTAATTTATTACGGCAATCAAGGACAACTCGAATACGATTTCCACGTCGCACCGGGTGCCGACCCGCGCCTCGTGCGCTTCAATATCGAAGGCGCGGAGAATTTGCGCCTCGACGAAACGGGCGATTTAGTCATCGCCGTCGAAGGCGGAGAAGTTCGACAACACAAGCCTGTCATCTTCCAACAAACTAAGGAAGGCAAACAGATAATCGAAGGTCGGTATCGCATTCGCAACAAACGCGAAATCAGTTTCGATGTCGGGGAGTATGACAAATCGAAACCCCTTGTGATTGACCCGATTCTTAGTTACTCGTCTTATATCGGCGGCGACGGGGCGGACAGCGTGACGGTTGACGCGGCGGGTAATCTCTACGTCGCGGGTGTGACGGATACGGCTTTTTTCCCCGCCACATCCGGCTCGGTTCAACCGCAACCCGGCGGCGGTGGTGATGCATTTTTGATTAAGTTCGCGCCCGGCGGCAATCAATTGATTTATGCGACGTATCTCGGCGGCGCGGCATACGATGAATTTTATCGCGTGACGGCGGACGCAGACGGCAACGCATATCTAACGGGCAACACGTTTTCAAGCAACTTCCCAATTTCGCCCGGAGCTTTTCAAACGCAATATCGCGGCTTCTCCGAAGCCTTCGCGGTGAAGATAAATCCACAGGGCAACACGCTTCTTTTTTCAACCTTTTTCGGTGGGTCAAACGATGAATTCGGCTTCGGCATCGCACCCGACGCGAGCGGCAATGTGTATCTGACGGGTCACACCAACTCGCCGGATTTGCCGACGACGCAAGGGGCTTTCCGCACCGTCAAGAACGGCGGACAAGAC
Organism: Pyrinomonadaceae bacterium MAG19_C2-C3; assembly: GCA_024330265.1. Taxonomy (GTDB): domain Bacteria; phylum Acidobacteriota; class Blastocatellia; order Pyrinomonadales; family Pyrinomonadaceae; genus JANDLT01. The sequence continues at coordinate 68,752 of JANDLT010000008.1, read as the reverse complement.
GTGTTCGCGGCGAAGTTAAATTCAACCGCGACCGCGCTGATTTATTCGACGTTCATCGGCGGCGGCGGCAACGACGCGGCGCGCGGCTTCGCGGCGGACGCGGCGGGCAACGTCTATCTCGCGGGTTCGACGACGGGAAGCGACTATCCGACGCAGACCCCATTCCAAACTTCGCGCCAGGGTCGCGGCACCTACGCCAGTTTCGACAACGCGAACAGCTTCTCATTCTTATCGAACGACATCACGGACGGAATCGTTTTCTCGCTTCTCGTCTCGCCCAACGATGCGAACACGCTTTATACCGGAACGGCAAGCGGGCTTTTCAAATCAACCGACGGCGGCGTGACGAATACGCGCACGAGTCTCGAAGCCTTGAACGTGCGCGCCATCGCCGCCGTTGCGCCCACGCCCGAAGTCGTGTACGCCGGAACTTCGAGCGGCGTCTACAAAAGCACGAACGCGGGCGCGACGTGGAATCCTTCGCGCAACGGTTTTCTCACTCCGCCACCGCAGATTCTCTCGCTCAATGTTTCGCAATTCAATCCGTCCGTCGTTTTAGCGGGAACATTCACACAGGGCATCTATCGCACCGTTGATGCAGGCAACAGCTGGACGCAAGCCGTCACGGGCTTGCCGCGCGGCGGCTTCGTGACCGTCAACGCTCTGGCGCGCCCACAAGATGATAGCGGTGTAAATCGCGTCTTTGCCGGATTGACCTCTTTCGGCATTTACGTCACCAATGACAACGGCGCGACGTGGTCGGCGGCAAACAACGGGCTTGCCGTCACGACGCCAACCGGCAGCTTCACACCAACGGTCAACGCGATTGCGATTGACCCGCGAAACTCATCAATCATCTATGCCGGAACAGCGAACGGCGTGTTCAAAAGCACGAACGCGGGCGGCAGTTGGACGCAGGTTAATAACGGCTTGACCTTCACGAATGCCTTTGGACAAAGCGCGACGGCGTTCGTGCGTGCGATTGTCGTTGACCCGCTTAATTCTTCCATCATTTATGCCGGAGCATCAAACGGCGTGTATCGCAGCACGGACGCGGGCGCAAGCTGGCAGTTGGCGAACAACGGCTTGGGTATTCCCAACGTCTTGTCGCTCGCCGTGAAATCGAACAGAGGCACGACGGATTTGTTCGTCGGCACGCTCGGTGACTTGGACGTAATCGTCACGAAACTTAATCCGACGGGTTCGGCTCTCGTCTATTCAACCTATCTCGCCGGAAACAGCAGTGACGCCGCCGATGCCGTCGCGCTCGATTCAAGCAATAACGCTTTTATCGCGGGCTTCACCCAATCAGTCAATTTCCCGACGACAAGCGGCGTCGTTAAGCCGTCGCGCACCGCGCCCGACCAAGACGCTTTCGTCACGAAACTCAACGCTTCCGGCACAACCCTCGACTACTCGACATATCTCGGCGGCACGCTCAACTTCGCAGGTAATGCGGGCAGCGACTTCGCTTCCGGCATCGCGGTTGACCCGAGCGGTAATGCTTACGTTTTCGGACAAACTAACGCCGTCAACTTCCCCGTCGTCAACGCCTTTCAAAGTCGCATCGGAAACCCGAACACCGTCGCCAGCGATTTCTTCGTCGCCAAACTCAATCCTTCGGCTTCCGCGTTTGCGTATTCGAGTTATCTCGGCGGCGGCTCAAGTGAAATCATCTTCGGGCAGGGCAGCAACATCGCCCTCGACGCGAGCAATAACGCTTACGTCGCCGGACTCACGACTTCCAGCAACTATCCGACGACCTTTAACGCTTTTCGACCGTTCGCTTCGTCATCAATCGTCAACGAATCCGTCGTCAGCGTCATCAGCGACACCGCGTCAACTTTCAGCGTCACGGGGCGCATCCTTCTTTCCAACGGCAGCGCGGCAAGCAATATCTTCGTGCAGTTGTTTGATTCGCAAACCGGATTCTTTCAGCAAGCCCGCACGGACGAACGTGGTTTTTATCAATTCGTTAGTGTTCCGGTCGGCAACTATGAAGTCGCGCCTTTCGGTGGCAGTCAAACATTTCGCTTCACGCCCGCTTCCGTCCCCGTCACCGTCAGCAACGCCGACGTGCGCGATGTCAATTTCACCGCGACGCCTATCTTCCAAATTAGCGGGCGCATCACCGATGTCAGCGATTCCAATCGCGGCATCAGCGGCGTCACCGTCACTCTGAGCGGTACGCAATCCGCCACTTATACGACTAATGCCGACGGTTTTTACTTCTTCACCGACCTTTCAAGCGGCGGCAACTACACCGTCACCCCGTCGCGGACGAGCGCGACCGGAGCGGCTTATACTTTCACGCCGCCAAACCGCGTCTATAACAATCTTAACGCCGACATCTTCGATGCCAGCTTCACCACTCCGTCGGCGCAGTTCTTCACCATTTCGGGTCGCATCACGGATGCGGGCGGCGCGCCCGTCGTGGGCGTCAACATTCTGCTCGGTGGGCTACGCGGAGAGTTCACGTTCACGGACGCGAACGGCAACTATGCGCTCGCTGATCTGCAAGAAGGCGAAACCTATTTCATCACGCCGTCGAGAGTCGCCACCGTTTTCACCCCGCAACGCGGCGACGTGCCGCCCTTAACCGGCAATACAGTCGTCAACTTCACCGCCGCGCCCGCGACCGGCTTAATCAGCCGCATCGCATTTGTGAGAAACGTATCTGCCTCATCACCTATCACCTCACCACCCATTACGCCCGATGCGGCGACCAGATTCAAATCCCGTAAGACTTCCAACCCGCTCGGAGGCGCACCCCCCACCGACATCTTAATCATCAATGCCAACGGGACGGGCGAAACGAATCTGACGAACACCCCGAACTTCAACGAAGACTCTCCGGCATGGTCGCGCGACGGCACGCGCCTCGCTTTCGTGAGCAACCGCGACTCGAACGGCGGCTTCGACATTTACACGATGAACGCCGACGGCTCGAACGTTACCCGCGTCACGAACACGCCCAATGTGTTTGAAGAAAGTCCGACGTGGTCGCCCGACGGCACGCGCCTCGCTTTCAGTGCCGAAACCGATGAAGATGAAGACGACAATCAAATCTTCGTCATCAACCTCGACGGCACGAATCAGGTGCAACTGACGAACACTCCCGGCTTCGACAACAACACTCCGGCATGGTCGCCCGGTGGAGCGCAAATCGCTTTCGTCAGGGAGGGTAACGATAACGAAGACATCTTCGTGATGAACGCCGACGGCTCGAACGTCGTGCGCCTCACCGATGTTGACACTAACGACGGCGACAACGAATTTAGCGGCGCGTCCAGTCCCGTCTATTCGCCCGACGGCACCCGCATCGCTTTTCACATCTTCCGCTCCGTCATCACAAATGATCAGTTCTCCGGCTTCGTTATAAACCTCTTTGTGATGAACGCCGATGGAAGCAACCAGCGAAACGTCACCAATGACCCGGCAACACTATTCGGTGCGCTGAACCTCAATCCGACGTGGTCGCCCGACGGCTTGAAACTCGGCTACACGAGCAATGTCGGCAATGACGAGGTTTTCGCCATCAACCTCGACGGCACCAACCGCACGCAAATCACCTCGGCTCCTAACAACTTCGGCAGCTTTGAACCCGCGTGGCAACCGACGGGCGGCGGAGCACAGACCTTCACGATCAGCGGTCGCGTGACCGATTCGGGCGGCAACGGCATCGCGGGTGTGACGATAACACTGGGCGGGTCGCAATCCGCCACGACCACTACCGACGCGAGCGGCAACTACACGCTCACCGGACTCGCCGCTAACAGCAACTACACCGTCACGCCGTCGCGGGCGAACTTCGGCTTTAGTCCGGGCGGGCGGCGGTTGGATAATCTGAACGGCAATCAGACCGTCAACTTCACCGGCACGCCGGACAGCTACGATGCCGTCTCCAACTTCTCGATAGCGACCAACCCGAACGGCGCGTGGAGCTATGGCTACACAACCTTACGCGGCACCACACCCTTCAATTTCTACACTGACGGGCAGGTTGACTTTGCGCCGGGACTCGACAGGTGGCAGGGCAACATTAGCGGCGGCGATGGCAATCCGTCTATCTTCCATAACAAGACGGGCAACACCGTCACCTTCAGGACTGTTACGCACCCGCCCGACGTGCTGAATTTACACCCCGGACCGAACGGTGAAAACAGCGTCGTGCGCTGGATTGCGCCATCGGCTGGAACTTACCGCGTCAACGGCAGATTCGAGGGCATAGATTCGACTTCGACTGATGTCACCATCCTACGCAACTCGACAACTACGCTATCGAGCGGAGTCGTCAACGGCTTCGGCAATCGCCTCCCGTTTGATTTGACCGTGACGGTGGCGGCAGGCGACACCATTGATTTCTCCGTCGGCTTCGGCGGCAACAGCTTTTTCAACGACAGCACCGGACTCGCCGCCACGCTCACGCTCGTCGGCACAGGCACGCCGACGACCTTCACCGTCACCAACACGAACGACTCCGGCGCGGGAAGTTTGCGTCAAGCGATTCTTGATTCAAACTCAACATCCGGCACGCAAACCATCGCCTTCAACATTTCGGGTCAGGGCGTGCAAACCATCGCGCCCGCTTCGGCACTTCCGACGATTACCGATGCGGTCATCATTGACGGCACGACGCAACCGGGCTTCAACGGCACTCCGCTCATTGAGTTGAACGGCGTGAATGCCGGTTCGTCACAGGGCATTAACCTCAGTGCCGGAAGTAGTACAGTTCGCGGGCTGGTAATCAACCGTTTTGCTTCTGACGGGATCGTCATATCCAGCGGTCAAGGCAGCCGGATTGAAGGGAATTATATCGGCACGAACGCCGCCGGAACGCAATCACTCGGCAACGGCAGCAACGGAGTGTCTGTGTCTGCTAACGCTCCAAATACCTCTATTGGAGGCACAGCGACGGGTGCGTCTAACATTATCTCTGGCAACCGCTTCAACGGCGTGCGCGTTGAAGGCACAGGCAACGCGATTCGCTTCAATTCTATCTTCTCAAACGGCACATTAGGCATTGACCTATCACCAGACGGAATCACACCTAACGATGCGGGCGACGCCGACACGGGCGCGAACAACCTGCAAAACTTCCCCGTGCTTACTTCAGCCACCGGGTCGGGCAACGCCCTCACTATTCAAGGCACGCTCAACAGCGCGCCCAACTCAACCTTCAATGTTCAGTTCTTCGCCAATCAAGCGTGTGACCAGAGCGGCAACGGCGAAGGTCAATTCTTCCTCAACGCGATTGACGTGACGACCGATGCGAGTGGCAATGCGCCCATCAACGTCACGACGCTTAATACCGGGCAAGGTATTTTTATCACCGCCACCGCGACCGATTCCGCAGGCAATACTTCGGAGTTTTCCGCCTGCCGACAAATACTGCCACAAGTTGATCTCTCCATCACGAAAACCGATTCGCCCGATCCGGTCACAGTCGGCAACAATCTGACTTACACCATCGCCGTCAGAAACAATAACCAAGTCGCGCCTCAAAATGTCGTCGTCACCGACACACTTCCGGCGGGCGTGAACTTTGTCTCCGCCACGTCGCCGCAAGGTAATTGCAGTCAAGCAAACGGCACCGTCACCTGCGGCGTCGGGACGTTGCAAGCAAACATCGCCACCAGCACCTTCGATGCCGACAATGAAGCGTGGACGACCTTCGGCGATGCCACCACGCCCACAGCAACCTTCATGGCGACGGGCGGCAATCCCGGCGGCAACGTGTGCGCGACCGACTCCGCTCAAGGAACTTTCTGGTATTTCCAAGCTCCGTCCAAATTCTTGGGCAACGTCTCGTCCGCTTACAATGGAACGCTCAGTTTTGACTTGAAGCAGTCGTCCACCAGCAGTCCGAGCGGAAGCGACGATATTATATTAGTCGGCGGCGGGCTGACGCTCATCTTCAACACGCCCAATGATCCGGGAACGGATTTCACTTCTTACCGCGTCTCCTTAAACGAAGCCGGATGGAGAAATACGGCGACCAATCAGCCCGCCACGCAAGCGGAAATGATTCAGACGCTTTCATCACTGACCGCCCTCCGCATTCGCGGCGAGTACCGAAACGGTGCCGACACCGGATGCTTGGATAACGTCGTGCTTGGCAGTGGCTCCGCGACCGCCACCATCGTCGTCACGCCCACACAGGCGGGTACGCTTACCAACATGGCGAGCGTCACGAGTACCAATGCCGACACCAACACGGCGAACAACTCCGCGACGACGACCACGACCGTCGCCGCGCAGACCTTCACCATTTCGGGGCGCGCCATTGACGGCGCGACGCAAAGCGGTATCAACGGCGTCACCGTCACCTTGAGCGGCGCGCAATCGGCGACCACGACGACCAATCAGAACGGCAGTTACACGTTCACGAACCTTACGGCGGGCGGCACATACACCGTCACGCCGACGTTCGCTAACTTCACCTTCTCGCCGTCAAGCCAGACTTTCAACAACCTCCAATCCGACCGCACGGCGGGCGACTTCACCGGCACGCGACAAGGGCAAGCCACCACCTTGCGCTTCAATGAATTGCCTTTCCAACCCGTCAACGGCTTGACCACGCAGGGCGTCACCTTCGGCTTCACCATAAACGGCGCGGCTTCGACCGATGCCAACTACAACTCCGGCGGACCCGGACAAGGTACGTTCGTCAACGACCCGTCGCTCGAAGGCAATGCCAACGGCGTCCTCACCCTGAACTTCGCGCAGCCGACGCGGGTGCTTCAATTCGGTGTCGCCCTCAGCACCGCCGCGACGCGCACGCCCGGCTTCACCGTCCAACTCTTCGACGCGGGCGGAAATTCCATCGGCGTCTTCCCCGTCACCACCACGCCGCAGGCTTCCGGCTTCACCGAAAATCAATTCAATTATTCGGGACAAACCGCCGCCGCCCGCGCCGTCATCACCTTCAACTTCCCCAATGGACGCTTCGCTTTCGACAACCTCAGCTTCGGCGGCACGCCCGTCGGCGACAACTCCGCCGCGACGCCTGTCGGCAATAACATCACCGTTCAAGTCGGCACGACGACCATCACCTTCGCGCGTGTCACCGCTGCCGGTGTCACGACCGTCACACCGATTAGCCCCACGAACGCCGGAACATTGCCGCCCGGTTACACCATCAGCGATGCGAGCGTCGCATTCAACATCACCACGACGGCGACCTTCACCGGCGCGGTCGTCGTCACCGTCACCGCCCCATTTGTTGATGCCCAAACGCGCTTGCTCCACAACGTCGGCGGGACGCTCTTTGACCGCACCATCCTTCCACCCGACAGCCCCGCGCCCGACCTCATCAATCGCCGCATCTCGGCACGCGACACGAGCCTCGGCACGTTCGTCACCGCGCAACTTGCCGCATCATTCAACATTTCGGGTCGTATCACCGACCAGAACGGCACCCCGCTTCCCGGCGTCACCGTAACCTTAACCGAATCAGCCAGCCCGACGCCGACGCCCACACCGAACCCGACGCCCACGCCGTCACCTTCACCGTCTCCAAGTCCGTCGCCGTCTCCAAGTCCATCTCCATCTCCATCGCCGTCGCCGTCACCCACGCCGCCGTTAAGCCAGCCGTTGAATGCCGACTACCGTTTCCAGAACACGCTCAACAGTTCGGTCGGCACGGCTCCGGCGTTGCAAAACTTGGGCAACAACACCTTCCAAACCGACACGGTTGACGGGACTCAGCGCACCGTGCTTCGGTTCAACACAAACGACGGCATACAGCTTTCACCGACCACCGGAGTCCTGCCAACCAATAATAATTACACCATCGTCATGCTGTTCAAGTTCGACCGCGTTGACGGTTTCCGTCGCCTGATAGATTTCCTCAACGGAGCTTCCGACGACGGCTTGTACATTCAAGACGGAGCGTTGGAAGTGTGCCGCCCGCCGTTCAACGCTTGCACGGTTGCGACCACGCCGATACCCGCGAACACCTACGTTCAACTCGTGTTCACACGGTCGGGCAATTCGAGCAACAGCAACTCGCTGTTCAGAGCGTATGTCAACGGCATTTTGCAGGGCGCGTCAAATAATCTTCCGCCCGGCGCATTCCAGATTGACGGTAATAACGTCTTGCGCTTCTTCCGCGACGACAACGCCGCGCCGGGCGAAGCGTCGGCTGGCTCAATCGCGCGTCTGCGTCTCTATCCCGCTCCATTGCTGAACAGTGAACTCACCTCGCTCGACCGTTTGCCCGCTGCCGGTTCGGAAGCGCAATCCCCCGAAACCGACCCAGCGGCGTGGTCGTCACTGGCATTAGCGTCGGAAGCGTCGCTCAACCAACCGCTCGTCACGTTCCTGCGCTTCGCTCCCGCGCGTCTCGCTCGCCCGTCACTAACCAAAGATGCCACGCCACAGGGCGGTGGCGGGACGCGCATCGTCACGACCGATTCAAACGGCAACTATTCGTTCACGAATCTCGCGGCGGGCAGCACATACACCGTCACGCCTTCGCGTGAGCGCACCGTCTTCACGCCGCCGAACCGGATTTTCGCCAATCTGCAAGCTTCACAGACGGCTGATTTTGTCGGCACACCCGCACCCGATACGCTCTCGGTCAGCGGGCGCGCCACCGACACGAACGGCAATGCCCTCGTGGGCGTCACCGTGTCGCTCACCGATTCACCGTCGAGCGTGACGCCGATTGTCACCCAAACCACGACCGACCAGAACGGCAATTATACGTTCACAGGACTTACCCCGAATCGTGATTATTCCGTTTCCGCTTCGGCTGCCGACATCGCTTTCCAACCGCCGCGCCGCGACCTTCCCGCGCTCACTTCAAGTCAGACCGGAATTGATTTCGTCGGCACGCGCCGCACCGCCCCCCCGCCCGCCGGAAACTTGCAAATCACCGGACGCATCGCCTTTGCCGACGACGCGGGCGTGGGTAACATCTCCGTCACTCTAAGCGGCACGGTCACGGCGACGACGACCACCGACCAGAGCGGCAACTTTGCCTTTACCGGACTCGCGCCCGGAACATACTCCGTCACGCCGACCGCTTTCGGTTTCACGTTCACACCCGCGCGCCGCGATTTTACCGGCATCACTTCTAACCAGACGGCTGACTTTGCCGCGACCGTTCAGGCGAATCCGACACCGACACCGTTCCCGCAAGACGGCTTTGGCGACCCGGCGGCGACCGCGCAAAACTTCAATCGCGGCACGCTCACGCAAGCCGGAAACTTCGACCCGAACATCCCCGTCGTCGTTCAGAACGGGCAACTCGAAATCACTCCGCGCACGAATAACGGTGCGCCGTCATTCAACGGCTTGGTATCCGTGCGCGCCCTCGACCTCGTGGAAACTCCGACGGTCAGCGTCGAAGTCAGACAGGTAACAAACGGCGGCGCGGCGCAAACCGTGTTCGCCGTCGGTAGTAGTCCCGACGACTTCTTCCGCTTCCTTGTCAGTGACCCCGCGATTGCTCCGGCGTCGCTAACTTTCGACCCGAACACCAAACTCGTTTCCAAGACAGCCGCCAAGAAAGTCGCCGTCCGTCCGCTCGGCGGCGCGCCACCGCAACAACTCTCTTTCCAAGCCGTAGTCAATGGACAATCGTTCGTGACGGGCATCACATACAATCCCGTGCAGCATCGCTTCTGGCGTTTCCGCAACGATGCGGTCAAGCAACTCGTGTTCTTTGAAACAAGTCCCGATGCCGTGACGTGGACGACGCAGTTTCCACGCGCGGGCGAGACTTATCCGACGCTCGCGCAGGGCAGCACCAATGCTCTCGCCGCCGAACTCGCCGCCGGAACTCTGCGCTCGACCGCCAATCCGGGTTCAGCCGTGTTCGACAACTTCATCGTCTCCAGCCCGCCCGGAGTCGGTTTCGCCGCCACCGATTTCAGTGTTCCCGAAAATCAATCAACCGCCGTCATCACCGTCACCCGCACCGGCAACATTGACGGCACGGCGCGCGTTAACTTCACGACCGCCGACCGCACCGCGCAAGCCGGAGTTGATTACACACCCGTTTCCGGCACGCTTGATTTCGCGGCAGGCGAACGAAGCAAAACCATCAACATCAATCTGCTCGCCAATTCCGTGATTGGCGACCGGATGATTAGTTTAATCTTGAGCAGTCCGGTCGGCACAATCGTCACACCGGGACGCGACATCGTACCGCTCACGATTATTGACGATGATAACCCGCGCCGTCTCAACCCGATTGACGATGCCAACTTCTTCACCCGTCAACAAATCCTCGACGTGTTCAATCGCCAAATCACACCGACCGGAAACATCGTGATAACGCGCAACGCCCTGCGTTCACGCACGCGCAACGGACTCGGTAAATCTCCGCGCTTCGATAATAAACGCGCGAATGAAGTCGCGGCATTGCTTGGCTCCAGCGAGTTTAATAATGTCAACGCCTTCATCGCGCGCCTCTATCGCACCGCTTTCGGGCGTCCCGTGACGCTCGCCGAATTTGTCGCCGATGCCCAATCCCTAGCCGCCGGAGCGATAACCACCGACGGGCGTATCAACCTCACGCTTCTCAATCGAAACAAAGCGAATCTGGTCACGGAGTTTCTCGCGCGAAGTGGATTTATGACGCGCTATCAAAACTTGGGAGCGACCGAATACGTTGACGCACTGTATGCCAACACGGGCATCCGCCCGTCGTCGAACGAACGCGCCGCCCTGATTCTCGGCTTGATTACCAACCGCGAAACGCGCGGTACGGTCTTGCTCCGCATCACCGATAACCAAGCCTTCGTCGCGCAAGAAGCGAACCGGACGATTGCCCTGTTCGCGTTCTTCGATTTCTTCCGCCTCGACCCCGATGCCGCGACGCTCGCCGCCCTGACAGAGCGCATCAATCGCGCGGGGGGCGTGCTTGCTTCCGGCATCCTGCAAGAGTTCCTCAACTCGCCGCAGTACCGCGCCCGCTTCGGAAGAGCGTAAAAGCAGAAGTCAGAAGCCAGGAGTCAGGAGTCAGAAGGAAGACAGGAAGACAGTTCAATGTTCAAGGTTTCAAGTTCAACGCTCAATGCCTAACTTTGAACACCCCGCTTTATTCTGACTCCTGACTCCTGACTTCTGGCTCCTGTTTTTATCCCCTCACTACCCAGAAAGGTCACATCCATGCGTCGCCCGTTTGCCATCATTTTCGATTATCGCCTTCGATGCCCGCTCGCCTTGTCGCTCGTCGTCGTTCTTATCGCTTCGCTCTTAGCCATTGCGCCGGGTTCGCACGCACAGGACACCGTGACCGGAGCGTTCGAGGGAACGGTATCGAACAGTCTGACGGGTGAGCGCGTTCCCGATGCCGCCGTCGAGATTATCCTGCGCGAAAAGAATTTGACGATTAACAAACGATCCGATGCGCGCGGCAGGTTTTATCAAGGCTTGTTAGAGCCGGGCATCTATCTGATTCGCGTCTCCGCCGCCGGATACCAGACGCGCGAAGTCATCCAACGCCTGTTCGTTTCGCGCACCGGTGAAGTCGTTCCCGTCCCCGTCACACTCGACCCCGTGAGTGCCGCCGCTCCGCCACCTGCCGCGACTTCCGCATCCACCACGACGCCTGCCGCGACACCGACGCCCGCTCCGGCGACCACCGCCTTAACCGCCGCCGACACCGACATCCGCGCCCGCACCAGCGGCACGGATGCTTCGCGCGGCGGTTCGTTCACCGAAGAAGAACTCGTCTCATTGCCGCTCGGCGCAACGACCTTCACGCGCAGCTTCGACCAACTCACTTTACTTCTTCCCGGCGTCGCCGCCGCTCCGCAAACTCTCGGCGGCGTGCCGGGTCCCGGCGTCGGTTCGGGCGTCGGAACTTCGGGACAATTCGCGGTCAACGGTCTTCGTTCGCGCGCCAACAACTTCACGGTTGACGGCAGTGACAATAACGACGAAGACATCGGCGTCCGTCGTCAAGGCTTCTTTGCTCTCGTCCCGCAATCCATCGAATCCATACGCGAGTATCAAGTCATCACCGCCCTCGCTCCGGCGCAGTTCGGCAGAAACATCGGCGCGCAGGTCAACGCCGTTTCCAAATCGGGGACGAACGATTTACACGGCACGGCTTACGGCTTCTTCAACGCTTCACAACTAAACTCCCGCAATCCGTTCGATACCGTCTCCGCCAACACGACCGCGCCCGTGCGCTCCGCTTCCGGTCAGCCGGTCATACTCGCCCCGAACTTCGTCTTCGATGACCGCACGCTCAACTTCGCCGCCGTCGGCGGTACGCCCGTCACGACACGCTTCAATTCCGGGTCTGAAGATTCGTTGACTTACGCTTCGGGCGGCTTCGTTCTCGGCGGGCGCGTCGTTCGTGACCGGACGTTTTTCTTTCTCTCGTTCGAGCGTCAAACCCTAAACGCCGTGCAGGAACAGAGTTTCGCCGCCCCGACCATCGAACAGCGCGGAGCGTTCAACACCGGAGCATCCGGCATCTTTTCCGACCCGTTCACAAGTCAAGCGACGTTCGCCAACCCGACGACGCGCGACGGCGCGGCTATCTTCAGCCTCTACCCGTTCCCGAACAATCCCGGCGGCGTGTACGGCAGAAACACTTTCACCAATACGCTTCCTTCGAGTGCGCGCGGCACAATTCTTTCCGGTAAGATTGATGACAACTTCCGCTTTCGTGACCGCCAGCAAACCATCACCGGACGCTATAACTTCACGCAAGATTTCCGCACGATTCCGGCGACGGGCGAAGCCTTGTTCTCTACCTTGCGCCCGCGAGTCCGCACGCAAAACCTTTCACTGTTCTATAACAGCGAACTCTCCGCACCCGATTCCGCGAACCTACTTTTCAATCAAGTGCGCCTCTCTTACGGACGCACGCGCCTACGCTTCGACGAAGTGCGCGACACGGAATTTCAAATTCCTTCAAGTTCGAGTTTGAATATGCCGTTTCTCTTAAACGCGCCGCTCATCGGCAACATCACATTGCCGAATGTCATCAATAATCAAATCGTCGCCAACACCGGAAACATTCTTTTAACTCCTCTGCGCGACGCACAGGGGCGCGCTCTGTCCACTGAAGACCAACTCGGACCCGTCGGACAAATCAAACTCGCGGGCTTCTCGCCCATCGGCGCGGACGTGTTCAACTTTCCGCAACGCCGCGTCAACAACACATATCAACTTGCCGACGAACTCACTTACCGGCGCGGAGCGCACCGCTTCATCTTCGGCGTTGATACGCGCCGAAGCGAACTCAACAGCGAACTGCCCAGAAACTTCCGTCCGCTCATCACCTTCTACGGCGCGCCGGAAGTTTCAGCCGATACCAACGGTCGCTTGTTCTTCACGAATGATTTTGTGCGCCCCATTGACCTCGCCGCGTCGGGCGCGGCTTCCGGTTTCTTCCAAACCATCTCATCCGGCAACGACGCGACGATAAATCTGCGTTACTACCAACTTAACTTTTACGCCCAAGATGATTTTCGCGTGCGTCCCAATCTCGCCCTCTCCTTCGGCTTGCGCTACGAATACAACACGCCGCCGCGCGAGACGAATCGCCAAGTCGAATCTTCTTTCAATGACCCCGCGCTCTCGCTCGTTCCCGGACTTGCGCGTTTCATAAACGGGCGCGACCGCATTTTCAACACCGACAAAAACAATTTCGCTCCGCGCGTCGGCATTGTTTATGCCCCGTCTTTCTTGGGACGCAATCGCAGCGCGACCACTTTGCGTGCCGGATACGGCTTGTTCTTTGACCAGATTTTAGGCGCGGTCGTCAGCCAATCGAGAAGCACGTTCCCGCGCTTTGTGACCGTCAATCTCGCGGGCGGCATCGGCAACACCTTGTTTCCGTTTCTGCCTCTCGGCTTAGCAAATCCGGCGAGCAATCCCGATCTTGTTCAACCGGGTTCGCTCAACTTGCGTTCAAACTCCCAAACCCTCGCCCAACAAATCGCGCTCATCAATCAACTCGCCAGCGCGAACGGTGCTTTGCCTTCGGCTTCCGGCATCGAAGTCACGCTGCCTGCACGGAATTTGAGAACCCCGAAGGCTCATCACTATTCCTTCTCGTTTGAACACCAGATCACTTCCGACCTCGCCGTCTCCGCCGCTTACGTCGGAACAATGGGACGCAATCTTTTGAGATTCACGACGCCGAATCTCGGCTCAAACGCCGTCCTGCTTCCCTTCCGTTTCAACGTCGCGTTTGAAGGCGAAGCGTCGCAACTGTTCGTCCCGAACTTTTTCGGCATCGCCATTCCGCCCGGTTCGCGCATCGCACCGGCGGGCAGCACACAGCTTTTCACGGGCGGGCGACCCGAACCGACCGTCGGCGGCGTCTCCATCTTCGATTCGTCCGCGCGTTCGCGTTACGATTCCCTGCAACTTCAATTTCGCGGTCGTCTCCAACGCGCGCTTCAATTTCAACTCGCCTACACGTTGTCGAAAACCCTCGACGACGTGAGCGATGTCTTCGAGCTTGCCGGAGCGTCGGAACTACCGCAAAACAGTTTCGCGCCGGATGAGCGCGCCCCCGCCAACTTCGACGCGCACCATCGCTTCGCCTACAACCTGGTTTATGACGTGCCGCAGTTGAACAACGCGAATCGCATTGTCCGCTCGATATTTAGCGGCATACAAATCGCCAGTCTCGGACGTTATTCAACCGGACAACCCTTCACCGTCAACACCTACATTGATGTCAATCTCGACGGCAACATCACCGACCGTCTCAACACCACGAACGGCATCGAGATAACCGGCGACCGTCGCCAACCCTTACGTTTGACGACGACTAACACAACTTCGCTTCTCGCACCCGTCGGGCAGGACGGCGCAATCGGGCGCAACACGTTCCGCGCGGGCAGCATCCTCGAACTCGACGCATCAATCTCGAAAACCGTGCGCTTCAGTGAAAGTAAATCCCTGCAATTCCGCGCCGATGTTTTCAACTTCCCGAACCGCGCCAACTTCGGCATCCCGCAACGCATACTCGAATCACCCGGCTTCGGACGCGCCACAAACACCATCACACCCGCGCGCCGCGTTCAATTCGCCGTCAAGTTTTCGTTCTGAAACAAAAAAGTGAGAGGGGATTCTCATGCTCACCAGCCGACATTTTTTATCGCACACGCGCCGCCGCCTCATCGTGGTGGTGTTCTCCTTTCTGTTCGTCTTCCTGCTTCTCACCGCTCGGTTGGGCAATCTCCCGGTCGGTGCCGCAGGCGGCGACCTCGACACGTCGTTCCGTGACCCGGCGGTGAACAGCAGTGTGCTTGCCCTCGCCCTCCAGCCCGACGGCAGGGTGGTGATTGGCGGTAGGTTCACCTCAGTCGGTGGGCAGCTGCGAGAAAGGTTAGCGCGCTTAAACTCCGACGGCACACTTGATACTTCGTTCCAGAACCCGGCGGTGAACAGCACTGTGAGTGCCCTCGCCCTTCAACCAGACGGCAAGGTGGTGATTGGTGGTGCGTTCACTACAGTCGGCGGGCAGCCGCGAGAAAGGGTGGCGCGGTTGCTGATGTCGAACGACAATTTCGCCAATACCTGCACCGCACCGCCCCCGGGTATGGTCGCGTGGTACAGAGCCGAAGGCAACGCCGACAATTCGGTGATTGACATTCATGGAGAGCTTCGCAACGGCACGACCTTCGCGCGCGGCAAAGTCGGGCAAGCCTTTAAGTTCGACGGTGTGGACGATTTCGTGAAGGTAAATGACGCCATCTCACCGGACAGGTACGGCAAAGACGTGAAGTTTTACAGGACCGAAGCGACAGTTGATTTCTGGTTTATGCAGACCGGCAAACAGAATGCTTTGGTCGCGCTGACCGGCAATGATGAACAATCACTGCGCGCCCCGGAGTTTTCCATTCTCTCCGGTAATCTCAGTTGGGGGTTTTCAAGTACCGGCGGATTCCAGGATGTGCCAGTGAACTTGAATCAGTGGTATCACGCCGCTTTAACGTTCGCAACGACTCCCAATGGCGATTATGCCGTTAAAGTTTATGTGAACGGCGAACTCACAGAATCAAGGATTGTGCAGGGCGGGTTCTTGCCCTTCGACGTGTACATCGGTAGCCGAAATCGTTTTGGAAATTTCTTTCAAGGGTTGATAGACGAGTTCCACGTATTCCGCCGTGCGCTATCGGAAGCAGAAATCAAAGCTATTTACAACGCCGACGCCGCAGGTGTGTGCCTCCCGACGAACGACAACTTCGCTGACGCACAGATGATAAGCAACATCGAAGGGAGCGTTACGGGCAGTAACATCGCGGCGACCGTAGAAGTCGGCGAAGACAGCCACTCGTTGCGAGGCGGGGGCGGCAGGTCGGTCTGGTACAGGTGGACAGCACCGAGCACCGGGAGAGTAATCTTCGATCCCCGCGACAGCGATTTTGATCCTCTGCTTGCCGTGTACACCGGGAGTAGCTTTAGCGATCTTAGATTGGTGACACAAAATGAGAATATCAATCAGGAGTCATTCCCCAGGAAGTTTGTGGTCTTCGACACAATCGCCGGTCAGGAGTACCGCATCGCGGTGGACGGATATGTTGGTACTTCGGGCATCGTCAGGCTCAAATGGTTGAACGGACTCGTCAACATCAAGGGAAAGGTTGTAAATGTCAACGGTCGCGGCGTCAATGCCAACGCGACGGTGAGAGCCACGGACTTCTTCAATCCGGTCAGCAATCCGGTCGTGTTCACCGCGACCACAGACGCCGACGGCAACTACTCGCTCACGGTTCATCGTGGGAATGCATATAGGGTCACTCCTCAAAGCAGCACCGCGCAAGGCAATGTCCAATTCTCGCCGAAGGAACAGCAAGTGACTCCTGATGAAGATCGGCTTGGGATAAATTTTCTCGCCACAACACCTTCGCCTGCGATCATCGGCGAACTCCGAAATCTGACGCTCAACACACAACCCAACCCCGACTGCACGATGCCGGGCGTGAGCGTACGTGTCGGCGGTGAAAACATTCCGACGCGCGATTGCTGCGTCGGCAAACAACCGAACGGCATTATCACCTATTCCTGCACCGGACTCAGCGTCTTCGGTGACTACAAAGTAATTCCGTCAAGCGACACGTCGGACTTTCGCGTGGAAGGCAGCCCGACCCGGAATGAGTTTTCCGTCATCGGGATTACCGATAATTTATCCGTCAACTTCGTCGCGTCCGCCCCGACGCCGACGACCGTCAACGCCGACGACCTCACAGTGAGCGAAAGCGCATCCGGCACGACCACTGCCGTCATCACCGTGCGGCTGTCGGCGGCGAGATCACAACCCGTAACCGTCAACTACGCGACCGCCGACGGCACGGCACGCGCGGGCAGTGATTACATCGCCGCACAGGGTATGCTCACCTTCCCGGCGGGAACGACCTCACAAACGATTAACATGATTATCAGAAGCGACCGTCTTTCGGAACCGCCGGAGACGTTCTTCATCAATCTCTCCAACCCGACGAACGCGACGCTCGAACGCTCACAAATTCGCGTGACCCTCAATAGCGTTGCCTTCAAGCGACGGTCAGGCAACGGGCGTTTCCGTCCGCGTTAGGCGCATGAAGATTTGTATGTCCGCTCACTTCATCCGTCGCTTCCGGCGAATGCCGTATCGCATTTTGTCGCCGCTCTTGTGTGCCGCGTTCTTTTTATGCATGTCATGCGCGGCGGTCATGGCTCAGGACACCGTGACGGGAGCCTTCGAGGGCAACGTCACCAACAGCTTGACGGGCGACCCCGTTGTCGGAGCGACCGCCGAGATCATCAACGGGCAAACAGGACAACGCATTACAAAGCAGACGGATGCACGCGGGCGTTTCTATCAAGGCAGACTCGCCCCCGCCATCTACACGATTCGCGTCTCAGCCAGAGGTTTTCAAACCGCCGAAGTCATCCAAGAACTTCTCGTGACGCGCACGGGCGAAGTCGTGCCTGTCCCCGTGACGCTCGACCCTCTGCCCGCCGCTGGAGCCGCTCCGTCCCCTACGCCCGTCGTCACGGCGACGGTGGCGGACACCGGGTTACGCGCGCAGATTAACACCGGCGATGCGCGCCGCGACGGTTCTTTCACGGAAGACGAAGCGTTGAGCGTGCCCCTTGGCACGACCACGCTTGTTCGTACCTTCGACGAACTCGCTTTGCTGCTTCCCGGCGTCACACCGCCGCCGCAAACCATCGGCAACAATTCGGGTCCCGGTCAGGGCGCGGGCGTCGGCAGTGCCGGACAATTCGCCGTCAACGGCTTGCGCTCACGCGCCAACAACTTCACGGTTGACGGTAGTGACAACAACGACGAAGACATCGGTGTGCGTCGTCAAGGTTTCGTCTCGCTCATCGCACAGCCCCTTGAATCAATCCGGGAGTATCAAGTCATTACACTTCTCGCTCCGGCGCAGTTCGGCAGGAACTTGGGGGCGCAGGTCAACGCCGTCTCCAAGTCGGGCGGCTCCGAAACGCACGGCGCGCTTTACGGCACGTTCAATTCAAGCCAGCTTAACGCGCGCAACTTCTTCGACACCACAGGCAGTAATCAAGCAACTCCGCTTCGCACGGCGGGCGGTCAAGCGGTGTTGCTCGACGGCGCGCCGTTCGTCACTCGGTATGCGAGCGGCGCGGAAGATTCGTTCACCTTCTTTCAAAGCGGCTTCGTACTCGGCGGTCGGCTCACGCCGGAGCGCACCTTTTACTTTGTCTCCGCCGAAGTACAGAAGATCAACGCAACGCAAGAAGAAAGCTTCGCCGTGCCGACGCTTGAGCAACGCGGCGCGTTCTCGACCGGCGCATCGGGGACCTTTCGTAATCCGTTCACGGGTGCGGCAGTCGCGGCGATTCCCGTCAGTCGTGCCGGTTCCGCCGTCTTCAATTTGTTTCCGTACCCTAACAACCCGCCCGGCATCTACGGCGGAAATACTTTCACCCAAACGCTGCCCGCCGACGGTCGCGGCATCGTCCTTTCGGGCAGGTTCGACGGCGACTTTCGGATTAAATCAAAAGTTCAAACCCTCGCCGCGCGTTACAATTTCACTGACGACTTCCGCATAATCCCGGCGACGGGCGGTGCGCTCTTCTCGTCGCTCAAACCAAAAGTTAAAACGCAAAACTTCTCTTTCTTCTTCAACAACGAACTCGCGGCTTCCGGCACTTCCCTCTTTAATCAACTCCGCCTCTCCTACGGTCGCACGCGCCTCCGGTTTGAAGAAATCAGGGATACGGATTTTCTACTGCCGAGCCAACTCTTTCCCGACACTCCTTTTCTTTTGAACGCTCCGCTTCGCTTCAACGCGACGCAGCCCGCCGCCCCCGGCGCATCGAACACCGGCGACGTGCTGCTTAGAAGCCGCATACTTTTCAATAACACCGTGACCTCAACCGTCGAGCGTGAGTTGGGCGCAATCGGACAGATCAACGTCGCCGGTTTCTCGCCCGTCGGCGTGGACGTGTTCAACTTCCCGCAGCGTCGCGTCAACAACACTTACCAAGCGGCGGACGAACTCGCCGCCCGCCTCGCCGATCACACGCTCGTCTTCGGCGCGGACGTGCGGCGCACCGAACTTAACAGCGACCTTCCGCGCAACGCGCGCCCACTCATCACCTTCAACGGTGCGCCGCGTTTGATTTTCGAGAACGGCGCACTGCGTCTCCCAACCGCCGCCGACGGGGTTCAGGTCGTGCGCCCTGAAGACCTCGTGGCGTTCGGAGCCGCCAGCAATTCGTTTCTCACATTGAGTACTTCAGGCAACGACGCAGGCATCAATCTGCGGTTCTATCAATTCAACTTCTACGCGCAAGATGCGTGGCGCGTGCGACGGAATTTTTCGCTCTCCTACGGCTTGCGTTACGAGTACAACACGCCGGTACGAGAAGTTAATCGCCGCATCGAAAACACCTTCGCCGATCCGCTCCTCGCACTCGCACCCGGCTTGCGGCAGTTCATCGAAAATCGCACAAGCATCTACGAACCCGACCGCAATAACTTCGCCCCGCGACTGAGTTTCGCTTACGCGCCGCAGTTGTTCGGACGCAATCGCGTGAGCGTCGTGCGCGCGGGCTACGGCGTGTTCTATGACCAGATTCTCGGCGCGGTCGTCAGCCAATCGCGCAACGTCTATCCGCGATTCTTGACGCTCAACTTCGGCGGCATCGCGGCGTCCGCCAATCCAAGCGCGCTCACGCTCTCGAACCCAAGCCGCCAGAATTTTAATCTCGCCGACGGGAGACGTGTGCCGCTGCTCGTACCCGGCACCATCAGTCAGTACAACCCTGATCTCCCTCTGGATGTTTTCTTCCGCTTCAATCAGGTGTTCTTTCCGAGCGCGCTGGGCGCGACGCTTCCCGCGCGCACGCTCGCCACGCCGTCGGCGCGACATTACTCATTCGCCTTCGAGCAGCAAGTGACTTCCGGCTTCGTCGCCTCAATCGCTTACGTCGGAACGCAGGGAAGAAACTTACTGCGCTTCACGACGCCGAACTTGGGTGCCAGTTCAACCGTCACGCCGACCTTCTTCCAAAACTTCCAAGCCGACTTTGCGCCTGAATTGCGTGTTCCACAGTTCATCGGTTTCGTGAGCAGCCCGTCGCGCCCCGTCGCCGGTATCGGCGCGGTCAACCGCTTCGAGACGACCGCCCGCTCACGTTACGATTCCCTTCAACTTCAAGCGCGCGGCAGATTGCGAAGCAGATTGCGGTATCAAGCCGGATACGTTTTCTCGAAAGCGACGGATGATGTCTCCGATGTCTTCGACCTCGCCGGAGCGTTCGTGCTGCCGCAGAACAGTCGCACGCTTGACGGTGAGCGGGGGCGCGCCAACTTCGATGTCCCGCATCGCCTGACGTTTAACTTCGCTTACGACCTTCCGGCTTTGCGAACGAATGGCAAGCTGCCCGGCTTCCTTTTCGATAACGTGCAAGTCGCGGGTGCGGGTCGCCTCCAAAGCGGTCAACCGTTCACGCTCAATAGCGTCTTCGACGTGAATCTCGACGGCAACCTCACCGACCGCCCCGATACTACCGACGGCATCGTCCGTACCGGCTCGCGCGCTCAACCCTTGGGCTTAACTGCGCGCGACACGCTCGTCCTGCTCGCTCCCTTCGGACAGGACGGGCGCATCGGGCGCAATACGTTCCGGTCGGGAAGCGTCGTTGACTTGGACGTGTCGCTCACGAAGACCGTCACGTTCTCCGGCGCGCAACAGATGATTGCCCGCGTTGATGTGTTCAACTTTATCAATCAGGTCAACTTCGGCATCCCCGTCCGTATCATCGAATCACCCGGTTTCGGGCGCGCCACAAACACCATCACACCCGCGCGCCGCATTCAGTTCGCCGTCAAGTTTTCGTTCTGATGATTTGAAGCAATCACAAAATCAAAAAGCAAAGAGGCAGGTTAGATTAAGGTCAGTTATGAGTTAAGCGATGATGATATGTGACCGCTTCTTTTGCGTAACTTTGCGGCTTGTCTCTTTGCGCCCCTTTGCGACACTCTCTGACATAGCCGTTCATTCATGCAGGCAGTTTTGCAAAGGGGCGCAAAGTTTAAGACGCGGAAGGTTCGCAAAGAGTCACCCTTTTTCATCTCAAGACTGGGGTTAACTCATCACTCATCATTTACCTTGCCGCCTGTGTCGTTCCCGCGCTGACGGCGATGATTGGAACGGGCGTATCGCGGCGATAGAAAACGCGCGGGCGTTGGATGTTGCGGCGCGCGGGGTCTTGTTCGGCTTCTTCGCCTTCGACGAATGAGACGTTGGCAGTTCCAATGTTGCGCGAGCCGTTCATCTTTTCCTGTTGAATTTGCGGCACGCGCTGCGTCGCGTAGTCCAACCATTCCGCCAACAACACGCGCCCGTCGCGCGGTGCGGTGTCCGCCATGTTCTGCTTCAAGCCTTCTTCGACGAGTGTGTAGGTCAACAAGCCGTGTCCCAATTCCGCGACTTCGAGAGCCGCTTGGTAGCTTTGCGCCGCCGTTAAAATGAACATTCCTTTTTCGTAAGCCAACTGCGCCAAGCCCTTCGAGTTCATAGGACCTCTGCGCTTCTCTTCCGCTTCCAGAGCTTGACCGGAATTGCACGCATCAATCACGAACAACAGTTGTCCGGCGTCAATGCGTTCAAAAGCACTCTCTAATTCTTGGTCGGAAACACCGTGCGCGAGAATGGTTTGAAAGCCCGCCGCGTCGAGACGGCGACGCGAGCCTTTGTAGCCAAGGTCGTGCGGCAAAAGATAGAAGCGCGATTTGTTGGCGACGCCGTGTCCGGCAAAGTAGAACACCACCGCGTCTTCCGGTTGCACGGCTTTGAGGGCGGCGAGTTGCGGCGGCAAAGCATCGGCGGGAATTGCTTGGGCAGGCATCGTTTGCCCTTTGTCGCCCGCGAGATTATTAAGCGCGGCAAGGATGTTGGCTTTCGTGGCTTCTTTGTTATGAAGCGAAACGACTTCGACTTTTGAAAAGCGATTAAGTAAATCTCTCTGGCTTTGTCGCACCTCTTCGCTAAAATCCTCCGCGTCGGGGACGGCGAACTTCAAATTGTATCCGGCGTTCGAGTATTCGTTGACGCCGACGGCGACGATGTACGCCGTGCCTGTACGCCTTAAACTCTCCGCGCCTGTGACGGAAATTGTGCGGTCGGGACTTTTAACATTGTCGCGGTTGAAGGCATACACGGTCAGTTGATTGACTCCGGCGACAACCGGCACATCCGCTTCCAGAGTCGTCGCGCCGCGTTCGAGCGGGACATCACTGCGCCACACTTTGACGAGCGTGCCGTTGCGAAACAGGCGCACGTCGCGCACGCCGCTTCCGAATTTATGCGTCGCATCGGGCAGGGCTTCCGTCAGGTCGAGTTTGACTTTGACGGCGCGCGTCGCCACCCCATTATCAGCCGCGACGGATGCGCCCGGTTGGGTATTCGTCAAGGCGATTCGGATGTTCGGTTGGCGACGGTCTTTTTGTGTGATGCTTTGCGGAGCGCGCGGATTCTTTCCGGCGAGAATCGCGGCGAGCAGGTTCGGTTCGTAAAATTCCGTGAAGAAGGCTTCGACCGGAGCGACGGCAAACGTGTTGTTGGCGAACCGCCACAGAATCGAATTCCACGCGACAGGCGAACCGTCGAATAGTCCATCGGGGGCGACCACAATCCATTCGTTCGTTTCCGCGAGCGTCACTAGCGTCGCGGCAAGCCCTCCGGTGCGGGCGTCCCACAAGCGGCAACTTCCGTCTTCACTCGCGCTCATCAACCATCCGGCGTTATTAGCCGAATTATTTGTCGCGTTGTTTTTCGACAATGTGAAAGCGACGCCGTTGACCGCTCCGGTGTGACCTGAAAGCTTGTAAGTTTCTTTGCCCGAAGCGATGTTCCAGACACGCGCTGTGCCGTCCGTGCCGCCCGACGCGAGCAAGGCATCGTTGGAACTAAACGCGAGGCTCATCACGTTATGTCCGGCGAGCGTCGCGGTTTCGGCAAACGTCGTCGCATCCCAAATTTTTATATTCTTGTCCGCTCCGCCCGACGCGAATTGTTTGCCGTTAGAAGCAAACGCGAGCGCGTAAATGATGCCGTCATGCCCGCGCACTTCGCGCGTCTGCGTTCCCGAATTAACGTCCCACACACGGATAATTTTATCCGTGCCGCCGGAGATAATCGTCCGCCCGTCGGGACTGAAAGCGACGGCGTGAACTTCGCCCGTGTGACCTGTGAAGGTTCGCGTTTCGCGTCCCGTCTGCGTGTCCCAAAGCTTGACTGTGCCGTCGCCGCTCCCCGATGCGAGACTTTTGCCGTCCGCGCTGAAAGCAATCCGGTTGACGCTCTCTTTATGATTCGTGAATGAAAACTTTTCGTCGCCGCTCTCGACGTTCCAAATTTTGATGACACCGCTCAAACTGCCCGCCGCGAGCAGCGTGCCGTCGGGGTTAAAAGCCACGCTTGTCACCCAACCCGTATGACCTTTGAGCGTCATCACATTGCGCCCCGTGGCGACTTCCCAAATCTTGATTGTGCGGTCTTTGCCCGCGAACGCGAACCAGCGATTATCAGGACTAAACGCCGTCGTGAAAACGCTGCTCGAAATACTATCGAGCGTGCGAACAAGCGCATCTCCGGCTTGCTTGCCGTCAGCGTTCCAAAGCTGAATCAACTTGTTTCCCGTTCCCAGAGCGAACCGGCGACTGCGCGCATCGAACGCGATGGTTTCAACTGTTTCATAACTCGCGGAGTCATCGAGGGCGCGCTTCTCAACGCCCGTCGTCGCATCCCAAAACTTAAAGATTTTGTTCGCGCTGCCCGTTATCAGCGTCTTGCCCGTCGCGTCATTGGCATCGAAAGCGACGAGCAGCATCGGACTCGCGTTCCCTTTAAGCGTGCGTTCCTCGCGTCCCGATGCGACGCTCCATACTTTCGCCGTCGCATCGGCGGACGCAGAGGCGAGATGATTGCCGTCGGAACTAAAAGTGAGCGAGTTGATTTTTCCCGCGTGTCCGGTCAGCGTGCGTGCGGCTTCGCCCGTCGCCCAGACCCATAACTTCACGGTCGTGTCGGCACTGCCCGACGCCAGCGTCTCGCCATTGGAATTAAAAGCAAGGGCGGTAATCCAACCCTTGTGACCGCTCAAAGTTTTCTTCTCCGCTCCCGTTGCGACATCCCATAATTTGATTGTCCTATCCACACCGCCCGATGCGAGCGTCGCGCCGTCGGGACTAAACGCAAGCGCGGTGACGCTTCCCGCGTGTCCCGTGATGTTGCGAAGTTCGTTGCCCGTCCCAACATCCCAAATCTTAATCGCGCCCTTCAAGTTTCCCGCCGCGACCAATTTACTATCTGGGCTGACCGCGACGGATTTAACCCAACCAGTCTCGCCGCTCATCGTCCGCAGTTCGCGCCCCGTCTCGGTGTCCCACAGTTTGACCGTGTTGTCCGCGCTGCCCGAAGCGAGCCACTTCCCCGCACCGCCGAATGCAACGGCTTCGATACGCATCGTGTGTCCGGCTTGTAAAACGAGTTCGGGACGCGCTTCTTCCGCCTGTCCCGCGACATTCGCCAACAGGATTAACAACATGACGGCGAAACAAGTTGCTAACCGTGCGAGCGTTGCGCGCACAGGCGAAACAACCAAGTTGTATGTGTGAATTAAAAGATGGGACGACAAAGAGTAATGACTTTTCATAAAATTAAATTTCGCGGGCAAGATGTTTTGAGATTCACCGCCTAATTTTTACCGACGGGTGAAGCGCAGTTTTCGTGTCGTTAATTGCTTTCACATTCAAGCAACACTGTGACGGGCGATGACAGTCTAAGGTGGCGGCGAGAAGTGGTAGTTTGCAAAGCGATGTCGTGACTTACCGCGACGCTTATTATAGCCTGTGTTTTGCCGCAGGCGTAATGTTTCAATTAACGATAAGCGCGCAACTTTCTCGCTTAATTTTTTACCGCGAGTTATGCCGTTGCCGTTGACGCTTGATGCCGTCAACCGTACTATCCAAATTAAAGCGTCATTCATTAAGGCGTTAATTTCGCTGAAAGCATTTTCTTCGCTTCGCGGCTTCTCGCAACACCCGGCGCGATTTTTCAAGCGAAGCGTTTTTTCCTCGCAACTTAACCTCGTCTCAATGAATACTTCTCACTTTAGTGAGTTTTATGGTCATGTTTCTCTACACTTAAATCAAAACCCATGACATTGGTACACAACGAACAAATGAATGTAGGGGCAGGGCTTGTCCCTGCCCGCGCTTTGGGTGGCGAAAACACGGGCAGGGACAAGCCCTGCCCCTACAAATGTACCGATGTCGCGTGTTCCGATTTAGAATGAGCTTTTTACCCCTCGCTTCGCGCGTTATTAAGTTAAGTGGCGGTATTAGTAATTTATAACCAAAGGTTGTCTCACTGTTGACACGCACAACCGCCCTTTCCGCAGATAACAGATGCCGCTCTGCGGCGATTGAATTTAGTTTGACCCGAAACGGAGTTTCTTATGTCCAAAGTCTTTTTTGCCTCCCTGCGTTCCGCTCTCGCAACGCTTACCCTTAGTGCTGTGATAGTGACGGGTTTAGTCGCTGCTCAAGCACAACAACAGCCCACCCCACGTCGCCCTTTGCCGAAGCCTCCTGCCGGAGCGCGCGGTTTCGAGCAGTACGGCACACGCGATGCTTCAAGCCGGTTGATTTCCGCCGGAGCGACGCGCGACATTGATAAGCCGCGCATTCCGTCTGCTCCGCTGCTCGGTCTCGCTTACGACGCGCGTCCGTACTTCATGTGGAGTCCCGATGTAAAAAACAATGCGCCTTCATATCATTTCGCGCTTTACGATGGCGATGTTGCCGTCAACAGTGCGGCGAAAGTGATTTATGAAACTGATGTCACCAAAGCCGAACTCGCATATCCTGCGACCGCTCCGGCACTTGCCCCCGGCAAACTCTATTCGTGGCGTGTGATGAGCATGGAGGACGGAACTAAGATGACGGGTACTGCCGTCTCCTTCTTCGTGCTGTCGCCAGCCGACGCCGCCGAAGTCAAACGCGCGCTGACCAACGCCAAATTGACGAACGCGAAAACCCCCGCCGAACAGATGAAGCAAGCCGAAATCTTCGCCGAGTACGGCGTCTGGTACGACGCGCTTCGCATCGCCAACGACCTCGCCGTCGCCAATCCAAGCGATGAAGCAGCAACTAACTTTTACGATAAGATGATGGATCAACTGAAAGCTTCACAGGAAGCGCGACTCAAAGCTTTACAAGAAGCGAAAAACAAGTAGCCTTTCGCGTTGTAACGTCCCACGTCTAACGAGAACCCGAAAGCTGCATCGCTAAACTTCGATTTTATAAATCGGCGGCTCAATCGCTCTTGAGCCGCCGATTTGTTTCGTTCGGTTCATCGGTGAACCGAACGAAACAACGACTCGATAATGAATCAATAAGAGGTGAAATTGTGAAGTCGCCGCTTTGTTTTCCGTCCGCTTCTTTCCCGCTCAATCTATCATCCATCAAGACGTTTGCCCTGATGGTGATGCTGCTGTGCGCTTGTTCCGCGACGCACGCGCAAACACCTCAAGAACTCCTGCGCGTGTGGCGTGAGCAACACGTCACGCGCATCGCGCCGAATCGTGTGCGTCACGCCGATGTCAAAAATTATTTGGATGGCTTAAAAACGAACGGCACGCCTGTCCGCGAAGTCGGGCGTTCAATCGGGAATCGTGAGATTTACGAAATCGAGTTCGGGCGCGGCGCGACGAAAGTTTTTCTGTGGTCACAGATGCACGGCGACGAACCGACCGCGACGAGCGCGCTGATTGATATTTTTCATTTCCTTCAACGCAACCGCACGCAAGCGTGGGTCAGGGAAATCGAATCGAAACTCACACTGCGCGCCGTGCCGATGCTCAACCCGGACGGAGCGGAAATCTATCAACGGCGCAACCTTCAGAACATAGACATCAACCGCGACGCACGCGCACTTGTCACGCCCGAAGGCAGATTGTTAAAGCGTCTACGCGATGAATGGTCGCCCGCCGTCGGCTTCAATCTGCACAATCAGAATCCGCGCACATCCGTCGGTAGTACGAATTTACAAGCCGCGATTTCACTGCTCGCCGTCCCTTTTGACGAACGCAACAGCGACGACGCCGGACGCATCCGCAACAAGAAATTATGCGCCGTGATGATTGAAGCCCTCGCGCCGTTTATTAAAAATCATATCGGGCGTTACGACGACACGTTCAACCCGCGTGCGTTCGGCGACCTGATAAGCAAGTGGGGAACGCCCGTCATACTTATCGAAACCGGCGCGCTTCAAGGCAAGAGCGAAATGGATTTAGTCGCCTATAACTTCGTTGCAATTCTCTCGGCTCTGAACGCGCTGGCTGACAATTCATTTGAAAAATTCGACCCGAAGATTTATGAAACCTTGCCTTATAATTCATCGGGCAACATCTTCAATCTCATCGTCAGAGGCGCGCACATCGTCAATCGAACGAACGGCAATCAACCGACCCGTGCGCGCGTGCCGCCATTCGTCGCCGACATCGCGTTAAACGATTCGATTCAAGATGTCGGTGATTTATCGGTGTTTCGCGGGTTAGAAGAAGTTGATGCGAGCCGGTTCTTCGTCGTCGCAGCGCGCAGTATGGGCGGTGCGATACGACCGGGTGCAAACGATGCGTTGTTGTTTTACCGCCGCGACCGTCGCCCGCGAGTTGATTTCAACGCTCCGAATTTAGAGCAGCGTTTCCCGCCCGATGCCGTGTATCGTGACGGCGTGTGGCAGGGAAAAGAAAAGTTTTTGAGAAAGCCTTAGAGCAGTTTGCATTTGCCTTTACCATCAACGGATGTTTAGAGGTGGGCTATGCCCGCCGTGCGTGGTATGCGAACAACGGCGGGCATAGCCCACCTCTAAACGGTTGGTAAATTAACTTGGAAATCGCTTTAGTTCAGAAATTTTTTGAAAAGCGAACCGGAATATCAGCCACCGTCTTCAGTCCGGCGGGAGCGGCGACCACAAGCGGAATCGCATTGACAACCGCCGCCGCCGTCGCTAAATCGCCGTGCGTGCCGTCGGGGATGGTGAGCGTCAAATCGGGTACGCCCGTGATATGGATGGTGTCCGCCGCATCGGGCGCGCCGACGTACATCTGCAATTCGAGATATAAGGTTTCTTCGCCACCCGCGCCCGTGCCGCGACAGACTTGCCGCACGCCCGCCACTTGACCCGCCGCGACTTTCAGAAACTCGGTTTGCACATCGGTCTTTGCCATCACGGGTTCGATAATCTCCGTGATTGATTCCGCCCTGAGCCCCAAAGCATCGGCAATCATCGCGCACGATTCCGGCAAGCCGTGATGCTTGATTCTTCCCGCTTCGACTTCACGCGCAAATTGTTCCGCGCTCATCCCTGCTCCGACTTTTTTCTGCAACGGCAAACGACGCTTGCCCGCGTCCACGATTCTTCGCACCTCAACCCGCTCGACTCTCTGGCACACGGACGATAATGTTAAGGCGAGTTTGTCCATCACGAAGCCGGGATTGACGCCCGTGCCGTGCAAAGTCACACCTATCTCGCGCGCCACTTCGTCCAACTCTTTAGAAAGTTCTGGATGCTTGCGAAGCGGGTACGCGAGTTCTTCGCACGACGATACGACGTTATGATTTGCGCGCAAACAATTCAACAACTGCTCTTTCACATCCGTCAAATATGAACCTGTCGAATGAACGACGACATCAGCGGGAATCTGCAAAACCTCCGTCGCGTCGCCTGAAACCGCGATTCCCAAATCGCGCCCAAGCCCCGCGACCTGTCCCAAATCCTTTCCTGCCTTCGCCGGGTCAATATCAATCGCCCCGACGAATTCCGCGTGCGCCTTTTCTGCGATAAGGCGCACGATGCCCGCGCCGATAGGTCCGATGCCGTATTGAATGATGCGTAGAGGTACACTCATTTCTGCTGTTTCTCCTGATGATGTTTTGCGAATCTAAAAGCTCAAGCGAAAATTGTTGTAGCACAGCCCGTGACATTGCGCTAATATCTCGTCGCACTTCCTTTAGTTCGCGTTCAGGCAAACGAAGTTTCAATAATTATTCTCGTTTGCGAGCGTTCCTAAACATCAATCGCGGCTCATTCTTTTAAGAGCATCACGCGCGACGTTTTTGTATCGCTACTGTTTCGCTCCGATTCTCGCAAGACATTTCTCAAAAGCGATTCGCATGATTTAGCCATGAATCGCCTTCGACATCGCAAATGATTTTAGCTCTCTACGCGGAGCCTCATTGCCTCGTCGGTATCTCACATTCAACCAAGCGTGTCACGCCGTTTGAGTTCCCTAAAACCCTGTGGAGGATGATGATGAAGAAAGTTTTATGCTTGTTATCGCTCTGTTTATTTTTCGCCGTCACCGCGCCCGCGCAAACCGCGACCGGACGCATCGCCGGCACGGTGCAGGATGCGAGCGGCGCGGTCGTACCCGGCGCGACCGTCACCGCTACCAATGAAGAAACCGGTGTTTCTTTCAACACCGTGTCCACCGACGCGGGCAAATACACGTTTGAGTCTATACAGCCCGGACTCTATGCCATCACCGTCGAGCAAGCGAATTTCAAACGCTATACGACGACGCAGAATGTCGTCAACGCCAACGACACGACCAACATCAACGTGCCGCTCGAAGCCGGAAACGTCACGGAAACGGTCGAAGTCACGGCGACTTTTGAGCGCATACAGACAAGTCAATCCGGCAACTTCGGTAACACTCTCAACGAACGCGCGATACAAGAGTTACCGGTGTTGAACCGCAACCCGCTCAATCTGATAGCGATTCAACCGGGTGTCGTGCAGGGTACGAACTCTGCCGGCTCAGGGACTAACGTGTTCGGATCGCGTGACCGCGCTTTTAATATCACGCTTGACGGAATTGATATGAATGAAACTTCTGCCGGCTCGGCAACAGAGGCTTCCACACCGATTCGCCCAAATGTTGACAGCATCAGCGAGTATCGTGTCATCACCTCAAACCCTTCAGCCGAGTTCGGACGCAATAGCGGCGCGCAAATCGGACTCATCACAAAATCCGGCACAAATAGATTTAGCGGCAATCTCTTTTACTTTCACCGCAACCGCGCCTTCAACGCCAACGAGTTTTCGCAAAATCGTCTTGGTCTAGAACGCCGTATTTTGCTGCGTCATCAAGGCGGCGGCTCAATCGGCGGACCCGTTTATCTGCCGCGCTTCGGCGAAGGCGGACCCGTTTATTACAGCGGCAAAGACCGCACCTTCTTTTTCTTCAACATGCAGATTCAGCGGCAATCGCAAACGTCCCCGCAAACCAGCACCGTCTATACCGCGCTGGCGCGTCAGGGTCAATTCCGTTACGCAATCGGAGCGCAAAATCGCCCGTTCAACCAGACCGGCGCATCCGTTAACGCAAATGGAAACCCGGTCGTGACGATTGCGACTTTCAACGTCACCGACCCGCGCGGACTTGGCTTCGATCCGACGGTGCAATCCATTCTCGCCTTGACACCGTTGCCGAACACGTTTGATGTCGGCGACGGTCTGAACACCGCAGGCTTTCGTTCGCTCGCCACGCGCACCGACCCGCAGAATGATTATGCGTTTCGACTCGACCACCGAATTAGCGAATCGCAAAACTTTTTCGGACGCTTCAACTCAGGCAAATTCAGCACCGTCGGTGATACGACGAATTCCGGCGCGTCTCGCTTTCCGGGACTTCCGCCGATTGTCTCCACCTTCCGTAATTCAAAAAACATTGCTATCGGCTTGCGTTCAACTTTAAGCGAGCGTGCAACGAACGAACTCATTGTCGGCGGCAATCGCTTTATCTTCGACTTCGCCATTCCGACAAACCAGGACCCCCGCGCCACGCCGTTTGTCTTGGTCAACGTCACCAACCCGCTCTCCAATAGTTTCGGCAACAAGCGCACGATTAACACGTTTCAAGTTCTCGATAACGTCAGCTTCGTGAGCGGCGCGCACACCTTCCGCTTCGGTACGAACCTGCGCTTGCAACAACACTACGACGTGCGCGGCTCAATCGCCGGGGTTGACGCCAACCCGCTCGTCTTCCTCGGCGGCACTGTGCCGGGTAACTTCGGAGTCCCGGCGGCTATCCACCCGAACGATGTCGCTAGGGCGAACGGTCTAGTCAACGACTTGCTCGGACGCATCACAAGCGGTAATGTCGGACTCACGGCAACCGGCAACCAATACGCTCCGCCCGGCTCGGCATTCACCTTCGACGCCTGGTACCCGGAAGGCGACTTCTATTTTCAAGACGACTGGAAGATTCGCCCGAACCTGACGCTCAATCTCGGCTTGCGCTGGGAACCGAAACCGAAACCTTACACGCGCGGCACAAGCGTTATACTCGTTCCGAATCAATCTCTCGCGCTCGACGCGCCGTCCGCCAACAACATCAGTTTCGTCGAAGGCGATTTGTACCGCAGCGACTACAACAACTTCGGTCCCGCCATCGGTGTCGCTTATGCCCCATTCGGTGACGGGCGCACCGTGCTTCGCGGCAACTTCCGCATCGCGTTTGACCGCATCTCGACCTTCCTTCCATCATCGGCGGTCTTCCCCAACTCGCCGGGTACATCCAGGCGGCAAGACTTCTTGATTCCCACTAACGAAGACAGACGCATCCGCGACGGAGTTCCTTCACTCAATGCCCCCGCCGGATTAACACCCGACGCGGGGCGCACGCCGCCATCGCCCGCGACCGCTTCGCTTGAAGTTATTGACCCGGATTTTGAAACTCCGACGACTTATATGTTCTCCGCCGGATTGCAACGCGATATAGGCAAAGGCTTTGTCTTTCAAGCCGAATACGTCGGACGCGCCGGACGCAATCTCATCGGCGGCTACGAACGCAACCAGGTTGACATCCTCGACAATAATTTCTTACAGGAATTCCAGAGGGTGCAAGCGGGCGGTCAGTCCGACTTGTTCAACCGCATGGTAGGTAGTCAAACTCTACTTCAATTTATTCAAGGCAATAGCGCGCTGAGGACTGCACTCGGCATCACGCGCAACGCGGCGGGCGTCGTCACCGGCTCCCCGCTCGGCGACCGCAACAACGTCGCCGCACTCGCCGCGAGTCTCAATTCAACTAATGTGACGGTGGGCGGCGTGTCGCGCCGCGTCGTCGAAGCTGCCGGACTTTCACCGTTTTTCTTTAACGACTACCCGCAGTTCTTAAGCGGCTTGCAAATCATTGACAGCAACTCCTTCTCGAACTATCACGGCGGTGTCTTCCAACTCGCGCGCCGCTTCGAGCAAGGCTTGCAGTTCGATGTCTCTTACGTCTTCTCGAAGTCGCTCGACGACAAATCTTTCGATCCCGTCTTCACGCGCGTCGGATCGGGCAACACCCAATCCGGTCAGAGCACGCCGTTCGACGCGGAGGATCGTAGTCTCAACTACGGCATCTCCGACTTCGACCGCACGCACGTCTTGCAAGGCAACGCTGTTTATGAACTTCCGTTCGGACAGGGCAAACGCTTTCTCTCCAATGCCAACGGTTTCATCTCGCGCATCGTCGGTGGCTTCACTTTCTCGACGACGCTCATTTACCAGAGCGGATTGCCGTTCACGATTCTCGCGGGTAACAACACATTCAGCAATCGCATTAGTTCGCGCATCAACTATGCGGGCGACCGCTTCAACCTGCGCTACACGCTCGACCCGGCGACGGGTGTTCGCAGCCTGTTCACGCCCGAAGAAGTCACCGCGTTGTTCTCCAACCCCGGATCGGGCGAAATCGGCAACACATCGCGCAACGCTTTTCGCCTTCCGCCGCAATTCAACATGAACGCCGCGCTCATCAAGCGCGTGGCGATCACGGAGCGGACGAACTTTGAAATACGCGCCGAAGCCTTCAACCTCACCAACACGCCTTACTTCGGCTTTCCGGGTACGGCGACATTTCAGGGCAGCGTAAGCGGCGGCAGCATCGGCAACTTCGGACGAGTCACCGACCCGGAGAACGGTGCGCGCATCATTCAACTCGGCGCGAAGTTCAACTTCTAAGCACGCCCTAACTCACACGCAAACGGCTTTGACCATTCCGATTTAGTTCGGAATGGTCAAAGCCAAACGCGACGGCGCACATCTTAAAAGAGATTGCCCTGTGGCTGCGCGTGGCTTGCGCGGACATGGTAGGATTAACGTCAATTCAACGTGAAGGCTCTATCTTTCTGCCGGAAGGTTTTATGACCATCAAGATTCACACGCGACCTTACGACGAGCGTCATGTCGTTATTGCCACCGATGACTTGCAACGCTTGATCGAAACGGCAAGCAAGGTCGCTCCGATTGAAGTCGAAGACGAAACCGCGTTCGGTGACGATGACTTGATGCGCCTTGCCGAAACAGGCGGCGCGTTTGACTCCCTGCACGATGAGCGCGAAGACATTTACTCCATCGAAGACTTACGGATGCACTACCGATGAGATTACGCTTAACAAATTCATTCATTCTTGTTCCTCTTATGGTGGCACTCTGCTGTGCATTTTACTTCGCGCAATCAAGCGCGCAGCAGACAAGTAATTCAACCGCTTATGATCTCGTCATCAAAGATGCCCGCATCGTTGACGGCACGGGCAATCCTTGGTTCTTAGGCGACATAGGAATTAAAGACAAACGCATCGCGCGCATCGGTGCGATTGAGGCAAACGAAGCGGCGCGCGTGATTGATGCGCGCGGGTTGACGGTCGCGCCCGGTTTCATAGACGTTCACGCGCACGTCGAAGGGATTTATAACAATCCGGCGGCTGAAAATTTTATCCGCATGGGCGTCACATCTCTGGTGACGGGAAACTGTGGAAGTTCGACGACGGATGTCGCGGAATTTTTGGGACGCATGACTGAACGCCCGCTTGGAGTCAATCTCGGTACGCTCATCGCCCACGGTTCGGTGCGCGCCAAGGTGATGAAACTCGAAGCGCGTGCGCCTTCGGCAGATGAATTACAGCAGATGGAAGCGGTCGTCGAGCAGGCGATGCGCGACGGCGCGTTGGGGCTTTCGACGGGCTTGATTTACGTTCCCGGAACTTATGCCAAGACCGATGAAGTCGTCGCGCTTGCCCGCGTCGCCGCGCGTCACAACGGTTTGTACGCGACGCATATGCGCGATGAAGGCGTGAATGTGATGGATGCGATTCGAGAAAGCATCAACATCGGCGAGCAAGCCGGGTTGCCCGTCGAAATCTCGCACTTCAAAATCTCAAGTAAAAATCTGTGGGGCAAAAGCACGGACACACTGCAACTCGTCCGCGACGCACGCGCACGCGGCACACCCGTCACGGTTGACGAGTATGCTTATACCGCATCGTCAACATCGCTCGACACATTGTTGCCCGGTTGGGCTTTGGAAGGCGGACGCAAAGAAGGTGTGAAGCGTTTAGAAGACGTGGCGACGCGCGAGAAAATCATTAAGCAAATGAAAGCGGGACTCAAGCGTAGCGGCTTCAAAGATTACGAATATGCGAACGTCGCCGGATACGACGCCGACAAAACTTTTAACGGCAAATCAATCTCCGACATCACGAAACAAACTCGCGGCAAGAAATCTCTCGACGCGCAAATCGAACAGATTTTCGAGATGTACAAGGCGGGCGGCGCGGGGATGGTTTATCACAAGATGAGCGAAGAAGACGTGCGGCGCATCATGGCGGAACCCTTCACGATGATTGCTTCCGACAGCGGCGTCCGTCGCTTCGGTGAAGGCGCGCCGCACCCGCGCGGCTACGGCAATAATGCCCGCGTTTTGGGTCGCTATGTGCGCGAACAACGCATCATCACGCTCGAAGACGCGATTCGGAAAATGACTTCCCTGCCCGCCCAAACTTTTAACTTGCGCGACAGAGGTTTGTTGCGCGAAGGCTTCGCCGCCGACATCGTTATCTTCGATGCGGAGAAAATTTCCGACATGGCGACCTTTGAAAATCCGCACCAGTATCCGACGGGAATCAACCGCGTCATCGTCAACGGCACAGTCGTTTTGGAAGATGGCAAAATGATTGACGCATTCCCCGGTCAAGCATTAAAGAGCAGGAGTCAGAAGCCAGAAGCCAGAAGCCAGAATGAAAACAGGAAGTAAGCCTTCTATTCTGGCTCCTGACTTCTGGCTCCTGTTTTTACTTCATGGAACTGACTTTCATTGATGGACTGCGAACGTTAAAACTCGACTTGACGTTGACGTTAGGGATTGCCGCGCTCTTGCTGTTCATTGGCTATGCCTTAACGAATTATGTGGCGTGGATGCGGCGAAGCGCGTTGCCCGCTCCGGTTATCGGCGGGCTGTTGTTCGCGTGCGCCGTTTTACTGTGTCGAACTTCGGGCGGCATCGGTATCGCGGTTGATTCGACTTTACGCGCTCCGCTTCAAATCGCGTTCTTTACGACCATCGGTTTCGGGGCGACGATGACGATGTTGCGCGCGGGCGGCGGGCGCATGATTTTATTATTGACGCTCGCCTCGTTTGCCGCCGTCGTCCAGAACTTAGTCGGGCTTGGAATCGCACGTTCCATCGGCGCACCGCCTGCGCTCGGCATCATCTGCGGCGCGCTGACTTTAACCGGCGGACCCGCGACCGGACTTGGGTTCACCGCGCAGTTCGAGAAACTCGGCATCTCCGGCGCGGCAT
The DNA here is from genome assembly GCA_024330265.1 of Pyrinomonadaceae bacterium MAG19_C2-C3. Lineage (GTDB taxonomy): Bacteria > Acidobacteriota > Blastocatellia > Pyrinomonadales > Pyrinomonadaceae > JANDLT01. Next base: position 32,641 of record JANDLT010000008.1, on the reverse strand, counting down.
CGCTCATCATCGCGTCCGCGACCTTCGGCATACTCGTTTCAAGCCTTGTCGCCAACCCGATAGCCACCTTACTGATACGTCGCTTCCATCTCGCTTCATCCGCAACGGCTAACGAACAGGCGGCAACTTGCCTTTCAAACGCGAACCAAAATTCGCCAGCGCGAATTGAATCAACCCGCGTCATCGAAGGCTCGACCCTTATCATTGAAGATTCAAATAATGAGGTGACGGGCGCGGCTTTGTTGAGTTCGTTGCTAGTCTTGCTGGTCGTGATGGGAGCGGGTTCTTTGATTGGAAATTATCTGACGGGGCGCGATGTGCCGCTTCCCGCTTATGTCGGGGCGATGGTGGTCGCGGCACTCTTTCGCAACGTCAATGATCGTTGGCGTTTCTTTGGTTTTAATCAAGGGGCGATGAACGCGCTCGGCACAATCGCCTTCGCGCTGTTTCTCGTTCTCGCCGTGATGGATTTGAAGTTGTGGCAACTCGTCGGGTTGGCGTTGCCCGCCATAACGATTCTCCTCGTGCAAGTCATCGTTACGGTCGCTTATGCCGTCGCCGTCGTGTTCACTTTGGTGGGACGCGATTATGAAGCGGCGGTCACGACCAGCGGCTACATCGGTTTCGGACTTGGAACTACGCCCAACGCCATCGCTAACATGGAAGCACTAACGCGAGAGTTTCAACCTGCGCCGCGCAGTTTCCTCGTCGTTCCCCTTGTCGGGGCGTTCTTCATTGACTTCACGAACATCCTTATCATCACCGCGTTTCTCAATTTCACTTCGTAAATAACGTCAGTTCGACATCAGAACAGCGGTCTTCAGCCACGACAGTGGCGATAGATAGGCACACCGTTAAGCAAGGACAAGCCCCGTCAGGGGCGAAAGATATGGGCGCGAATCTCTTTCGCCCCTGACGGGGCTTCGCTTCGTCTTGCTGACTCTGACCCACGACTTGCGCCGTGGGCTACTATCTATCGCCACTGTCGTGGCTGCAATCCTTATGTCGAACTGACGTTAAATAACGTGAAGCGCGACGTAAGCCAAAAAAGGATTTATCCACGAAACACACGAAACGGCACGAAACAAAACCGGATTTCTTTCGGGTTCTTATTTCGTGTTGATTCGTGTGTTTCGTGGATAAGTTTTAGGTTGCGGTTGACATAAGCGGTTGAGCGAAAGATTTAACCGCGAAATAACACGAAAAGAGGTTTTGTTTAGCGTTCTTCTTCGCGTTATTTCGCGGCTCATGGCTGCTGTTTTTGCTTATGTCAACCGCAACCTAAAGCGCATTGACGCCGACATCGGCGACGCGCAAATGGCGATGCTTGAGAACATCATTTTTCGATGCGGCGGGTGGGTTGGTCGTCGCCAAGTCAGCCGTCAAGTATAGAAAGTTGCCGGATTTCGATGCCGAGTTTAATGCCGGAGAGTTGGCAGTAAGACGAAAAAGCCCGTTCTCATTTTTTACTAATAACGGGTTGACGCGGCGAAAACCCGTCCCGGGAATGTTGCCGTTCGCGCCCGCGCCCCACAGGATATTATCTTGCCACTTCGCCGTTTCGGGTGCGGTGGCGATGTCAACCAGCGTTCCCGTATCGCTCTGAATCACGTTGTTGGCAGTGACGAGATTAACGGGCGGAAACTCTTTTGCGCCGCGCACGCCGACGACGAGACTTGTTTTGTTATTGACCAAAGTGTTGAATGCGACGACGCCATCATGCGGTTGGTCGTAAGTGTTTTCGCCGTTCGCTAAATCGGCTTGGCTGCCGTTGCTGACGGCGATGGTTGAGTACACGGCTGTGCCGGAGTTGCCGGAAAAGTAGTTGCCGATGATGCGTTGCTTGTCGCCGTAAAATCTGATTCCGTTCTCACCGTCAAGCAGGAAGTTGCCTTCGACAAGGCAATCATCGCCGTGACGCAAGACGATTGAGCCGCGATTGCCGCGCAGGGTGTTATAGCGAATCACGTTTGACGAAGCCTTGTTCGAGATGACTTCGACATCGCCCGTGTTGCCTTCAAACAAATTGTATTCAACGCGCATGAAGGCATCTATGTTTTGACGATTGCTGTCGCCGAATCGTATGCACTCGCCGCCGTTTTCGCCCGTGAAGGTCTGAGCGTGAAAGTAGTTGTGGTCAATCCGCGTTCGCAGAGACAGGCTGTCTGGCTTTCCATAAACGACGATGAAGCAGCCTTCGGAAGGTTTATCCGCGTATTCGTTATGGTCAATGCGGTGGTCGTCGCCCGCCCCCGTGATAATCGTCCAGTAAGCTTTTCGCGCGTCTTTCATCGCAAAGAGATTGCGCGTGACGCGGCAGTTATTAGAGTCCTTGAGCGTTAAAGCTTGGTCGTAAGAATCGCTGCCGAGCCGCGAGGTATTACCCACGAACTTGAAGCCGCGAATGATGATGACCCTGAAAGGGCGGCATACGCGGCGGATTTTATGCCGCCCTTTCAGCTTGGTCGGTTAAATGACCCGTCACCCGGCGCGATGCGCCGGGCTATTGAATGCCGCCCCTTCGGGGCTGAGTTCTCATAAAGCGTCTCAATGACGTTCGTTTGTGAAGCGATGCTCAGAATAACAACTTGACGGCGAATTGTAGTTCGCGTCCTTCATTTGCCGTTGCCGAAAATCGTCCGACATTGGCGCGGTCAAGGAAGAAAACCGGAACTTGATAGTTCGGATGATTGAGGACGTTGAAGGCTTCGGCGCGAAACTGTAAGCGCGTCCTCTCGCCTAAGCGGACGTTCTTCAAAAGCGAAAAGTTGAAGTTTTTGAAGTCAGGTCCAATAAGGACGTTGCGTCCCGCATTGCCGTAAAAGTTCAACGGGTCGCTCGGATCAATCGAATTGCTCGGGTCACCGAAGGCATCTGGATTGAAGAACAAGCCCGCCGGACATCATTGGCGTAAGGATCGCCGATGATGTCCGGGCGTTGTTGACCGACATCGGGAGCGTTGTATTGCGGCGTGAACGGGCGACCCGACAATATCGAGACGATGCCGTTGATTTGATAATCGCCGAGCAGGAGTTGCGTTAAGCCGCGCGCATTGCTGAAGAACGCGCGGTTGCGTCCGAACAGCAAGGTGTAGTTGAAGCTCGCCTGAAATGGGTGCTTGCGGTGAAAGTCGGACAGTGGCGAGTGTGAAAATTATCGAACCTACGCCTATGCCGCCCAAGCCAGCGACCGAACCGACGGCTTTGCTTGGAAAGAAATCACTGGGCAAAGTCTGCACGTTGTTAATCCAGACTTGGAAGCCGAACAGCACGACGCCGATTAAAGCGAGGGCGACTAACGGAGTCGCGGCATACGCGGTGAGAATCCGGCGGGCATCAACCATTCGGCAACAGCTTTCGCCGCCCCGGGCCAGTTGCCCGCTTCGCCTAATCCAAGCACGAAGCGAAAGAAACTAAGGCTTCCGACTCCGCGCGCAAAGGCGTGCGCCCCCGCCGCTAAAGACCACACGATAATCGAAATAGAAAACCCGCGCCGCGTGCCGACGCGGTCGTAAAGTTTGCCGGAAACGCTCTAGCTAACCGTGTACGCGAGCAGAAACCATATTGTGACTCCGGCGAAATCCGTCGCCGACATGTTCAGTTCGCGGGTGATAATGGGCGCGAGCGTCGAGAGCGTGAGGCGGTCAATGTAGTTGATAAGCGTGGCGAGAAATACCAGCCCGATGATGTACCAGCGCATTCCGCGCAGCTTGAAGCCGGTCGTCTGTTCGGCGGTGGAAGTCGCCGGATTCAGCTTGCCGGTTTTGGTATTTGATTCGAGCATGAAACCTTAAACTCTTTTCGGAGAAGCTTCTGACCCCGCCTTGAGTTGTGAGTAATGCGTGCCGCGTCCGGCAATTCTCGCTCGTCGTTTAAGTTAGCGTTATCAGCTTTACGCGCGAGGCTTCGATAATTACTAACGAATCAGGCAAGCTTGATGCGTGAACTCAGGTGCTTTCTGTGCCACTGACGGTTGATTCACGGATTATCAACTTGCACGGCAAGACACGTTCGGCGCGCGGCAGATTTTGCACGGCTTCGATGCGGCGCAATAGAAATTCGGCGGCGATTCTTCCCTGTTCGTGCGTCGGTTGAAACACGGTCGTGAGTGGCGGCGAAGTGTGCGACGCGAGCGGCACATCGTCAAAACCGACGATGGCGACATCTTGCGGGACGCGACGCCCGATTTGCTTGATGGCACTAATCGCGCCGAGTGCCGTGAAATCGTTGCGGGCAAAGACGGCGGACGGCGGCTTACGCAAACCGAGCAAATACTTCATGCCTTCATAGCCGATTTCTTCGGTCGAATAACCGGGTGCTTGATCCGTTCCCTTGCGCCTGCCGACGATAATATCTTCGTTCACCTTGATGCCGTGTTTGCGTAGAGTTTCGAGATAGCCCTGAAAGCGTTTGAGTCCCGCGCCGTAAGATTGCTTGATGCCGATAAAGCCTATGCGCCGGTGTCCGAGTTCAATCAGATGTTCCGTCGCGTCACAGCCGCCCTTGAAGTGGTCGGCACTGACGAAATCCGTGTGCGGGTGATTGAAATCACGTCCGAGCGCGACGACCGGAAGGTTGGCATCCAAGAGCGTCATCAAGTGCGCGTTGCCTTTGCGCGAGGCGCGCGTGGCGACAATCATACCGTCAACGCGATGGTCGGCAAGAGATTCAAAAGCTTCCGCTTCTTCCTTTACGCTCTGGTCACTGACACATACGAACATCGTATAACCGCGCGCCGTTAGGACTTCGCGCACGCCGCGAATGACTTCGGCGGCAAACGGATTGGCGACATCTCCGACGACTAAGCCGATAGTTTCCGTGCGTTGTCGCTTTAGCCCGCGCGCCAGCCCGTTGCGGCGATAATTCATTTCCTGCATCACGCGCAAAACTTTCTGGCGTGTATCGGCGTGAACGTAACCGCTCTCATTGACGACGCGCGAAACGGTCATCGGCGTGACACCGACCGAAGCGGCGATGTCGGCGAGGGTCGCGGTTTTTCTCATCGGTTTATTCAAAGCAGCACTCGCTCAATATGATAACGGTAACATATCTATAAGCGATGTAGTTTTGTTTGTCAAACAAATACCGTCCGCTTATCCCGATGTAAGTCGTGACGGCGCGATGGTCACCTTCTGTTCTCTGGTGCTTCGGTGGAAATTTGACTACGAAAGTTAAAGCGAATATAACAATAGCAACCATCATATTCACCGGAAACACGAATCGCTATCTATGGAAATGGTTTCCTTCGCGGCGTGACTTGAAGATGACGCATGAGCAGTGAATCGTGATTTGCGATAATGGCGGTGCGGCTTGTGCGTTTAGGTTCACAACCGGACAGATGCGACGAGTTTCGCAAGGCTACACTAGACGTTAATTGAAAACCAGAAGGTTCGGCAAAGTTTTACGGTTTCGATGAGCGTGACGATTGACAATTCGATTTTATATTTTGATGTCGGTTAGTGGTGATTCGCCCGTGACGGGCTTCGGTCATATCGTCAAAAGAAACGTTTAACTTCGACAAATCGGCGGCATATTTTGTCGTTATCTTGGGCTGAAATTTCGGCAAGATTAAACTGCATTAGCACTGAAGAAAGAGGTGAGAGCATGAACAATGAATTGTCAGTCAATAGCCGTCAGGCGACGGCAACCGTGATGGCTAAAACGGCGGATAGAATTTCGGTGCGTTTGCTGTTGCGTTGCCCGCAATGCAAACAAAATTCTTTGTCTATCGGCAAATCAACAGGGGATTTTCATTCCTGCCCGTCGTGCGGCGTGCGCTTCGCCATCAAGTAAATCGTTTCTCGCTTCGGTCAACAACTCGCATGAAAGGAAGGAAGCCCGACGTGACGTGTTACGTCGGGCTTCCTTCTTTGTGAAATGCTATCGGCTACTTCAGTTCGATGTAAGACAAACAAGATTTTATCCACGAATCACACGAATAACAAAGGATTACTGATATGAACACAGAACAAAGGCTCGATGCACGGCGACACGATGAACCGCTAACGATGACCAATGAACTATCGGACGGCAAGCCACCGGCTTTAACGCAACTCGCGCCTGACGTGTGGTGCTTGCGCGATAAAATCGTCAACCTGTTTTTCGTCGGCAGCAAAGAAAAGTGGATGCTGGTTGATACGGGCTTGTACGGCTCGGCTTCAACCATCAAACGGACGGCAGAAAAACTTTTCGGCGCGAACACACCGCAGTTTATCTTTTTAACGCATGGACACTTTGACCACGTTGGAGCGGTCAAAACTTTAGCGGAAGAATGGAACGTCGCTGTCTATGCACACGAACGCGAACTGCCTTTTTTAACCGGGCGTGAATCTTATCCGCCGCCCGACCCGACCGTCGGCGGCGGCATGATGGCGGCATCTTCCTTCCTCTACCCGCGCTCACCGATTGACTTGGGCGAGCGCGTCAAAGCCGTCAACGGTGAACGTGTACACGGCTTCGACGAGTGGCAAATCCTTCATACGCCGGGACACACGCAAGGGCATGTTTCACTGTTTCGTGAACGCGACCGTTTCTTGATTGCAGGCGATGCCTTTGTCACCACCAAGCAGGAATCGCTCACCGCCGTCTTCACCCAAAAAGTCGAGTTTCACGGACCGCCCGCCTACTTCACACCCGACTGGATTTCGGCACGCACGAGCGTTGAAAAACTCGCGCGGTTGAAACCCGATACGATTGCCACAGGTCACGGGCAGCCTTTGCGCGGGGCGGAGATGCAACAAAAACTTGAAACTCTGGCGCGCGATTTTGACCGGATTGCCGTTCCCGCACAAGGGCGTTACGTCCCTGAATCGCTCAAGCGTGAAGCGGATAAAACATCTTCGCCCGTGCCTGTGAAAGTTTTGATCGGCATCGCCGTCATCGGACTCGGCGCGCTGTGCTTCGGCGGAAAGAGTAAATCATCGTCACGAAAATTCAAGCGGCGCGCCCCACGTCTGTCGCACTCGCGCGACATACGAACGGTCTGAGCAATTCCGAAAGCGCGCCCCCGAAGCGAATTCTGAAATCGCCGCCAACCCCGCCGGAAACCTTCTCGTCCGCATCGCGCATTCTCCGCCGAACGCCGATGCGGGTGAGCGAATCGGTTTCCGCCCCTTCGCGCATGGAGAACGCGAACGACGCGAAATTCGCGTGACTCCCCTTCGCCCTTCCGCTCCGAACATGCCGGACGGCAAAACCCGCGTGTTATTCCTCACGCGGAAAAACTTCATCACCGCACGAATTTTCAGCAAGCTCGCATGTGACCCGCGCGCTTTCCCGGCGTGCGGAAGCGTCTGCGCGGTTGTGTGTGCGGTGCGCCCGTTCGTCATGGTGCACGTGCGGCAAAAGACCGCACCCAAGATTTCAAGCATCAACCTCGTGAAGTCGAAAATTCGTTTCAGCATCGTGAATTTCATTTCTCCCCCTTCGGTGCGAGACGCTCGTGTTTGCATTTGGCGATTCCCATTTCCTGCCCTTGCGGATACCACCAACCCGTTCCGTTGCAATCGGGACACAGGCTGGCGTCAACGCTTTTCGGTGCGGGTGTCGAAGCTTGAGCAAGAAAACTTTTTATCATCTCGTCGGCTTCGCCCGTCCGGTGAACCTTCGTCGCATAGCCGCCCGGATTCGTAATTCCCTGCCCGGTCGAACGCAGATGCTCGGCGAACCTGCGACATTCTTCGATGGAAAAAACAGAACACACACACACAGAATTTGGATCTTCCTGTGTTTGTGTGTTTTCTTTTAATGTGTTGTGTTTAATGGTTGCATGTTGTGCAACGGTTGTTTGTTGTGCAACGGTTGTTTGTTGTGCAACCCTTGCTTGTTGTGCAACCCTTGCAGCGGGAATATTTATTTTATAAACCGTGCCGCGCAGAGCCTTATTTTTGTTTCCGAAATCCGTTCCCGTGCGTTCAACCAAGCCGGTTTTTTCAAGCCGTTCAATGCTCGTCGAAACCTGTCTTTTGCCAATATTACAGGACTTTGCAAGCTTTTCCAGTCCTACCATGCATGTCTCGGAGTGATATCCGCGCGCCAAACGGTACAGCCTCCAAAGTACCACTTGGTCGTACACATTAAGTGTCGGCATCACCTCATCCCACACGTCATTTGGAACGCTCGTGAACTCGGTTTCAACCATTGCATATCGTGCAACCGTTGCAGGACGAACAACGGTTGCAGGTTGTGCAACCGTTGCACCGTGCAACGGTTCAGTGTCGTTTCGTGCAACGGTTGCATGACGAACAACGGTTGCAGGATGTGCAACTGTTGCATGTTGTGCAACGGTTATTTCTGCTTGTTGAGCCTCGCGTTTCTCACGCTCTTTGCGCGCAAGTGCGGCGGCAAATGGGTCTAAATCAACTAAACGCTTGCTGCTCATTGTGAATCCGTATCAAGGCTTTGGGCTTCAGCTACCAGCATTTGTTCTAAGGTATATAACGAGATTGCTTTCTGCTCGGTAACTTGCATTAACTCGAAGGCGGTCGCGCACAAACGAAGCATTTCTCTGGGTACGCCGCCCGCCGCGTCATAGATGCGCGCGATGATTTCATCGGAGAAGGGAACTTCCATTTCCGACATTTCGCAACGATGAGCGAGCATCGCTTTTGTTTCACTGAGACTGAGCGGGTCGAGCAGGGAATACATGATGATGCGGGATTTCAAGGCTTTGTTGGCGGGTAATTTAAGCCTATTGCGTAGTTCGAGTTGTCCCGCCATCACGATTTGCAAAAGCTTGGCGCGATTGCTTTCATAGTTCAGAAAAGACCGCACGATCTCAAGCATAGAGGTATCTAAGCCTTGAGCTTCGTCAAGTAAAAGCACGACATTGTTGCCGATTTCGGCTTGCGAGACGATGAAATCTTTGAAGGCGTTTTTTTGGTCGTGCAGCGAACGACGCGGCGAAATGTCAAATTCTTGGCAAATACTTCTGACAAAGGCGTAGGGAGTAGTGAATTCAGCATCCGGTAAAAACGCCGTCGTCACGCCGTCTTGCGATTCATATGAGCCATACAACAAACGCAAAACGCTGGATTTGCCCATGCCCGCATCGCCTAGTAAGCACGTCAAACCCTGCCGTTTGTCTATGGTGTACCGCACCTTATGAATCGCGCTCTTAAGGCTCGGCGTCAGAAACAAAGTCGCCGGATTAGGCGAAATCGAGAAGGGAGTATCCAACATGCCGGAAGTTATAACACAACATTTAATTATACTAAAGGTTTATTTCGAGAATGTGACCCTGAATGAGAGGTGATTATCAAAGTTTAGGGCAGGTATTGTATATAAGTGCTTTGAAAAAGCTTTTCCACAAAAACAATGAATTAGAGGATACAAAAGATTTAGGAAGCATCGCAAATTTACATTTGCGTTGACACATCGAATCAGCGAGAGTTTTGAATTATCACCTTTGCATACAAAAACTTATGCCAAAATCTTAAATTACGTTCGCGGCGTGATTGTCATAAACGAATCGGGTTAGGTCAGCACATCGCTTCATACTAGAAATCAAAAGCAAAATATGAGCATCTGGCAAATAATTTACCGTCTGATTCCGTTCGTCAAACCTTACTGGCGGTGGGAGATAAGTTCGCTTCTGATGACCCTGTTGGGTGCGTTCGTGGCGCAGGTCAACCCGATAGTTTTGCGTTATACCGTAGACACCATCCAATGATTATTGAATAAACCGACGAGCGGCAAGATTACGCTTGACGGAAACGATATTGCCGCTCATGAAACCGACTTATTACGCCGCCGCATCGGTCTGGTATTACAGAAAAATCACATATTCAAAGGCACGATTGAGGAGAACATACGCTACGGCAAAATCACCGCTTCGTTTGAGGAAGTCAAAGCGGCGGCGCGTCAAGCGTATCTGCATGACCAAATCGAACAACTACCCGACAAGTATCAATCCGACGCCGGGATGCTTTCCGGCGGACAACAACAGCGCATCGCCATCGCGCGTTTGTTCCTGAAAAACCCGCCGATAATTTTCTTGGACGAACCGACCGCGAGCCTCGATGCGGTGGCGACGGAGCAAATCAAAAACAGCCTCGATGCGATAAAGGAAGATCGCACCGTCGTCCTCATCTCGCATAGCATCTCGCAGATTCTCGATGCCGACATCATTTATGTATTGAAGGAAGGGCGCGTCGTCGAACACGGAACGCACGATGAGTTGTACGACATGGACGGAACGTATCGTGAAATCTTCAACGCTTCAGCGCGCAGTTTGAATCTCGATAAAATATCGAAAATCATTGATGACGAATTAACCCTCGATGCCGTTGTATGACTCATAAAACTCTCAAGGCAGTGGTCAGTGGTCAGATAAAACAGAATAGCGTGTCGCGCTTTTTCATTCGTGATGAGCAACGACGGCTTCTTTACTGACCACCGACCACTGACCGCTTCTTTCATCAGAGTCACAAAACTCAAACTGAAAAACTTAATCATCGCTTCGCGGTTTCGCACGCAGTTGTTTGATTTGTGAGCGCGCCGACTTTTCTTTCATCGTCCGCGCCTTTGATGCTTTCGTGGCTCTGGTTGGAACGCGCGTGGGTGCGCGATAGTTCATGCGTTCAAGCTTGCGGCGCAAATTCTTGAGCGCAGTCTGTTTGTTGCGATGCTGGCTGCGTTCGGCTTGCGATGTGGTCGTCGCGCCGGATGGACGATGACGCAGACGCACCGCCGATTCGGTAGTATTGACGTGTTGCCCGCCGCGTCCGCCCGCGCGAAATGTTTCCACGTCGCACTCGGCGAGCAAGTCGTCATCGGAGTCAGGTATCACAAATGATGAAGTCATAACAAAGGGCGTGACATGTCGTCGCGCGGTCGCGCGGTGTTCAGCCTAACCGATGTCACATTTAGATGGAACTTAATCGTCGAACATAATCCGCGAGCGATTCGATTCGTGCGGCGTACCATGTTTCGTCCGTCCGCGCGTGTTCGCTTTCAACCGTAAGGGCGCGTCTGGTTTCTTCGGGGGCGGGGCTGCCATGCGTCGTGCGGACGCGGACGAAGTATTCCGGGTCGAGTGATTCGCGCATCTCGTCACGGGTTAAAGCGAACGGGCGGTTTAAGATTGCTTGAGCGTTAGTTTGAAGCAGTTCGTAAGTTAAGGGTGAATTCAATTCGATGGATTGCGTGACGCAGCGGGCGATGATTGAGTGTGCTGTACGAAAGGGAACGCTCTCGCGGCGCGTGATGGTGTCGGCGAGTTCGGTGACGGTGATGAAGTCTCCGGCGGCGCGTTCTCGCAGACGCTCCGTGTTGAATGAGGCTCCAGAAAGCGCGGCGGCGAAAATCGTGACCGCACGAGACGCATCGCGCAGTGCGTTGGCGATGAGCGGTTGAAGGTCGTCTTCGACATCGTTGATGTCACCGAACGGCGTGTTATGAACGACTGTCAAGACGGCTTGCGATTGACCGAGTGCTTTGCTGGCGAGGGCGCGAACGTGTTCGAGGGCAACGGGATTGCGCTTCTGCGGCATGATGCTTGACGACTGTACGAAGCCGTCGGAGAGACGAAGGTAATCAAACTCGCGTGTTGCCCAGACAAGAAAATCCTGCGCGAACTTGCCCGTATTGATGACGAGTGTGGAGACAGTGCCGAGTAGTTCGGTGAAGTAATCGGTGGCGGCGATGCTGGCATAAGTGTTGACGGTCGGAGCGGTGAAGCCGAGCAGTTCGGCGGTGCGTGTGCGGCTAATCGGAAAGCCGGTCGAGGTTATCGCGCACGCTCCGAGCGGTGAAAAGTTTAGTGCTTCATAAGCCCTTTGAAGTCGCTTCACGTCGCGCCCTAAGACTTCCGCCATTGCCAAAAGATAGTGCGCGAGCGTCGTCGGCTGCGCGGGTTGGGTGTGAGTGTAGGCGGGAATTAGCGTCTCGTGATGACGCGCGGCGATGGTTAAAAGAGTTTTGCGTAAATCGAGTGTCGCACGCATCACGGCGAGCGTGTCACGGCGCAAACGCATACGATAAATCGTGACATCGGTATCGTTGCGCGAGCGCGCGGTGTGAAGCTTGCCCGCGATTTCTTCGCCACACGCCGCGTTCATCAAGCTTTCGAGATAGAAAAACAAATCTTCACAACTGCCGTCATAACGCGCGGCGCGAATCGCTTTGCGGTCGAGTTTGTGAAGCGCGTCGAGCAGCGTGCGCGCGTCGTCTTTATTGATGATGTTCTGTTCGGCGAGCATCACGGCATGAGCGCAATCAACCTCAATCATGTAGTCGAGAAACAGACGCTTCGCATCCTCAAACAAGTCTGTCAAAACGTGCGCCGCATAAACGGGCGAAGGGAAACATTCGGTGTTTGTGTCGGTCGTGTTCGTATTTGTTGGACTGGAGTCAATCATATTTGTGCGGCAGCTAATGTTTGAGGTTGCCGCTTCGTGTGGAAGCGGCAACCTCAAGGTTTGATGTTCTTTGGGTAATCAACTTAGAAGTTGAATTTGAAACCGAGTTGGAATTGACGACTATCGAGCGACGGCGGATTGCCAATCGGAAAGACGGCAGGCAATGACCCGGCGGTTAAACGCCCCGACGCGCTCAAGTCGGTTAGCACGACCCCCGAACTGACCGTTGGGTTGACTGCTAAGACACCATTGAAAGTAACGATACTATTGCGGTTGAAAAGGTTGGTGAACTCACCGAAGATTTCAGCGTTGAGGCGTTCGGTGAAAGTCACAAAGCGCGAGTATCGCAAATCAACATTGTATTGATTGGGCGTGCGTCCCGTGTTGCGTCCGATGAAAAGCGGGCGGTCAGAACCGGCGATGCCGTCGTTGTTGACATCGGTGTTGGCGGTGATGTTGAAGTTCTCGCCGCTATTGGCGATGCCGATGATGCCGACTTGATTGTCGTTTAGCAGTCGTCGCACAAAACGATTCTCAATGTTGAAGACAGGACGCCCGACGAAGCTGGTGACGAACGTGTGGCGTTGGTCGGCAAGCGAGTTGCCTCTGTCGCGGCGGCGGTTGGTCGGGTCTGACAGCACGAACGAACTGGCGGCGACAAGGTTCTGTTCCGGGGCGTCGTCAATCGCGTGCGAGAGTGTGTAGTTGGCACTGAATTGATAACCGCGTGAAAAGCGTTTATTGACTGAAATTGTTCCGGCGTTGTAATCGGAGTTGCCGACGGATTCGACAAGCTGAATGTTGTTGAATTGTGGAAACAATCGCGTTGTCGCGTTGATGGCACTGCTAAAAACGGGTCGCCCGTCGGCAAGCGTGCCGATAGGGTTGATGCGGTTAATGTTGCGATAAACGGGAAGATGCGTGCCGCGCGAAAAGATGTAACCGAGCGTGACGGACAAATCGGAAGTCAAAGCCTGTTCGACTTGCAGGTTGGCGTGATACGCGGTCAGGTTCGCGTAATCGGGGGCGACGGCATCAAGGCTTTGAACCGGAACCGACGGCGCAGTTCCGAGCGTGTTCGGAAAAGTCGGCGCACCGGCGGCGGTCGGTGCCAAAGTGAAATTAAAGAAGCGCGGGCTGCCGTTTGAGACAATCGCGCGGCGGTAGATGTCTAGGTAAGGTTGTTCGTAATAAACACCCGCACTCGCGCGCACGACGGTTGGGCGGTCGCCTTCACGCAAACCATAAACGACCCCTAAACGCGGAGCGAAGTTATTGCGGTCGGTGCGAAAAGAACGCGAAAATTCAAGCGGCGCGTTTGTATCGGCATCCGGCGGCACATACAAGTCATAACGCAAGCCGTAATTTACTTTCAGGCGCGGCGTGATTTTCCAATCGTCTTGCGCGAAGAATTGATAAAACTGCGCGTCGTATTGAAGGTTAGGGTCGCCGGAAGATTCAACATAAAGAGCATACTCGCGCGGGGTGATGCCGTTGCGCGCGTTTTGGTAAGCGAGTATCGCCAACCGATTGGATTCGTCTTGTGTGCGCGGCGGGCTGCCGGGCGGAAGCGCGGGCGGCGCAAATTCATAGCGGGCGAAAACATTTGAGCGGCGTTCATTCTTGATGAGGTTAACGCCCGCACCGAACTTCGCGGTGTGGTTGCCGAGGTTGAATGTCACGTTATCGAGAATTTGATTCGAGATTTCAAGCGGCGCGATTGTGTCGTCATCTTCCGGCGCGCCGAATTGCGCGATGCCGCGAATCAAAATCGAGGGTCCCGTGCCGGAATTGGCGTTCGGTAAAAATTGCGAATTGCGGCGCGCGTACTGGTAACGCAGTTCGTTAAGAACCGTCGGCGTGAAAGTCGAAATCAGTTGCAAGCCGACGGAATCCGATGCGTCAATGAAATCAATGCTGCGCTCAAGCGTGGTGATGCCGCCCGCGATGTTGTCGGGCGACGTGTTGCGGAACAAGTTATAACGCCCTACAAGGCGATGGTCTTCGCTAAGTTGCGCGTCACTGCGGACGATAAAGAAATCAACTTTCTGTGCGGTAGGAATCGAACCGGGAAAAGCATCCGCGCTGACACCCGCGTTGATTAACCGTTGCCGATCCGTGGCGTTAATCGTAATGACGCGCTGCGCTTCGCCCCCTAAGTCCCGCGATACGCGCTCGTAGCCCGTATAGAATTGCCAACGGTCGCGGATGATGGGACCGCCGATAGCACCCGCAAAATCGTCAACTTTCGTATCCGGCTTGGGGCTGTTCGGGTTAAAGAAAAACGGGCGCGACGAAAACGCCGTGCGACGAAAACGATAACTCGCGCTGCCGTGATATTCGTTTGTTCCGGCGGGCGTGACGGTGTTAAAGATGATGCCCGGCGTGTTGCCAAACTCCGCCGCGAAGCCGTTGGTGACGAGTTGAATTTCCGAAACGAAAAATTCCGAAATCGGCATCAAGCGGATTCCGGCGCGGTCGGTCTGCGTGTTGTTGTTGCCGTCGAGTTGGTAATTCGTGCGGCGCGCGTAACCGTTGGCACTGATGCGCGGCACGCCGAACTCGGAATTGGGACGCCCGACGACGTTGGATTGAAGCAAGCCGAAGTTGTACGGGTTGCGCGAAACCAGCGGCAGATTGCGAACTTCGCGCTCATTAAGTACGCGCCCCAAATCAATCTTCGCGGCATCGGCAATCGGTGCGTCGCCGGAAATCGTGACCGTTTCTTCGACGCCGCCCGCTTCGAGCGTGAGATTGATGGTCGCCGTTTGTCCGGTCGTGAGCGTCACGCCTTCGCGTATCAGACGCTTAAAGTTAACGGCTTCGGCGGTCACGCGATACGCTCCGAGCGGCAGGAGCGGTGCGCGGTAAGTTCCGCTTTCATCCGTCGTCACACTGCGCTCCGCACCCGTTTCGAGGTTGGTGACGTTGATGGTCGCATCGGAAATCGCCGCGCCGCTTGAGTCCGTGACCGTGCCTTCAATCTGCCCGTTTAAGGCTTGCGATTGGGCGGAGATTGAAGAAGCTGAAACGCAGAACAAACACACGGCGAGCAAGCCCATAATGAGTTTGCGTGAGTTGATGAATGTTTGTGAATTGAAAAACGAAGCAAAGAGCGAGGCGGCTCTGTGGTTTAACGATTGAATTATCACTTAATTTTTACCCGGTTGGAGAACTGAAATTTGTTTGAAGTAAGCAGGCTGTGCAATGCAATATATCAGGAATTAAAGCACAGCGCGGCTTGATTGTTTTCGAGTTTGCGGTGAAAAGTACCGTCCGTCAATATAACGGAGCAGCGTACAGTATGACGGCGGACGAATCAATTACAGTGCTATATGCAGAACACACCAAGATGTGGAGCGGAACAATAGTAGGGGCAGGGCTTGTCCCTGCCCGTGTTCTCCCGCCACCGAAAACACGGGCAGGGACAAGCCCTGCCCCTACAAATTCCGTCAAGCCACATCTTGGTGTGCGCGACAGATAGAACAGGGTTTGTGCGAAAACAAGATTGGGTGTAAAAAGCAATGCGATAGGCAGAAGTTATCCGCGAATCACGCGAAACAACACGAAGGAAAAACACTAAAGAAATCCGGCTTTGTTTCGTGCGGCTTCGTGTTGTTTCGTGGATAAACTGCCTTACCGCTTCTTAAATCGAACCCACGTTAATTACGCGAAACGACTTTCAATGCAAGCGGATTGACGAAAGCAAACCATGACGGTACACATCAAAAACTTGTTCGATTTACGAGGGCGCGTCGGGCTTGTGACGGGCGGTTCGCGCGGGCTTGGGCTTGAAATGGCGGAAGGCTTGGCGGAAGCCGGAGCGTCATTGATGTTGTGCGCGCGGCGCGAAGAATGGTTGACGCGGGCGGTTGATGAACTGCGCGAGCGCGGCTTTAAGGTTGAAGGCGCGGTGTGCGATGTCGCAAGTCAAGCGCAAGTCCAAGCGACGGTTGACAAGACGATTGAGGCTTTCGGGGCGATTGATATTTTGATTAACAACGCCGGGATTTCGTGGGGAGCGTTGCCGGAAGCGATGCCGCTTGATAAGTGGCAAAAGGTTTTGGATGTGAATTTAACCGGGGCGTTTTTATTCTCCCAATCGGCGGGGCGCGAGATGTTAAAGCGCGGGCGGGGAAGCATCATCAATGTTTCTTCCGTCGCGGGTTTGATGGCTTCGGCGCACGATATTCATTACGTCGGATACGCGGCGAGCAAAGCGGGCTTGTTCGGTTTGACACGCGAACTGGCGGCGACGTGGGGCAAGTCGGGTGTGAGAGTCAACGCGATTGCGCCCGGCTTCTTTCATTCGCGCTTGGCTGACGCTTCGATTGAAATTATCGAGCCGGACATCGTGAAACGAAACCCGATTCCGCGCGTCGGTAATGAAGGCGAGTTGAAAGGCGTCGCCGTGTTTCTCGCGTCCGATGCGGCGAGTTACATCACGGGTCAAACGATTATCGTTGACGGCGGCAGCACGATTGTTTAAGCGAGTGATGCTCTCTGCGTGTCTTCGGCGTCCGCCCTGTGCGGTACTCTGCGTTAAAAAGTTTTTTGACACAGAGACACGCAGAGTTGAAGACGCAGAGTACTGCAGAGAATACTTTCTAAAATTCCAAGAGTTTTGAAAGCGAGTGTATGAGCAAAGCACCTGATGAAACTTCGTCGCCTTACGCGGCGCGTCCGTGGCTCAAGCATTACGATTACTGGGTGCGTCCGCACCTCAATTATCCGCGTCGTTCGCTGTATGAAATTTTGCGTGTCACGGCGAGCGAAGTTCCCGACAGCGTGGCGACCTCGTTCTTGGGGGCGCACCTGACGTTTCGTGAAATTAAGGAACGCTCTGACGATTTAGCCCGTGCGATGATGCGACTCGGCATCACGCAGAACGATAGAGTCGGAATCATGTTGCCGAACTGCCCGCAATACCTTGTCGCGGCGTTCGCGGTGTTGCGACTCGGCGCAATCATCGTCAACGTCAATCCGCTTTACACGGGCAGGGAAGTCACGATTGTCGCTAAGGATTCCGGCTTGCGTTTGATGTGTACGCTCGATGTGCTTGCGCCGCTTGTGCGTGCGGTGCAAGGGGAAACAAACATCGAAAACATCATCATCACTTCGGCGGCTGAATACTCGCTTGCCGCCTTGCCCGTGAGCGATGTTGAAGGCACATTGAAGTTATCCGATTTGCTTGCCGCCAATGATGAAAGCGCGGCGATTGAATTGCCGAGCGTTGAGATTGACGCGGAAGAAGATACGGCGGTGTTGCAATATACGGGCGGGACGACGGGCGTGCCGAAGGGCGCGATGCTGACGCACTACAACCTCTTTGCCAACGTGATACAGGGCGAAACTTGGGCGCATCGTGAGTGGCGGCGCGGCGAAGATACATACTTGCTCGTGATTCCCTTCTTTCATATTTACGGCTTCACCGTAGGGATGATGGAAGGCGTGTGGCGCGGCGTGCGGCAAGTCTTGATTCCGAAATACGATGTGGATGCGATGCTCGACGCGATACGGGATTATCGTCCGACGTACTTTCCCGCCGTGCCGACGATTTACATTTCGCTCTTAAATCATCCGCGTGCGAAGACAAGCGGGATAGATAAAATCAAGTTGTTCAATAGCGGTTCAGCCCCTTTGCCCGTCGAAGTCATACACCAGTTTGAACGCATGACGGGTGGCGCGCTCAACGAAGGTTACGGTTTATCGGAAGCCTCGCCCGTGACGCATTCGACGGCGATGTTCGCCCGCCGCAAACCCGGCAGCATAGGCTTACCGTTTCCCGACACGGACATTAAAATCGTTGACTTGGATGAAGGCACACGCGAAGTCGGGATTGATGAGGAAGGCGAACTTTGCATCCACGCGCCGCAGGTTATGAAAGGCTACTGGAACAAGCCGGAAGAGACCGCGAACACTTTGCGCCGTGACGCGAGCGGGCGCGTGTGGCTTTACACCGGCGATGTCGCGCGCATGGACGCGGACGGTTATACATACATCGTCCAACGCAAGAAGGACATGATTATCGTCGGCGGTTTCAACGTCTATCCGACGGATGTGGAAAGTGTTCTGTACACGCACGCGGCGGTGATGGAAGCCGCCGTTATCGGCATCCCTGATGCGTATCGCGGCGAAGTCGTCAAAGCCTTCGTCGTGCTGAAACAAGACGCGAGCGCGACGCCCGAACAACTCATCGAACATTGCAAAAGCGGTTTGGCGGAATACAAAATCCCGCGCCACATCGAGATACGCGACAGCCTTCCCAAGAGTGCCGTCGGCAAGATTTTATTGCGCGTGTTGCGTGATGAAGAAAGTGCGGCGGGGTAGTTGAAAAATTTAAGAATCAATTAGGCGGGGCGAAGAAAAAGCACGTTGAACCTTATGTTAGAATCTCGCCAAAGGTGTTAAGCCAGATGACTATTCAAACTCTTTTACAATCCGAATTGTGGCGTGAATTTGAAACTAATGAAGCGCGGCGCAATGTTGACCCGGTGCTGACCCTCAAAAGCTTGATTGAGTATCACTTACAAGCCGCCGACATGCTCGAACTCGCCGATGAAATCGGGGGCGATATGCGCCGCAATGGAGTCACCGAAAAAGAAGCCGATGCGGTAATTCGCCGATACCGCGCGGAGAAAAGACGGCAACGTGACACCGCGTAAAAGCCGTATCCCCGTAGTGTTCGACACGAATGTTTTCATCCGGTTTTTTCTCAACCCGCACCGCGAAACCGCAAACAACAAGGTAGTAAAGTTGTGGTTCACCTACCGCGAGTTACAACTGATTGTCAGTGTGCCTGTGGTAGAGGAATACACGGAAATTTTGGAGCGTCTCGGAGTAGAGCAACGGCGCATCAAACGCTTCGCCGCCAAGATACAGCTTGATACGGTGACGTGGGTTAAGCTCGGCAAGCGATACAGAATCAGCCGCGATGCCGACGATAATGTGATGATAGATACTGCCCGCTCCGGCAATGCCAAATACATCATCAGCCACGATAAAGATTTGCTCGACATTCCCGCCGAAGATTTGCGCGGTCTGCGATGCCAAATTGTTAAGCCGTCGCAACTCTTAAATGATTTTGTCAAACCAAAACGCGCCAACAGATGATGAGTAGGTTGGCGCGTTTTGGCGCGTAGCTGTGTCAGGGTATAAGTTAGACCTTTGCCTTTTGATAACAGATGAAGCTGTCAAGTTATGGAATTTTATACTTGCCAAATCGAATGGTCTAAAGGAAAGACCTCTTACATCTGGGTCTATTGGACTTGGGCTTCGCACATAGGCGAAGCACTAAATAAAATGCTGAACTGCGCCAAATTAAATGGAGTTGCAAAACCGATTGCTGCGCGAATAGACCCTTATGATTTTGAGAATTTGCCTGAAACAGCCATAACGGAAGATGAGGGCGATACATATTTTGATGACGAGAAAATCTCCTTTCCAACCGAACCTAGCTATAACCTGCCTTACGGAGTTATTCACTCTTTCCTCGATGGTGAGTATGAAATTGATGAAATCAAGCCCGGTTATCAAATTGACGAAGATGACAATGGGCTTATCGAAGTGGAAGCGGTGGTTAATGAGACAGACCTGCTAAAAATTTATCTTGAATTGGTCGCTGTGCTGCCTGAAATCGAAGTGTTTTGGATCAAAATCCATGATGACTGGGAAGATGTTGGAGCAGAGGAAATTTATGTTAATGAGGAAATAAATTCTCGGCAGAAGATTCAGAGTTTTATAACCCGACATAAACAAGATACGTTGCTAAACGGGCATGTCACAATTACAACTTACTCGGATGAAGGAAGTACAAATCTTAATATCAGCGATCATAAAATCATTGTCGCCATGACATATGACAAAGGGTTGAGTAATAAAATCTGCGAAGTTTTCGAGCGTCGTGGACTTGAAAAGAAAGATAAGCTGATTAGTGTAGTTTATGGCTTTCATCATTGGCATTATAGACACCCTGAAGGTTTAGATCGTCAGAGCTTAATTAAAAAGCTGAAAGAACGAGGATTCGATTTCTGGCAACCGGACGACTATTCCAGCGTTTAGAAGTGACACCAACATCATCATGCGATTACTCGAAAACAAAGTGACGATTATCACGGGCGCGGGGCGCGGCATCGGGCGTGCTTGCGCGGAACTTTTCGCCAGACACGGAGCGCACGTTGTCGTTTCAGATATTGACACCGACCCGACGCACGAAGCCGCCGATGCGATTAAAGCCGACGGCGGAAACGCGCTTGCCGTTCCGGGCGATGTCACGGCGGCGGACTTCGCGCCGCACTTGATTAAGACCACGCTCGACGAGTGCGGGCGCATTGACGCGATTATCAACAACGCGGGCTACACTTGGGACGGCACGCTCCACAAGATGACGGATGAGCAGTGGCACGCGATGTTGGACGTACATTTGACCGCGCCGTTTCGCATCATACGCGCCGCGTCCGAATACTTGCGCGAAACCGCGAAGCGCGAAAAGGAAGAACACGGGCGCGCGGCGGCGAGGAAAATCGTCAACATCAGTTCGACCACAGGCACGCGCGGCAACGCCGGACAAAGCAATTACGCGGCGGGCAAAGCGGGCATCATCGGTGTCACCAAGACGCTGGCGAAAGAGTGGGGACAATTCAACATTCAAGTCAACGCCGTCGCCTTCGGCTTCATCGAAACGCGCCTCACGCAGGCAAAAGAGGGGGGCGAACGTGTGACGCGCGAAGCGGCGGACATCGCGCTCGGCATCCCGCAGGCGAATCGTGAAATCGCGTTTCGGATGATACCGATGGGGCGCGGCGGCTCACCCGAAGAAGCGGCGGGAGCGGTCGCGTTCTTCGCGTCGTCGTTAAGTGATTATGTATCGGGTCAAGTCTTGGAGGTCACAGGCGGGCTATAAATCGTTGTGGATTGCAACTACCAGCCGTCTGAAGACGGCTTTCCGCGAAGCGGCACATAGACCAGCCGTTTGACGGCTGGGGACAATGGCGAACTAATTTCCTCAGCCCGTTTCTAACGGGCTTTGGTACAAGGCTTGAGCCGTTCGGGTCTGGTGGCTAAAGCCGGAAGCGAGAAGGACGTTAAAACGCCCTCGCACAT
Organism: Pyrinomonadaceae bacterium MAG19_C2-C3; assembly: GCA_024330265.1. GTDB lineage: Bacteria > Acidobacteriota > Blastocatellia > Pyrinomonadales > Pyrinomonadaceae > JANDLT01. Next base: position 11,181 of record JANDLT010000008.1, on the reverse strand, counting down.
TTATTGACCTCACTTACCAGCCGTCAAACGGCTGGTCTAGTTGCCCTTCGGGAAAGCTGTCTGAAGACGGCTGAGAAATTACTATGGATTTTAATTTACCGCCGGAGTTGATTGATTTGCGCGAGCGCGTAAAGGCTTTTGTGCGCGATGAAGTGATTCCGCTTGAAGGGAGAAGCGGCGAACATGAAATCATCACGCCTGAGCAGCTTTTAATGTTACGACAAAAGGCGCGTGATGCGGGACTATACGGTTTGCAACTGCCGAAAGAATACGGCGGGTTGGGACTCGGAACAATCGGGATGTGCGTCGTGTTTGAAGAAGCGGGACGTAGCTTTCCCGCCGCGCTTGCGCTCAACTGTGCCGCGCCCGACGAAGGCAACATGCACTTGCTTTCGCTGTATGCGAATGCAGAACAACGCGAAAGGTATTTGCGCCCGCTCGTGGAAGGCGAGATGCGTTCGTGCTTTGCGATGACCGAACCCGCGCCGGGTGCCGGGTCTGACCCGACGATGTTAAAGACCCGCGCCGACAAGGTTGACAGCGGTTGGGAAATCAACGGTCACAAGTGGTTTATTAGCGGGGCGCAAGGGGCGAGCGTGGCGATAACGATGGCGGTGACTAATCCGAATGTCTCGGCGCATGAAGGCGCGACGATGTTTTTAGTTCCGACCGACATGCCGGGTTTTGAAATCGTGCGCCCGATTTCGGTGATGGGTTCGCACGGGCTTGGCGGACATTGCGAAGTGATTTACAGAAACGTGCGCGTGCCTGACGGGACGGTGTTGGGGCGTGTCGGCGAGGCGTTCAAGATGTCGCAAGCGCGGCTGGCTCCGGCGCGCTTGACGCATTGTATGCGGTGGCTCGGCGTGGCGCAGAGGTCTTTGGAAATTGCGACAAGCCGCGCTCTGGAGCGTGAGGCGTTCGGTAAAAAGTTGAGTGAGCATCAAGCGATACAGTGGATGATTGCCGATTCGGAAATTGATTTACACACCTCGCGCATGATGGTCATGCACGCTGCATGGAAGCACGAACAGGGCGATGAGATACGGCGTGAATCTTCGATTTGCAAAGTCTTCGTCGCCGAAGCGATTAACCGCGTGATTGATCGCGCCGTGCAAATCTGCGGCGCGCTCGGTGTCTCGCACGACACGCCGCTTGCCGACTTCTATGCCAATGCCCGCGCGTTTCGTATTTATGACGGCGCATCGGAAGTGCATCGGATGGTGATTGCGCGGGGTGTGATTAAGGAAGCACAAGCGGCGCGAGACAAAGTTTTGAACGAAGGGAATTGATGCCATGATTGAGATTGAAAGCATCACCAAGTTAGGCGAACTCACGGGGCGCGAAGTCGCGGTCAGCGGGTGGTTGGAAGTGTCGCAAGAGCGCATCAACAGGTTCGCGGAAGCGACGGACGATAGGCAATGGCTTCACGTTGACGAGGAGCGCGCCGCACGCGAATCGCCGTTCAAAGGAACAATCGCGCACGGCTTTCTGACGCTCTCATTGTTAAGTGAAATGTTGCATCAGGCGATGCACGTTGGAGGCGTCAGGATGGGACTCAACTATGGCTTAAACCGCGTGCGGTTTATCTCGCCCGTGCCAGCCGGGTCGCGTCTTCGCGGACGCTTCACTTTAGGACAAGTTGAAGAAATCAAGGGCGGCGTGCAAGTTACATGGAATGTCACGATTGAACGTGAAGGTGCGGACAAACCGGCTTGCGCGGCGGAATGGCTGGTGCGTTATTACGAGTGATGAGTAATGAGTGATGAGTGATGAGTAATCAGAAACGCGCACGATAGTCGCGCGTGTTTTACATCAGCAAAAGCACGCTTACTTCGTGCGCGTTTCTGACTCTATGTCGAACTGCTAAATTATGAGGGATGAACAATGACTGACGGCACGAAAAAACTTCACGTCGCATTTGATGAAGGCATCAAGCGCATCACGTTCAATCGTCCCGAACGGCGTAACGCGGTGGATGCCGAAACGCAAAAGTTATTGCGCGCGGCTCTCGAAGCATCGCGGGTGGACGAGACGCGCGTCATCATCTTGACGGGCGCGGGCGGAGCATTCTGTGCGGGGGCTGACCTCGCGGCTTTGAATCAAAGTGAGATTAAGGATTTCGATGTCACCACGTCGTTGCGCGACGACGCGAATCCGATTGTGATGTTGATGCGCGAATTGCCCGTGCCGATAATCGCCCGCGTTGACGGCACGGCGGTCGGCATCGGGTGCAATTACGCTCTCGCGTGCGACATCATTATCGCTTCGGAGCGCGCCGTGTTCGCGGAACTTTTCGTGCGTATCGGGTTAATGCCCGACGGCGGTGGAACATACTTTCTGCCGCGCCTCGTCGGTTATCACAAAGCGTTCGAGTTGATGGCGACGGGCGACACAATCACTGCCGAAGAAGCGTATAACTTGGGCATCGTCAACAAAGTCGTGCCGTTCTCAGAACTCAATGCGACAGTTAACAAACTCGCCGCGCGGCTGGTCGCTTCGCCGCGCATCGCGCTTGAGAAAATCAAAGCCGGACTTAATCACGCGGCAAACACCGACCTTGCGAGCGCGCTTGATTACGAAGCCGTCAATCAAGCCGCGTGCTTTCACTCGCCGGATTTCGTCGAAGGTGTGACGGCGTTTTTGCAGAAACGCAAACCCGTGTTTAGTGGATAGTGGATAACGGATAGTGAAAAGCCGCTGTCTTAAACTATCCACTATCCACTATCCACTATCCACTATCATGATGCGGTTCAAAGATAAAATCGTGTGGGTGACGGGTGCGTCGTCGGGCATCGGCGAAGCGTTGGTTTATGCGTTTCATCGTGAAGGGGCGCGTGTGATTTTATCGGCGCGGCGCGCGGATGAACTTGCGCGCGTGCGTGCGAACTGCGAAGACGATGGGCATCTGATTTTGCCGCTCGACTTGACAGATTTCGACGGATTGCCGGAGAAAGTCGAACAAGTGTTGGAGTGTTTCGGGCGCGTTGACATACTCGTTCACAACGGCGGAGTCAGCCAACGCGCGCTGGCGAAGGACACTAAATTCGAGGTTGACCAAGCACTCATCAATATCAACTATCTCGGGGCGGTGCGTTTGACGAAAGCCGTGCTGCCTTCGATGCTTGAGCGTCGCAATGGTCACTTCGTCGTCATCACGAGCATCGTCGGGCATGTCGGCACGCCGCTTCGTTCGGCTTACGCGGCATCGAAACATGCGTTGCACGGTTTCTTTAACAGCCTTCGCGCCGAAGTCTGGCGCGAGAATGTCAAAGTCACAATCGTCTGTCCCGGCTACATTCACACCGAAGTTTCAATTAACGCCCTCACCGGAGACGGCAGCAAGTTGAATAAAATGGACGGCAATCAAGCGCATGGGATGAGCGCGGAAGCGTGCGCGGCGCGCATACTCGACGCGGTGGCAAGAGAGAAGGAAGAAGTTTTGGTTGGCGGCAAAGAGAAAGTGGGGGTTTATCTCAAACGATTTTTGCCGTCGCTGCTCTCGAAGTTGGTGCGCGTCAGATAGTCAAACGGCGAAGCATAAAATTATGAGCGAGACGCGAAACAGAACGCGCATTATCAACTGGGAAGAACCGCGCAGCCCTGCCGAACTCGGCAAGGATTTAAGCGGCTTGGAGTTCTTACAAAAGATGATGGCGGGCGAAGTTCCGCGTCCGCCGATAAGCTTGTTGATGAACTTCGCTCTCACGGAATTGAGCGAAGGGAGCGCGGTCTTTACTTGCGAACCTGACGAGTATCATTACAACCCGCTCGGCACAATTCACGGCGGCTTGGCGGCGACGGTGCTTGATTCCGCGATGGCGTGTGCCGTGCATTCGACGCTGCCCGCCGGAGTCGCGTACACGACGCTTGAAATCAAAATCAATTACGTGCGCCCGATGACGGTGCGAACCGGAGTGGTGCGTGGCGAAGCCAGAGTGATTCACACGGGTGGGCGCGTCGCCACGGCGGAAGGCAAAGTTGTTGACGCGAATGGCAAATTGTATGCACACGGCACAACGACGTGCATGATTTTTCGAGCATGAAATTTTGAGAGTTCCAATACTGGATAGTCTGTAATTTAAGTTGATGCCTGATTCATCCGATACCAAATCCGTGCGCGCGAGTGAACAGCTTGATTGGGATAAGCTGGCGGATTACTTGCGCGCACATTTACCTGATGTGATTGGTGATGGATTCTTAACTGACGCGCCTTTGAGTGTCGAACAGTTTCCCGGCGGTCATTCAAATTTGACTTACCTCGTGTGTCTCGGTGCAAAAGAGTTTGTGATGCGCCGTCCGCCGCTCGGACGCTTGCCGCCGAAAGCCCATGACATGGGGCGCGAATTTCACATACTCGAAATTGTGCATCCGGTGTTTCCGCTTGCGCCGCGCCCGATTCTGTTGTGTGAAGACGCGGAAATCATCGGCGCGACTTTCTACATCATGGAGCGACGGCGCGGACGTATCGTGCGTCACGAAGAACCCGCCGGGTTGATGAATAATCCTTTGTCGCGTGGCAGGGTAAGCGAAGCGGTGATTGACGCGCTCGCGGATTTGCATTCGATTGACGCGGCGGCGAACCGATTACTCGCGCTCGGCAAGCCCGCCGGATTCGTTGAGCGTCAAGTGAGAGGTTGGAGCGAACGCTGGCGGGGTTCGCAAACCACAGAGTTGCCGGAGATGGACAGCCTCGCAATCTGGTTGATGGAACATTTGCCGGTTGATACACAGCAGCCGACGATGGTTCACGGCGATTACAAACTCGACAATGTGATGCTTGACATGAATGATGTCGGGCGCGTCGTCGGCGTCTTCGATTGGGAGATGAGCGCGGTTGGCGATGCGTTGATTGATGTCGGGATTCTGCTTTGCTACTGGGTGCATATCGCGTGTGAATCGCAGACGGACGCGATTGGCACGGTGACGCAACGCGCGGGTTATTTCACGCGCGACGAGATTCTCTTTCGCTACGCCGCGCGCACCGGAAACGATTTATCGAACATCAATTTTTATGAAGTCTTCGCCGTCTTCAAACTCGCCGTCGTGATTCAGCAAATCTTTTACCGCTATCATCGCGGGCAAACCGATGATGCGCGTTTCGCCGCACTCGATAAACGTGTCGCGGGCTTCGCGCGCATCGCCGTTTCGTTGGCGGAAAAGGCTTAAACACCGCCGTCACCGCCAACGAAGCGTGTTTCAACTCACCAGTAAAACTTTGCCGCCGCGTCCCGTGCGTTCGGCGTGTGTGACGGCGCGGATGATGTCGGTTAATTGATACTCGGCTTCAACGGGCGGTTCGATTTCCCCGCTCGCCATTAACTTGAGCAGTTCGGCGGTCACGCTCTGCAACGTTTGCGGTGCGGCGGTGCGTATCCATTCCGACAACCAGAAACCGCGCATCACGGTGGAAGCGAAAATCATGCGCCCGCCGTCAACCGCTATCGGCTCGCCGGAGAGCAAACCATAAACCAGCATCTCGCCGCCACGCCCTAAAGCATTCAACGTCCGCGCTCCGGTTTCTCCGCCAACCGCTTCAATCGCTTTGACAACTCCATCCTTGCCCGTGATTTCTTTAACGCGCGTTGCGATGTCTTCCGTATCGGTCGCAATCACTTGCGTCGCGCCGAGAGCTTTCAGTTCCGCAATCTGTTCGCGTCGGCGGACGACGTTGATGGTTTTGAAATTGTGGAGTCTGGCGATTTGTAAAACGATGCGTCCGAGCGTCGAACCCGCCGCCGTTTGCAATAACCACTCGCCGGGTTTCATCTTCAATTCTTCGATTGTCATAATCCATGCCGTCAGAGGATTGACGACGAACTGCGCCGCCGTGTTGTCGCTTACGGCATCGGGAACAGGAAGGCATTGCGCTTCGTCCGCGACGATAAACTCTTGCCACGTTCCTATGACGCGAAGCGGAATCACGCGCTGTCCCGTGTGAAGTTTCCGCACGTCCGCACCCGCTTCGACGACTTCGCCCATCGCTTCTAAGCCCGGCGTGGCGGGCAATTTTGGAAGCTGCCCGTAGAGTCCGCGCACCGTCAATAAATCCGAAGGGTTGATTGAGCGTGCGCGAAGTTTTATCAAAACCTGCGTCGCGCTTGGCTCCGGTTGCTCCACGTCTTCGACGCGCAACACGTCAACCGGATTTCCGAACTCGCTAAACTTGATGCTTTTCATAGAATGTCGTGACCTCATTACTTGAACCTGAACCGACTTCAACTGTATCCGATTCGATTTTTAACTTTGGCTTGCCAACCGCGCGTTGATGAGTTGGTTAAGCGAAACTCCCTGTTGAGCGGCGGCAATACTAAGTTGGCGATGCAAAGATTTCGGCATTCGCAAGTTGAGTTTGCCGCTAAATGCTTTGCGGCTCAAAGGCACGGGAGCCTCCTCGCCCGACTCCGCCAAATCATCGAGAACCAAGCCGACAACCGATTTGATTTCAGCAAGTGCCGCTTCGAGTGTCGCACCGTGCGCGGCGAGCAAAGAGAATTCCGCGACGCGCCCGACAAAAACATTATCCGTCCCCGACCATCCGACCGAGTATAGATATTCGTCCACCGCGAACTTATTCGCTTTTCTTTTTTTGCGTGACATGACCTTTATTCTTGCGTTGCTTTCAGTTTTTTCAAGGCAGCGACGACCTGTTCTATTTGATATTCTTTGGCTTTGCCGCCATCCTTTTGCAAGTTAATGCGCGGGTCACCCTGCCATGTCGTTTTGAAGATGTGATGACTTCCCTTGATGCGCGGCTTGCCGAAAAATTCGCTGCAAATGTTTTGCAAACGAGTGAATCGCAAATTCGCTTTCGCGGCTTCGAGTTCGATAATCGCTTCATCAATCGTCATTTGACGACATGGTACTGTATTCGGTACTAATGAGCCAAAGCCCGGATGTGAAGCGGTGCGTGTTTAATCAGGCGAGGGATGCCGCGAAGGGGGTGATACGGTTGGCGTCGCTGACTGTGGTAAGTTTCGGTTTGCCTCGATACGTTCTACCGGAAAGCACATTATTCACAAATTAGGTTGAAGAAGGGAAGTTATGGCAACACAAAATACAAATGACGAAAACGATGACATGCTAAACGGAGAGGTCGCCGAAGAGGTGCGCCCGTTTCGTGACGCCGAACACAAAATCGCCGCCGCGTTTCTCAATCGTTGGTCGCCGCGCGCTTTCGCACCCGACCCGATTGATGATGAAACTTTGATGAGCGTGTTTGAAGCCGCGCGGTGGGCGGCGTCGTCTTATAACGAACAACCATGGCGGTTCGTGTACGCGCGAAGCGACGAAGACCGGAAAAGGTTTCTCGATTTCCTCATCCCCGGCAATCAAGCGTGGGCGAAAGACGCTCCGGTATTAGTGGTCGTGGTCGCCAGGAAAACTTTTACATTCAACGGCAAGCCGAACGCGACACATCATTTCGATTCGGGTTGCGCGTCCGGTTATATGACTTTGCAAGCCAGCCTCAACGGTTTATACGCTCACGGCATGGTCGGCTTTGACCCGGACAAAGCACGCGCGACGCTTGAAATCCCCGACGACTTCGTGCCGCTCGCGGTGTTCGCTCTCGGTCATCGCGGCGCGACGGAATCACTGCCCGCCGAACTTCGTGAACGCGAAGAACCGAGCGGACGCCGACCCGTCGCCGAGTCAATCATGGAAGGTCGCTTTCACCTTGCGACTGAAAAGAAAGCCGAAGCCGACACGGAGATTGACGCGGGCAATTCTTAAACTTACGTTCTGTAATCTGTGTGAAGCCGTAGTCCTGTGACGGATTACGGCTTCTTTATTTGCCTTGATAATGCTAAACCGGCGGCGACGGCGGAGCGGTTAGAAAACTTATGGAACTATTCCAAAGTGCAACCGCAAGACGGATTGAAACGTAAGTTACTTTTATTCCCTCGCGTGTTCGTCTCACCTCGTCGGTTCAGGATTTTAGCGTGCGGTCATTTCTAAAACATCATGTCAGAAAATTTGTACCAACTTAATTCGCTCGAAAACTGTTCGGCGTGCGATGCGGAACTAAAAATCGGGGCGCGATTTTGCAGTCGTTGCGGGCAGCCCGCGATGGATGCGGTGAACGATAAGCTGTTTGAAGCGACGACGCGCCGGTTGGCAATTCCTGATTGTCAGGCGAGGACGGTTAAAGCACAATCGCGTCAAACACAGCCGCTCAAACCGTTTCCCCGCAGGCAGCGCGGTTATCAATTACTGGCTGTGTCTCTGGCGGCGAATTGCGTGCTGGTGATGGCATTCGCGCTTGCGCTCAGTCGTGTCGGTTTCCCCACGCAAGATAATGTGTCGCCGTTAATCGCTGAATTTGCCGCAACGGAAGACGGGGGAATCTTTTTCGATTCGACATTCGAGATGCCGGTTGAAGAAATCGAGGATGCGGACGAAAAGCGCATCGCGCGTGCCTGTGCCATGACACCCGCGCTTGAAGCCGAACGTACCGCGCGCGCGGCACGTTCGCCTTCAGGTGTCAGAGGTGGGAAAGGTGAAGCGGCGACGGTGAAAAAGTCCGTGACGGTCAAAGCCGAACGCGCGCGGCAGGAGATGCGGGAATCGCAATCACCGAACGCGCGACAACTAGGTTTCGTCAGGACAGGTAAGACGCGGCGCGACGCACAAAACGAAGCACGCGCTCACAAGGTGCTGGCGACGTTTAACGGCGAGGAATTGAGACAATCCGCCGCCGATTTCAACTTCGAGATGAGCCACCTTCCCGCCGAACTTCAAACCGTGCTTGGCAAGGCAAAAGTAGAAATCAAGCGTGCCAATCATAAGGCGATGCTTGAGCGGCGTAAGCGTAACGTTGCCGTATCAACACGAAGGGCGGAGTTTGCGACCGTCTCGTGTGTCACTATGCCGGAAGCCGTGCCGAACGCCGCACCGGAAGTTCCAAGTGTCGCGCCCGCGTTCGTTATCAAAGCCGAAACTCTCGAACAACTCGGCTTATGAAAATCAATCGGGGCGGCGGGGAGATTTACGCGAGTTCAAGCCAGCGTTCCATGTCCTGCGCGAGGCGTGCGGCGAGGTGTTGCTGTTCGTTGAAAAGGGTTTCGAGTTTGGCGGCGTCTGTGGCGTGCAGATTCAGTTGACGCTCGATTTCCGTCTGGCGCGCTTCGGCGGCGGCGATGTTCGCTTCGAGTGTTTCGAGTTCGCGCCGTTCCTTAAACGATAACTTGCGCGGCGCATCGCTCCGGCGGGCAAGGGAAGCGGATGCGCCGTCAGCATTAGCGGCGGAAGACGCGCGCATCGCCGGATTTTCGTGCGCCTGTTTTGAAAGCCCGTCAGTCGCGTTCAAGGCGGCAACTTGTTTGGCTTCACGTTCACGGTAGGTGATGTAAGTTTGATAATCGCCCGGATACTCGCGCACGCGCCCGTCGCCTTCAAACCGGAAGATGTAATCAATCGTGCGGTCGAGAAGATAGCGGTCGTGGCTGACGACAATCAACGCTCCGGCGAAATCGTCAAGGTATTCTTCGAGCGCGATTAAGGTCGGAATGTCCAAGTCGTTCGTCGGCTCATCCAATAACAAAACATTCGGTTGATTCATAAGGACGCGCAACAGGTAAAGTCTGCGCCGTTCGCCGCCGGAGAGTTTGCCGATTGTCGCGTACTGCGCGTCAACAGGGAACAGAAACCGCTCCAACATCTGACTCGCGCTGACGCTCGAACCGTCGGCAAGCGTGATTTGCTGCGCGACTTCGCAGATGTAATCAATCACGCGCTGGTCGTCGTTAAGGGCGCGGCTCTCTTGGTCGTAATATCCAAGACGAACGGTTTGACCCATTTCGACGTGTCCGGTGTCCGGCTCGATTCTTCCGGCGATGATTTCAAGCAACGTCGTCTTGCCCGAACCGTTCGCGCCGATGATGCCTATGCGGTCGTCGCGCTTCAAGAGATAAGTGAAATCTTCAATCAGTTGATGATTATCGAACGACTTGGCGATGTGATGAAGTTCGATAACCTTCGTCCCCAAACGACGTGAACCGAAACCGATTTCAATTTCCGCGACGGGTTTTTCCACAGGCTGCGCGAGCAGTTCACGCGCCGCGTCAACGCGGGTTTTCGATTTGCGTGTGCGCGCTTTCGCTCCGCGCCTGAGCCACGCGAGTTCGCGCCGCATGAGCATTTTGCGCTTCTGTCCTTCGACGACGCGCGTGGCTTCCTGTGCTGCTTTCTTCTCCAAATAGAACGCATAACCGCCGTCGAAACTCCCAATCGTTCCGCGCTCGATTTCTAAAATCCGCCATGTCACGCGGTCGAGAAAATAACGGTCATGCGTCACGAGCAACAGCAAACCCGCGAAGCGCGCAAGGTAAGATTCAAGCCATTCGACGGTATCGGCGTCAAGGTGATTCGTCGGTTCGTCGAGAATCAAAATATCGGGCTTGACGATTAAAGCGTGCGCCAACGCGACACGCTTGCGCTGTCCGCCGGAAAGATTTACAACCAGAGCATCGGTGTCATGTATGCCAAGCCGCGACAATACGACGCGGGCATTGGTTTCGATTTCCCACGCTCCCGTGGCTTCGAGTTCATGCGCGAGCGTGGCGACCGTCTCAAGTAAGCGCGCGTTTGTTCCGCCCTGCGCGGCTAAATCGTGACACGCCGTTTCATAACTGCGAATCAACTCCAACGCTCCGCCGCTGTGGTTGAAAATCGCGTCCATTATCGTCGCGTCAGTGTCGAAGGTCGGGGTCTGTGAAAGGTAGGCGAGCGTCTTACCGTCCTGTCGAATCACGCGCCCGGCGTCGGGCGTTTCGATTCCGGCGACGACGCGCAGGAAAGTGGTTTTGCCCGAACCGTTCGCGCCGATGATGCCTATGCGTTCATTGGCGGCAAAGCCGATATTGACGTTCGCAAATAGCGGCTTGACGCCGAAATCTTTGCCGACGTTTTCAAGCGAGATGATGTTCATAAACCGATTCGTCAGCTAGTATAATGCCCGTCCGATAATGACTGTTATGTGTGTTATAAATTATAGAGCCAACCAAGAGTTATCCACGCTAAAAGTTATTCACGATAAACTTACACCGGTTCGATATAAGAGACGACTAAAACTCATCCACGAAACACACGAAGCGGCACGTAACAAAACCGGATTGCCTCTAATGTTTTTCATTGTTCCAGCACGCTAGTTGAAACTATGCGCTTTCAGCGCAAGACTTT
>JANDLT010000070.1 GCA_024330265.1 Pyrinomonadaceae bacterium MAG19_C2-C3 | reverse complement strand
TCGCGCGCGCGACCGCGCGACAAAAAGAGATTGCGATTCGCACGGCACTCGGCGCGAGTCGCTTCCGTCTCATCCGGCAGATGCTCACCGAAAGCACGCTGCTCGCCATGCTCGGCGGCACCGGCGGTCTGCTGCTGGCGGTGTGGTGTACCGATCTGCTCACGGGCATTGCTTCGAGTACGCTGCCGCGCGCAAGGGAGTTGGCGATTGATGCTCAGACGCTTCTGTTCACGCTGCTCGTCTCGCTGCTCACAGGGCTACTCTTCGGGCTGGCTCCGGCGATTCAAGCCTCGAAGACGAATCTCAACAGCACGCTTAAAGAAGGCGGTCGCAGCCAGAGCGCGAGTCTGCGGCGCGGTCGTCTTCGCAGTCTGCTCGTCGTCACACAAATCGCCCTCTCGCTCGTCCTGCTCGTCTCCGCCGGATTGTTCATCAAGAGTTTTCGACAACTGCGAAACGTCAGCACGGGATTCGACCCCGAAGGCGTGGCGACGATGCTCATTTCGCTGCCTCGAACGGGCTACGCCGAAAGCCGTCAGAAAGCCCTCTTCTTTCAACAGGTACTCGAACGTGTCTCGTCGCTTCCCGGCGTGCAAGCCGCCGGAGTGGTCACTAATCTGCCGCTCGGAAACTCTCTGACATCCTCTTCATTCGAGATCGAAGGACACCCACCCGCCGCGCCCGACGAAAGCCGCACGGCGAGCAAGTCCATCATCAGCCAAGACTATTTCCGCGCGATGAGCATTCCGCTTCTCAAAGGGCGCGCCTTGAGCGAGCGCGACGCGACGGACGCGCCCGGCGTGGTCGTCATCAATGGAGCGATGGCGCGACGCTACTTCGGCGACGAAGACCCGCTCGGCAAACGCTTGACGTTCGGCGGTCCAGAAGAGAAGGCACTGTATGGCGAAGCCGTCACGCGCGAAATCGTCGGCATCGTCGGCGACGTGCGCTTCGAGTTAGAAGAGACAGCCAAGCCGGAGATGTACATCCCCTACGCACAAGCTCCAATCGGGACGATGGCACTCGTGGTGCGCTCCGCCGCCGACCCCGCTACCTTGCGCGAACCGCTCCGCCGTGCGATACGAGAAGTTGACGGCACGCAGACGGGCTACAGCTTCAAAACGATGGAGGGGTTGCTTTCCGAATCCGTCGCCGCACAACGGTTGCTGATGACGCTCACGAACATCTTTGCATCTTTAGCATTGATTCTCGCAGGCGTAGGCATCTACGGTGTCATCGCTTTCTCGGTCGCACAACGAACGCATGAACTCGGCATCCGCATCGCGCTCGGCGCGCAGACGGCGGACGTGCTGCGTCTCGTCGTCGGTCAGGGTATGACTCTCGCAGGCATAGGATTAGCGGTCGGGCTGGCGGGCGCACTCGCGTTGACACGCTTTTTGTCGAGTTTGCTCTACGGCGTCAGCCCGACCGACGCGCCTGTTTTCGTCGGCACCGCGGTGTTACTCGGAGCGGTCGCGTTGCTGGCAAGTTACATCCCTGCCAGACGCGCGACGAAGGTTGATCCGATAGTTGCATTGCGGCACGAGTAGCAAACGAGTCGCCATCTGATGACGATTGACGGGAGTGTTCGCCACAGGCAGCACTCCCGTTGCAATAGTGGGACTCGGCAATCCCACAAACGGACACGCGCGCTGCCGACACCTCTCCAATTTCACACTATTACCTTCATTACGGGATTGCCGACGCTTGCCGACGTGTGGCACGCCGCTTTCATAACGCATGAATGAATGAAAGCTCTCAAGTTCACATTTCGCAGGTATTACGGCACGCTTAAGCGACAACTACGAAAGGCGGCGGGGCGGGTGTCTCCCGCGTCCGCGCTGTTTATCGTCGAAGCCGTCGCCGTGTGCGGCGCGCTCTCGGTCGTGCTGACGGGAAGCCGTGCGGCGAGTCTCGACAGCTTCGGAGGACGCGCCGACATCGGCGTGATAGTCACGGCGGCAATGCTTTTGATTGTGCTGCACTTCTACATCAACAGCTTTGTGTTGGCGCGGCTCGACCGCCGTTTCCCCGTTCGCGCTTACGATGAGCGGCGCATCCTCTTCGACCTCGGACAGGCGGCGCGCGGTGTGACGAACACAAATCAGATTTATGATTTCGTCGTCAGAGAAATCGCCGATGCTTTGCGCGCGACGAATGTTTCCGTCTTCGTGCGCGATGAAATGACGGGCGACTATGTGTGCCGCGTCTCATCTGAAAAGTTGGAGGTTCATCACGGAGCGGCAACGCCCGTTTCTGACAGACTGACGCTGCAAGGCAATGCTTTGATTGTGAAACGTCTGCACGGTCTGACCGCTCCGCTGGGACTCACGCCCGCCGACCTTGAGACGTGGCGGCGCGGCGGCGCATCTTTTTCAGTGGCGAGGAGAGCGGAACGCGAACGCGAATGTGCGACTTTGAGTGCGGTTGATGCGCGCTTAGTTCTCGGCATCACGATTCATGAACGACTCGTCGGCATCCTCTCGCTGGGTCTGCGTCAAAATTCAAGAAGCTACTCCACCGAAGACAAGCGGATGCTGATGTCGGTGGCGAGCCAACTGGCATTCATCATCGAGAACGCGAAACTCACCGAGCGCATGGTCGCGGAGGAAGGGTTGAGGCGTGAACTCGCACTCGCGCGGGAAGTGCAACAGAGGCTGCTCCCCGAAGCCGCGCCGCACGCGGAGGCATTTGAGTTGGCGGCTTTCTGTCAACCGGCACGCGCCGTCGGCGGCGACTATTACGACTTTCTCGCGCTCGACGATAACAAACTCGGCATCGCCATCGCGGACGTTGCCGGTAAAGGCATCTCGGCGGCACTCCTGATGTCGAGCGTGCAAGCCTCTCTGCGTAGTCAAGCGATGAATCATCGGGCGTGTGATGACGGGCGTTCGCTGGCGGAGTTGGTTTCGACGATGAATCACCTGATGCATCGCTCGACCGGCGCGGCGAGTTATGTGACGTTTTTTTACGCGCAGTTCGACGAGAAGTTGCGAACGCTCACCTACGTCAACGCCGGACACAACCCGCCGATGCTCGTCAGAGCGAAGACCTCTCACAATCGGCGTGCAAGCGGCGGACTACAAGCACGCTCCAATCGCAAAGCGCATTGGTCGTCGGTGGCAAACGGGGTGACTGCCGCCGTGCGTGAAGCCGGGTATAGCGCGGGTGTGGCGGTCTTGGAAGTGGAGATGAGTGAGAATGATTACACGAACGACATCAACTTCCGTGAACAGTCATTTGAGGTCAGGGAACTCACGACGGGCGGTGCGGTGCTCGGTGTCTTCGAGGATTGTTACTACGAGCAAGAAACCCTGCGGATGGAGAGCGGCGATTTGCTCGTCCTCTTCACCGACGGTTTAACGGAATCGCTCGACCGCGAAGGCGATGAGTTCGGTGAGGAAAGATTGCGTGACACGCTCACTGCTTGCGCGCACCTGTCGGCGGATGAAGTGCGCGATGAGGTTGCCGGTCAGGTGCGTGAATGGTCGGCGGGCGCGGCGCAGCATGACGATTTGACGTTCGTCGTAATGAAAGTGAAGTAACTCATCTTACGCGGTAACGAAGTTTTACGGCTTTGCCGTCTGATGTGCGGTGAGTCTCCGACTCACCGCTAAGGATTTCTTAAACATCTTCGAGGCTGTGCCTCGAACCGCGCGGCGTAGCCGCTCCATTTTTTAACATCCCAGACGGAAAGGCACAGCCTTTCCGCACATCGGGCGGCACAGCCGCTCTACTGCGTAAGGTGAGTGAAGTAAGGCAAAGGATCAGGGTGGCGATATGAAAAACCTTTGGCAAGACGTGCGTTTCGCAGTGCGAATGCTGGCGAAGAGTCGTGCGTTCACATTTGTTGCGGTGGCTTCTCTTGCCATCGGCATCGGCGCGAATACGGCAATCTTCAGTTTGGGAAAGACACTACTGTTTCCGGTGCTTCCGTTTGAAGATGCGGCTCAACTCGTTGATGTGCATGAGGCGGCGAGCAGTCGCAGCGGACCGCTCTCGGTCTCTTATCCTGCTTATCAAAACTTCCGCGACGAAAACAAAGTCTTTTCTTCACTGATGTGCTGGGGCGAGCTGCCGTTAAGTCTCACCACGAACGACGCGGCGCAGCAAGCGTTCGGGATGATCGTCTCCGGCAATTATTTCGACACGCTCGGCGTGCGTCCCGCGCTCGGCAGATTCTTTCAGCCGGAGGAAGATGCAACGCCGGGAACGCACGCGGTCGCCGTCATCAGTCAACGTTTCTGGCAGCGACGGTTCGGCGGCGACAAGGAAATCATCGGGCGCGCCGTCACGCTTAACGGTACGCCGTTCACGATCATCGGCATCACGCCGGAAAAATTCACGAGCACGATTCCGGTTTATGCGCCCGATGTGTGGGTGCCGGTGATGATGCAGGAACAGGTGATGCCCGCGAGTCGCAGGTTGAGCGCACGCAATGCCGAATGGTTGTACATGACCGGGCGGCTTAAGCCGAACGTCTCCGTCGAAGAGGCGCAGGCAAATATGAGCCTGCTCACGGGCAACCTCGCGGCGGCTTACCCGCAAATGAATCGCCGGGAAGGTGAGCCGGAAAGGAATAGGAGCGGGGTCGAGTTATCTCCGGTCGGATCGTTTCCGCGCGACGAGCGCATCGCGCTGATCGGGTTTCTTGGATTGATGCTGGCGGTCGTGAGCCTCGTGCTGCTGATCGCGTGCGCGAATCTGACGAGTCTGTTGCTTACGCGGGCGACGGCGCGGTGGCGCGAGATCGCGGTGCGCTTGGCGTTGGGCGCGAGCCGGTGGCGGCTCGTGCGGCAGTTGTTGACGGAGAGCGTGTTGCTCAGTTTCATGGGCGGTGCGCTCGGCGTGCTGCTCGCGTTCTGGATGATTGATCTGTTGCTCGCCTTCAAACCGGCGATTGAGATTCCGCTTGAACTGAACATTGCGATTGATGCACAGGTGCTCGCGTGGACGTTTCTGTTATCGCTCGTGACCGGCATCATCTTCGGACTCGTTCCGGCGTTGCAATCATCGAAATCGGATTTAACGCAGGCGTTGAAAGACGACACACGCGGAGCTGGCTCCCGGCGTTCGCGCCTGCGCGACCTGTTCGTGGCAGGTCAAATAGCGATGTCGCTGTTGCTGCTGATCTGCGCGGGGCTTTTCGTGCGTGCGCTCGCTCACGCGAGCACGGTTCATCCCGGCACAGAGCCGGAGCGCGTGCAGACCGTGACCTTCAATCCGCAATTTCTCGGCTACGACGAGGCGCGGACGCGAGAATTTTACCGCCAACTGCTCGAACGTGCGCGCACTTTGCCCGGTGTCGAAGGGGCGAGTCTGGCGATGATGATTCCGGTGGGGAATGCACAAGCCGGAACGATAATCGGCATCGAGGGTGATGAATCTTTCAGAGCCGATTTAACCGACGAGCATTCGGCGGGAGTAAAAACCGAATACAACATCGTCACACCGGGCTACATGCAAACGATGAAGATTCCCATCTTGCGCGGACGCGACTTCAACGATGCGGACAGAGCAGGCTCGGCAAACTACGCGATCATTGACGACACGATGGCGCGTCGCTACTTCGGGGGCGTTGATCCGCTCGGACAACGCTTCAGAGATGCGGAGAAGACTTACGAAATCATCGGCATTGCAGAAAGCGGAAATTATCGTGAGTTGAATCGTGAGCCGCGCCCGTTCATCTATTTGCCGTTCGCGCAGCGCAGCGGTGAAGGCTTCAACTCGCGGATGGTGCTTCATGTCCGCTCGGCTCTCAGCGCGGGAGAAACTTTCGCGGCGATTCGTCGTGAAGTCGCGGTTCTTGATAAGAATGTTCCGCTGCAAGAACCGATGACGGTCAGCGATTACATGAAGTTTTCGCTTCTTCCGCAACGCATCATGACGGGCGTCGCGGTCGTCTTCGGTGTCATCGGCTTGGTGCTCGCCGGACTCGGCATCTTCGGCATGGTGAGCTATTCGGTTGCACAGCGCACGCACGAGATCGGCATTCGCATGGCACTAGGAGCACAGAGCGCGGACGTACTGAAATTGATTTTGCGACAAGGCTTGCGCGTGACATTGATCGGCACCGTCATCGGTCTTGCGGGGGCGTTCGTTGTGACGCGATTTTTGGAAAGCCTGCTCTCCGGCGTGAGCGCGACCGATGCGGCGACGTTCGTCGGTGTCTCCCTGACACTGATGGGAGTTGCGATGTTGGCGAGCTACATCCCTGCCCGTCGCGCGACGAAGGTTGATCCGCTCGTGGCACTTAGGTACGAGTAACTGAAGCCTGTGCATAAATCATCGCGTAGCGATGGCATGAGTTTAGCCGTGCGTTTCAACGCACGGAAAAACGTCGAAATAGAATTGTCGTCGCGTCAGCGACGATTGAGAATGACGCCGATGTTCAGTCGTCGCTGACGCGACGGCAAACACCTTCCGTGCGTTAAAACGCACGGCTAAATTCAAACCACCGCTAACGCGGTGAAACCACAGCTACTCTAATTTGCACAGCCTTCGAGTAACAAAGACAGGAGAAGAAGATGACGACATTGTGGCAGGACGTGCGATACGGGATTCGCATGTTACTGAAAAATCCCGGCTTTACGTTTATTGCGGTCGTTGCGCTGGCACTCGGCATCGGCGCGAATACTTCGATCTTCTCAGTCGTCAACGCGGTGTTGCTCCGACCTTTGCCGTTTGCGGATGCGGATCAATTGGTGATGGTGTGGGAGCGGCGTCCGCTCCAAAAACGCGAGTCGGGTCCGGTCGCGCCCGCCGACTTTCTCGATTGGCAAAAGCAGAATCAATCATTCGCTTCGATGGCGGCGTACTCGGCGCAGGCTTTTAACTTGACGGGCGCGGGCGCAGAGCCGGAACAACTCACCGGGCAACTCGTCACCAACGAGTTCTTTCAAGTCCTCGGCGCGAAAGCCGCGCTGGGACGAACGTTGCTCCCGGAAATTGATGTGCCGGGAGGCAATCGCGTCGCCGTTTTGAGCCACGGTCTGTGGCAGCGTCGTTTCGGCGGTGACGCGGGCGTTGTCGGCAGAACGCTTACGCTCGACGATGAAATCTTTACGGTTGCCGGAGTCATGCCGCCTGACTTCAACTATCCCGCCCGCGAGACTGAACTTTGGGCGACTCCAAAGCGCACCGTTCCCGACGTGACTCTTCCCGGCAATCCCGACCCGGCGACCCTTCGCAGCCTGCACTATTTGAACGTCATTGCCCGTCTTAAACCGGACGTGACGCGCACGGCGGCGCAGGCTGAGATGGAGACGATTGCCGGACGGCTCGAACAGCAGTACCCGGATGCGAATACGGGACACACGGCGCGTGTCGTCGGGCTTCATGAACAACTCGTCGGCGACGTGCGACCGGTGCTCATCGTACTCTTGAGCGCGGTCGGCTTCGTGCTGTTGATCGCGTGCGCCAACGTCGCCAATTTGTTACTGGCGCGTGGCGCGGGACGCGAGCGTGAGATGTCCATTCGCACGGCACTCGGCGCGGGTCGGCTGCGGCTCATACGGCAGTTGCTGACGGAGAGCGTGCTGTTGGCAACGCTCGGCGGCGTGCTCGGTTTGCTGCTCGCGTTGTGGGGAACGGACGCGCTCATGGCGATTAGTCCTGAGAATTTCCCACGCCTTCAAGAAATCAATCTCGATGGACGGGTGATCGGCTTCACCTTCCTCACATCGCTTTTGACCGGAGTTATCTTCGGTCTTGTACCGGCACTGCAAGTGTCGAAACTCGATCTGAATAGTTCGCTCAAGGACGGCGGGCGGGGGAGCGCGGAAGGCTTCGGGCGTCGTCGTTTGCGAAGCGCGCTGATCGTCGCGGAAGTGGCGTTGACGATGGTTCTGCTGGTCGGCGCAGGGTTGATGATTAGAAGCTTTGATCGGTTGATGCAGGTTGATCCGGGATTCAAGGCGGATAACTTGTTGACGATGGAAGTCTCTTTGCCACAAGCAAAATACAACGAAAGCGAGGAGCAAACGGCGAACTTCTTCCGCGAAATTCTAGGGCGCATCGCTACCTTACCCGGTGCAGAATCAGTCGGTGCGACGTGGATACTGCCGCTCAGTGGTCAGGGCGCGGGCAGCGGCTTCGAGATCGAAGGTCGTGATCCTGCCTCCATCAGTGAACGCACGAACTCGGCATTCAGCGCCGTCAGTCCCAACTACTTCCACACGATGAGCATTCCCATCGTCAAGGGTCGAGAACTCGGCGACCGCGACACGGCAAATGCGCCCGGCGTTTCGCTCGTCAACGAAACTTTTGCGCGCCGCTTCTTCGCAGGCGAAGACCCGCTCGGCAAGCGCATCAAGCGAAGGGGTGAAGAGAACGACTGGACGACTATCGTCGGCATCGTCGGGGACGTGCGGCAAGTAGGTTTAGCTACAGAGCCGCGCGCCGAAATGTATTTCTCGTACCAGCAATCTCCGGTTCCCTTCATGAACATCGTCGTTCGCACTGCCGCTGACCCGGCGACGCTGGCGACGGCAATTCGCAAGGAGGTGTGGGCGGTGAACCCGAACCAGCCTGTCGCCAACGTCAGCACGATGAACGAATTGTTGACCAACTCCGCCGCGCGCACGCGCTTCAACACGCTGTTGCTCGGTCTCTTTGCCTTGATTGCATTGACGCTCGCAAGCGTCGGCATCTTCGGCGTGATGAGCTATACGGTGACGCAACGCACGCGCGAGATTGGTGTCCGCATGGCACTCGGCGCACAAAGAAGTGACGTACTCCGGTTGGTTATCCGGCAGGGCATGATCCTCGCCGCGCTTGGCATCGTCATCGGTCTCGCCGCCGCCTTAGCGTTGACGCGCGTGATGACGAGCTTGCTCTACGGCGTCTCTGCTACCGACCCTGTGACGTTCGCTGGCATCGCTCTGCTGCTCGCGGGCGTCGCCCTCGTCGCTTGTTACATTCCTGCCCGCCGCGCGACCAAAGTTGATCCGATGGTCGCACTTAGATACGAGTGAAGATATTGGAGAAACGAGGAACATGATGAATATCAAACGAGTCTTACCGTTAATGACATTGCTCATCGTCGCCGCGCTCTATGTGTATGCGGGGCGCGATGGAGACAAGGCGAACATAGAGACGGCTATGACGGCTCACGCCGCAGTCGCATCAATCGAATTGTCCGCATCGGCAATCTTAACCGAACCGGACAAGGCTTCGATTCGCCGCGAGATCGTCGAGACCAATCGGAAGATGGTCGAGACCATGAAGCGCGGCGACTTGCTTGGCGTCTCACGCTTCTATGCGGATGACGCGATAATTCTTTTTCATCGTGGAAAGAAGCTTCAGGGGCGCAAGGCGATTGACGATTACTGGACAAGTATCAAGGGCGCGAAGGATTGGAAGCTTGATGTGATCGAAGTGGGCGGTAGCCGCGATGAGGTTTATCAAATCGGAAAATCCTCTTTCACCTCCGAAGCGGATGGTAAAGAGAACACGTACACCTGCGATTTCGTCGTCATCTGGAAACGCCAGACGGACGGCGCATACAAGATTTACGTGGACATATACAACTGAGGATGAAGGCGGAAGCAAAAGAATATGAAATTTGAGATTTCAAATTTCATATTGCTTTTCATCGCACATCGCTCATCCCTTCCTGAAGTTCTTCAAAGCGAGGTTTATATGGGAACGCTGCTGAAAGATATACGTTACGGCATTCGGATGTTGCTCAAGTCGCCGGGCTTCACGCTCGTCGCGGTACTCGCGTTGGCGTTGGGTATCGGCGCGAATACGAGTCTTTTTTCAGTCGTCAACGGAGTGCTGTTGCGTCCGTTGCCGTTCCCCGACGCGGAACGGTTGGTGTGGTTTGATGGCGTCAATCAGGCGAGCGGGATCACGGAGAGCAGTCTTTCGATGCCAGATTATCTTGATTGGCGAAACCAAGCGGACGCTTTCGAGAGCATGACGGCTTTCATCGAGGGCAGCGCAATTTTGTCGAGTGAGGATGGGGAACCGGAGCGCGTGCCGCGTGGCGTGGTGACGGCGAGTTTCTTTCCGACGATTGGCGTTGGTCCCGCACAAGGGCGCGCGTTGTTGCCGGAAGACGAACTGACGGGTAGTGAACCGGTCGCCGTGTTGAGTCATGGATTGTGGCAGCGTCGCTTCGGCGCGAATCCGAATGTCGTCGGAAGCAAACTCACGATAAGCGGCAGAAGCGTCACGGTCGTCGGCGTGATGAGTCCCGGATTCGATTACCCGGCGGAGGCTCAAGTATGGTCGCCGCTGAAAACCGATGCGAGTGACGAGCGGCGCGACAACCGTTACTTGCAGGTGCTCGCGCGGCTCAAGCCAACGGCGACGCGCACAGAGGCGCAGGCGCAGATAGATACCATTTGTGGTCGTTTGGGGCAGCAGTACCCGGAGACAAGTGGCGGGTGGTCGGCGCGGCTCACGGGGTTACAAGAACGGACGACGAGAGGCATTCGCACATCACTGCTGTTGTTGCTCGGTGCGGTTGGGTTCGTGCTGTTGATTGCGTGCGCCAACGTCGCCAACTTGCTTCTCGCACGCGCTGCGGCACGGCGCAAGGAAATCGCGCTCCGCACCGCGCTCGGAGCCGGTCGGCGGCGCATCATCCGCCAACTGCTCACGGAGAGTTTGTTGCTCGCGTGCTTGGGCGGCGCGGTCGGGTTAGCCCTCAGTCTTTTCTTGACTGACTTGTTGGTCGCCATCAGCCCGGCTGACGTGCCGCGCTTGGACGAAATCGGATTGGACGCGCGTGTACTCGGCTTCACGGTGGGAGTGGTTTGTCTCGTCGGGTT
This sequence comes from Pyrinomonadaceae bacterium MAG19_C2-C3, assembly GCA_024330265.1. Classification (GTDB taxonomy): domain Bacteria; phylum Acidobacteriota; class Blastocatellia; order Pyrinomonadales; family Pyrinomonadaceae; genus JANDLT01. The sequence continues at coordinate 8,109 of JANDLT010000070.1, read as the reverse complement.
GTTGTTCGGTTTAGCTCCCGCGCTGCAAGCCTCGAAGACCAATCTTAATGATGCGTTGAAGGAAGGCGGACGCAGTTCGACCGAAGGGCGCGGGCGCAATCGTGTGCGCGCCTTGTTGGTTGTCTTGGAAATAGCTTTGTCTTTGCTGCTTTTGATTGGCGCGGGACTGTTGATTAAAAGTTTCGTGTTGCTCCGCGATGTGAATCCGGGCTTCGAGGCGGAAAATGTTTTGACGATGCGTATCGGTTTGCCCGCCGCGCGTTATGCGGAGCCGAAGCAAAAAGCAAACTTCTTTCGTGAGTTGACGGAGCGCGTCAACGCTCTGCCCGGGGTCGAAGCGGCGGGCGCGACGGTGAGCCTTCCGCTCGGCGGAAGCAACTTCTCCGTCGGTCGCGCGTTCGTCCGCGAGGGACGCGCGCTCGCCACTGAAAATTCCTTAGACACAGACTATTTCGTTGCCACGCCCGACTACTTCAAGACGATGCGGATTCCCGTCAAACAGGGACGCGCTTTTACGACTCAGGACACGGTTGAGACTCCACAAGTCGTCGTCATCAACGAGACTCTCGCGCGCCGTGTCTTTCCCGGCGAAGACCCGATTGGCAAGCGGCTCACCGTATGGCGCGACGAGAAGTTCGCGCGCGAGATTATCGGCATCGTGGGCGATGTGAAATCGAGTCGGCTCGATGCGGAAACGGGTTCGCAAATCTACGTGCCATACGCGCAGGACGCGACGTGGGGCGGTCTCTCGCTCGCCGTGCGGACTAAAGGTACACCGGAGACGCTCGCATCGGGAGTGCGCGACGCGGTGCAGGCGATTGACAAGAATCTACCCGCATATGACATCAAGACGATGGACGATGTACTCTCCGCCTCCGTCGCCAACAACCGGCTCGTCGTGCTGCTCTTCGGCGTCTTCGCCATGTTCGCTTTGTTGCTCGCATCAATCGGAATCTACGGGGTGATCGCCTACTCGGTCGCGCAACGCACACACGAGATCGGCATCCGCATCGCGCTGGGCGCGCAAGCGAAGGACGTGCTCCGCCTCGTCGTCGGGCAGGGCATGAGGCTCGTCGTTCTCGGTGTCGGGCTGGGATTAATCGGAGCGTTCATCGTGACGCGCCTGCTCGCCAGCCTACTGTACGGCGTGAGTGCGACTGACCCGCTGGTGTATGCGGGCGTCGCCATGCTGCTCACGACGATTGCGCTTCTCGCCTGTTATATCCCGGCGCGTAGAGCGACGCGCGTCGATCCGATGGTTGCGTTGCGATATGAGTAAAGCGTGACCCGAAATTAACTTGTCGTGGAGGTAAAGAGATGAAGCTTACATTCGTTAGCCTGTGCTTGAGCATAATGGTTGTTCTGTGGATTGTGCCGGCTTCCGGTGCGCGTGCAGAACAACAAGCGGAGCAGTCCGCACAAAGCTTGCCGGTGCGTGAAGAGATAAATCAAACATTTCAGTTCGCACGATTCGCGCGGGTTGACGTGTCGGGTCTTGCCGGTGGACCTGTGAACATCGAAACGATTGACGGCAACACCGTCGAGGTTCGCCTACTGCGCTCTGCACAAACGCAAGCAGAGCTTGATTGTTACCGGACGATTGTCGAGAACACGCCGGACAGCTTGACGATACGCCATGAGCAAGATGGTCGAAGCAGCGTCTGCCGCAGCATCCGCGCCGCCCAGAGCCTTTTGTTGAGAGTGCCGCGCGCGGTTGACATCACCCTTAAGACAATCGGGGGAGCGGTCAACGTCGAGGGGATTGACGGTGCATTACGATTAACAGGCATCGCCGGTCATGTCACTGCCGTGCAAGTGCGAGAAGCGGAGATGGATGGACTCGCCAAAGGATTGACGATGAGCATCACGCAGCCGAGTGAGCGTGGCATACGAGTGAGCGGCATCGTCGGCACAGTTGAACTTAACTTGGCGCAAAATCTAAACGCTGACTTGACCGTCAGTAATTTAATCAGCATTGACGACAAAACGCCGGGCGTAACCGTAACGAAAGTGAATGCCGCAAGCGGGCGCACGCGATTCGGTTTAGGCGGTGATCCGATTTCAATCGTCGGGGTTGTCGGCAGCGTCCGCATCAATCACCCGACGAAGTAAAGGAGCTAAACAGATGTTGGGAACTCTCTGGCAAGACTTGCGGTACGGAGCGAGAACGCTGCTCAAGTCGCCGGGCTTTACGCTCGTCGCGGTGATCTCTTTGGCTTTGGGAATCGGGGTCAACACGGCGACCTTCAGCGTCCTCGATGCCGTGCTTTTGCGACCTTTGCCCATCAGCGAGCCTGAGCGACTCGTCACGGTTTTCACCCGGCGGGAGGCTGAACTCAACAGCGGCTTTTCCTACCCGGACTACGTTGATTATCGTGATCGCAACGAGGTCTTCTCCGGGATGATCGCGTGGGACGGTGTGTCGCTCAACTTAAACTCCGGCGGAGCGACCGAGCGCGTCAGTGGTCAGCTTGTCACGGGAAACTTCTTCGATGTGCTCGGAGTGCGCGCCGCGCGTGGACGCACCTTTCTCCCTGAAGAAGATCGCACGCCCGGTAGTGCCCCGGTTGCGGTTATCAGTGATGGTTTTTGGCGAAAACAGTTTGGTGCTGATCCCGATATTTTGGGGAAACAGGTCACAATCAATAATCACGGCTTTACGATTATCGGCATCGCTCCGGCAGGTTTCACGGGCGCGGCGCGCGGTTCGGCTCCCAACATCTGGGTGCCGATGATGATGCAAGAGCAGGCGCGACCGGGCAGGGAAATTCTTAGTAGCAGAAATACGCGCTGGCTGCTGGTGATGGGTCGTCTCAAGCCGGGCATCACGCTTGAACAATCGCAAGCGCAAATGAGCGTGCTCGCGGGTCAACTCGCGCAAGCGAATCCCGATGCGACCGAGGCGGCAATCGTGCTTGCGCCCGGCGAGAAAGGTCACACTCAAAATATAAGCACGCTGGATTTTCCGTTGAAGATTTTGATGGCACTCGTTGCGCTTGTCTTTCTGATCGCGTGCGCGAACGTCGCTAACTTGCTTTTAGCGCGTGCCTCTTCAAGACGGAAAGAGATTTCCATTCGTTTAGCGATTGGCGCAAGCCGCGCACGCCTCATCCGGCAGTTGCTGACGGAAAGCATGTTGCTATCGCTTATCGGCGGCGCAGTTAGCCTCGTGGTCGCTATGTGGACGACCGATGTTTTCAAATCATTTATTCCCAACGCGCTCGACATTACGCTTGACGCACGTGTCCTCGGCTTTACGTTGTTGCTCGCACTTGCCTCCAGCGTGCTGTTCGGATTAGTCCCGGCACTTGCCGCCTCGCGCCCCAACTTGGTTCCCGCGCTGAAAGATGAAGCCGGTACATACGATCAAGCGGGACGCCGTTGGAATCTGCGTAGCCTGCTCGTCGTCGCGCAAATCGCGCTCTCGCTGATTGTATTGACGGGTGCCGGACTGTTCATCAAAAGCCTGCGTAACCTGCAATCAATTGATGCGGGCTTCCAAGCCGACAACCTGATGGTCATGTCGCTCGACTTGCGTCCCAACGGGTATGACAAGCCGCGTGGACAAGCCTTCTATCGTGACCTTATGGAGCGGGTTGAAAATCTTCCGGGCGTCGAGTCGGCAAGTCTGGCGCGCGTCGCGCGCCTTAGTCTTGGCGGCTCGCGGCGAAGCGTGACAATGGAAGGCTACGAAGCCCGACCCGGCGAGAACTTGGAACTCGACTTCAACAACGTCGGCACAAGATATTTGCAAACGATGGGCATTCCCATCGTGCGCGGGCGCGACTTCACGGAGCAGGACAGAGAGGGTGCAACGGTTGTGGTGATTATCAACGAAACGATGGCGCGTCGTTATTTTCCGAATCAGGAAGCAATCGGTAAACGACTCACATATTTCGTGCCACCGGGCTCGTCCGTGCCACCAACAACGCTTGAGATCATCGGCATCGCGAAAGACGGCAAGTATCGCAGTCTGCGAGAAGAACTGCTTCCCTCCTTTTACACATCGTTCTTACAGAGCTACCAACCGAACATGACGCTGCATGTGCGCGCGACGGGCGACATCGGGGCAGTGGTCAACGCCGTGCGGCGCGAGGTGCAGGCACTCGACAAAAATCTGCCGATCTTCGACGTGCGAACACTCGCCGAACAACGAAGCAATTCTCTTTACACGGAGCGGCTTTCCGCCGTGCTCCTAAGCGTCTTCGGAGTGTTGGCGTTGTTGCTGGCAGCGATAGGCATCTACGGCGTGATGGCATATTCCGTCAACCGGCGCACACGCGAGATCGGCATTCGCATGGCACTCGGTGCTCAGAAGGCGGACGTGCTCCGCCTCGTCGTCGGGCAGGGCATGGTAATGGCACTGATCGGAGTAGGCATCGGATTAGCCGGATCGTTTGCCGCGACGCGCTTTTTCGCCAGCCTGCTCTACGGGGTGAGCACAACAGACCCGCTGGTTTTTGCGGGCGTCGCTGTGCTTCTCACGTTAATCACATTCCTTGCGTGCTTCATCCCTGCCAGACGTGCGACGAAAGTTGATCCGATGATTGCACTCCGATACGAATGAAAAGAATAGTGATAAGTGATGAGTAACAAGACTCAAAAACTCTTCATGCTCGTCACTTATCTTCCACAATCTGTCACGGTTTCTGGAGGTTATGATGAAATATATTTTGCTATTTTCCCTTTTGTTGTGTGCACCGCTCGTCCAAGCGCAGGAGCGTCACACTACTACTACCACTTCAACGACGAAACGCAGCGAGACTAACGACAATCATCGAAACTCTCGCTGGACCGAGTCGGCTGATGGTAATGAATTGAGCGTCACGATACGCGGCGATGTACGATTCAACGATGACTACACGGATGTCGTGAGCGTCGCGGACGGCAGCTTTTTCGGGATTAAGGAGAAACGTGACGGAACGGCGCGCCAAATCGAAATCAGCAGGCAAGGTAACGGCGATTTGCAAAGACGCTACACCGTACAGGGCGGAGCGCGCGAATACGACGGCGAAGCGCGAAGCCAACTCACAAGAATGCTCGCCGCTGCGCTACGCAATGGATTCGACATTGAGGCGCGTGCGCGCAGGCTTCTCCGTGAGCGTGGTGCCGGGGCAGTTCTTAACGAAGCGACGCAAGCCCGTAGCGACTATGCGAAGAAAGTTTGGCTCACGACTCTGACCGAAGCGGACAATCTTGACTCTGACCTTCAGCGTCGCTTGATGAATCTGGTCGCAACTCAAATGAGTTCCGATTACGAGCGAGCAGAGGTGCTCATAAGGACGGCTCGATTTAACTATGGTGAGAAAGCTTTGCGTTCTGCTTTCACAGAAGTCATTGAGAAGATGACTTCTGATTACGAACGCGGGCGCGTGCTGAAATCTTTGTTGAAGCAACGGAAAGATCAACCCGAATTGTTACTGCTCGCCGTAAAATCAGCCGCTATCTTTTCTTCCGATTACGAAAAGGCACAATTGTTAATTCAGACTTCAAAGACCAGTCCGACGGACGCGACGTTGCGCTCGGCACTGGTTGATGCCGCGCAAACCATCAATTCGGATTACGAACGCGGTCGCGTTCTCGCCGTCCTATTCGATAAGCGTGAGCGCAATTAAGGGTTCAAAGCGCGTGGAGCAAAGATGATGAAAACAATGTGGCAAGATTTGCGCTATGGCATTCGGATGCTCGTCAAAAGCCCCGGCTTTACCTTCGTCGCCATCATCGCGCTGGCATTAGGGATTGGCGCGAACACGGCAATCTTCAGCGTCGTCAATTCGGTGTTATTGCGTCCCTTGCCTTTCGTGGATTCGGAGCAACTAATCAGGGTTTATGCGACGGATGCGAAGAAGGGAAGAAACGATCATCCGACATCGTTTCTCAATTTCAAGGACTGGCAAAAAGAGAACCACTTATTCGAGAGCATGGCAGCATACGCGGAGGCGAGCGCGACGCTGACGGGCGGCGAGACGCCTGAACAGATCAAGGGCGTCGTCACCTCCGCCGATGCGTTTCCGATGCTCGGCGTGCAAGCCGAAATCGGTCGCTACTTCTCCGCGCAGGAGGAACAGCCGGGAAGCGCGGCGGTCGTCGTCCTGAGTCATGGATTGTGGGAGCGTCGCTTCGGCTCGGATCGTAATCTCATCGGGCGCGAACTCACGATTGATGGAAAGAGCACGACCGTCGTGGGCGTGATGCCTGCAGGTTTCAAGTTTCCGCTTGATGCGGAGAACCCGGAATTCTGGACACCGCTCGATTCGACGAGCGAGTCAAATCAACAGCGCGGCTCGCGGTATCTCGGCACCGTCGCACGCTTGAAGCCGAACGCCACGCTCGCGCAGGCGCAGGCAGAAATGGATACAATTTCGCGCCGCCTCGAAGAACAGCACGCGGCGAACAACACGGGGCGCGGCGTTCGTCTCATCTCGCTCTATGAAGATGCGGTCGGGACTATCCGTCCGGCGTTGCTGGTGCTGCTCGGAGCCGTCGGTTGTGTGTTGCTTATAGCGTGCGCCAACGTCGCCAACTTGCTGCTGGCGAGGGCGACGGGACGCTCGAAAGAGATTGCGGTTCGCACCGCGCTCGGCGCGAGTCGTGGGCGCATCGTTCGTCAATTACTGACGGAAAGTTTGTTGCTCTCCGTACTCGGCGGCGGTCTCGGATTGTTGCTCGCATTGTGGGGAGTGGACTTACTCGTTTCGTTAATTCCCGCGAGTGTTCCGCGCTCACAAGAGATTGGTCTCGATGGACGTGTACTCGGCTTCACGTTCGGCATCTCGATTCTGACCGGCATCCTCTTCGGACTTGCGCCGACATTACAAGCCTCGAAACTCGATCTCAACGATTCGCTCAGGGAGAACGGGCGAGGTTCGAGTGCCGGAGTGCGGCGCAATCGAGTGCGAAGTATGCTCGTCGTTTCGGAGATTGCTTTATCGCTTGTGTTGCTCGTCGGAGCCGGACTTTTGATCAGGAGTTTTCAGGAGTTGCGGGAAATCAATCCGGGCTTCAAGCCGGAGAACGTTTTGACGATGAGCTTCGCCTTACCCGAAGCGAAGTATGAGGACGCGGGGAGTCAAGCCGCCTTCTTCCGGCAACTCACGGAGCGCGTCGCGGCACTGCCCGGCGTCGAGACGGTCGGTGTCGTTGACCCTCTGCCACTCAGCGGAAATAATAAGTCCAGCAGTTTCATGATTGAAGGTCGCCCGGCGGTCGCACCGCCTGACTTGCCGAGCGTCAACATACGCAAGATCAGCCCCGACTATTTGCGTGCGATGAGCATTCCTCTGCTCAAAGGTCGCACCATCACAGAGCAGGACACGAAAGACACGCCGCGCGTGATGCTCGTCAACGAGACTCTTGCACGCCGCTTATTTCCCGGCGAAGACCCTATCGGTAAGCGTGTGCTGCAAGGTCGGAGAGGTGCGAGTGAGATCGTCGGCATCGTCGGAGATGTCAAACACCGGACACTGGACGTTGAAGCGGGAGCGGAATATTACATGCCGTATCTTCAATCACCGGAGCCGGAGATGACGCTCGTCACACGCAGCACGACGAGCGACCCATCAAGCTTGGTCGCCGCCGTGCGGAGAGTGGTCGGAGAGATTGATAAGGATCAACCGATCTCCGACATCAAGCCGATGAGTCAGTGGCTCGCCGAATCAATCGCGCCGCAACGCTTCAACACGCTGCTGCTCGGCATCTTCGCCTTCGTCGCGCTCGCACTCGCCTCGGTTGGCATCTTTGGTGTCATGAACTACACCGTGACGCAACGCACACACGAGATCGGCATCCGCCTTGCTTTGGGCGCGCAGACGACGGATGTGATGCGTTTGATCCTCACGCAAGGCATGATGCTCGCTCTCATCGGAGTTGGCTTAGGGTTGGCGGGATCATTCGCGGCGACGCGCGTGATGCGGAGTCTATTGTACGGCGTAAGCGCGACCGACCCGCTGATTTTTATCGGTGTGTCGCTGCTGCTTGCGTTCGTTGCGCTCGTTGCTTGTTACATTCCGGCGCGTCGGGCGACGAAAGTTGATCCGATGATTGCGCTGCGGTACGACTCAACCACTATGCACTGAAAGTGCATAGATTGCCGATGGACTGAAAGTCCGA
>JANDLT010000069.1 GCA_024330265.1 Pyrinomonadaceae bacterium MAG19_C2-C3 | reverse complement strand
TGCCCTGAAAATATCAAAGAACTATTCTTGACAAAACTTTTGGCTACTCACTTAGTTCCTGCGGGATCGGCTTGCGCGATGCCTCAATCGCGAAATCTAAAAGCGGGATCAGCCCATCCCCTTTCTCGATGATGTACTCTGAAACATTCAATTCGGATAAGCCGGTCGGTCTGACTTCATACCATTGATGCCCGTATCGATAAACGTACCGCTTGTAATGCAACCGGCTGAACTCATCGCGCGACAAGTTGACCGGAAGAGGATTGCGACCCAGATACTTATTGGCTATGTGAACGCGCACCCCGAGCCTGCCGTCGGCGAGCAGGACGGCGCGCACGGAATAACCGAGGAAGTGCATCACATCGTTTGTCTGCTCGACCGGCTGCTTATCGAAGTAAGCATGTCCGGCGCGGGGCTGCCATAACGCCGGGTCGTGATAGAGCGGGTCTTGCAGCATGAACTGGAGGAAGCGCAAGCAAATCTCATCGTTCTCAGGGGAGCGGAGAGCGTAGTCGAGCCGAAAGGTGCCGGGGAGCGGCTCGAAGTACACAATCGCCTGCACCACCTTCAGCATCTGAGGTACATTTTCCGCATCGGCACGGACGACGAGATGCGGCACTCCGTCCCTCTGGATGACCGTCACCGGCTTCCGCAACTTGTAACTGAGTTTGCTAATGCGATCACGATTGGCGTAATACTCCGGGTGATCGCGGTTAAGATTCTTTATGCGGTAAAGCTTGTACTCGGATGTAAGTTCATGAGCGTTGCTTGGTCGTGTCTCACAATTTATGCTGCCAAGCATTCAAGTGATTGACGTAGAGTTTGATGACTGCTTCGTGCATTTCGGCTGACTTTGAAAAGCAAATTGTTCGGCGATGCAACCGCTTGATGTGCGTCCTGAAGTTGAGGTTGTGGCGTTCGATGTTTTGTGTTCCGTCTTTGCCGATGTAGTGGTGCATGGTGTCCAAAGACTTAGCGTAAGACTGCCAATTGTCCGTGTAGTAGTTCTTGATTCGAGACGCCCTCAACTTCTCCACCAACCGGGCGCATGATTTGTCGGTGCGCCGTCCGAGAACGTAAGCGGCAATCCGCTTGGTCGTGCGATTGAAGCCGTACCACAGCCAACATTGTTCCGACTTAGCACGGATAAATGACCACATCTCATCAACTTCCAAGTCTTTGATGCGTGGCGGCAGACGCGGTTCAGTGACTTGTGCGGCACGCCCGACGAATCGTTTTCATGACGGTGTTAGTGCTGATGGAAAGCACGCGCGAAATGTCGCGGATGCCGCTTGAGTTGATCGTCATCGGCACCACAAGGTCACGGACAAACTTGACGCAACCTTGATAGGTATAGCGGGTGATGAATTGTCGGAGACACGCTTTGCACCGATACTTTTGTTTCTCGTTGGCAGTTGTGCCATTCTTCTTAACGTGTCGAGAGGCACAACTCGGACAAGTGATTTCTTCAAAGCACACACTTCAAAGAATAGCTTGTCCGAGTCTCCATTTCACCTCAGCATAAATTCTGAGACACGACCAATTTATACACTGGAAGCCGTGCGTGACGCGAAAGAGATTACGGCGCAGTATGAACACGGACGCTGCCTTCCCAAGCGGCGGGGAGATTTGGAATGTCGGCTGTCTCAACTCTTTCGTCAACGAGGCGCGGCTCGATGCCAACGCTCCGGATGAGCAGCAAAAGCAACACGACCGTCAACACCAGTAGTGCGCTTGATGATTCTTTTCCATCTCATAAGTACCTGAGCAAAAGTTTTTCGGTACAAAGAAATTCCTTTTGCCAACTAACTAACGCCAGTCATGAGTTGAAGAAGGATTCCTCTTTGCGTAACTTTGCGTCTTGGCTTTGCGCGCCCTTTGCGATACTACTTGGCTGAATAAATAGCTATTCCAGAGAGTGTCGCAAAGGTACGCGAAGAGATAAAACGCAAAGTTACGCAAAGCAAGAGGGTTAAACATCATCTTCGCTTAACTCATGACTACTGGTTGAAAGCATTTTCATATCCCACAAAACTTATGGTCAGGTACTTACCTTGCCACTCTTCTTCGGTTCACACGCGAGGCTCAGGTTGATGTAACGGTCTGAGGCTTCGCGCAAGTCGCGGCTTCCGGTGTTGGCGACACCAGAAGCCGCGACTTGCGGTAATACGGATTCACTACGGTAATTAACGAACGCTCCGGTGTGACTGCGACCGCCGCGTTTGTTATTAAGGATTCTTTTCCACCAATTCAATCGTATCCGCTTCGAGGTACACGCGGTCGCGCTCCAACGCCGTGATTTCCTGCGCGTTCAATCCCCACTGCCCTCTGACTTCTGCGATGTCCGGCAACTGCCGGATGACTCCGCCCAGAGTTCGCACCTGTCCTTGATTGACGTTGACGATTGATTCGGCGCGTCCCGTATCCAATGGCTTCGTCAGGCGGACGAAGAAGCGTTGATTATCGTTCGCGCCGATGAAAAAGCCACGGTCGCCAACCATCTTCTGCACCTTCACATCGGTGAAGCGCACGCGCCTGCCAACGAGCGGAGTTCGATCAACGGGCGTGACGATGACGAGCATGTCCGTGATCGGGTCGGCATTCGACGCGCTCATGTTGCCGTTCGTATTGGAGTTCATGTTGGCATTCATGTTCGCGTTGCCATTCGTGTTCGCGTTCGTATTCATCTGGCTGCGATTCGGGTTCGACTTGAAGCCGACGGTCTGAGCGACGAGCACCGGCTTGGCATTGAACTCGGCTTCGAGTTCCGGCTGCAAGTCCCAACCGAGTTCGCGTTCGATTTCGGCGGTGACGAGCATCCTAACCGTGCCGGTGACGGTCGCCGTATCGTTAATGACATAACCCCGATTGCCGCCGTCAGGCACTTGCGGGAACGGCTCGCGCCCTAAGACAAGTAGTTCGCCTAAGCTTGCGCCGCTGTCCATGTTAAATGCGCGGGGGCTGTGAATCTCTTCGACATCGCCGCTCACCGTAACGGTCTTGCCGACGTAAGCGTTCGGGTTGTTGATGACTTGCGCGGCAGTGACGCCGCCGACTTCCGCCGCACGTTCCTTCGGCGACTCGCTCGCGCACGCGGTGAATAGTAGCGGCACGCAAACAAGCGCGGCGGTCAGCATCTTCCAATCGTTAATCAGACTTCCGAACAACGTCTGACTCGCACTGCGAATCTTCGTAACTGTTATCTGCATTTTGGGTCTCCTTGAACAGTTGATAAAAATTTAACGTTCAAGGTATGTCGAGACGCATGGTGAGGGCGAGAGTGTGAATACCTATACGACATAAGTGTTTCTACTCACGGGTGCGGACGCACGATTGCGAATGAAGAAAACGATTATAGTTGATGAAGGATGCGGGCGGATAGACCGTCAGTCTTTGTTTCGCAGATGATGATACTTATACTTCCCTGTACTGCCGCTCTTGCCCCTTGTCAAAATAGATGACTATGCTCCGCCAAACGCCTCATCCAATTCTGCTGCGCTATGGCTGCGCCTTGTTAAGCGTCGCGCTCATCATCATCTGCCGTTCGCTGCTCCAGCCCGTGCTCGTCGAGCAGGCACCGCTCCTGTTGTTCACTTTAGCCGTGATGACGAGCGCGTGGTACGGCGGTTTAGGTCCGGGGCTGCTGGCGACTTCTTTGAGCACATTCGCGGGCGTCTATTTCTTCATCGAGCCGATTCACTCGCTCGTCATCTACGACCCGAAAGACAAAGCCGTGATGTCTTTGTTCGTCGGTATCGGCGTGATGATCTCGCTGCTGAGTCAATCGCTACACTCGTCCCGACGGCGCGTCGAAGAAGCGGCGCGGAGTCTGCAGGAGTCGGAAGACCGCTACCGACGCATCGTCGAGACGGCGGGCGAAGGCATCTGGATGATTGATGCCGAAGGGCGGACGAGCTTCGTCAACCTGCGAATGGCGGAGATGCTCGGCTACGCGCGTGACGAGATGATCGGCAAATCTTCATTCGATCACATCTTCGATGAAGACAAAGCGGAAGCGGTGCGAAGGTTCGAGAACAAGAAGCACGGCGACAGCGAACCGTCCGACTTTCGCTTTCGCCGTAAAGACGGCACGGAAATTTGGGTGCATGTCTCGACAAGTTCGATCTTCGACGATGACGGCACGTTGCTCGGTGTGCTTGGTATGTTCACGGACATCACCGAACGCAGACGTGCGGAAATGGAACGCGCGGGGCTGCTGACGACGGCACAAGAAGCGCGGACGGAAGCCGAGAGAGCCAACCGACTTAAAGACGAGTTTCTCGCCACCGTCTCGCATGAACTCCGCACGCCGCTCGCCTCGATGTTGATGTGGACGCGAATGCTCGCCTCCGGCAACCTCGACGCGGAAACGACCGCGCAGGCACACGCAACGCTCATCGGCAACGTCAAGCTGCTTTCGCAACTTATCGAAGACCTGCTCGATGTTTCGCGCATCGTCTCCGGCAAACTTCGCACGACCGCGCGCCCGATACCGCTCATCCCCGTTCTCGAAGCCGCGATTGAAGTTGTGCGTCCGGCGGCTGAGGCGAAGAACATCAAGCTCGAAACCGCGTTCGACCTTACTTTGTGCGAAGCACTTGCCGACGCCAACCGTTTGCAACAAGTCTTCTGGAATCTGCTGTCCAACGCTGTCAAATTCACCGCGTCGGGGGGCAGCGTCGCGGTGAAACTGGAATACATTGACTCTCACGCACGGGTGAGTGTCAGCGATACCGGCGTCGGGATTTGCGCGGAGTTTCTCCCACATATTTTTGAACGCTTTTACCAGATCGAAGAAGGTGGAAGTCGGCGCGGACTCGGTTTGGGACTCGCCATCGTGCGCCACATCGTAGAGATACACGGCGGGAACATCGAAGCCGAAAGTGAAGGCGAAGGACGCGGCGCGACATTCACCGTCAGACTCCCGTTGATAGTTGATGAGTAACTTTGATGAAAAAGGGGTCAGTGGTCAGTGGTCAGTGGTCAGTGGTCAGTGAAGCATGGGATTTATGATTGAGATGTCAAGCATAAAGTTGAACGTCAATGAGTGCCGGTCTTTGTTTTTACTGACCACTGACCACTGACCACTGACCACTATCATGAGAGTGAGTAATTACACTCACTATGTAAGTAATCTCACTGTTGCTCAAGACCGCTTGCGGCGGGTAGCTTGAACAGGTGTCACCCCGTAGTTTTGAGTGCGGAAGTCGGTCAGGTCTTGAGGAGGAAAGAGGTGGAAGCGAGTGGGGATTCGCGGGCGATTACTGGCATTGACACTCGGCGTCGCCACACCGCTCGCGCTCGCCGGGGCTTTAGCCCTGTGGGGATTGTGGACGGCGAGTCGGCGGCAACTCGATTACTCGGTGCAGCAGCGCGCAGAACTGGCGGCAGTGTCGCTCGACCGTTGGGTTGATGCCCAACAGAAGCAACTGACGACGCTCGCGCGTTATGCCATCGCACAGCGAAGAAGCGCGAATGTCACGGAGACGCTTCGCATCACGGCGACGAGCCTCACCTGGGTTGATGTGCGCGTCATCAACCCTGAGGGCGGCACGGACATCTCCGAACCCGCCGACGCCGAACCGCTTTCGACCCAACTCATCAGCGAACTGTTCGATGATGTCCGCCGTCGTCGGATGTGGGCGGTGACGACGGATTTACAAACGGGTAACGCGGCGGAACCGAGACTCGCACTCGGCACTCCCATCGAAACCGGCAGCGTCGCCATCGCGCGTGTGAACGGCGCGGCGGTCAGAGACTTTTTCCGTGACCTTGAGCCGGCGAACGGTGAAGTTTTCGCGGTCTTCGATTCACGCGGACGAATCATTTATCGGAGTCAGAATCTAAAGGGTAGCGGTGACATCACCGCCGCCACCGGCGCGCCGCTCGTGAATGCCTTAGGCGAAAGACCCGCCGCTGCGATTGAAGTCGTCAGCCCGTTTGATGGAGTGCAACGCATCTATGGACTGGCACGCGCGGGCGAGACGAACTTCGTTGTCGCCGTCGGTGCGCCGGGCGCGATTGTCCGCGCTCCCGCGCGTCGGCAATTCACGGGTTACTTGCTGTTCAGCCTGCTCGCGCTTTTGAGCGCAACCGGTGCTGCGCTCTTTATCACGAAAGGGATTGCCACGCCCTTGCGCCGCTTGAGGTTCACCGTGCAAAGTTTTGGCGAAGGCGACACGAGCGCGCGTGCGCCGACGAGGGGCATCGCGGAAGTCGCTGAACTTGGCGCGGCGTTCAACATGATGGCGGAACAGACCGAAGCGCGCGAGGCGAGGTTGACCGAACTCGACCGTCTGAAATCCGAGTTCGTCGGCGGCATCTCGCACGAACTTCGCACGCCTTTGACGACGATTAAAACCTTAACGCGCGTGATGCTGCGCGACGGGACGAGCGAGGGGGAACGGCGCGATTATCTGGAGATCATCGCCGCCGAGTGCGACCGTGAAATCAGCCTCGTCGTGAAGCTGATTGATTTATCGAAGATTGAAGCCGGAACATTCAGCGTCGTGGCGGAGCGGGTTGATGCGGCGGAAATCGCGCGCGCCTGTTTGATGAGCAGCCGTTTCGCGGCGGAGGCGCGCAATCAGACGTTGAACTTAGAACTGCCGGAGACGTTGCCGTTCGTGCGGGCTGACTACACGGCACTCAGGCGCGTCATCTGCGAGCTTATTGAGAGCGCGATTAAGTACACGCCTGACGGCGGAAGTGTCACCGTGTCGGTGCGTGCGGAAGACATGGAAGCGGTCATTAACGTTCTCGACACCGGGCGCGGCATACCTACGGAAGATGCGCCTTACGTCTTCGACAAGTTCTTTCGCGGACGTTCCGCCAATTCGAGCAGCATGAACGAAGCCACGCCGGATGATGCGGACGGGCAAGAATATACGGAAGTGGCGGGCTTGGGACTAGGCTTATACGTCGCACGTCGCTTGGTTGATTTAATGAACGGCTCTATCAGCGTTGAGAGCGCACCCGGAAAGGGAAGCACGTTCACCGTGCGGTTGCCGGTGTGGGAAGAAGAGGAGTCAGGAGCCAGAAGTCAGAAGCCAGAATAAGGAGTCAGAAGCCAGCCTTGTATTCTGGCTTCTGACTCCTGACTTCCGGCTCCTACAAGGAGAATGCAAATGTCTAAAAGATTGCTAGTTGTCGAGGATGAGCCGGGTCTCTTACAAGCCATCGCGGTCTGTCTGCGCGCCGAAGGCTACGACGTGACGACAGCGCGCAACGGCGCGGAGGCACTTACGCGCACCGCCGAATCCTTACCCGACCTTGTCATCAGCGATATTCGTATGCCGAAGATGGACGGTTACGCACTCGCACGCGGGTTGCGCGCTTCACCCCGTAGCGCACTCGTCCCCGTGATTTTCCTCACCGCGAAAGATGACACGAGCGACCGCATTGCAGGCTTCCGCGCGGGTGTTGATGCTTACCTGACCAAGCCGTTCGAGCCGGACGAACTGACGGCGGTCGTCTCCGGCATACTCAACCGCGTCGAGCGCACACACGCCGAAATCGCGCGCATGGTCGGCGGTAACAGCAACAACGATTCTCCTGCGTTTCACGACGAAGCACTGACGGAAGCCGAAGAGCGCATCGCACGGGCGGTCGCGCAAGGCTTGAGCAATAAAGACATTGCCAGTGAATTGAACATCAGCGTCCGCACGGTCGAAAACCACATCAGTCACATTCTCGCCAAAAAGAACTTCGGTAACCGGGTCGAAATCGCCCGCTATGTCCTCTCACGGGGAAGTGATGAGTGATGAGTTGAAAACTTGTTCTCAACTCATCACTCATCACTTTTTCTATATGCCGCGCACACCAAGAAGTGGAGCGGAACAATCGTAGGGGCGGGGCTTGTCCCTGCCCGCCGCCCGGCTAGCGCGAACACGGGCGGGGACAAGCCCCGCCCCTACAATCTTCGCCAATCCACTTCTTGGTGTGTTCTCCATATAGGTGTAATTACTTATGCGCCGTGAGTAGTCATACTCTCGCACGCCTGACGCCTTCCCATTAAATTAGTCTCGTTCGTCGCATCGTCAGCCGCGCTCTGCGTCTCCGCGCCACCTCCGTTCATGTCGCACGGGGCGCAGGGTTCGGTGTCGACGGTAAGGGAACATGAACGCGAATCAAATCTGCTTGATTGCCACCACCGACAGGCTTCAGTTGCGACCACCTGTACGCTTGGTTGCGACCGCGCGCCTCGAAGTCAGCGTCAGCGGCAACTTGGCGCACAAGGTCTTGCAAATCAATCGGCGTTCGCTCTAAATCGAAACACGCGACATCGGTACATTTGTAGGGGCAGGGCTTGTCCCTGCCCGTTTGCCTCGCGCCACCGAAAACAGGGGCAGGGACAAGCCCTGCCCCTACATTCATTTGTTCATTGTGTATCAATGTTTTATGTTCTGATTTAGCTCAATCGTCCGCACCGAGTTCTAAACCTACGATGCGGTCAACGTCCGCGCCGCGCGCCGTCAACATCAGCACGGGTGTACGAGATTTAGCGCGCACGCGCCGCAGGACTTCAAAGCCGTTGATGCCGGGCAACATCACGTCCAAAACTATAATCGCGTAGTCGCCCGCCAGCGCACGCCCGACGCCTTCCAAACCGTCGTCGGCAACATCAACATCGAAGCCTTCCGGCTCCAAGTATTCCGCGACAAGTTCACACAGTTCCACGTCGTCATCAATGACTAACACACGCTCCATCACTTCACTCCTTACGGCTGTCGTGCATCTCGTACCACGCGCGACGCCGGTTTGACCTTAATTGAAGATGCCCATTCTAACCGATGAGCCTGTCTCCGCTTATGTAAAGAAACGTCAAGCTGCGGGTGATTCATCCTGACAAAACTTTAAGCTTCGCTGACCGTCTTTTTACGTTTCGTGGGCGCGGGTCAACATCAAAATGGAGACGCAAAAGAAGCGTCGCGTACCAAATTACAGGCGACGCGCAGAAAACATTTTAGGAGAACAAAAGATGAAAAACATTAAAAGCAGATTATTGGCATTCGCCGCGATACTCGCCCTCACGGGTTCGGTCGCAATCGCCGCCCCGTCGAGTAAAGACACTACGACAAACTACAAGGTTGGCGAGAAGGTGCGTAAAGAACTCGTGACGCTCCCCTACTACGGCGTCTTCGACAATCTCGCATACAAAGTCGAAGGCTCAACCGTGACGCTCTACGGGCAGGTCGTGCGTCCGACGACGCGCAGCAGCGCGGAGCGGCGCGTGAAGAATCTCGAAGGCATTGAGCAGGTCGTCAACAATATCGAAGTCCTGCCGCTCTCAAGCTTCGACGATGACATACGGCTTCGCACCTACCGCACGGTATTTAACACCGCCAGTCTCTACCGCTACGCGCTCGGCGCGAATCCTTCGCTGCACATCATCGTCAATCGCGGACGTGTGACGCTCGAAGGCATGGTCGGTAACAAAGGTGACGCGCAACTCGCCTACATCGCGGCGCGCGGCGTACCGGGTGTCTTTGAGGTCACGAACAACTTGCGCGTCGAAGGCGAAACGGCTGATGAGCGAGCCAGCTAACAATTAGCGCGTGTTCGGAAAAGTTCCTCTTCCCCGAAGGGGATAAATTCAATAGCGTAGGGCATCGCCCTACGTCAGGTGTTGAGCCGGATTATTCGACCCTTTCAAGGTCGGGATGAAATCTGACAAAGACGTAGGGCGTTGCCCTACGCTATTGAATCCGTCGCCTTCAGCGACAAGAGAGGATTTTTCAGACACGCACTTGGAAGTGAGGAGTGAATACACGCCTGTTTTTAACTCATCATTCATCATTCATCATTCATCACTTTGGGAAAAGAAAGGGTTACGAGAAATGAGTTCTTCAGGGAAAAAAGCAGGCATATCTTTAGCCGCCTTAGCACTGACGGCGACCTTCGGACTCGGCGTGTTGTTCGGCGACGAAATGACCGAAAGGGTCTTCGGAGCGGACGAAATAATTATCAGCAGTGCGACCGACACCGATGCGACCGACGCGCCGCGTAGTGTCGCATCGTCAAATTCCTTTGCGCCGATTGTCAGCCGCGTCGCTCCGGCGGTCGTCACGATTCGCTCGGAAGGTCGCGTGCGTGCGGCGCAACAGCATCCGTTCATGGATGACCCGCGACTGCGCGAGTTTTTCGGCAATCGCATGCCGCAGCAACCGCCAACGCCCCAGCGTCGGAGCGGTCTGGGTTCGGGCGTCATCGTCAGCAATGACGGCTACATCCTGACGAACCATCACGTCATTGACGGAGCGGAGAAAATCAAAGTGCAGTTGACCGACAATCGCACCTTCGACGCGAAACTCGTCGGCTCGGACGCGCCTTCGGACTTGGCGGTCTTGAAAATCGAAGCGAAAGACTTGTCGGCGGTCGCGCTCGGCAACTCCGATGATGTGCGCGTCGGTGATGTCGCGCTCGCGGTCGGCAATCCGCTTGGCGTCGGTCAGACCGTGACCTCCGGCATCATCTCGGCGAAGGGTCGCGCAACGGGTTTATCCGACGGCAGCTTTGAAGATTTCTTGCAAACGGATGCGTCCATCAATCAAGGCAACTCCGGCGGCGCGCTCGTCAACACTTCGGGTGAACTCATCGGCATCAACTCACAAATTCTTTCACCGTCGGGCGGCAACATCGGCATCGGCTTTGCCATACCAAGTAACATGGCGAAGAACGTCATGGAGCAGTTGATGCAGACGGGCAAGGTGCGGCGCGGTGTGTTGGGCGTCACCGTCCAGCCCATGTCATCCGACATCGCGGCGAGTCTCGGCATGAAGGATTCGAGCGGCGTCATCGTCAGCAGCGTCCAAGCGGGCAGCAGCGCGGCTAACGCCGGACTGAAGCAAGGCGACGTTATCACGAAGTTCAACGGCGCGACGGTGGGCGACAGCAACTCGTTCCGCAACCGCGTCGCCGGTACGCAACCCGGGGCGGGCGTGACGTTCACGGTCATGCGCGACGGACGTGAGCAGGAGTTGAGCGCGACGCTTGGCGAACGCGCGTCGAATGAAGCGGGGGCGAAGGGCGACGCGAGCGGCGGCGGCGATGCGTCGGGCGGAAAACTCGGTGTCCAAGTCCAACCCGTGACGCCGGAACTCGCGTCGCAACTGCGCTTGACGGAAGGCACGAAAGGCTTGGTCGTGCGCGACCTCGACCCCGAAGGTGCCGCCGCTGAAGCAGGCGTTCAGCAGGGCGACGTAATCCTCGAACTCAACCGTCAAGCTGTCACTTCAATCGAGCAACTGCGCGCGGCGTTGCAGACGGAGAGTGGGCGTCCCGTCCTGATGCTCATCAACCGGAGCGGGAACAACATCTTCGTCACCGTGCGGATTAAGTAGTGAGAGTCCGCGACGGACAAACCGGAGCGCATCTCTCACACAAATAATCAGCCCGCCGTTTTAACATCAAGACGGCGGGCTGATGCTATTTGCTCACGAACCACTTATAGAACAAGACGATGCTGCCGACGATTGCCACCGCGATCATCGCGTACACGATGTAGTCGATCACGTCAGAATTCAGAAATGCGAGCAGCCTGCGACCGAAGTAATAGATCAGCACCGACTCGACACTGTAGCGCACAAGCCGACCGCCGAAGATCGCCGGAAGCATTTGGCTTCTGGGGCTTTGCAAGGCGGAGGCGGTCATCACCGTCGCCCTGAACGGCACGGGCGGCGGCAACATACTGGCGATGAGCAATACCCAACCCACTCTGCCCTCCAACTTAGATTTAAGCCACTCCACCCGCTCCGGTTTGACGAATCTCTCCAACCCTTCTTCGCCGCCCCAGCGCGTCACGAGGTCGAGTAAAGAGACGCCCACGGTCGTGCCTGCGGCTGCCATCACCGGGTAGATGAGCCACATAAGGCTGTCATGGTGCGCGCTAATCAAACCGATCAGCAACAACTCCGTGCCAAGCGGAATATAGAAGAATGAGGAGTCGAGTGCCTCGGTGAGAAAGGGAGCGAAGAATCCAAGACCTCGAAGAAATCTGACAATCGAACGCACCCATGAATCGGAGAACAGAAAGACTAAATCCACATTATGCTGCCTTCACCCCGTCAGTTTTAGAAGAATCAAAAGCGCGAAGTTATAGCTACGAAGCTAGGTTGCGCTACGCCCCCTGAAAAAGTTGATCGCTAGGACGACAAGCGCGACGACGAGCAACAAGTGAATAAAGCCACCCGCGACATCAATGACAAAGCCGAGAAGCCACAGTACCAAGAGCACAACAATTATTGTCCAAATCATTTCAATCTCTCCTTACCTAAAAATCACTAACCGAAGAACAACCGGGCGAAAAGTTTCGCCGTGTAAGTTTAGATTAAACATAAGAGGCGAGGGGCGCATCCGTACAATCACTTACAACTTGTAAGCGGATATACCTACATTAACACCGCGCCTAAGCAAGGGACGGAGAATCAACGATAAGTGAAAACACTCACGCCATCTGAGTAATCATACTGTTGTTTAGTCTAGTTTAGAGACTTAGCATGACTAAGGGGCGTGCCGCGATTCGACCATCATCCGCACGCCGTACTGAGGAGAACGAAATTGTTTGTCAACAAAACCATGAGACTCACAACGCTTATCGCACTTCTGTCGCTCGCCGTCTTTGCAAGCGCGTGCGTGGCACCTGAACAGCGTGCCGGAAGAAACTCTGAAACCAGTTTGTTCAACGGTAACAAGGACGCGGCATCGCAGAACGTCTCGCGTGAGCCGACGATTACCCTCGCGCCCGTCGAGCAGGGCGAAGGCGGCTGGAAAGTTGCGACGAATGACGCCGTGACGTTCACCGTCAGCGCACCCGGCGCAAGCGAGGTTAAGCTGCTTTACCGACCCGTAATCTCCGACGAACTTTTCGTCGAACTCAAGACTCTCAGGCAGCCGACGGATGGAGAGACTGGTACGTTCCAAACTGAAATCAAGACGCCGGAGGATTTCGCGGGCGAAGTCTGGGCGCGAGCCTCTTACCCGAATGGCACGAAGCAAACCGAGCCGATTGCTTTAACGACTCAGAACGCTATCGGTTCGACGCCGCCGCAATCACAGACCGCCAACGGCTCCAACCAGAACCAAATTGCCGACAACTCGCAGGGAAGCGACTCGTTAAGGGCGGACGAGTCCACGCGCTCCGACAAAGCGACGGGCGGCAGAATCGTGCAGGCTTCCCTAAGAGCGGGGAATGGCGACATTCGCATCACGGTCAACGTCCCGGCGTTCCTGCTGACTTTGTGGCAAGGCGATAAAGAGGTGGCGACGTACCACGTCGGCGTCGGGCGTAAAGCATTCCCGATTCCTATTGGCGAACGCGAAGCCAACCGCATCATCCTCAATCCCGCGTGGATTCCGCCGGACAGCGCGTGGGTGCGCCAGTCGTCTTCGGTCGAACCGTTTGAGCGCGTCCCGGCGGACGACCCGCGCAACCCGCTCGGCAAAATCAAGATTCCTCTAGGCGACGCTTACCTCATTCACGAGGCGCAGTCGCCCTCAGACATCGGCAACCTCGTCTCGCACGGCTGCATACGTGTGCGCCGCGAAGACCTTTTCGACTTGACGCGGAAGATTGCGACCGCACGCGCACTGCCGGAAGCGGCTCAGAAAATCGAGCGGGCGCGAGACAGTTCCGAGCGCATCGTCTTGGATTTGGATGAACCTTTGCCGGTTGACATCAACTACGACACGCAGGTCGTCGAAGGTGCGACCTTGCGTCTATACCCTGATGTTTATGAGCGCGGTACGAACACAATCGAGCGGTTGCGCGAGGAGATGGCAGGCATCGGCGTTGATGCCCCAAAACTCGAAGATGCGACGCTGCGGCAGATGCTTGAGCGCGTCAGCAGCGAGAAGAAGTTCGTCATGCGGGTCG
This sequence comes from Pyrinomonadaceae bacterium MAG19_C2-C3, assembly GCA_024330265.1. GTDB lineage: Bacteria > Acidobacteriota > Blastocatellia > Pyrinomonadales > Pyrinomonadaceae > JANDLT01. Next base: position 5,521 of record JANDLT010000069.1, on the reverse strand, counting down.
CCGACGTTCGTGCGGGTCAGGCACTTGCACGCGGCAAGACCGAACCGCTCACCCCGCAACAGGCGAAGAAGCCGGATGAAAAAGATGAAGCCGCGCAGAAGTGATGACGAGCAAAGCAATCGGTCTTTCTAAACTCGCGCGTACAGTGATTCACATAAAACACAGTGGAGGTGAAACATGACTTATCAGATTAAAGGTCAACTTGTTGTTGGATTTTTACTCGTCCCGTTAATGATGTTGACGATTGCACTCGGCGCGCCCGGTGTTCGCGCGCAAGAGCAAACGTCTCAATCGGCTACTGCCGATGAAGAGGCAGGTGGTACGGATGCGGTGAGTGAGCCGAAGTTTAAGGATTACAAAGGCGTGCGTATCGGGATGAGCGCGGACGAAGTGCGGAAGAAACTCGGCAAGCCGGAGACGAAAGGCGAGAAACAAGATTTCTTCCTCATCTCCGATAACGAGATCGTGCAGGTCTTCTATGACAAAGACGGAAAAGCGAATGCCGTCTCCATCACCTATACGGGAAAGAGCGACTCCAAGCCGACCGCCCTTGCCGTACTCGGCGAAGATGTGCCAGCTGTGGCGGACGGGCGCGTGTATAAACTCGTGCGTTATCCGACAGCCGGTTATTGGGTCGCATATAGCCGCTCTGCCGGTGATGCGCCAATCGTTTCCGTGACGATGAAAAAGCTGCGGGTCGTTTCAAAATGAACGGATGGCGTTTGATGAATAATGATGAGTGAAGCAAAAGGCGCAAGGGACAAAAGTACAAGTAATCATCGAAATAGTTTTTGAAACGTATCGGCATCTACGTCGCCGTGCTACTCGGCGGTTCTTGCTTGGATTGGTTCCGATGTGGTTGACCGCGCGTAAGCGTGCAGATGAGCGCGACGCGGCGCAAGCAGCTTTCGGATTAAGTCAGATGTAGAACCGGCTGGCGAGTGCCGCGATTGATGCGCGTCGCGGTGAGCATGAACCGTCGCGCATTGCAACGAGCGACTTTTTCACGGCATTACGAACTGAGATTGACCGCGAACAAGACGGAGCCTTGAACCAACAGCACCGCGAGGAACTTCGACCGTTGTTAGCCCGGCGCGATGAGTTAATCACACTGTTCGCGCGCAACGACCCGGCGGCTGCCCACCACCTCTCTACCCACTTTCCCGTCATCTGGTCGATCATCGGCGCGGCTCTCTTTGTCGCCGTCATCAGTCTCATCAGTAGAAGAAGAGTTTAACCGGCAACATCGGTGTCAGAATCACGGAAACCAAAGAGGCAGACAACCAACATAAACCGTCTTTTGAAAAACAGGAGAGCGTTAGGTTCTGTTGACATTTCAAATTACGAGGTCTGGTACTGGTTCATACGGAACAGATTGACCACACGAGCAGACAAAGTACTCGGATTGAACAACCTGTTACCGCTCAGCCCGTTAGCATGAAATGTCAACACAACCTAGTCGTTGGGTACCATTTCGGCTTTGGTGTGAATTAAATGTAGACGGTTTTATTATGAGATGGCGGGTATAGTGTTATTTTCATTGCCGAATGAGTAGCGTCTGTGATATACGACTCTTATGAGTACAGTCAAGACCACCCACACATTACTTGCACGGTACGGTCTGAACGAACCACCCTTCGCGCTTTCTCCTGATCCGCGCTATCTCTACTTCACGTCACAGCATGCAAAAGCCCTTGCTTTCACTCGCTTTACGATTGATGACCGCGCCGGTCTTGCCGTTCTCTATGGCGACATCGGGCATGGCAAATCAACGCTTGTGCGCCGATTATATGACCTATACCGCGACGAGGAGAGCCATGAGGTTATACTCATCACGAACCCGGACGAAACAAGTGCGCTGCAACTATTAAAGCGCATAACCGACTCATGCGAATTGCCACGTCGCCGGACGAAGCTTGACCAAATGCGCGAACTTGAGAACTATCTCGTTTCGCGCTATGCCGAAGGCAAAAATGTGGTGCTATTAATTGATGAAGCGCAGTTGCTTCAAGGGAAACAGTTTGAACTTATCAGGCAGTTGACGAACTTTGAATCAGCGTCGGCAAAGCTCGTACAAATCGTGCTTGTAGGGCAAAACAACTTACGCAACAAGCTTCGCCTTAAACGCGCTCTACTCTCGCGGGCTGCGGCGATGATGACATTAGACCCGCTTACACCCGACGAAACCCGCGGGCTTATCGAATACCGCCTGCGCGTCGCTGGACGCATTACCCCGCTCTTTGAGGACGCAACGATTACGGAGCTTCATAAACTGACCAAAGGCGTACCGCGTGAAATCGTCAAACGCTGCCGTACTGCTCTAATCGTCGCCGCCACTAACAACTTAAATTTAGTACCACCGGAGACTTTGCAAGATGCCGGAATCGAAACCTAAACTGCTTGGTATTGCCGACCTGTATGCGGTTGATGACGCACGGCGCAAGAAAGCGAAGGAGGCGCAACCTTTGCTAAAAAGTGAACCCGTTCGGAAAATAACCCCTGTCGAAAACCCGACCCGTACCCCTATCGGAAACCGAACTGAACCCCTTCAAAACGAACCCGTTCGCAAAACCCAACCCCTATCGAAAAGTGAACCCGTCAAATTGCTTCCGCCCGACACTCCACATCTTCGATTTCCCTACGAATTGCTTGACCATCTATTAAAAGATTTGAAGCCCGCGCCGCGCGTCGTGATGGAGCGGTTGTACCGTTTGTCAGCAGGGTGGGACTCTAATGAGTGCGTTGTTTCAATAGCTAAACTTTGTGAACACTGCCAGATAGAGCCGACGCAGATTCGCAAGCATCTCGTCACCCTTGAGTCATATGGTTTTATTCAGCGAATTGAAAACGTCGTTGGAGGGCGTGATTTGAGTTTGCGCGGTGTGCGTTTCAAAGTGTTGTTACCTCGCATACCCCTATTGAAAAATGAACCCGTCCGAAAAATGCCACCCCTAGCGGAAAGTGAACCCAATAAAGAAACACACAATAAAGAAACACACACAAACACAGAGGGTGTGTGTGTGTTGTCCTGTTTCACACTTCAGGAATGTCGGAAGTATGCCGAGTCGTTACGCGCAGAAGGCATCACCAATCCCGGCGGTTATGCGACGAAGATTCACCGGAGCGGGGAAGCTGACGAATTGATTGCCGAGTTTCTTGAACCCGTCCGATCAACGAAACCGATTGATGTGAGCCGGTGTCCAGACTGCGCGGGTACGGGTTGGCGACATCCGAACGGTGTTGGCGGAGGGGTAGTGAAATGCAAGCATGAACATTTGGTCGAACGATTGGAGAATCACTCATGAAGCTTTTCCTGCTGATACTCATTGCGGTGCTGAGTGTGTGCGGAAGTGTGATTTCGGCTCATGCCCAGCAAGACTCTCAATCAACGCCCGTCAGTCTTCCACTTAACGCGCTCGCGGTCATCGCTTCGGACTTGGCTTATGATGCTGTCTTAAACAGCATTCCGCGTGAGTCGGAACAGCGACCGGGTGCGCGACGATAAACTGTTCATCAATCATCATTCACAAATTAGGAGACATGCGTGAGCAATCAATTATCCAACTACGTTAACGGTCAATGGTCGCGCGGTGCGGCGGGCGACTTCGCGGATATTATCAATCCGGCGAACGGCGAACGTCTCGCTGAAGTCCCGCTCGGAAACGGCGAGACGGTCACGGCGGTAATCGAAGCGGCGGCGGCGGCGTTTCCCGATTGGCGGCGCACACCGCCCGAAGAGCGCATACAGTACCTCTTCAAACTCAAACAAATTTTAGAGGACAACATCGAAGGAATCGCGCGCCTCGTCACGCAGGAGAACGGCAAGACGGTGGCGGAAGCGCGTGCCGAAATCCGTCGCGGCATAGAGAACGTCGAGGTCGCGTGCGGCATTCCGATGATGATGCAAGGCTACAACTTGGAAGACGTGGCGCGCGGCGTTGACGAGTTTATGATTCGCCAACCGCTCGGCGTCGTGGCGGCGATTACGCCGTTCAACTTTCCGATTATGATTCCGTTCTGGTTTTTCCCTTACGCCATCGCGTGCGGCAACACCTTCATCCTCAAGCCTTCCGAGCGCGTGCCGCTCGCCATCACGCACGTCTTCGAGTTGATGGAAGAACTGAACCTTCCGCCCGGCGTCCTTAACCTCGTACACGGTGCGAAGCCTGCGGTTGATACATTGCTCGAACACAAATCGGTGCGGGCGATTAGTTTCGTCGGCTCGACTCCCGTCGCGCGCTACATCTATGCGCGCGGGGCGGAGTTCGGTAAGCGTGTGCAGTGTCAGGGCGGAGCGAAGAATCACGCCGTCGTACTACCCGATGCGGACATGGAAATGGCAACGCAGATTATCAGCGATAGTGCCTTCGGTTGCGCCGGTCAACGCTGCCTTGCCGTCTCGGTCGCGGTCACAGTCGGTGAAGCGCAACGCACTTTCCGCGATGCGATTACGGACGCGGCGGGTTCGCTCAAAGTCGGCTACGGTTTGGATGAAGCGATGCAGATGGGTCCCGTCATCACGCCGGAAAGTAAATCGCGCGTCGAAAATCTAATCGCGCAAGGAGAGCGCGAAGGAGCGAAAGTTTTGCTTGATGGACGGGCGGCGAAGATACCGGATTTCGCGGGCGGCAACTTCATCAAGCCGACGATTTTGGACGACGTTTCACCGACGGGAGAACTTTCCGACACGGAGATTTTCGGACCCGTTTTAAGTCTCGTTCACGCCGCAGACGTGGATGAAGCGATTGAGATTCTCTCGCGCAGTTCATATGGCAACGCGGCTTCTATCTTCACACAGAGCGGCGCGGCGGCGCGCAAGTTTCGCTATGAAGCCGACGCCGGAAACATCGGCATCAACATCGGTGTCGCCGCGCCGATGGCGTACTTTCCTTTTAGCGGTTGGAAGGACAGCTTTCTCGGAGTCTTGCACGGGCAGGGGCGCGATGCCGTCGAGTTTTATACGGATAAGAAAGTGGTCATCGAACGCTGGTTCAAAGAGTGGACGCGCAAGTTTTGACTTGGAATTGGACATGGGTGTAAGCCGCCGATTGAAAGAGAACAATGAAACAAATCATCGGGTTAATTCTAGTGTTCCTCGCTTTTCATGGAGGCGTTATGGCGCAAACCAAACCGCGTGCGCGCGACCTAGACATTCCGTTCGACGGCACGCCGGGACGCTTCAACGCGATTACGGATGTCGCGGGCGTCGAAGTCGGATTGGTAACGCTTATCTCCGGTGAGGGAAAGTTGATTACGGGTAAGGGACCCGTGCGAACGGGTGTGACGGCGATTCTGCCGCGCGGCAAAGATTCCAATGACCAAGTGTTCGCGGCGTGGTTCACGCTTAACGGCAACGGCGAGATGACGGGGACGACGTGGGTTGAAGAATCCGGTTTTCTCGAAGGTCCCGTGATGATAACCAACACGCACAGCGTAGGCACGGTGCGCGATGCCGTCATCGCGTGGCAACTCAACCACTATGCACTGAAAGTGCATAGATTGCCGATGGACTGAAAGTCCG
>JANDLT010000068.1 GCA_024330265.1 Pyrinomonadaceae bacterium MAG19_C2-C3 | reverse complement strand
CTTGAATCAAGACTATCTACTTAAAGTTCTACAATTTAAGATGCGTTAGCCCTGTTCTAAAAAGTTCGCTTGCTTGACAGTCGCGCGGCGGAAACATAATCTTTCGCTTCTTTTGCAACAACACATATCGAAGAAAAGGCAGGTGGGAATATGGGTATTAAAATCGGTATCAACGGCTTCGGGCGCATCGGGCGCAATGTATTACGGACGGCTCTCGGCGACCCGGATTTCGATTTCGTCGCGGTCAACGATTTAACCGACACCAAAACTCTTGCCCACTTGCTCAAGTACGATTCGGTGCTTGGCAACCTCGATGAAGAAGTGGCGGCAGGTGAAAATTCAATCAAGGTCGGCAAGGACGAGTTCCGGGTTTTCAGTGAGAAAGACCCGGCGGCGATTGATTGGGAATCGGTCGGAGCGGAAATCGTGATTGAGTCCACAGGGCGTTTCACCAACGCCGACGACGCGCGCAAACACCTTCGCGGCACGGTTAAAAAAGTCATCATCTCCGCGCCCGCTAAAAGCGAAGACATCACGATTGTCCTCGGCGTCAACGAAGACAAGTACGATGCATCGGCGCATCACATCATCTCGAACGCTTCATGCACGACAAACTGTTTAGCTCCCGTCGCCAAAGTCATTCACGAAAAGTTCGGCATCGAGTACGCGCAGATGACGACGATTCACTCGTACACCAACGACCAACAATTACTCGACCTGCCGCACAAAGATTTACGCCGCGCACGCGCCGCCGCCCTCTCGATGATTCCGACTTCGACGGGTGCGGCGAAAGCCGTCGCGCTTGTGTTGCCGGAACTCAAAGGCAAGTTTGACGGCATTTCGGTTCGCGTCCCGACGCCGAACGTCTCGCTGATTGACGTTGTGATGCAGGTCGAAAAAGAGACAACAACCGAAGAAGTTAATACCGCCTTGAAAGACGCGGCGAACGAACAGATGCTCGGCATTCTCGCCTATTCGGAAGAACCGCTAGTATCTGTTGACTATCGCAAAAACTCGAACTCATCCATCGTTGACGCCGAATACACGAAAGTCATTGGCGGCAAACTCGTCAAAGTCCTCGCGTGGTATGACAACGAATGGGGCTACTCGTGCCGCGTGCGCGACCTCGTGAAGTTTGTAAGTAGTAGGCAGTAAGCAGAGGGCAGTAGGCAGTAAGGAAGGAAACAGGTTTTTATGTTCATCGTGCATAGCTTAAAATCTGAATGTGCTAAGCATCCATGCTCTGCCTACCGCTCTCTCGCAACTACTTCACTGCCTACTGCCTACTGCCCTCTGCCTACTATTTCATGAACAAACTCACCATTAAAGATTTAGACCTCGCAGGCAAGCGTGTTTTTATTCGCGTTGATTTCAATGTGCCTTTGAAGGACGGCAAGGTTGAGGAAGATACGCGGATTCGCGGGGCGTTGCCGACGATAAACTATGCGACCCAACAAGGGGCGCGCGTGATTCTCGCATCGCATTTGGGCAGACCGAAGGGCGAGCGCAACGACGAGTTTTCATTGCATCCCGTCGCCGCACACCTTTCGGAAGTTTTGGGTAAGCCCGTCGAGTTTGCCGAAGATTGCGTTGGCGATGCGGTCAAAGCGAAGGTTGATGCGCTCAAAGATGGCGATGTTTTGCTTCTCGAAAACTTGCGCTTTCATAAAGAGGAAGAAGCCAACGACGACGGATTTGCGAAACAACTTGCAGAATTGTGTGATGGCTTGTATGTCAACGATGCTTTCGGAGCGGCGCACCGCGCGCACGCTTCGACCGCCGGAATCACGAAGCATGTCGCACGCGCCGCCGCCGGATTGTTGATGGAAAGAGAACTGAACTACTTGACCAAAGCGACGACGAACCCTAAGCGTCCGTTCGTCGCCATCTTGGGTGGGGCGAAGGTCTCGGACAAAATTGATGTCATCAACGCGCTTATTGACCGCAAGGTTGACAAACTTCTTATCGGCGGGGCGATGGCTTACACGTTCTTCAAAGCCGAAGGTTTTACCGTCGGCAAGTCTTTAGTTGAGAACGATAAACTCGACCTTGCGCGCGAAATCAAACGGCGCGCGGAAGAAAAGGGCGTTGAACTTTTATTGCCGACCGATCATCAAGTCGTTGATTCTTACGACCCGCTCAATTCGCGCAAAACGATTCCGATTGAATTTACCAACGCCGGACTCGTCGGCTTGGACATCGGGGCGGAAACCGCGAAGCTTTTTGCCGACGCTCTACAAGGCGCGCAGACGATAATCTGGAATGGTCCGATGGGCGTGTTTGAAGAAAAGGGTTTCGACGAAGGCACGATTGCGATTGCCAAAGCCGTCGCCGATGCCGCCGATGCGGGGGCGACCGTCATCGTCGGCGGCGGCGATAGCGTCTCGGCTTTGACGCAAGCCGGAGTCGCAGAGCGCATCACGCACGTCTCGACGGGCGGCGGCGCGACGCTCGAATTTTTAGCGGGCGAAGAACTTCCCGGCGTCACGGCTTTGAGTGATAAGTAAATCAGCGAGAAGCTTCGCAACTTGAAAGTACGTTGATGCTAAATGCGGGTGTTCTGACATTTCAGGAATGTGTGATGAAGGAAGCATTGCCGCTCGCGCAGATTCACGAAGCCGTGTTTGAGTTTCTGCGCGGGCGCGAAGATGCGGTGCTGTTCGGGGCGCAGGCGGTCAATGCTTATGTGAGCGAACCGCGCATGACGCAAGATATATATTTACTTTCGACTCGCGCCGGAGAACTCGCCGGAGAGATACGCGAACACTTGAGCCGCAAGTTTCACATCGCGGTGCGCGTCCGCGAAGTGGGAGAAGGCAAAGGTTTCCGGCTTTATCAAACACAGAAAACCGGCAATCGGCATTTAGTGGATTTGCGCTCAATCGAAAAACTACCTGACACGCGAGAAGTTGAAAGCATTCAAATACTCGCGCCCGCCGCGTTGATTGCGAGTAAAGTCGTTTCCTACACTGCGCGACGCGGCAAGCCGAAAGCGGGAACTGACTGGCGTGATTTGGCGATGTTGCTTTTGACTTTTCCCGCTCTCAAAAGCGAAACAGGAGAGGTGGCGAATTGTTTGAAGAACGCGAGTGAGAACGTGATGAATGTATGGCGTGAACTCGTCAAGGAAGAGTTTGAGTTTGAAAGCGATGATGAGGATTTGGAATTTTAGTTAAAGCGATGAGAAAACCTGTGATTGCGGGAAATTGGAAGATGTACAAACTGATTGGCGAATCGGTGCAAACCGCGCTTGCCTTAAAATCTCTGGTTGTGAACGCCAATCATTGCGAAATCGTCATCGCTCCCGTCTTCACCGCGCTTAAAACCGTTGCCGACCGTCTCGAAGGTTCTAACATCAAAATCGCGGCGCAGGATTGTTCGACCGAGTGCAATCACTGCGCGCATACGGGCGAAGTCGCCGCCGACATGATACGCGATGCGGGTGCGACCCACGTCATCGTAGGGCATTCCGAACGGCGTCAGTTATACGGTGAAACGGACTCGATGGTTAATCTTAAAATCGCGGCGGCTCTCGCGGCGAAACTGAATGTCATCTTCTGTGTCGGTGAAACTCTCGCGCAACGCGAAGCGGGAAACGCCGAAGCGGTGGTGCGCGGACAGGTGGGCGGCGGAATGCAGGGTTTGACGATTTCCGATATGAACTTTATGATTGTCGCCTACGAACCAATCTGGGCGATTGGCACGGGACACACCGCGACCCCGCACCAAGCCGAAGAAATGCACCGATTTATTCGTAAGACTCTCGCGGAAAACTTTGATAAAGACAGCGCAGAGCGGATGCGTATTCTTTACGGCGGGTCGGTCAAACCCGACAACATCGCATCACTGATGAAGCAACCCGATATTGACGGCGCACTCGTCGGCGGCGCAAGTCTCGAAGCCGAAAGCTTCGCGCGGTTGATTCACTATAACGCTGAAGATTAAATTGATTGAGTTAATCAAGGATTGAATTAAAGGAAACGTCCCAATTGTTATTTTTACTGTACACAGTTTTCGTTATCGCGTGCGTCGTTCTCGTCGTCGCCGTGTTGCTTCAACCGGGCAAAGCCGACGCGGGCGCGCTTTTCACAAACTCGATTTCAAGCACCGCTTTCGGACCGCGCGGAACACAAACACTACTGGCAAAAATCGGCATCGGAGCGGCGGCGACGTTTATGTTGCTGGCAATAGTCTTATCGCTTCCGGCGTTGACAGGTTCGCGCTCCGTCCTCGAAAGCGTTCCGGCTGGCACGAGCCCTTTGCCGTCGCCAACCGTAACTGCATCGCCCGCAAGTGAAACGCCAGCCGAGAACAACGTCACGCCACCCGCTAATACTGCGGACGCGCCGAATGCTGCGGTTGAAGCGATCCCGTCGCCCGCTTCGACGACAACCGAGCAACCTGCCGCGAACACGAACAACGCGACACCATCAGGTTCACCGTAAAATAAAGAGCAACTTATTACCGGCATAAGCCGCTTGCGGGTGAAAAAAGATTGCTGTTTGATAAATTGAATTTTGGGGATGTGGCGGAATTGGTATACGCGCACGGTTGAGGGCCGTGTGGGGCAACCCTTGAGAGTTCGAGTCTCTCCATCCCCACCAGAATTGTTGGTCATAATTCGTCAAGAAGCCCTGTAAAACATCGCGTTTTACAGGGCTTCTTGACGAATATGGGCGTTCACAAAACTAACCGCACAGCACCGCGCCGCCGTTGACATTAAGAATCTCGCCCGTGATGTGGCGCGCCCAATCGGATGCGAGAAAGAGAATTGACGCGGCGATGTCGTCGGCAGATGCCATACGTTGGAGCGGAATGGCTTCGATGATTTTTTGTTTGTACTCATCAGCGGTGAAAACGTCGTCGTTCATTCCCGTATCAACCCAGCCGGGAGCGACGCTGTTGACCCGAATGTGCGGGGCGAGTTCGACGGCAAGGGATTTAGTGAAACTTATCTGCCCGCCTTTGGATGCCGCGTAATTTGAGTATCCGGCTTCGCCGCGTTGTCCGGCGGTCGAACTGACGATGACGATTGAACCGCGTCCGTGTTTTCTCATCACCGGCACAACCGCGCGGCACACCGTCCATGTTCCTTTGAGGTTAGCATTGATGACGCGCTCCCATAAATCTTCGCTCATCGCGTCCACCGCCGCTCCTTCCCAAATTCCGGCATTCGCCACCAACGCATCAACCCGATTGAAATGCCGGACGCATGTTTCAATCATCATCTCTGCATCTTCTAGTCGGGCGACATCGGCGCACACCGTCACGGCTTCGACATCGTGTGTGCGACATAGACGCGCGACTTCTTCGGCGGCGCCTTCGTCTTTCAGATAATTGATGCACACGTTGGCTCCGGCTTGGGCGAAGCGAAGCGCGGTCGCACGCCCGATGCCGCGTGATGCTCCGGTGATGATTGCCGTTTGCCCGCGCATGAGTTTCGGCGGAAAAGGATGTTCGTTTTTATCGTTGTTCATAAGTCGTGATGTGTGTTCGTTCAAAGTTCAATGTTTGAGGTTCAAAGTTAAACGGCGGAGTTCGATACGACACTGAACGTTAAACTTGGAACACGTCTCCTATTTCTGACATGAATCGCCCAGCGACGAAGACGACGGGGGCGGGCAACTTTAGCTCGTTATTCTCAATCGTATAAGTTCGTTTGACTTCATTTTTGCCGTCGCTATTACCGACATTGCCCGTCTGCGCCGCGCAGTTTATAATCAGACCAAACGCAACCGTGAAAGCAGCCGTGAATGACAAAAGTTTGCGATGACTTTCCATTATAGTTTCCCTTCAGATTTTCCAGAGGAACAATAAAATCATGCTACGACACCTTCTACAAAACCTTAACTCAATTCGCGGTCTAAGCGCGTGTTTGGCGTGCGCCTTTCTGTTCGCGCACGCTTCAATCAATCAAGTCGCCGCGCAGAGTAATTCCCCTTACGTTGTTTCGGCAAAAGCGGGCGGCATCAATTTCGTTTCCGGCGATGTGCATTTGTCACGCGCGGGCGGGCGCGATAATCAACCGCTCACTTCGCGCGATAGTCTCGATAGCGGCGATGTCGTCAGCACCGGAGCGACCGGAAGACTCGAAGTGTTGTTGATGCCCGGTTCATTTTTGCGCGTCGCAGAGAATACACAAATCGCATTCAAAAGCGCGACGGATGAACTGCAATTCAATGTGACGAGCGGCACGATTATCGTCGAAGCGAGCGGCGTAGGCGATGATGAAGCACTCATGAAAGTCGGCACGCCGCGCACGGTTGTCTCACTTTTGCGAAGCGGAATTTATCGCATCACCGTCGCGCCGGATGGCTCAACCAACGTCGCGGTTCGCAAAGGTAGAGCCGAACTCGCGCTCAATCCGCCGTTAATAGTTAAAGGCAACAATCAAGCGACGGTCGGCGGAAACGGCGGAGCGACGGCACTCGCCAAGCTTGCGAAGAACGATGTTTCAGAATTTGAATCGTGGAGCAAACAGCGCGCCGAGCAGGTCGCAATCAACAATCGCAAGATTCAACGCAGGGCTTTACGCTCGACATTGGCGGGTCTGTCAGCCGATAGTTTGTTTGCGCGTAATCGTTCGGCTTTCGGTTTGTGGGTGCGCGACGGCTTCACCGGAAGTTATGCTTTCTTGCCCTTCTATTCTGGATGGTCGTCGCCCTATGGCAGCAGTTACCGCAACTATCTGTGGACTGGTTACGGCTACGGATATGGCTACGGCAGAGGCGGTTATTATCCGTATCCGACTCGCGGCGGTAACGGTTCAGGCGGTTCAAACCCGAACCCTTCCGATGGTGGTACGAGAGCGAAGCCGCCGGGCAGAGACTTCGGTGGTCGCGGTCGCTCACCCGAAGGCGAACGTTCGCCGCAAGCCGCACCTTCGCGTATGCCCGAACCCGCACCGCGTTCGTTTCCTTCGCGCAGCGGCGACTCTATGCCGATGAGAAAAGCACGTCCGATTGAACAATAACGAGTTGATGGATTGATGATGCTCGACAAGCATAAAGCCCGCCATTTGAGCGGGCTTTATGCTTGTCGGTTGTAATAAAAGCTTACGATGAATGTAATGCTTATCCCCTTTCGGCGTGCGCCTTTTTCCTTGTGCCGTCGGGCGCGGTTGTCACGTCGAATTGTTGCGGGCGTCCGATGCTGAAATAGTCGAAGCCGGATTCCGCCATCGTTTGTGGGTTGAACAGATTGCGTCCGTCGAAGATTGCGCTTTGCTTGAGCGTCGCTTTCAATCTGGTGAAATCGGGTTGGCGAAACTCGTTCCACTCCGTACAAACGATTAACGCATCGGCATCCTTGAGAGCGTCGTAAATGTCGTGTGCGTAGGCGATGGTGTCTCCCAGAACGGCGCGTGTGGTTTCAATGGCTTCGGGGTCGAACGCCGTGATTGTCGCCCCTTGCGCGAGTAAGGCGTTGATGACGGCGTGCGCCGGAGATTCGCGCACGTCATCGGTGTTGGCTTTGAAGGCGAGTCCCCACACCGCGAAGTGACGATTTTCAAGTGAACCGTCGAAGTACGAAACGACCTTCGAGACGAGTGCATCATGCTGGCGGTCATTGACGCGAATCACGGCATCAAGCACAGGGAATTCATAATCATAAGTCGCGGCGGTGCGCTTTAAGGCATGAACGTCTTTCGGAAAACAACTGCCGCCGTAGCCGATTCCGGCATACAGGAACTGTTTGCCGATACGCGAATCCGTGCCGATGCCGTGACGCACAAACTCGACGTTCGCTCCGACGCGCTCACACAGATTGGCGACTTCGTTCATAAATGTAATCTTAGTGGCGAGAAAAGCGTTGGCGGCATACTTGGTCAGTTCCGATGAACGCTCGTCCATGTTAAGAATCGGGTTGCCGTTGCGAACGAACGGCTCATACAAATTGTGCATCACCGCTTGGGCGCGCGAACTCGACGAGCCAATGACGACTCTTTCGGGTTTGAGAAAATCGTCAACCGCCAAACCTTCGCGCAAAAATTCGGGATTGGAAACGACATCGAAGCGTTCGCCCGCCGCGAGTCCCGCTTCTTCGATGACCGAGCGCACGAGGTCAGCCGTGCCGACCGGGACGGTTGATTTATTGACGATAACTTTATAAGCATCGTTTTCTTCGGCGGCGATTAACTTGCCGATTTCCCGCGCCACGCCGAGAACAAAGGACAAATCAGCCGAACCGTCGCCGCCTTTCGGTGTCGGGAGCGCGAGAAACACGACTTCACTATCGGTCACGGCTTCGGCGAGTTGGGTGGTGAAGTGCAAACGGTCTTCGCGCAGGTTGCGTTCAAAAATAAGTTCCAGACCGGGTTCAAAGATGGTAAGTTTGCCGCGTCGCAGCTTTTCGATTTTTCCGGCGTCAATATCCACGCAGGTCACCTGATTGCCCATTTCGGCAAAACAAGTTCCGGTCACAAGTCCGACATAACCAGTCCCGATGATTGCTAATTTCATTTAAGCTAAAATCCTTCCGCCTTTTTATGTTGAAGTATGTTGAAATTAAAATTGACGTGCATCGCATTGTGTCTCTGATTGCGTCTCCGACATTGAACGAACAATGAATATGAATCGAAGCAAAGCCGCGAACGACAGTCGGGTGTTATTCTAACCAACCGGAACGATTTGGTCTAAGGCAACAAAGTTACGAAGCGTCCGGGACGAGTCACGGCTAAAGAAGTCGCAAGATATGTCGCAAGTTTTATCAATCAAAAATCTTAAAGAGTCATCATTCAATCACCGCGCATGGTGGCTTGTTCTCGTGTTGTGTCTGCACGCTCTGACGGCAATTGATTTGCGCGCCGCGACCTCACCGCGCGTCGCATCAACATCATCATTGACGCAACGCGAACGTCCGGCGAAGCGCATCACAAAGCACAAAAAACAACGTCCAGCCAGCCAACCTAAAGCCCGCCGCGCGGACGTGATTTACTACCCGACGCCGCCGGAAGCCGTCGCTGAAATGTTGAAGATGGCAAACATCAAAGCAACTGATGTGCTTTACGATTTGGGCAGCGGCGACGGGCGCATCCCAATCGCGGCGGCGAAACAGTTCGGCATCCGCGCCGTCGGCATAGAGATAAATCCTGACCTTGTTTCTAAAGCGAGAGAAAACGCGCGGCAAGCCGGAGTCAGTGACCGCGTGCGCTTTATGAGTGCCGATTTATTTCGCACCAACTTCAGCGATGCGACCGTCGTCACGCTCTATCTGTCGCGTTCGCTCAACCTGCTTTTGCGCCCGCGCTTATTGCGCGAACTGCGTCCCGGCACGCGCATCCTGTCGCACGATTTCGATATGGGCGATTGGCAGCCTGAACAATCGGTGAAAGTTCCATGGCGCAATCTTTATCGCACAGTGTATCTGTGGACAGTACCGGAAGCGGGAAAAATTAAGCGCACTAAATAAACACATCGAAGATTATTCTTGAAATGACTTATGACAAGTCGAATTCAGGTTAGACACTATGATTGAAACCGCGTTTTCATCGAACATAAAAACAATTCTGCGTTCGGGTATGAAACGCATACCGCACTGTGTGTTGACTCTGTGCTTCGTCCTTGTGACGGTGTGTTACGCGGCGGCACAGTCAACCGATGCGAACGCGCCGACGCCCTTACGCGAGCCAAGCATCGCCGGACGCATTGCGCCGCTTGACGTGGGCGACGCGCGGTTGACCCGCCACTACTATGTTTTCACGGGCTTACCGGGCGACCTCGAAATCGCGGTCACGAGTGAGAATCTCAACGGCGACGTTGACGTGTTCACGTTTGACGGTTTGCGCCCGTTAAGCAAGTTGACGTTGTTCGCGGGCGGCGAACCGTTGGCGATAGAGAAAACGATTTTCCTGCGTCAACCCGAACTACTCTTGGTGCGCGTCGAAGCCCGCAGCGTCGGAGACACGGAAGGAACGTATCGCCTCACGTTCGGCGGCGCGTTCGCCCTCGCACCCGAAGCGATGCTTGCCGCCGCGCAATCGGCAGAAGAAACAGCCAACGCGGAATCATCAACCACGCCAAGCGGCGGAAGGCGAGTTAACTCCGTTGGTGGGCGCATCACGCCGGAAGAATCAGCGACCGCTGAACCCGTCACGGATGTCGCCGCCACGCTGCCGGAAATCGAAACACGCGATGCCCCGTCCACACCCGCCGTCAACCTGCCGCGTTCAAATAGAGGCGGACGACGGAACGCACCGATTGTCACTGCACGCACCACTCGCCGCCCACCACGCCCGCCGCGTGTTGTGCGCCGCCGCAACCTTCCGCCCGTTGCGCCGCCAACCGAATCGGCTTCAAACACCGAAACGACCGAAAGTAAAGAAACAACTTCAAGCGAAAATACGGTTTCGGTTAATCCGACAACTTCAAACGAAACCGCCGACGCGACACCGCCGCCGAATCAGGCTGAAACTCCGTCGCAACCAGCCGCGCCAAGCCAAGATGCGGAATTGTCCGCGATTGCGCCGCAATTCAGGTTGGTTGTTGAAACCCTCGACGGTAAAAGATTGGAGCGTGCGATGTCGGGCGTGCGTCGTGTCACCATCACTAACGGCGAGTTGGTGATTCTCACCAGCGCGGGCAGAACCGAGCGCGTGAGTATGAAAATTGTGACGCGCATCGCGGTTGAGCCTTGATTGTGACTTGATTGCGACTTGGATTTTCAGCCGTTCAGACTCTTAAATGCGGGCGGTTGTGCGGCAGGGTTTTTGCTGGTATTACTTAGAGCATGAACACAGTTTTATCCGCGTCCGAAGAAATAATCACGGCGAGAACTGCGCCCGTTACGACGCCGATTGTCATGTCCGCGCGGACGAAAATCAATGCTTACGTTGAACTGACGAAGCCGCGCATCGCGTTGATGATTGTCCTCATCGCCGCCGCTGGATTCGCTCTCGGTTCAAGGGACGGCATTGATTTCTCGCGCCTGTTTCATGCTCTGTTCGGCATCGCGCTTTTATCCGGCGGCATCGCCGCGCTTAATCAGTATCTCGAACGCGAACGCGATTGTTTTATGCCGCGCACGGCATCGCGCCCGCTTCCGTCCAATCGCTTAACCCCGTTTGCCGCGTCCATGTTCGGCGTTTCGTTGACCGTTTCCGGCATCATCTATCTGGCATTCTTCGTCAACCCCTTGACCGCGTTACTCGGAACGGCAACCGCGATTGGTTACGTTCTTATTTACACGCCGCTTAAAACCAGAACATCTTTATCAACCGTCATCGGAGCGTTTCCCGGTGCTGTGCCGCCGCTCATCGGTTGGGCGGCAGCGACGGGGCGCGTGCCGCTCATCGCGTGGGCGTTATTTGCGATTCAATTCCTGTGGCAATTCCCGCACTTTCTCGCCATTGCGTGGATGTACAAGGACGAATACGAGCAAGCCGAAATCCGCATGTTGCCAGTCGTCGAACGGCAAGGCGTGGCGACCGCGCAGCAAAGCATCATCTACGCCTTGCTGCTCATAC
Organism: Pyrinomonadaceae bacterium MAG19_C2-C3; assembly: GCA_024330265.1. Taxonomy (GTDB): domain Bacteria; phylum Acidobacteriota; class Blastocatellia; order Pyrinomonadales; family Pyrinomonadaceae; genus JANDLT01. Next base: position 8,128 of record JANDLT010000068.1, on the reverse strand, counting down.
CCGTGTCGCTCTTGCCGACGCTCTTGGGTTTGACGGGTATGATTTACTTTTACGGCGCACTCGCGCTCGGTCTGTTCTACCTGTGGGCGAGCGTCCGCACGGGCTTCGATAGTTCACGAACGCAAGCGCGAAGGTTGTTGCTGGCATCGGTGATTTATCTGCCGTTGTTGTTCGCGTTAATGGTCTTCGACACAACTCGATGATGCGCTTCTGGTTCATCACACTGGCGGCGATAATCTTCACCGGACTTCAAATCGTCATCGGTGCGTGGGTCAAACGCATACGTCCGCCCGTAATTGATGAACGCAACGGAGCGGAGAACACCCGCGACGCTTGGCTATGGATTATCGCCACGACGCTCATCTTCATCTTACTTTCAATAATGATGGTGGAAGCGTGGAGCAGATGGATTTGAGGTTCAAAGTTTAAGTTCTTATATTGAGAAAATCCAATCTAGAGATGAGACGGGTGGGAAAACAGCATGAGCGAAAACAGAGACGACGAGCGACGGCAACGGCAGATGGATTTCATCATTGAACAGCAAGCGCAGTTCACCGTTGACATTCAGTTGATAAAAGAGACGATTGCCATACAAGCGGCAGCGTCGGCAGCAGAGTTTGAGCGAGTCAAGGAACGTATGACACGCGCCGAAGCGTTTGCGGAGCAGACCGCGCAACTGCTTTACGGTTCTTTGGAAGGTCAAGAGAGTTTGCAGCGAGAGGTTCGCAACCTGATGACCGTCACAGACCGCATCGGTGACGCCGTTGCTTTTCTGATAGACCGAGATGCGGCGCGGGGCAATGGTGCGAACGGTACAGGCGACGGCGTGTGAATGCGAGGTTCAATAAATTGGTCACGATTATCAATCCGCCGACACGCGCACCTAAAACATCCGCATCGTCCAACGGCAACGGGCATCGTCTGCATTCCGGCTCACCCGTCGGCACGGGTGGCGGGAGTAATGGCGGCGGCGGCGATGGACGCGGGGGTGAAGATAGCGAGTGGGATGATTTATATGCCGCGTCCGCAGGTTCGCGTTACCGCATCGGGATGGTTGTTTTACTTGTGACCATTTTGATGATGTTCGCGTCGCTGACTATCGCCTATATGGTCTTGTCCACGCGCCCGAACTGGCAGGCAATCGCGCTTCCCGCCCAACTCTGGATTAGCACCCTGTTCATCATCGCAAGCAGCATCGCTTTTGAATTGGCGCGGCGGGCATGGAAGCGCGAGAGATTTAAGACTTCGCAAAAGTGGATGATGGCAACCGTCGCGCTCGGAGCGTTGTTCGTCGTCTCGCAAGTTTTCGCGTGGCGCGAACTCGCCGCGCAAGGCATTTATCGTCAAACGAATCCTTACCGCTCGTTTATCTTTTTACTGACCGGCATCCACGCCGTTCACTTAGTCGCGGGCATCGCCGGAATCGCTTATCTGACGTGGCGCGTGCGTCACTTTGTCACTTCGTCAAATACAAACGATGCCGCGATTGATGCCGGAGCGATGTACTGGCATTTCATTGATTGCCTGTGGGTCTATGTTTTTATGCTGCTTCTGTTTTGGCGATGATGCTTGAAGACGAAGATTTTATGAACGCCGAAAACACCAACACGCGCACCGCCGTCGCCGGAATACTAATGGTAAGTCTCGCCGCGAGTGGTTTTCTGTTGTGGCTGATTTACTTCAAACCGACGCCGGAAGGTTTCCAAAACAGCCTGACGTTTCTTCCCGCTTTGAATGCGGTGCTAAACGGATTGAGTGCCGTTTCGATGTGCGTCGGCTTGTACTTTATACGTCGAAAAAAATGGGAAACGCATCGTAACTTTATGCTCGCGGCGTTCGCGTTCTCGACGTTGTTTCTCGTCAGTTACATCTTGCATCATCACCTTCACGGTGACAGTTCGTTTAACGGCACGGGAGCAATCCGGTATGTATATTTCCTCATTCTCATCACGCACGTTCTGCTTTCCATTCTCGCCTTGCCGCTGATTTTGACCACGCTGTTTATGTCGCTCACGAACCGTTTTCAACTTCATAAACGAATCGCGCGCTTCGCGTTTCCCGTCTGGCTATATGTCTCAATCACGGGCGTAATCGTGTTCCTGTTTTTGAAAACTTACGCCGCTTGATTCCTCTTGACTCGATTTCTTCTTATACCTTTGAACTCACACACCAATCGAATCTTCACACTTTCACGGTTCACCGTCGCGTGTGCAATGGCTTTAGCTTTGCTTAACGCTTTGGGCATCGCACAGAGTACGGAAGGCAACATCCAAATGACGTGGCGCACATACGCCGAGCGCACGGACTACCGCGAAACGCCCCGTTACGCCGAAACCCTTGCGTACTGTCGGCGTCTCGCGCAAAGCTCGCCGCTCATCCGTGTCGCTTCTTTCGGGACGAGCGGCGAAGCGAGGGAATTGCTGCTCGTCATCGCCGCCAAAGATGCGGCTTTCACCTCCGAAGCAGCGCGAAGTAAAAACAGAATCGTCGTCTTGATTCAAGCCTGTATTCACGCGGGCGAATCCGACGGCAAAGATGCCGGACTCGCTTTGTTGCGCGACATCGCCATTACGAAAACGGAAACCGCTCTGCTCGATAACGTCGTCGTGTTGTTCATCCCGATTTACAACGTGGACGGACACGAACGCTTTTCGCCGTTCAATCGCATGAATCAAAATGGTCCCGACGCGATGGGCTGGCGCGCAAACGCGACGAATCTAAATCTCAACCGTGATTACATGAAAGCCGACGCGCCGGAAACGCGGGCATGGCTCAAACTCTGGAATCAATGGACGCCCGATCTGTTTATTGATTGCCATACCACCGACGGCGCGGACTTTCAGTACAACCTGACATACCAACTCGACACCCACGCGGGCATCGCCGCACCCGTGCGCGAGTGGACGACGGACGCCTTTCGTAATCGAATCTTCCCCGCCGTCGAACGACACGGAAACCTGCTCGCGCCTTACGTTCAACTGCGCGACAATCGCCAACCCGCGCAAGGCATGGATGCCTTCATCGCCACGCCGCGCTTTGCCACCGGATACGTTCCGCTTCGCAATCGTCCCGCGTTGTTGATTGAAACGCACAGCCTCAAATCATACCGTTCGCGCGTGCGCGGGACTTACGATTTACTGCGCGAAACCCTCATCGAAATCAACCGCGAACCGGACAAACTCAAACGGGCGGTTCGTGCGGCGGACGATGCGATGCTCAAATCAATCGGCGTCTATGACCGCACGCGCACGCTTCCGCTTGGCTTTGATTTAAGCGACAAGTCGCGCCCGTTCAACTTCAAAGGCATTGCCGCCCGCACCGAACTAAGCGAGATTTCCGGCGCGTTGCGCGTCATCTATGACGGCAAACCCGCCCAATTTGAAATCCCGTTTTATGACGACGTGATACCCGTCAAGACGATTGCGCCGCCCGTGTATTACGTCGTCCCCGCCGCGTGGCGCGACGCCCTCGATGTGCTTCGCGCGCATGGTGTCGAACTTAAAAAATTGGCGACGGATGCGACGCTCGATGTCGAAGGTTATCGAATTGACGACTTGAAGTTTAGTCCCGCGTCGTTTGAAAACCGTGTCCCTGTTAGTTTCAAAACAACCGCCGTCAGCATGAAGAAAACCGTCGTCGCGGGTTCGTACATCGTTCCGGTCAAACAACAGACCGCGAACGTCGTCATTCAACTGCTTGAACCCAACGCTCCCGATTCGCTTATGACGTGGGGATTTTTCAACTCGGCTTTTGAGCAGAAGGAGTACGGCGAGAGTTATGTGCTTGAGAAACTCGCGCGTGAGATGTTGAGTCGTGACCCGGCTTTGCGCCGTGAGTTTGAAGAACGCATTCGCACCGACCGCGCGTTTGCGGCGAGCAGCGCGACGCGCCTTCGATTCTTTCACGAGCGTTCGCCCTACTGGGATGAAAGATTGAATGTGTATCCGATACTGCGCGTCACGACTTCCATTGATGAACGAACCTTGCTTAAACCTTGATACTTGGACACATCAACGCGAAGGAAAAAGCTTGATGAGCGTCTTTTGAACACTCACCAAGCTTTTCCCTTGTTGCTGATTTGGAATCGAAACTAAACTGCGCGGCGACCTGTCAGTAAGTTGATGACCAACACGACGACAGCGACCACCAGCACAAGATGAATCAAATTGCTGGCAACGAATCCGCCAAAGAATCCAATCGCCCATAGCACCAAAAGTATTACCAGAATTGTCCAAAGCATACCCGTTTTCTCCTTTAATCTTCAGCCTCGAAGCCTGTCGGATTCACACCGAGTTTTCTTTAATACACACCGCTTCGCAATGTTTGTGCCACAACGATACTTATTTGATTGAAACGTAAAAACGCCAACAAATCAGCGTCTATGGAAACGTTAATGCTATGCGAACAAGATTCTAATAACGCTATGGACGTATCAAAACACACCAGCGATTTTCGATGCCGTGTGCTTCGATTGGTACATTGCTGAATCTTCTCCAAGTTAGATTTTCTCTGCGCTTCTCTCCGCGTCCTTTGCGACTCTGCGGTTAAATATTTCGATGTGACTTAACCGCAGAGTCGCAAAGGACGCAGAGAAAAATTCACATCGTTGCGCTTGCCCGTTGGCGATGTCTTTAGTAAGTTTGAAAGCACACTTTACGAACACACTTCTACCGGACGAGTGCAGGGAAGTTGGCGAGTTTGTTTCCACACGCAGAGCTTATCGAACTACCGATTTTGCAAGAATTGATTGCCACTAGCGGCGTCGAAGACGTGCGCTTTCTCTACGCGCGCCTGTTGCCCCACTTCCCGCAACTAAGCGAGATTGAAGTTTCAAGCGAGGGAGATTTCCCGCAGTGGCGACGCATAGTGCAGCGTTGCGGGCGCACGCTCGATGATAGGAAGTTAATCGAACGCACCAACGGGCGATGGACTATAACCGCCGCCGGACGCCGCCTTGTGCAAAAGGAGAAGTTGCATTTTGAACGTGAGCAATTTCACACGGCAGCCGCGCAACTTCAACACACCGACGTGCAAAAGATGCTTGTCGAAATCGGTCACGCGCTTGGGTTTTATGCCGTCACCGAACACGATTATTATGATGTCATCTGGCGCACGCGACCTGAAAGCCCGCGCTTGAGCCACGTTTTTGAAGTTCAACGGCGCGGCAACATTGATAGCGCGCTCGCCAAACTCAAACGCGCTTTCGACGCGCAACGCTCGAAAACTTATCTCGTCGTGATGAGCGAACGCGACACTAATCGCGCCCGTAAATCAATTGATGCCGGACGCAACGGTGCATTCCACGAACTCGAAAAATCCGTCTCAATCGTCAGTTTCGAGCAACTCGCTCGCGTCCATCACGCCGTTTATACGGTGCGCGAAATCCTGCCGGGTTTGTGTGAAAGATGAACACACCCCTGACACCGCTCCGGCGGCAATACCTCGACATCAAGCGCGACCACCCGGATTGTCTGTTGCTGTTTCGCATAGGTGATTTCTATGAATCATTCGACTCGGACGCCGCGACGCTCGCACGCGAACTCGACATCGTGCTGACCTCGAAACCGATGGGACGCATCGGGCGCATCCCGCTCGCCGGAATCCCGCACCACACTTTAGAGCGTCATCTGGCAACGCTCATTGGTCGCGGCTATCGCGTCGCCATCTGTGAACAACTGACCGAAGCGGGTAAAGGTTTGATTGAACGCGGCGTGGTTCGCATCGTCACGCCGGGAACGGTTCTCGAACCCGCGCTGCTTTCAAGTAAGGCAAACAATTACCTCGTCGCCGTTCACACGGAAGGCAAACGCGCGGGGCTGGCTTACGCCGACGTGACGACCGGAGAATTTGCCGCGACCGAAGTTGACCGCGCAAACCTCGTCGCGGAACTTCACCGCATAGGCGCATCGGAAATCCTCATCGCACGTAACGCCGCCCTTGATTTGATGGATGCACCCGGCACGCGCACATTCGTCCACGATGAAAACTTTCAGACCGCACACGCCCGTCAGGTTTTGCTTCGACATTTTCAGGTTCGCACGCTCGCCGCTTTCAACCTGAATGCTTACCCGTTGGCGATGCCGTGCGCCGCCGCCATCATCGGTTATCTCTCCGAAACTCAAGTTGATGTCGCCGCGAATCTGACGCGCCTCGCGGTCTATAATGCGGGCGAGTTTATGATGCTCGACGCGCATACTTTGCGAAGCCTCGACGTGTTTGAGACGGGGCAGAGGGAAGCGGGCAAGCCCGACGCTCCGACCTTGCTCGCGGTGATTGACCGGACGCGCACCGCGATGGGCGGCAGGCTTTTACGAAGGTTTCTGCGTCGCCCGTCACTCGATGCGGGTGAGATTGCGCGTCGCCAAAATCACGTCAAATGGTTTGTCGCACATCTGGAAGAACGTCGCACATTGCAAGCTTTGCTCGAACAGATTCACGACCTCGAACGTCTGTCTTCGCGCACACGCGCACGCCTTGCGACCGCGCATGAACTCTGGACGCTCGGACAATCGCTTAAACATTTGCCAATTGTGCGTCGTGTTTTACAAGCTGATGTGAAAGCACTCGGAACGCTTCTCGCCCAACTTCCGGCGTGTGATGAAGCGTGCGAACTCATCGCGCGCGGGCTTAGCGACGACTTGACGAAGCGTGCGACGGGCGGCGTGATACGCGAAGGCTTTTCCGAAGAACTCGATACTTTGCGCGCTCTCCTGCGCGACGGCAAACGCACGCTCGCCGAAATGGAAGCACGCGAACGCGCGCGCACCGGCATACGCTCCTTGCGCGTCGGTTATAACAAAGTTTTCGGTTATTACATCGAAGTCACGAAGCCGAACATCGCCCTCGCGCCCGCCGATTACACGCGCAAGCAGACGCTCGCCAACGCCGAACGCTTCATCACGCTTGAACTCAAGGAACACGAAGCACTCGTCACCAACGCCCGCGAACGCATCGAAGAACTCGAAGCCACTCTGTTTCGTCACCTGTGCGAACAGGTTGGAAGCCGTCGTGCGGAAATCGCGGGAGCGGCGGCGACGCTTTCATATCTTGATGTGATGATGGCGTTCGCCGAAGTCGCGGAAGATAACAATTACACTTGCCCGAACATCAAGGACGACGGCGCGCTTCACTTGAAAGCTGTGCGTCATCCGGTGATTGAACGACATCTTGAAGGCGGTGTTTTCATCGCCAATGATTGTCACATCGGCGGCAAAGGCGATTCGCAAATCATGTTGTTGACGGGACCTAACATGTCCGGCAAGTCAACCTATATGCGCGCCGTCGCGCTTTCGGTGCTGCTCGCACACACGGGAAGTTTCGTTCCGGCGAGTGAAGCGGAGATAAGTTTGTGCGACCGTATATGGACGCGGACGGGGCTTTACGACCGCATAGGATTGGGCGAATCAACCTTCATGACCGAGATGATTGAGACCGCCGAAATCCTTCACGGCGCGACGATGCGCTCACTTGTCCTGCTCGATGAATTGGGGCGCGGCACGTCAACCTACGATGGTCTGGCAATCGCCCGCGCCGTGCTTGAATACATACACAATCACCCGCGCCTTCGCATGAAAACACTGTTTGCGACGCACTATCACGAACTCACAGTGCTTGAAACCGTCTTACCGCGTGTCGCTAATTTCCACGTTGCGATTGCCGAACATGACGATGAAATTGATTTCTTGTATCAGGTCATTCCCGGTGCGGCGACCAAATCCTACGGCATACACGCCGCGCGTCTCGCGGGACTTCCGCGCCCCGTGATACGTCGCGCGCAAAGTTTGCTCGACGAACTGGAAATGGCATCCGTCGGACATGAAGCGAACGCCCCGATTCCTTTGGTGCGTCCCGCAAACTCGACTGATGAAGGCGATGCTGGGCTTGTCGAATCAATCATCGCCATAGACCTTGACGAAGTTTCACCTATCGAAGCGTTGACGAAACTTTACGAACTGCGACGGCAAGCCCAAGACGCGGTTAAGCATCGGCAAGATACACATTCAAAGACGATGCGGCGGGCTTGATGTTGTCCGGCTTTTGCCTTCAATCTTATTTCAAAACTCGAATCTCTATATGCGAATCAGTAGTTGAAAAGACAGACACACAGATAAATTGGTAGGATTTTCTT
>JANDLT010000067.1 GCA_024330265.1 Pyrinomonadaceae bacterium MAG19_C2-C3 | reverse complement strand
TTGAATCAAGACTATCTACTTAAAGTTCTACAATTTAAGATGCGTTAGCCCTGCTTCCTTATCAAGTCACAGTTGACACAATGAAAGCGGTGCGGTAGTTTTACACCCCGACGCGGTGTGCAGGATTTCACAATCGCCCTTCGCGTCGTGTGTCCCGTTCGTCTAGCGGCCTAGGACACCGCCCTTTCACGGCGGTAACACGGGTTCGATTCCCGTACGGGACGCCTCTTTGTAATAAGCGCGAACTTAGTTTCGTTTAAGATTACGCTTCACCAACCGCCCGCTTATGGCTTGCGCCCGTCCTTGCGCTCAATTAGCCGAAGCGGGCTGTTTTGCGTTTTGCCCGTTTCGAGATGCGTGGTGCAAATTTGGCGTTTATCCGGTACAAATTTACGAACTCATCACGCAGACTTATCACGCTGGAACTTGCGAATCGTCACGAAAAGATATTACCAATGGTCATTATAAAAAGATTTTCTGCCTTTGTGCTGTGCGGCGTGCTGTCGCTGGTCGCGTTTCCCTTTGATAGCGTGCAAGCGCAACGCGCGCGTCCGGCGGGAGCGTCGGATGTAGTCGTCGTGTTGCCGTTTGAAAACTCGTCAACCGCATCGGAATACAATTGGATTGGAGCGAGTTTCGCCGATGGTCTCGCTGATTTACTCAACGTGCCGGGTATCGTCGTCGTCTCGAACGATGAACGCGAACTCGCTTACGCACGTTTGCGCTTGCCTTTGACGACGCTGCCGTCGCGCGCCACCGCCGTCAAGATTGCGCGTGAGCTTAACGCGACGATGCTCGTACTCGGAACTTATAACATCGCCGTTCCGCCGAAAGGCGATCCTATCGGTGCTAGTTTGAGCGGTACGGCGCGCGTGATTCGCGTTGACGAAGGACGCTTGACGGGCGAGGTGATTGATGGAGCGTGGGCGGCGCGCCAGTATGATTTCGGCGGTCCCGTGCCGACCTTGCAAACGATGCAGGGACGCCTCGCGTATCAGGTTTTATATCAACGCGACCAAGCTTTGACTTCTTCGCTAAATCAATTTATTGACCGCGCGACGAAAGTTCCGCCGCGCGCCTTCGAGTCATATGTCAAAGGCGTGATGACGGATAATCCCGAAACCCGTTCGGCGTATTTTCAAAACGCTTTGCTTGAATATGCACGCGCCAATGCCGGAGCGACTTACGCGCAAGCCGCATTTGAACTCGGTCAGCTTTACTTTCGTCAGGGCGATTACCAACGCGCCGCCGAAAACTATGCGAAGCTACAAAAGACCGACCAGAACTACGCCGAAGCCGCGTTCTATTCGGCTCTCGCCTACTGGCGCATGAAGGATTTGCAACGCGCGCTCGGTGCGCTCATGCCGATGGCTTCCGATACGCCGCTCACGAACATTTACAACAACGCGGGCGCGCTCTCCGTGCAAGCTGCGCGCGAACAGAAATCGGATGCGACGACGGAGAGAAATCGTCTTATCACTCAAGCGATTTCGTTCTTATCGCGTGCCGCCGATTCTTCACCGCATGACCCGCTCGTGCATTTCAATTACGCCAACGCCCTGTTCATGTCGGGCAAGTACGCGGAAGCCGCCGAACAGTTGCGTCCGGTCATCACCGCCAACCCGCAGGACGGTGAAGCACTTTTCTTTTTCGCCAAAGCACTCGAACGCTCGAATCAAGCGGAAGCCGCGACCGCCGCTGACAATGAAGCCCGCAAGCATCTTCAACAACAATACGCCAAGCTTCAAACCGAGTGGCAGAAGTCGCAGATGGTGACGGGTATCCCTGTACGGCTTTATGTCGAGTTCGACCGTTATTCTTATATCGCCGCGACGCGCCCGCTCACCACAAACACATCGGCTGACCAAGATTCGCAAAACCTGCTTGCTAAAGCACTATCCTTTTACGACGGCGGGCGCGATGAAGAAGCCTTGCCGGAACTGCGTCGCGTGCTGATGGTTGAACCGACCAACGCCGAAGCCTATCTCTTAATCGGGCGCATCAACACCCGGCGCGGCGAACTAGACCCCGCCGTCAGCGCGCTTAAAACCGCGATTTTCTGGGAGCCGAAAATGATTGACGCGCACATACTTTTAGGGCGCATCTTCCTCGAACGCAAAGACCGCGCACAAGCTTTAGGTTACGCCAAGACCGCGGTTGGGCTTGACCCCAACAATCAAGAAGCACTCGGCTTGATGCGTCAAGTCGAAACCGGAGCAAAGTAGATTTCATCAAACGCGACAAGATAATGCTTTGTCAATTTGATTAGTTCGCGCGTCCTCATTCAATCAACTTGCTCTATCTTGCTTTATTACTTGCGGGCGCGGCGGCTTTAACCGTCGCGCTCGTTTCGTTTTTGCATCATCAGAAAAGCGCGACCACGCCGTTTCGCGTCTCCGGCAAAACGTGTCTGGTCGAAACACCACTCACACCGGAAGGCGCGGTTTTAATTAACGGCGAATTGTGGCGGGCGCGAACACACGACGGAACAAGCATTGCGCGCGGGCAAATGGTGCGCGTGTGCGGGGCGGACGGATGCTTACTTGTGGTTGAATTGGTTGATGAAAAATCGCAAAAATGATGCGTTCAAAATTCTTTGGTGAGGGCGCGATAATCGTGGCACGGCAAATGCACTAGGGGACAGTGGCAAGCACGACAAACAACTTCGTGACCCACCGCCATCACCCCTCTGGTTCGCAGCCTGCCGCTGCACCAGCCGCCCGCCGAGCAGCCCTACCTAATCACACGAATGTGCTCACCTTTCGGAACCCGACCTAAACAGTCGGGTTCTCCTGCGTTTAGGGCTTTTCCCTTTGTTTTCCAAATGTTGCCTCAATCTTCACACACCGCCGCACGGCTTCGCTTCTATTTCTTTACCACTCACCAAAATCCGTCTCCGTAGCCGGACGCCGACAAAAATTGTCAGTCGCGTGGTGACGTATTCTGTTCGTTTCGGTTTGCGCTCCCGACATTTTGACGCACACCCATAGCTTCTTGACGCGAGTGTCTTGCTCGATGATTTCTCAATAACTCTCTGTCGTGTTCTTTGATAAACTCGACTCCGTGCAACACGAAGTTATCAACGATTCATCTTTCGCGGCATCGTCTCCGTCGTCATCATCTGCGTCGCCGTTTCGTCGTGTTCTCTCCATGACGAAGTGGCGCGAACGTGTACCGACATTGGCGGAGGCGTGCGTCGCCGTCGCATCGGCGTTGCTGCTCATCGTCGCGTTTCCAGATTTTGATTGGTGGTGGATGGCGTGGTTCGCTCTCGCACCGTTGTTCGTCGTCGTCGCGCGACGCGCCGACGGCTGGCACGGATTCCTGCTCGGATGGTTAGCCGGAACGGTTTTCTTTTTCGGCTCATGCTCGTGGCTGACGTATTCGATGATTCATTACGGCGGCATCCCCGCGCCAGTCGCATATCTGCTTCTGCTCATCCCGACATCATTCGTAGGTTTATTCCCCGCCGCCGCTTTGGGGCTGACGGCACGCGCCGTATCGCGCTGGGGTTTGCGCGCTGTGGTACTCGCCGCGCCTTTATGGACGACGTTTGAATGGCTGCGCTTCATCGTCAGTGGTCAACTGTGGAACGCCGTCGGGTACTCGCAATCTTTTCATCCAGACCTGATTCAAGCCGCGAGTTGGGGCGGTGTCTATGCCGTGACTTTGTGCATCATCGCGGTCAACGCGGCAATCGCTTATTCTGTTTTGCGTGGCAGAGACGGTTGGAAATTTTCACTAGGCATCATCGCGGCGACAATGTGTTTGGTGTGGTTGAGTCATCTAGCATCAATCAACTTTGTACTTGATGGAACTATCCCCGCTCCTGCAGAAACACGCGCCGTCATCGTCGCCGTGCAGCCGAACGTCGCGGTGGATTTCAAACGCCCTGCCGCCGAACTCGCACGCCTGACGGGGTTTCATTTAGACCTCGCGCGCACCGCTTTACAGAACCACGATGCGATGACGGAAAACACCTTACGCGCGCCAAACATAAACATGCCGCGCCTTGTCGTGTTTCCCGAATCACCGATGAATTTCGCTTATGCGCGCGATGCGGCGTTTCGTCAAATCATCGGTGACTTCGCGCGTGAGAATCGCACGGCGATACTTTTCAACGCCCAAGAACCGGCGGGCTTCAACGGCTTTTTCAATTCCGCCGTACTCGTTGATCACAACGGTTTCTACATCACGCAGTATGATAAAATCCAGCTTATGCCGTTCGGAGAGCGCATCCCTTTACCGTCTTGGATGCCCGGTGTCTCGATGATTCGCACCGTCGTCGGCGAGTTCACACCCGGCACGAAGTTTTCGTTGTTTCCGATTGGCGATGTGGCGCGCGCCGGGGTTTTTATTTGTCTCGAATCGGCTTACCCTGAGGTCGCGCGCAATATGACTCGCAACGGGGCTGACGTTCTCATCAATATCACGAACGACGGTTATTTCGGTGCGACTGCAATTCGTCGTCAACATCTGGCAAACTCCGTGTTTCGCGCAGTCGAAAATCGTCGCCCGCTCTATCGCATCGCCAACACGGGCATCAGTGCGCACATCAACGAACGCGGTCAGATACTAAATCAAACATCGAGTTTTGAACCTGACGTGCGTGTTTGGACGGTCAACGCGACGGGCGATATGACCAACAAAACGAAAACTTTTTACACGCGCTTCGGCAATCTGTTTATGGCACTGAATCTGTTTATCACGATGCTGGTTTTCGTCAACGTGGTTCGTCGCCACAGTCATCGGTTGACGGCGTGATTGCTTCTCTATGAAAGATTCTCTGTCTTAATTTGAAATATCAAATCGAACATTTGAAATCACTTACAACTTAATGAACGAAACACCGATCATCCAAACCATTCAAGATTTGCGCCTCACCTTTGAAGAGTTGCACACGCGCACACAGCAACTCGGGAGGTTACTTTGATGTCCCATCGAAACAAGCCGAACTAGAATCCATCGAAACGCAGGCTTCCGCTCCTGATTTCTGGAACGATCAAGCGGCGGCGCAAAAGCTTCTTCAACAACGCAGCCGCCTCGAAGCCGTCATCAATCGCCAAAAGGAATTTGACGCGAACGTCGCCGACGCATCCGTGCTGCTTGAGTTCGCGGCGGAAGACTCATCAAGCATGGATGAACTTTCAACCTTGCTCGCAGAACTCGAACGTCGCATCACCACAGCCGAAACCGAGATGATGCTTTCGGGTGAGAATGATAATCGTCATGCAATCTTCACGGTTCATCCCGGAGCGGGCGGCACGGAGTCGCAAGACTGGGCGGAGATGCTTTTGAAAATGTATCTCAAATGGGCGGAGCGGCACGGCTTCAAAACTGACGTGATTGATTTCCAAGCCGGAGACGAAGCCGGAATCAAAAGCGTCACCGTCCGCGTCGAAGGCGAATACGCTTACGGTTTATTGAGTGCCGAAGCGGGTGTGCATCGCTTGGTACGCATCTCGCCGTTTGACCAAGCCGCGCGGCGTCACACGTCTTTCGCGTCGCTGTTCGTCTCGCCGGAAATTGACGAAGACATCGAGATTGATATTCAAGACAAAGATTTGCGCGTTGATACCTTTCGCGCGACGGGAGCGGGTGGGCAGCACATCAACACCACCGACAGCGCGATTCGCATCACGCACCTTCCGACCGGATTCGTCGTGTCGTGTCAGAATCAGCGTTCACAACATCAGAACCGCGCGGTGGCGATGCAGGTTTTGCGTTCGCGCCTTTATGAACTCGAACTGGAAAGCCGTCAGGCTGAAACCAACGAACTCGCCGCCAACAAAGGCGAAAACTCTTTCGGTTCGCAAATTCGCAATTACGTTCTCGCACCGTATCGTCTCGTCAAAGACGCGCGCACCAAGATTGAGCGCGGCGACGTTGACGCGGTACTCGCGGGCGACATTGACGACTTCATCAAAGGTTATCTGTTGATGCGGCGCGCGGCGTAAAATCAAAATCGTATCACCACATCAATAACCTTTCACGGCAGGAGCGAGATTCTAAAATGGCAAACACCACCAGCGACGCGCGAGTTAAGTTCATCGGGCGCGATGATGACGGCGACGCGAAGAATCACAATAAGGAAATCGTCGCCATCATTCTGTTCTTCGCCGGAGTGCTTTTCGCTTTGTGCCTGTTGTCGTATAACCCGAATGATGCTTCGTTTATCACCGCCAATTCCGCGTCCGACGGAACGCCCCGCAACCTTGTCGGAGCTATCGGAGCGAACGTCGCAGGAATACTTTTACAAAGCTTCGGACTCGCCGCCTACCCGCTTCCCTTGCTTCTCATCGTGGCGGCGTGGCGGATGCTTCGTTCGCGTCACGTCCACCTTTCATTAAGGCGCGCGGGTGGGTGGATGCTAATCTTCATCGCGTGCGTCGGGCTGTGCGACCTTGCGATAACGCAACCCGTATTTGACCGCAGTTTTGAACCGGGCGGAGTTTTAGGCGTCATCATCGTTCGCCTTTTATCAAGCGGTCTCGGCACGGTCGGCTCGACCATCGTGCTGCTTGCTCTATTGACGACGGGCATTTTGTTGTCAACGAGTTTTTCAATCGTTCAATCTTACGAAGGCTTCGTCACACCATACCCCGATGAGACTCGGATTGACGCGCTCAAGCGATACATCCGAACGTGGCGTGAAAACCGCCGCGAACTCGCCCATCAACGCGCTGTCCAACGCCGCGCCACACGCAATTCACAATCGCCTTTTCCCATCACGGAAGCAAACGCAAACCCACCGACTGCGGCGAAACGTGTCGAAAACTTTATGCGCGACACGGCGCACCTTGAAGCCACGTCGCCCGCAAACACGAAAGCCCAATCCGGCGACGCGATAATCCCGACCGTGATTCCCGTCAAACGTCGCACGCCCGAAGACGCATTCAAGCCTTCGACGTTGGATGAAACCGACGACGAAACATCTTCCATCAACGCCAAAGAGTTTGCCGCCGAAGCAAGCATCGCACCTTTAATCTCAAGTTCCCTGACGAGCGTTTCAAACGGCACTTCGTCACGCACCGCATCGCGCACGGCGACCGCTCCGATGCCCGCCAAAGACATCGAAGACATGTTGCGCTCGGCTTCAGTCGTCCGCACCGATACGACTGAAGTTGAAGCCTCACCCGTTCAAGAAAAAGGCGAGCCGTTCACCGTATTAAGCGATGCCGACAAGCCCGTCGAACCATTGCCCGCACCCGATTACGAACTGCCGACCACAGACTTTCTGCATCCCGCCCCGCCACGCCACGAACAGGCGGACGAAGAACTTATGGAAATCGCCGTGCGCGTCGCGGAGAAATGCAAAGAGTTCAACGTCACGGGCAACATCGAACACATCTGTCCGGGTCCTGTGGTGACGACTTACGAATTCAAACCGAGCGCGGGCGTCAAATACTCGCGCGTCACAGGACTGGTTGACGATTTATGTCTCGCGCTCAAAGCCGAATCCGTCCGCATTGACCGCATTCCCGGCAAGGCACACGTCGGCATCGAAGTCCCGAACCCGAAGCGCGAAACAATCTACCTGCGCGAAATAATCGAATCGCGCCAGTATCAAGATTCACCTTCTAAACTCACGCTCGCGCTTGGCAAATCAATTGACGGCGTGAACTACGTCGCCGACCTTGCGAAGATGCCGCACTTGCTCATCGCGGGCGCGACCGGAACGGGTAAATCCGTGTGTCTCAATTCGCTTGTCGTCTCGATTCTCTACAAAGCCTCGCCCGAAGAAGTCAAGTTCATCATGGTTGACCCGAAGCGTTTGGAGCTTGGTTTATACGCCGACATTCCGCACCTTGCGACACCGATTATCACCGAACCGAAACGCGCCGCGAACGCTCTCAAGTGGGCGGTCACGGAGATGGAAACTCGTTATAAAAATCTGGCGAAGTGGAGCGTGCGAAACATTGACGGCTACAACGCCGAGATTCGTCGCCGCAACCTCGTCAAAAATTACGACGACGAAGGCAAGCCATGGAAGCCGCTTCCCTACCTCGTCATCTTAATTGACGAACTCGCGGAATTGATGATGGTGTCGGGTCACGAAGTCGAAGAATCCATCACGCGCCTCGCACAGATGGCACGCGCCGTCGGCATACACCTCATCCTTGCGACGCAACGCCCGTCGGTGGATGTCATCACCGGAATTATCAAAGCCAACTTCCCTTCGCGCATCTCCTTTCGCGTCTCAAGTAAAGTTGACTCGCGCACGATTCTCGACACCAACGGCAGCGAACAACTCTTAGGACGCGGCGACATGCTTTTCCTTCCGCCCGGCACGTCGCGCCTGATACGTGTTCACGGCGCATATCTTGATGAAAACGAAGTCGGCAAAATCGTCGCCCACATCAAGGCACAGAGCAAGCCGGAATACGACGAGTCCATCACCAAATCCGAAGACGAAACCGAAGACGCGCTTAGCGGCGGCAGCGACCGCGACGAACTTTTCGACCAAGCACTTCGCATCTGCGTCGAGATGAAACGCGCCTCGACTTCCGTGCTTCAACGCCGCCTAAGAATCGGCTACGGACGCGCCGCCGCCATCCTCGACGCGATGGAACGCGACGGACTTATAGGCGCGGCGGACGGTGCGCGCCCGCGTCCCGTGCTTGGTCGCGCGCACGAAACAATCAGCCACTGGGACGACCTCGAAGAAGCGAACGTCTGTAACTAATCACATCAATCACTAAATGGGACATAGCGGGGCATAGCATGTATGAGTGTCGCTAAGTGCTTGCAGTTTGAGGGTTTGGACTAGGTAACAAGGAGCGTTTGATTTTGCACATTTTTTACTAAATTGAACGTGTTTTGGATGATAGTTTTCACATCTTTTACTAAACGAAGGCGGCGACCGTTCTTAATCGGTCGCCGCCTTCTATCTTTACAAGATATTGTGGCATCAAGATTCACCGGCTTTGATGAAATCGCAAGATGTGGTGGAAATTGTTTACCCCTTCTTAGTTTTCGCACCGGTTAGCTTAGTCCGTTCGCTTGGTTTTACGATTGCGCTGGCAGTAATGAGAGGGACGGTAAGATTGTAATTGGCTTGTGACGTATAAGAATGGCTCCCGCTGATGTAGCCGACAACATATACCTGATTGTTTTCAACGAAGTCTGTAATGAAGTCGGCAATCACATAAACGTTCTTTTGTCCGTATGGGTCGAGCATAATAAGTGCGGTGGTTTTGCCTTCTAATTCAGTAATTTGAAGGACTCTGCCGCTAAATGCCCATGGTTGACCTTTGTAGCGGTCAGGATTTTTGATGAGATGCGAGTAGGTAATCTGCGGGTCAATTGATTTAGTGATTTCACGCAATGCGTCGGGGTCGCTAGTAATTGGCGGCGCAATGGGCATTGGCGGGGCAGCAATAGGAGCGGAAGTTAATTGAGCGCGGAGACGGTCGTTTTCTTCCCTGAGTTTTGTTGTTTCATCGTTTGTCACAGTGTTAGAGATGGGTGCTTGCGACGAGCATCCTATTGTCACTGTTGTTGTGAACAACGCCACCAATAATATGTTTCTCATAAATCCTCCTCTAGCTTAGTACTTGATTCTCACTGAAACTTAGTCCTTGTTTTGCTTGCGTAGCGCGAGTCGCATGGCAATATAGACCGGGACGCCGATGATTAAGCCGATGAGTAGTAATCCAACGACAATCATCATAAGTTCGGGCATTCCAAGCCCTGTTAAAACAGCCATAAATACTCCTTAATTCTAAGCGCAGTAGTGAGACTAAAATACCCTGAATAAAGTCTCATCTTTAAGTATCACTACGTGTATTTAGTATCACCATTGTAATTGTTGATTTTGCGGTACTTAGCAGGGAAATGACATTACAGTTTGTTGATTGGTTTTAGTTTTTTAGTATCACCTAAATCTTGATTTTAGTATCAACTAGTAATCAATAAATCAACTTTCTTGATATATGCCGATAACTACAGCCTGAACCTGAATGCGCTCCGAACTATATTGTTTGGGCGCGTATTTAGGATTACTGGGACGCAGTTCAATAACTTTAGTAACCGGGTCCTCATAAAATAGTTTTAGCGTAGCGTCAGAGTTATCAATTAAAGCTACGACTGCATCGCCATTGCGTGTTTCCCGTTCGCGCGGATAGCAGATGACATAACTATTATCGTAAATACCTTCATCTTCCATACTGTCACCATTGACCCTGAGCGCAAATAGTTCTTTATATTCGGCAGCTATAGCAGAATTGAGGACAATAAAATCACCATCATCAGTGTCTAAGAACTGAATAACGTCCGTTGCTTTACCCGCAGAAATTTCGCCTTTAACGGGTACTCTAGTGCGCTTTCCCTTTCCTTCTTCAATAAAAAACAGGGTGAGTTTAGAAGAAATAGGATGTGGAGCAACTATCCCGTTCGGATATTTAGGTCCTCTGCCTGTAATTAACCAGTCCAAAGACACACCAGTTTTTTCAACGATTGTTAGCAAAACTTCCGTTGCCGGTAATCGCCCCTGTAAGTAATTTTTGGCGGATTGATACGGGATTCCGAGATTTCTCGCTATTTCAGCCGGTTCTGAGGACCCGCAAGCGGCTATGAATCGCTTTGTAAATTCAGCGTGTTGAACAAAGGTTAGGATTTTTCTTGACTTATGTTCCACGATTGTTTAATTTGATTCGGTTGCAGTTGAAACGTTTGTGGAGAATAACATGACACCACTAGAAATTAGAATCGAATTGATGCGGCGCGGCTTGAACGTTAGCCTGCTCGCCCGTAAGTTCGGTTGCCGCCGACAAGAATTGTCAATGACGATTTCCCAACGGCGGCGGTATCCGCACTTGCGCGAGGCTCTCGCCACAGAATTAAGCATTCCGCGCAAGCGGCTTTTCAACGATGCACCCGCTTCAGTAAGAAAAGCCGCTTGATTTGTTTTAGCCGAAAATCTATCCCTATATCCATTGCAAAGGATTCCCGAAAATGCAATCAACCGTCGCCCGCGCCCTTGATGACGAGTTTCAGCGCACCGCGAAAGCCGAAGGCATCGCGCTCGATGAACTCGTCGCGCAAATCGCAACACTGCTCAACTGTCGCGCCCGTCAAATCTATAACTATCGTTGCGGCAAAACACCGCTTCCCGCCGAATCAGTTCCGGTTTTGTGTCGTCGCTTTCGCTCACAGGCGTTGCTGTTTGCGCTGGTTAGCCTGTGCGACGAACAGGTTGACGCGCCCGATGATTTCGACCTCGTGCGGCTGGTTTCGCAACAAGCGCGCAAACATCTCTCGCATCACGAACGGATGCTTGAGGCTTTTGAGGACGGTGTTATTTCGTCCGCCGAACTGTCGGAACTCGAAAACTCGAAAGACCGCCTGATTCGCGGCGTGCTGGAACTGCACGCCATCGCCGTTGACGACTATCGCCGCCGCACAAAATTAGACAAAGAGCGATGTGGATTGAACTCGCACAAATAATTGAGTTGGGGGTTAGCCGACCAACTATTTTCAGGAAGATTTCTAGGGGCGAATGGAAGGCGCAAGACGCTGCCGTGGGCAATCTTCGTCGCGGACGACCCAGCAAAGAGGTGTTGTTGTCGAGTTTGCCGGATGAGTTACAGGCGGCGTGGGCGCGGCAGAATGGCGCGGATAGCGCGGATAGCGCGGATATGGATGACGTAAGCGGCGAAACCGAACAAAAGCATGAGCAAAAGCAAGAACAATTGCACACGCTTTTGCTTCGTTATCCGGCAGTGGAACGCGAAGCTTTTCTAGCGGAAGCACAAAGGTTGGCGATGATTGTTGAGTCCTATATGTCAATTAAACCGAAGCAGCAACGCAATTCGCAGACGGGCAAACTTGAGTTCGTCACGGCTGTTCGTGCGCTCTGTCTCAAAGCGGCTTGCACGGATGCGGCGGTGCTGGCGCGAGAGCCGCACCGCGCGAAAAGCCCTGCACCACACACGCTGGACGGTTGGGCGCGCGGTTACGCGAAAGACGGCTTGCTTGTGTTCTTCCGCTCCGCTCCGGCGCAAGTTTCGACTAAGGATGACAGGCGGCGCGCTGAGATTTCATCACAGGCGATGCAGTGGATAAACGCGAATTGGCGGAATTTTCGTAACCCGTCGCATCTGCACAAAGCTTTAATCAAACGCGCACGCACCAACAAGTGGCAGATTCCCTCGCAAGCGTGGACATATCGCTTGTGGAAGACGATGCCGGAAATTGTCCGCACCGTTCATATAGAAGGCGTGAAGGCTTACACCAGCAGGCAAGCACCTTACGTGCCTCGTGATGCTTCTGATGTCGGGGCATTGCAAATTCTGTGCGGCGACCATTCGTTGCGCGATGTGACGGTGCGGCTGCCGGACGGCTCGCTTGTGCGCCCGTGGCTCACGGCTTGGCAGGACATTCGCACCGGGCTGATTTGGGGTTGGACATTAGGACTCGTGCCGTCGTCGCACAGTGCCGGACTCGCCTACGCGAACGGCGTTCGGACGTTCGGGGCGCAGCCGCTCGCCCGCTCGGTTGATGATTACTCCTCATATCTCTACACCGATCAAGGCAGGGACTACAAATCACAATTGTGGGACGGGAAAACTATCGCTATTCATAAACACGCGATGCGAATCGAAGGCGGCTTGGAAGTTTTGCGCGTGCAACGACGTGTCGGTTTTTGTGATGAAACACACCTCAAGCACATCCTCGCTCGCGGCTACAACGGGCGCGAAAAGCCGATTGAGCGGACATTCAAAGACCTTTCAGATTGGGAGCAAAACAAGTTCAAAGAGTTTTGCGGACGCGACGCGAAGAACAAGCCTGACGAATGGGTAAAGCGTTGGCACCAGCATCAACGCATCGCGGGCGCGAAAGGCGGCAAGCAGCGTTTCGACGATTCGCCGTTCATGCTCCTTGAAGATTATCGGGAACATCTCGCAGGATGGATTGCTGAATACAACGAGGGCGAACACACACGTATGACGCTCGGCGGCGCGACCATCGTGCCGCTCGATGAATATCGCCGTTTGTACACCACACATTTTTCAATTAGCGAGGAAGCGTTATCGCTGTTGCTGATGAAAGCCGAGTCGCGTGTAATCGGCAAAAACGGCGTTTCGCTGTTCCGCCGCGACTGGTCTTTCCTTCATGAATCCATGTCGGCGCACAAAGGCGAAACCGTCGAAGTGCGCTACGACGACGGCGATTACACGCGCGTGTGGGTCGTGCTTCCGGCGACGGCAAGCGAGCCGTCGCGCATCGTCGAAGCCTCGCTCGTCACGCGCAGCGGCTTACTCAATCCTAACAAAGCAACTCTTAAAACCATCGCTGAGACGGCAGCGCGCGAACGCAAACTCATACGCGATTTCAACTTCGTGACGCAATCGCGTTTGCGCGGCGAGACGGTCGAAGACCGCGTTGCCGCCGCTCTCGAACAGTGCGTAGAAGTCGAGGAGATGCCGCAGGTCGCCGTCGCAGGCGGCGGATCGGAGACTGCGCGCGTTCACCAGATGACACGTATGGACGCGCCGAAAATCCGCGCTGTGCGCCCGCGCACTCTAACGGCGAGCGACGCGGCAAGCATCACCGCGCGTGCTGACATTTTCACTGAAACGCCGTGTCGCGGGCGCGTCAGTGAGTTCGATTTTGAAGACGAAGATTGAAAGGAAATTTATTTATGCAGCGTGTTTGGAGTGATAGACATTGCGCCTTTTTACCCGCTCCGTCGCGTCTCGTGCCGGTTCAAGTCGGGATGTGGGACGGGTACATATTTGTAGATTTTATCCGCGACGGCACATCCGAAGCCGCGCGGCATTTGACGGCTAATGAAGCTCGTCACTTAGCGTCAATACTCGTGGACATGGCACTTAAACTTGAGCGCGATGGTGAAGCCGAGTCGGTTTTCGTGCAGCGTGAGGTGAATTAAATGGCGATAACTCAACTTGGCAAAGCCAGACCATTTAACCGTGCGACCGCCCCGCATCACGTCGCGCGTCTGTGTCCTGTGTGCGGCGAAATGAAGCCGGGCAGGGCGTTTCATTTCGCAAATTACAAAGCACTCTCGATGGTCTGCTCTGACTGTCTGCAACACCGACGCGCCGAAGCGAAAAGGGTATTTCAGCTTGAGTTGCCGCCGTCGCGCATGTACCGCGCCTTTGTCAATGACATGCTTCAACGTCAAGGCAAAAAGCGAATTTTGAAAAGAAAGGAGGGTATGAAAATGACCGCTGAAGAATACGCGCTCAAGGTCGCAAAACTTCCCGAGCGCATCGCCGCCATTATCGGCAAAACATTTGCCGAGATGGGCGATGCCGCCCAACTCGCCGACGATGAATCTTTGATGCGAATACGCGATTTACTACTTGAAATCGACGAGACGTTAATCGCACGCAATAAACACAAACGCCTAGCTCGTAGCAAGAGCTAGACGCTTGATGACTTTGAAGAGGGCTGGCTCAAACAGTCGAACCGTTTGACCTGACAGCATCGGTTTTACCGCGAGCCAGCCGCCTAAGTCAATTACAAAATCAATAGGAAAATTGCAATGACCACTTCAATTGAGCCACGTTCAGTTAAACGTGGAAATGACGACTCGCTCAAGGGGCAACCTAACACGATGAACACTGCAAACGCCAAGCTTCAAGTCGTCGGCGGCAATGCTCCGGGCGACGAAGAACTGCGGCGTTGGCTTGAAAATCACATTGCCGACCATCCGCATTTGACGACGCTTGTACTCTCTCGCGCGACGCACATCGGGATGGGTCGCACCGCCCTCGATGCCTATCTGAACGGCACTTATTTTCTGCCGAAAGAGGTCGGCGGTCACGGTGTCAAACCGCACGGTTCCAACGTCGAAAAGCAAATTCGGGCGTATCGAGAAAAGGTCGAAGGCACGGTGCGCCACGGCTATGCCAATACCTTCGTCGAAACCCGCTCGTGGATGCAGCTTCAACAGGCGTGTCATACGGCGATAACTGAAAACGTCATCGTCGTGGTTTACGGCAAGCCCGGCGTCGGGAAGTCGCGTTGTATGACCGAGTACGCGACCCGGAAGATGACCACGCCGCCCATCGCCATCCTCTGCTCGGCGAATGTCACGACGCGCTACTTCGTGCAGCGCATCGCGCAGTCGGTCGGGCTGGATGACAAACCGGTGACGGCGAAATTGGAAGACAACATCGCCGAAAAACTCAAACGCAATCCGCGCCCACTGTTCGTTGACCAAGCAAATTACCTTAACGAAAAAGCACTCGGCACGATCTGCCACTTGTGGGAAATCGCCCGCGTGCCGGTCGTCCTCGCCGGGACGAAAGACCTTTACGAACTCTTCAACACGTCGCGTCTGACCGAAGACGTGCGCGCTCAATTGGCGTCGCGCGTGGCGATGCATTACCCACTCGCCGAATTATCGAAGGGCGAAGTCAAGGCACTGATTCAGCGCGTGCTTGGCGACGAAGCGACCGATGAAACGGTCGCGCAAATCTTAAACGCGACAAACGGGATTCACCGGCACGTTGACATGATGCTGCCGCGAATTCTCGAACTCAAACAACGCAATCAGGCGAAACTCGACGCGGGCGACGTGACGATTTCAGACATCGTGATGACCGCCGGACGCCGCTTGATGGCGAGCTAACTGAAATGCCGCAACCTTCAACTATCGACGTCCGGTCTTATTTGCCGCGAGCGACGCAGACCTTGATTTTATGCGGCGATTGTAGCGGCAATGAAAATTCACCGCGTTACACCTTGATGACGCTTAACCAAACATGCGAGCGGTGCGGCGGGCGCGCTTTCGTCCTCGCCGCCCCAATCATTCACGAACGCAACCGCGCTTTTCGCGCGACTCAAAATAACCCTAACTTTGAAAAGGAACGACCATGACACAAGCAAAAGTGACCGCGAACACGATTGAGCAAAAAGAGATTGTCCGCCAACTCGTCAACACTTACGGAATTGACGGCGACCGCGTTCTATTTCTCAAACCCCACAAGCCACACGAGGCGTGGCTGCCGCCCGACATTTTGACGCAAATCGCCAATATCGCCGGATTGTTCAAATCCATTGACGAGGAATACGCGAACTATATCGAACCGTTGGGGCAGGTGGTTCACCGCGCGACGGTGATTGACACGAACGACCGCATCTTCGCCCGCTCCGGTGTCGCCTCGTTGACTGAAGAAAGGCGCGATGAACAGGGCGGCACGATTGACGCGCACGCGCTGGCGGCGGGGCGTGCAATTAAAGCAGCTTTGACGGCTGCCGGGTTCGACCCGACGCGACCCGGCGCAGTCAACGCGCTTCGACCGCCGACCGAAGCCGCGCCGGTCACGCCGCACCACGTCACACTGGACGCGCAATCGCGCAACACGAACATTAAACACCTGCACACCGTCGCCTATCGCAAAGGTCTTATTGTCGTCCGCCACGGCGAACCGCGCGACATGACCGCGTACCGGAATTTCCTACTCGAATTGTTTGACACCGAAACCTCTGCGGTATTGACGCAAGAACAATTCGCTATCGCTATCAACGCCCTTGACCCAATGCCGGACGCGCCGGAATCCGCGCGCATTGCGGCTTAAACCCGACACGTTTTTACCGGGAAAACAGGCAATGCACCAGCTAAATTTCATCACCTTAGAGCGCGAGATGCTTGACCCGTTGGCAGGCGTCGAACTGACGGATGTGGAGCGCATCATCGCTTTGCAACTCATCGCCGCGTCGTCGCAAACACCCGTCACGGGCAAGCACCTTCGCGCAGCCGTGCGCGAAGCGACAGACGCGAAGATTGACGAACGGCAGTTGAAAGCGACGATTCGCCGCTTGCGAAGGCAGCACAAGTTCCCGGTTCTCTCACGCCGCTCGTTGCCGCGCGGCTACTGGTGGTGTACGAGCGTCGAGGAAATGCAAGGGTTCATCGAGACCTTCCGCGCGTCCGCGCTCGATGAACTCTCGACGCTCGCCACCATTATTCGCCACAACTATCCGGCTCTCGCCGGTCAGTTAAAATTCGATGCCAGTTTTTGAAAAGAGGTACTACCGATGCCCGGAGCTACTGCCCTCAAACGCAAATTGAATCAACCTTCAAAGCCTTCTGAATTGCGCCGCAAAATGCTCGCGTCAATTCAGATTCAATGGAAACAGATGCGCCCCGATCTGCACGGCGATGACGCTGCCTTGCGCGATGAGCGTCTCGCCTACGTCACCGATTTACTCAAACTGAAGAAGCCGCTGACATCACTTTCAGTTTTGAGTGACAAGCAACTTGGAGTCGTGCTTGACGGCTTTCGCCGGAAGCTGGAATGCCCGCGCGCCGTCGAACACAAGCCGCCTGTTGTCCCGTCTGCCGAAATCATTCACCTCGCCGGAAGCGAACAGGTGTTCACCCTCGGCAAGCTGTTCAACTATTTGGGATGGAGTGTTGAGACGCGCGCCGAGTTCGTCGCCGAACGCTTCAAACGTCCGAATCCGGCGATGCTCTCCCCGCGTCAGGCGAATAGTCTGACGATGATTCTTTTGACCATCGCCGCCGCTCGTGATTTGAAAGAACAAGGCGTTTCACAATCACGCAAAGACACAAACGCTTACATTCCGACATTGAAATCAAAACTTGCAATAGGAGAAAGGAAAAACTAATGGCACAAGGTGAATTTACAAAAGAAGAGGCGGCAGAAACACGCAAAGTATTTATCCGGCAAAGGACGCAGTTGAGCGATTCGTGCGCGAATGCTGCGATCTAATTTGAAAAAAGAGGTGAAAATCATGTTGTTGTACGACCTTGAAATCATAAACGCGATTCCCCCGAAGGACGGGTTACGTCATCCAGACGTTACTTATGCATCGGGTTGGCATGACTATTTAGGTATGGGTATCGCCGTCATCTGCTGCTACGACTATAAAACAGACCGCACGCGCGTCTTTAGCCGCGACAACCTCGCCGAGTTTCCGAAACTCGCGGCGACGAACAGAGGCAGCGTTACAACGATGGGCGCGGTGGCTGCTACACCTTCCGCCTCCAGACCGAAGGCGGTGAACCTATCTTCGGACATATACGCATGTCGGCGGGACGCAAGCCTAAGCGGTGCGCCTACTGCCAACGTGCCGGAACGCAGCTTTGCGATTACCCGACGGGTAAAGGCAAGACCTGCGACCGTCCGGTTTGTACAACCCATGCGACGCACGTTGACGGGCAAGACATTGATTACTGCCGCGAACATATACCGGGAGTGCGACCATGATTGACCTTACAGCACTCACGGATGCAGACATCATGCGGCGCGTCGTCTGGACGATTGGCGAAGGCGTGCAACAGGGCGCGTGGCTTATCGCCGGGTTGCCGAAAACCGGAACGGTGCTTATCGGCGTGAGGATGCAGGACTCGCAAAGGTGCAAGCCGGTTGAAGTTCCGGTTGATGAAATCTGTTGGCTTGAAGATGTGAGACGAGAGGAGCGACGAATTGGCTGACAATAATACTTTTAAGTTGCCCCCCGAAGTTGGGACCTGCCCCGAATGCGGCGCAGCGTTGCAGGTCGAAATCAATGAATGGATTGAGGCAACGGGGCAGCCAACAGGCAGAAGACGAATATGACGAGTGGCTGCAAACCAACACGGAAGCGGGCGGGCGGACTAACCCGCTACCGCACACGCACGATTACTGTCACGCGGAATGGGAGACAGCGATTGAGCGCGTGACGCAATACGCGATGCGGTTCTGTCGCGTCAAAGAAGAAACGGAGACGAAATGTTTAAGCGACTAATTCAAAAAATTAAGAATCTGTTCAAGAAAGACGTATATGACCCTTTGCCGTCGGTCATACCTATGGCAAACGCCCGCACGAGCATCGAAGAAGAACACGACCAGTGCGACTCCGCTTTTGTGCCGATGGGCAGTGTGCTTGAAACCGAGATGCACATTGTCAGCGATGATGCCGTCATCGAACGCGACGACGAACGCAGCAGTGAATTTCAGATGGGCAAGCAGTTGAGCGCAATCGAGCCGGACGCGCCCACGCCGCCGCGTCGGTGGATATGGCGGACTGGCGAAGTCTTGGCGCAACCGGACGATGAAAGTTGCGTTGCGCACGCTTTCTATCAACTGTTATTGTCAGAGCCGAAACGCCAACGCCCGGCGTTGACTCCTGTCGAATTACACAAGAAATATCTTGCAGAGGACGCGAAGAAGGGCGGCGGCACATCAATTCTCACGGGCGCGCGGGTGCTTAAACGTGAGGGTTATTTACCGAATTACTATTGGGCGGCGAACGCCGCCGAAGTCGTTAAGTGGTTACAGTACGTCGGACCTGTGGTTATCGGCGTGTTCATGCACGAAGGGATGCGATTTTATCAACCGGTTCACGGTGACTATTTTTTGCGAGCCACACGCGAACGAAGCATGGGCGCGCACGCCCTTCTCGTGCATGGTTATGACCTTGACATGATTTGTCCAGACGGCACGACCGGCGCGGTGCGGCTCTGCAATTCATGGGGCGCGGAGTTTATGTGCGGTGGCAAAGCGTGGCTCTCAATCGCCGATTTGGATTTCTTACTCGGCGAACGTACAAGCAGCTTCACCCCGCGCGCGTGCGCGCCGATGGAGGTCATCCGATGAAACCGTTCTCAATGAGCCGCTTCTGCTCTGTGTGGCATTGCGAAGGCGAGTATGAAGTAGACGGCAATCTGGTTTATGTCTATGAGCCTTTGCATTACACCGAGACGCTCACCGAGACGGATAGCCCGCACTGGGGCGACATGGAGATTACCTTCTATCGCAAGCAGCAATTGGACTGGGTGAGAGTCAGCAGGCATTTAATGTTTGCGCGTCAGGGCTACTGCTCTGACATCATCATGCTGCCCCCGCCGCGCGCCACTCAAGAACGCACTATGCAAGGGCAGATAGTCGAACTCACAAGCGGCAAAGTGATTTGGCGCAACCATAGATGGTCCATCAGGTGGCAAGGTTATACGCACTCAAGAATGGCGTTGATGATTAAAGCCGGTGTCGAGTGGTACAAAGACCCTGATAAAGAATTACCGGATTCAGCGACTTACGGAAGGGTGAAATGAGAAGATTAAAGTTAGCATATCTACTGATGATTACCGCGCCTCCGCTGCAAGGACTTGTTAGGTTTCGCCCTTGTTAGAAAAACTTTTTATTTCTTCTC
>JANDLT010000066.1 GCA_024330265.1 Pyrinomonadaceae bacterium MAG19_C2-C3 | reverse complement strand
TTGAATCAAGACTATCTACTTAAAGTTCTACAATTTAAGATGCGTTAGCCCTGCTGCTGTACAAGTCGGAAAATGTGGATATTCAATTTTAATGTTGATTGCAAACAATTTGTTTGCCAAATTCGGACAGAGAATAAGGACTACAAAAAATATGCGTACCCTCGCCCACTTGTCTCTTGCATCACTCGCGCTCTTTACTTTCATACTTAACACATCAGCGCAAAGTTCAAACGCGCCGCACATCTTCGTCAGTAACCGCGACGGTGATTATGAGATTTATCTTTACGATGCAAGCGGTACGTTGACCAAGTTGACCGACAACACGGTTGACGACATCACGCCGACCGTTTCGCCCGACGGCAGGCGCGTCGCTTTCACACGCGACACGGACGGCGACGGCGCGGTTCAAATTTTCGTTTTGGATTTACAAACGCGCGCGGCTAGACAACTGACGACCGGCGATACTCAATACGCGCTCTACCCTTCGTGGTCGCCCGATTCGACGCGGCTCGCTTATACAAGGGTTGATTTGTTCGCCGCCTTTTTCGGCTCAAGCGACATCACGGACATACGCATCGTCACCGCACCGACGGACGCCGCCGCCCCGCAATCTTTCACGTTGATTGACGAAGCACCCGACCAAGTTGCGCCCGCGTGGTCGCGCGACGGGGCGCGCATCGCCTACATGCAAGGCTCCCTGCTCACACCCGAAACCAACCCGTTCAAAATCTACACCGTCGCGGTCAGCGCAAGCGGCACGCGCGCCGCCGCGCCCATTCAGCAAACCTTCGGAAATTCCATTGATATAACTCCCGCGTGGTCAGTTGATTCAGCGCAACTCGTCTTCTCAAGCAACAGTCAGGACGCGAACTTTGAGCTTTACTTGCTGACGCCGCGAACCCCGACGAGCGGGCAAGCCACACCCTCACGTCTCACCTTCTTCGCCAAAGACGATTTGTTGCCCGCGTTCTCTCTTGACGGCAGAAGCATAGTTTTCACCAACGGCGATGCCGCGCAATTCCTCTCTACGGGCGAGACACAAGACATTCCACCCGGCGACAACTTCATCATCTCAAACACCGGCGGCACACCCGTCGCGCTTGTTACCAATACGACAAGCGATGAAAATGACGCCGAACTTTTGCCCTTGACACAAACGCGCAAAGCACCGCGCAACTTCTCCGGTCGCAGGCGAAACAGAGCCAATTGAAGCGAGCGCGAAATCAATCGTCCGGTCATAAACTCCAAAATCAAATGCGCCGTACACTAAAATATGTACGGCGCATTACGGTTATGCTAATCCTAAATCTCACCGATCTTTTTTGAGTGCGCGTTCCACCATCTCTTTCATCTTAGGTTCGATCTCCACGCATTTATCAAAGTCGCGCTGGGCTTCTTCTTTGCGTCCGAGTTGCAGTAGCAACTGACCGCGATTGAGATACGCGAGCGGAAACTGCGGCGCGATTTCAACGACGCGATTGTAGTCGGCAAGCGCGCCTTCCAAATCTCCCATGCGGCGACGCACGCCCGCGCGATTGAAATACGCCAAATCGCTTTCAGGGTTAATTCCAATCGCTTTGGCGTAAATCTTCAACGCCTCGTCCGTGTTACCGCGTTTGTCTTCAATCCCAGCCTGACTGACAAGCGACATCGCTTCAATCGCGCGCGGGTTGTTGACCACGCGCGGATTGCCTTTAGAGGTTAAGGTGATGATTTCTTCGCCGTTTTTGCCTTTAGTAATGTGAACGGATTCGCCGCTTACAAAGTGAACATTGTCGCCATCTTTTAATTTCGATGCCGTCTCTAAATCTGTCTTCGCCGCTTCCAAGTCGCCGAGTTCACGATAAATCAAAGCACGGGCTTGACGAAAAACAGGATTTTTAGGAGCGGCTTCAACCGCTTGCGTCACATCGGCAAGTGCGCCTGTCAAATCGTCGTTCTCCCGTTTGATGTTTGAGCGGTTCAGCAAGCAACCCGTGCATTTCGGGTCTTCACCGATAGCGAGGTTCAGGTCTTTCAACGCTCCTTCCTTATCGCCTAGTCTCTGTCGCGCACCGGCGCGTACAGCAAGCAAGTTAGCGCGATTCGTCATTGGATTGTTTCTATCGGTTGTACCGCTCGCTTCTTGTAACTCAATACTTTTGGTGATGTCTTTGAGAACTTCTTCCGTTTCGCCTTTAACCAACCGCACGCCCGCACGCAAAGCATAACCTTCAACCCGTTGCGGTTCGAGTTCGATAAACTTTGAAACGTCCGTCAACGTGCCGTCAAGGTCGCCCGTTTGCATACGCGCCCGCGCACGCATGAACAGAGCCGAAGTTAAAGCCGGATTGACCTGCAACGCGCGCGAAAAATCGTCAATCGCCGCCCCATAATTTCGCGCCCGAAAACTTACCAAACCGCGATTATATTCCGTTGTACCTGCCGGAGCGGTCTGTGCGTTCACGCTAACTGCTATGAACATCAAGCAAACTGCGAGAATTGATTTCATGTTCTTGACTCCTGCAAATTGAGATTACGAAACCGTACCATTTTCAAATCACATCTCTAAAGATGAATTGAGTTTAGCTCAATTACATTCATTCCGCGAAAGATTTTTTGGTATCGTTGAAAACCAAAAGAGATGCGAAAAAGCCGCGCAAATGTTTTCAACTCACACGGCTTTTCCCTTATAACATTCAAGAAGGCAACAAAGTCTTAACTCACCTTACGCGGTAGAGCGGCTGTGCCGCCTGATGTGCGGAAAGGCTGTGCCTTTCCGACTCGCCCTCAGAAATTCATGGCGGCTACGCCGCCCGCGTGCGAGGCACAGCCTCGAATAGGTTTCATAAGCTTGACGGTGAGTCGCAGACCCGACCGCACATCAGGCGGCAGAGCCGCGAAATACTTCCACCGCGTAAGGTGAGGTCTTAACTAACTTGCCGCTGAAATAACACCGTCGAAAATTTCAATCGCCACGTCCGCTTGCTCGCGTGTCAGGATAAGCGGCGGCGACCAGCGAATAGAGTTTTTGCCGCAGCCCAAGATGATCAAACCCTTTTCGTAGCAACCGCGCTCGATACGGTCGCGCAAGTCGGGTGCGGGTGTCATCGTCCTTTTGCTTTCGACAAACTCGACGCCAATCATCATGCCGAGTCCGCGCACGTCACCGATGCAGTCATGTCTCGCCATCAGTTCACGCAAACGATTTTGCAAATGTTCGCCGACCGTTTTTGAGTTATCAACCAACTCGCGTTCAAGCAGTTCAATCGTCTTGAGCGCGGCGGCGATAGCGACGGGATTGCCGCCGAACGTCGAAGCGTGCGCTCCCGGTTTCCAGTCCATCAAATCCGCGCGCGCGACGGTCGCCCCCAGAGGCATACCCGAAGCGATGCCTTTCGCCAGACAGATGATGTCGGGTTTGAGGTCGTAATGGTCGCACGCGAACATTTTTCCCGTGCGTCCCATGCCGGATTGAACTTCGTCAACGATTAACACGATGCCGTGCTTGTCGCATATCGCACGCAAGGCATGAAGAAACTCTTTCGGCGCGGGGATGTATCCGCCTTCCCCTTGCACGGCTTCGACGACAATCGCGGCGACTTCATCGGGCGGCGTCGTGGTCTGAAAAAGACGTTCCTCAATCCACTCGATGCCGCCCAGACAACACGAACCGTCCGCGCATTTCCCCAAGTTGAACGGACAGCGCAGACAGTACGCATAAGGAACGTGAACGACATCCAGAGCCTGACGCTTAAAACCACGTCGTTGCGCGGCGCGGCTTGAAGTTAAGGACAATGACCCAAGCGTGCGCCCGTGAAAGCTGTTGAAAAACGCGATGAACTTTTCGCGTCCCGTCGCGTGCATCGCTACCTTCAGAGCCGTCTCAATCGCTTCCGTTCCCGAATTGGCGAAGTGCGTTTTCGTCGGACTCGGAACAGGCACGAGTTCATCCAACTTACGCGCCAGCGCGGGCATATGTTGATAGTAATAATCCGTACCGCAGAGATGAATCATCTCGGCGGCTTGCGCCTGAATCGCGGCGACGACTTCCGGGTGACAATGCCCGGTCGAACACACCGCGACACCGGCATTACAATCTAGGAAAACATTCCCGTCCGGGTCTTCAATCCAAACGCCTTCCGCGCGCTTGGCGACAAACGGATACGGGCGCGTGTAAGACGGATTCACAAACTCATGGTCGGCTTCGATAATCTTTCTCGATTCCGCTCCCGGCAGTTCGGTCTGGATATTCGGGCGCGTGTTGGCGCGCAAAACTTCTTCCATCACGGTTGACATCTCTCTCATCTCCTTACGTTTATAAAACCGAAATTGTGAACGACGCAATCACCGCTTGAATCTTCAAACAAGCGACGAAGCACCGACGAATTGTGCAAAGGAAAAAGGAAAGGTGAGACTTACCCCGCGAAGATATGCGCGCGAAGGTCAACGGGAAGCAGTTGATATGTGAAAGGAAAGTGGTACATGACTAAGCGAAGGATACTTGAAACGGCGACGGCAGAGCAACGAGTTGTCAAAAGTTTCTATTCACGCACCTTACGCGGTTTCGACTTTAGCCGCTTTCAAGCGGCTTTCCGCGAAGCGGCACTTAGCCACGCGATTTTATCGCGTGGACACAGGGCGCAAAAACCTCACAGGGCGTTTTAACGTCCTTTTGAAAGTGTCGGCTTTAGCCAACTGCTAAAGCGGGCGCGGGAAGGACGTTAAAACGCCCTCCGATTTTCAACTCGCGCCCCACCCAGCCGTCAAACGGCTGGTCTAAATGCCGCTTCGCGGAAAGCCCGATGAATCAGGCTAAAATCAAAATCGTGTTAGGTGAGTCGTTCATTTGTGACTGATGTCCGTCATTTACGTTTCCACCTGACACCGTTGCGCGTGTCTTCGAGGATGATGCCTTGGGCTAAAAGTTCATCGCGTATCTCGTCGCTCTTGCGGAAGTCGCGGCGGCGGCGGGCTTCTTGGCGTTGGTCAATTAAGGTTTGAATTTCGGAGTCGAGCATCTCGCGTTCGTCGTCGCTGAAGATGTTCAGCACCGTATCCATGCGGTCGAGGACTTTTAAGATTGCGCGGCGGTCAAGCGGGGCGATGCAGTCTTCAGCCAGAAGGCGGTTTGTTTCGCGCGCGAGTTCATGTATGGCGGCGAGGGCGACGCTCGTATTCAAATCGTCGCTGATGCCCGCGTCGAAATCACGGATTGCTTTACCGGCGAACGACGGCAAATCAAACCTTCCGCCTTCAATGCCCGCGCCTTCTTCCGTCATCGCCCGCGCCGCTTCATCGGTCGCAGATTCGAGCAAGCGGCGGCGAAAATCACGCAAACTTGTGACCGCTTTTTCAGCGGCGCGCAGGGCGTCGAAAGTGAAGTTCAAGGGTTTATTATAAGGCACGCTCAACAGCAAATATCTTATCGCTTCCGGTTTGAAACCCTGTTCGATTAAATCGCGGAAAGTATAAAAATTGCCGCGCGATTTCGACATCGTTTCGCCTTCGACTTTGAGATGCGCGGCGTGCAGCCAGTAGCGCGCGAAGGGTTTTCCGGTCGCGCCTTCAGATTGCGCGATTTCGTTTTCGTGGTGCGGGAAGATGAGGTCAACGCCGCCCGCGTGAATGTCGAACGTCTCGCCCAAATTCTTCATGCTCATCGCGGAACATTCGATGTGCCAGCCGGGACGCCCGCGCCCGATAGCCGTATCCCACGCGACTTCATTCAAATCTTCAACGGCTTTCCACAAAGCGAAATCGCGCGCGTCTTCCTTCGCGTCGGTGTCGGCGTCAACGCGCTCGCTCGCGCCCGCGATGTTTCCGGCGAAGTTGATTTTCGAGAGTTTTCCGTAATCGGGAAACGACGCGACGCGGTAGTAAATCGAGCCTTCGGAGTTGTATGCGTGACCGCGCTCCATCAAGGTTTGAATAATCGCCACCATCTCATCTATGTAGTGCGTCGCACGCGGCACGATGTCCGGGCGGGCGCATCCGAGCGCGTCGAAGTCTTGCCACAAAGCCTCTATGTACTTCGCGGTGAAGTCGTCAATCGGAAGATTCGCGTCCGCCGCGCGGCGTATGATTTTGTCTTCGACATCGGTGATATTCATCGCGTGCGTCACATTGTAGCCTTTGAAACGAAGCGTGCGAACGAGTATGTCGGTGAAAACCATCGAACGAAAATTGCCGATGTGAGCGAAGTCATAAACGGTAGGTCCGCAGAAATAGAGACGGACGTTAGCCTCATCAATAGGCGTGAAATCTTCGAGTTTGCCGGAAAGAGTATTGTTGAATTTGAGCATGAATCACCAAGCATCACAGACAAAAGTTTTGCCCGCGAGTCTAGGCAGAAGCGGAAGATGAGTCAAACGAGCGGCAATGGTTATCAGCTTTATCCAATCTTTCGTATCATCAAAAATGAACGAAACCTTTGGCTTTGAGTGGGCGGGAGCGTTCGCCGGTTTTGATTGTAATGCCTTCGGATGCTTCAGTGATAATTCCGATTTCGGTGAGCGATTCATCGTCAAAATGCGCGGGGATTTTGTGTTTATCGGCAGGCGCGACGGTGAATAAGAGTTCGTAATCTTCGCCGCCGTAGAGTGCTAAATCAGCGGGCGGGCGTGTGGTTTTGAGTTGGTGAATTGCATGGGCGATAGGTAAGCGTGATTCATCAATCAACGCCCCCGTATTGCTTGCATTGCAGAGATGATGAAGGTCGGCGGCTAATCCGTCGCTTATATCAATCATGCTTGTGGCGAGATTGTGTTGGGCGAGATGACAGCCTAGTTCGACGCGCGGCGTTGGGGTCAGTTGGCGTTTGATGAGAGCGTCCATCGTGAGGAGCGACGGGTTGGCGGTGCGTCCGGTTGATAGGCGTTTGCCGTTTTCTAAAAGTTCGAGTCCCGTTGCCGCATCGCCGAGTTCGCCGGAGACGAAGACTAAATCACCGACTTTAGCGGTTGAGCGAAGCACGGCGCGACCACGTTTTATTTCACCGATGACGGTGCAGTCAATTACGATGCGGTCGGGTGAGCGCGACGTGTCGCCGCCGATGAGTTGCGTGTTGTGTTGGCGGGCGAGTGCGAGAAGGGAATCGTAAAACTCGTCTATGAAAGCCGTGCGCCAGACGGTTTCGGGAAGCCCTATGGAAGTCAGGCAATAACGCGGAGTCGCGCCCATCGCGGCGATGTCGGAGAGCGAGACGGCGAGGGCTTTGTGTCCGAGTGCGCGCCCCAAGCGATTGAGCGGCAGCCATGCACGGCGAAAGTCTATGTCTTCGATGAGTAGGTCTTGGGAGACGACGGTTTGAAGTTCGGAGTTTTGATTGATGACGGCGGCATCGTCTCCGATTCCTGTGAGTGATGAATCGGGTTTGAGTTTTGATTTAAGGGAGTTTATGAAATCAAATTCGCCGCGCATGGTGTGAATAAATTTAACCGCAGAGGCGCGAGAGGGCGCGAAGGGAAGCGCGGAGTTTAGGTGAAGTTTTTACGCAAACTTTCCAAGCCTTGTTCGATGGTTTCGAGCGGGAGAGAGTAGGACATGCGGACGTGTGATTCGCCGTGCGTGCCGAAGATGTTTCCGGCAACACAGGCGACTTGGGCGCGGTCAAGTAAAATTTGAAAAGCTTGGCGGCTGTCCGTGTTGATACGAGAAACATCGGGGAAGGCGTAGAACGCGCCGCGCGGCATCGGACACGCGAAGCCTAATTCGTTTAAGCTGCCGACAAGTAAATTGCGACGCTCAAGATAGGCTTGGCGCGATTCAGCGAGGTATGAAGGGGGAAGTTGCAGCGCGGCAAGGGCGGCATATTGTGTTGCGGTGGAAACGCCGTTGGTGGAATAGAGCGTGAGGCGTTGCAAGCCGGACATGAAGGCTTCGGGGGCGACGGCGTAACCGATGCGGTAGCCGGTCATCGAATATGATTTCGAGAAGGTATAAATCGAGATGGTGCGTTCGTACATCTCCGGTAGTGATGCGATGGAGAAGTGTTCGGCGACGTCGTAAATCAAATCTTCGTAAGCTTCATCGGCGATGACGAGCAGGTTGTTTTTGACGGCAAAGGCGGCGACAGCTTCGGCTTCATCGCGTGTGAAAATGTCGCCCGTCGGGTTGTTCGGCGTGTTGAAATAGACGAGTTTGGTGTGTGGTGTGAGATGTTTTTCGAGCGTCTGGAGAAAGCCGTCAGCGCGGGCTTCGGCGGTTGAAACGTACACCGGAACGGCTTCACAGGCGCGAACCATGTCGGCAATCGGCGTCCAGTAAGGAGAAAACAAAAGGACTTCATCGCGCAGATTTAATAGAGTTTGAAACGCGACGAACAGAGCCTGCGTGCCGCCGTTGGTGACGATGATGTCTGTGTCCGGTGCATTGATGTGGTTTTTAACTTTTAGCTTTTCGGCAATCGCGACGCGGAGTTCGGCGATGCCTGACGACGGGGCGTAACGGGTTTTATCTTCGCGCAACGCCTTTATCATCGCTTCTTTGACGGGTTCGGGCGACGGCATAAACGGTTCGCCGCCTTGAAACTCGAACACGGGTTTGCCCGCCGCGCGGAGTTCCATGACGCGGTTGCGAATCGTTACGATGTCGGAAAAACCTACTTGATTGAGGCGCGTTGAAATTTGAAAAGCGTTCATTCGGGTTGAATTTTAACCACAAAGGTATAGAGAAAACAGAGTAAGACACGGGGTTCTTTTGGGGTCAGTATAAACAGCGTGACGCGCGGCTTACAAATGGCGGCTTACAACGGGCGCGGATTTTCGTTGACACTTATAAAGCCCGCGACTAACATACAGGACGTTTTAGCGATGACGGTTTTCCCGACTTCAACATTCCTCATGTCAATCGAACCCCAGATGAATCGCGTTGCCGTGTCCATTCCCGAAAAGCTGTTTTTCAAAATCGGTGAAGTGTGCGACATCGTAGGCATCCAAGCCCACGTTTTGCGGTACTGGGAATCGGAGTTTCCGATGCTCGCGCCGCAAAAGAATCGCGCCGGACAACGCACTTATCGTAAGCGCGATGTCGAGATGGTGTTGCGTATCAAAGAATTGTTGTACGACGAAATGTACACGATACCCGGCGCGCGTAAGCGTCTGGCGGCGGATGTGCGCGGGGCGAGTAAGTTAAAAGTCGTGACGCCGGAGATGACGAACGCGGCAGCCAGTACGACGACGAACCAGACGGCGAACACTCCGGCGGCATCTGTCGTAGTGCCTTCGCCCGCGCCTACGATGGAGACGCTCGCGCCCGCCGGACTTCAGACCCCACCGCCCGTTTCAAGTTCGGACGAGGAAGCGGACATTCAAATAACATCCACCGCCGAAGAACGTCGCGCCGTCGCGCAGTTGCGACGTAATCTGATGGACTTACTGAAGCTGCTTGATAATTCGCGTGGTTGACAAAAACCGAACGCGCGAATACTTTGAAATCAATCGCGGGATGTAGCGCAGCCAGGTAGCGCGTTCGCTTGGGGTGCGAAAGGTCGTGAGTTCGAATCTCGCCATCCCGATTAACCTTTCTTCACAATCTTTTCCATGTCTTGCAAAAAAGACTTTGATACTTGCTGGTGCGCGGTGTGTCGCAAACTCTACGACGCCGCGCGCTGGCAAGCCACCAAAGATATTCGCCGCAATCAAAAGAAAATCCAAGTTAAAAACGTTAAAGCATGGTTCTTTGAAATGAAATCGAAGATACCTTGCTCTGATTGCAGCAACACCGTGCATCCCGCCGCACTACAATTTGACCATCCGCCGGGAGCGGAAAAGATTGATAACATCTCGAACATGGTTGAAAGCGGATTGCGATTGAAGGCTTTACATGAAATCGAAAAATGCCAACCTGTATGCGCTAACTGTCATGCCGTGCGGACGTACACACGAAGGCGCAATCAAAGTTAGTAATTGCGTTTAAGAAGTAAAAAGGCTTTGACTGTTCAACGGTCAGAGCCTTTTTGTTTTGCCGAAGTGGTCGCTTGCCCGTTTTATAACTTGCGACTACACTCGCGCAAAGATTTAATCAAACAATTAAAGAAGGTTCGATTGATGAAAATTCACGAATATCAAGGCAAAGAAATCTTGAAAGAGTTCGGCGTCACTGTGCCGCGCGGCATCGTCGCGCGCACGCCGGAAGAAGCGCGCGATGCGGCGAAGGAGTTGGGTACGGATGTCGTTGTCGTCAAAGCCCAGATTCACGCAGGCGGGCGCGGCAAAGGCGGTGGCGTCAAGTTGGCGAAGTCGCCGGATGAAGCGGCGAAGATTGCCGAACAAATTCTCGGCATGACCCTTGTCACACATCAGACGGGTGCGGAAGGGCGCGTCGTCGAAACGATTCTCGTCGAAGAAGGTTTGCCGATTGATAGGGAGTTTTATCTTGGGATTGTGCTTGACCGCACGACGGGCAAGAACGTCTTTATGGCTTCGACCGAAGGCGGGATGGAGATTGAACACGTCGCGGAACATAGCCCGGAGAAAATCCTAAAGGAAACGGTTGACCCGGCAGTCGGTTTCCGAAGTTACCAAGCCCGCAAGCTGGCGTTCGGGCTTGGACTGCCCGCCGAACTCGTCGGGCAGGCGGTCAAGTTTATGGTCGCGCTTTATGACGCTTATGAGAAAACGGATGCGACGTTGTTTGAAATCAACCCCTTCCTGTTGACGAAGGACAATCGCTTGATTGCCCTTGATGCGAAGGTGAACTTCGACGATAACGCGATGTTTCGTCACAAAGATTTCGCGGCGTTGCGCGACTTGAACGAAGAAGAACCTTTGGAGATTGAAGCTTCTAAATTTGATTTGAACTACATCAAGTTGGACGGCAACATCGCGTGTATGGTCAACGGCGCGGGGCTGGCGATGGCGACGATGGACATCATCAAACTCGCGGGCGGCGAACCGGCGAACTTCCTCGATGTCGGCGGCGGTGCGTCGCAAGAAAGAGTCGAACAGGCATTCAGAATTTTACTTGCCGATGAAAACGTGGAAGCGGTTTTAATCAACATCTTCGGCGGCATCGTGCGTTGCGATATGGTGGCGCGCGGTGTCGTCGGGGCGGCGCAAAACTTGGGCGTCAAAGTTCCGATTGTCGTTCGCCTTGAAGGTACGAACGTCGAAGAAGGGCAGCGCGTGATTCGTGAATCGAGCATGAACGTCATCGTCGCCGACGGCATGAAAGACGCGGCGGAAAAGGTCGTCGCCGCGTCGCAAGGTGCGAGAGCCGCATAATCGTTTTGATTTTTGCAGTTAGATGAACGGCTTCGTTGAAAACAGCGAAGCCGTTCTTGTTTTATGCTTGAACTAAATACTTGTCATAACCGGCGGCGACCAATTCTTCATAAGCCGCCCAAACATCTTCGGGGATTTCTTGATAAATCTGAAACCCTTTCGCCGGGTACAGTTTTATGCGTTGTAAATCGCCGACCATGATACTGGTAACGCGGTCGGCGGAAAAATCGCGTGTCACATAATTTGCAAGGTACTCGTCGAACGAAACTTGCGGCGAGGTGACGATGACTTCGCAATCAGCCCACAGCTTGCGAAAAGTCGCGTAGCTTCTGCGTTCCATGTACGGCTTTTGCACGACGATAAACTTGTGCGCTTCGATGTTTTTCTTCGCTAAAAGTCGTTTGGTAAAGGTGATGTTTTCGCCTGTGTTGGTTGATGTATTCTCAATTAATATCCGTTCGCGCGGGACGCCGATTTCAATCGCAATCCGGGCGAACCTATCGGCTTCCGCCTCATCCCACATCGCTCTGGTTATCGCTCCCGCCCCGCCGGAAAATATCAGCAACGGCGACCAACCCGCGAGGTAAAGTTTCGCCGCACATTCGGCAATCGTTTCATCGTGACTACACAAGACCAGAATCACATCCGCCTTCTCAAGCGGTTGATTCATGCGATGGTAGTTCCATATTCTTTCAGCCAAATCGTGTATGTGTTTTTCCATAGAGAGCAAAGAATGATGATTGAAGGTGGTGCTAAACTTAGCACACGGTCAAGAAAGTATCAGAACGGGGATTGCGGAATTGAAATTGACTTCGCCGCATTGAGGAAAATTAGAGACGTTGGTTTAATGCTTAGAATTATTCGGATAAGGAGATGACGAGAGATGGCAGTTGCGATAAGCCCGCCGGAAAGCGGAGTGATTTTGGAGAACATCAGTTGGGATTTATATGAAGGATTGCTGCGCGAGCATTCAGACAGTGCCAGCCCGCGCTTCACATACAACAATGGAGTTTTGGAACTTATGATTTTGTCGCAAAGACACGAGCAGCCAAATCGAATGTTGGCGCGCGTCGTTGAAGTCGCCGCCGAAGAACTTGAAATCGATGTTGAATGTCTCGGTTCGATGACTTGTCGGCGCGAAGATATGTTGCGCGGGTTTGAGCCTGATTCATGTTTCTACATTCAAAATCTTGAGCGCGTATTCGGTAGAGACGAACTTGATTTCACGGTTGACCCGCCGCCCGACCTTGTAATTGAAATTGACATCACGCATCCGTCGTTGCCGAAGTTTCCGATTTTCGCGGCGTTCGGCGTGCCGGAAGTTTGGCGTTATGACGGCGAACGGGTGGAAATCTTTATGTTAAACGCGAGCGAGTATGTCAAAGCCGAAAACAGTTTGTGCTTGTCAGTGCTAACCAGCGAAGCGTTGACAGAGTTTTTACAATCAAGTCGCCTGACGCGCCCGACGCAGTGGACGCGCGAGCTGCGCGCTTGGGTGCAGCAACACAAAGGTTAAGCGAAAGAAATCATGGCGAAACTTACTTTTTACGGGGCGGCGGGAACGGTCACGGGTTCAAAGTATCTGCTTGAATCCGAAGGGCGCAAGATTTTAATTGACTGCGGCATGTTTCAGGGCTTGAAAGAATTGCGCGATTTGAATTGGCAAGAACCGCCGTTTGAGGCGAGCGAGATTGACGCCTGCATCATCACGCACGCGCACATTGACCACATCGGTTATCTGCCGCGCATCGTCAAGAATGGTTTCAACAAGCCTGTTTATTGTTCGCGCGGGACAAGTGATTTAATGAAGCTGTCTCTGCCCGACGCGGCGCGTCTGCAAGAGGAAGATGCGGATTATCGCAACCGTCATCACAAGACCTCTCATGAACCCGCGCTTCCGCTCTACACCGAAGAAGACGCGCGTGAGGCTCTGGGGTTGTTGAAGCAAGTTTCAAACGACGGCGCGAGCGTTGAAGTTACGGACGGCATACGCGCGAGTTTCAGAGTCGCGGGTCATATCTTGGGCGCGAGTCACGTCCTTGTCGAAGTGACGGAAGCGAACGGTAAGACGATTAAGATTCTGTTCTCCGGCGACATAGGCAGACCGAATCAGCCGATAATCCGCGAACCCGAAACGCCGCCCGCGTGCGATTACCTGATTGTCGAATCAACTTACGGCGACAGACTGCACGACAAGACGGATGTCAAAGAAGAACTCGCGCGGATGATAAACGATGCGGCGCGGCGTAAGGGCGCGTTGTTGATTCCGACGTTTGCGATTGGACGCACGCAGGAAGTCGTGTATTTGATTCGTGAACTCGAAACGGAGAACCGCATCCCCGTTTTGCCCGTGCGCGTGGATTCGCCGATGGCGGCGCAGGCGACCGCGATTTACAACCATCGCAGCGAGGAACACGACGAAGAATACAAACAGGTTTTGCGCGGCAAGATTCATCCTTTGAGAACACGCGCGATGCTTTCGGTTTCTTCGCGTGAAGAATCGAAAAAGCTGAACGCCGAGCGCGGAGCGCGGATTATCATTTCGGCTTCCGGGATGATGACGGGCGGGCGCGTGCTTCACCATGCGATGCGGATTCTGCCGGACGAACGGGCGACCGTCTGCTTCGTCGGTTATCAAGCGGTCGGAACGACGGGCAGAAGAATTTTAGATGGCGAGCGCGAAGTTAAAATCATGAAAGAATGGATTCCCGTGCGCGCGCACGTCGAACGCATCTCCGGCATGTCGGCGCACGGCGACTACGCCGAAATCCTAAGCTGGCTCGAAGGCATCACGACCACCCCGCGCCGCGTCTTCACCACGCACGGCGAACCCGTCGCCCTCGCCGCGATGGGCGCGCACATCAACGAGCGTTTCGGCTGGACGACGCACGCGCCCGCTTACGGCGAGAGCGTCGAACTTGATTGAGAGCGAATGTAAATCAGCACGCGAAGAACTGACGAAGGAGATGAAATTATGGCAACCGTCATGAGTCCGCCGGAAGCGGAAGCGAAAATCATGGAGAACATTAGTTGGGAGGCTTACGAGCGGATACTTGCAGAGCATCCGAACAGTGCTTCGCTGCGCTTCACATATAACGACGGATGGCTTGAGCTTATGATTCTCTCAGTTGAACACGAAGAACCAAATCGCATACTCGCCGCGTTTATTGACATCATCACGGCGGAGATGAACATACACATTAGGCGTGTCGGCTCGAACACTTTCCAGCGCGAAGATTTGCTTAAAGGTTTTGAGCCGGATTCAGCTTTTTACCTTGCCGCCAACGCCAAAGCCGTGCGCGGCAAAAAGCGTCTCGACCTCGCAACCGACCCGCCGCCTGACCTGATTATCGAAATTGACGTGACGAGTCCCAGCTTGCCGCGCTTTCCGATTTTCGCGGCGGTCGGTGTGCCGGAAGTTTGGCGGTACAAGGACGGGCGCGTCGGGATTTTCGCGTTGCGTGGTGAAGGCTACGAAGAAACGCCTCACAGTCTCGCCTTGCCGTCGGTGACGGGTGAAGTGCTGACACGATTCTTGAAAGAGAGCGAAGAACTTGATAGCCCCGAATGGACGCGGCGTGTGCGCGCGTGGGCGCAATCCGCGCAAAGCTGAAACCATTATGAAGTGTAACTACTCAGCCGTCTTCAGACGGCTTTCCGCGAAGCGGCACTTAGACCAGCCGTTTGACGGCTGGGAACGAATGCCAACCAAATATCATCAGCCCGTTTTCAACGGGCTTTCGCCTGCGGCTTGAGCTGTTTCGGTGTGTGGTGGCTGAAGCCGGATGAGAGAAGGACGTTAAAACGCCCTTGCAAAATTATTGACGGTGCTTACCCATCGCTCGAAGCGATGGTCTAATTGCCCTTGCGGGAAAGCCGTCTGAAGACGGCTGAGTAGTTACTATGAAATACCACATTCAAACTTGCGGTCTTCTCATCATTGTCTTGATAGTTCTAACGCTCAATTCATGCAGCCCGCCCGAAGAAACACGCTTGACGGAAACGAACATCACGCGGGTTGAAGCTAATCAAGTTCCGGCTAACACGCAGGAAGAGAGCAAGCCAGCATTGCCCGCTTCAGAAGAAAAGGCTTATCTCTCCGGCGACGTTGAAATAGTTGATACTCAAATTGAAGAGAATAACGACCGCTTCGCATATGAATTGAAACTCACTTACCCGCAAATCGCCAATCCGAAAACTCTTCAGGAGCGCAAATTCAATTCGCACATGCAAGAGATGATGAAGAGTAACGCTAAAGGCTTCAACAAATTCTGTGCGAAGAATATGAAGTACCCCAACGGAACTGAGCGGAAAGGAGACTTCTCTTTAAGCACGACTTACAAGGTTCTGTACGCCTCAAAAGAACTATTGAGCATCAACATCACACAAGAAAGTTTTACCGGCTACCTGAACTCTGATTGGTCAACGATGCCGATTACCTACGACCTGAAACGCGGAAGTGAACTTGAACTCGCCGATTTATTTAAGCCCAAAGCAAAGTTCTTGGATGTCATATCTTCTTACTGCTTGAATGAATTGAAAAGGCGAAATCCGGGTTGCGGAGGAATCGACGGCACAGGGAGTTGGAACGGCGTTGTAGGCAACCCAGAAATTCTTGAAGGCACTTTACCTAAAGCTGAAAATTATAGTGGCTGGAATTTGGCTCGAAGCGGGATACAAATAACCTTTGGCGAATACCAAATAGGTCCCGGTTGTTTAGGTTTAATTACCGTCGTTGTGCCTTACGACCATTTGCGGGAAATACTACGCGAAGCCGTTCGTTTTAAGCCCGTTCCGCCCACATGCTATACTGCCGTTCTCATCACACGACTTCCATATTTCAACCGAACAGGAGCATAGAGAATTGAGCGTTCTCGTAGATAAAAACACGCGCCTTATCGTGCAGGGCATCACCGGCAAGGAAGGCACTTTTCACACACAGCAGATGATCGAGTACGGCACGAACGTCGTCGGCGGCGTGACGCCCGGTAAGGGTGGCAGCGTGCATGAGGGCGTGCCGGTTTTTAATACCGTCGCCGAAGCCGTGCGCGAAACGGGGGCGAATGCGACGGTGATTTATGTGCCGCCCGCCTTTGCCGCCGAAGCGATTATGGAAGCGGCGGACGCCGGAATACCCGTCGTCGTGTGTATCACCGAAGGCATTCCGTCGCGCGACATGATTGATGCGCGTGAGTTTCTGCGCGATAAAATTACGCGGCTGATAGGTCCGAATTGTCCCGGCATCATCTCGCCGGGTAAATGCAAAATCGGGATTATGCCCGGTCACATTCACCGGGAGGGGCGCATCGGCGTCGTGTCGCGTTCCGGCACGCTGACCTACGAAGCCGTCGGGCAGTTGACCGCTCTCGGCTTGGGACAATCAACCGCCATCGGAATTGGCGGCGACCCGATTATCGGCACGACGCACACCGATGCGCTCAAGATGTTTCAGATGGACGACGAGACCGAAGGCATCGTGATGATTGGTGAAATCGGCGGCTCGG
This sequence comes from Pyrinomonadaceae bacterium MAG19_C2-C3, assembly GCA_024330265.1. Lineage (GTDB taxonomy): Bacteria > Acidobacteriota > Blastocatellia > Pyrinomonadales > Pyrinomonadaceae > JANDLT01. The sequence continues at coordinate 3,731 of JANDLT010000066.1, read as the reverse complement.
CAGAGGAAGAAGCGGCGGAGTACGCGCGGAACAACGTCACGAAACCTATCGTAGCTTTTATCGCCGGACAAACCGCGCCGCCCGGACGCCGTATGGGACACGCCGGAGCAATCATCGCGGGCGGCAAAGGCACGGCGGCAGAAAAGATGAAAGCGTTGGAAGCCGCGAACATCCGCGTCGTTCATTCGCCCGCCGACATCGGGCAAGCGATGAAGGATGCGTTATAGTTGTTGAGTGCGACGGCGTAGCGGTGCATCAAACGATTAAGAGTAAAAGGAGTTTGTGATGAACGAAGATACAACCAAAGAGTTACCAAACAATCAATCGTTTGAAGAACGAATTTTCAAGTATCTCGAAGCGATGGAAGCACGTATGGAAGCGCGCATGAAGGCAGAAATGCTTGAGATGGAAGGGCGCATGAAAGCCGACACGCTTGAGATGAAGATTGTCATCAACGATATAAATAGACGTTTGACGACGCTCGAAGAAAAGGTAGAACGACGGCTTTACGATACGCGCCCGATTTGGGAAGGCGTGCAAGCACAACTCGTTGAAGTGCTGGCACGGCTAACCTCAATCGAAACTCGCGTAGTGTCAATCGAAACGCGCGTCGAACACATTGACGCGAAAATTGACATTATTAATAAAGAGATACTGACTATGCGCGCCGACCATTTACAACTCCAACGGCGCGTGACGCGAATCGAAGAAGATTTACAACAACCGCATTAAAGCTATATTCAAACTTAAATTTCACTTGAGGATAGGAATGGCAGAACAAACAGGAAACATAACTTTCGGTATCGTCAAACCCGATGCCGTGCGTGACGGGAAAGCCGGAGCGATTATTCAAAAGGTTTTAGATAACGGCTTCAAATTGCGCGCGATGAAATTGATTCACCTGACGCAAAGAGAAGCCGAAGGTTTTTACGCGGTACATAAAGAGCGTCCGTTCTTCGGTGAACTTACCAACTTCATGTCAAGTGCGCCGTGCATCGTGATGGCGTTGGAGAAAGAGAACGCGGTCAAAGCATGGCGCGATTTGATGGGCGCGACCGACCCGGCGAAAGCCGACGCCGGAACTTTGCGAAAAGAGTTTGCGACATCCATCGGTGAGAACGCGGTGCATGGTTCGGATTCCGAAGAGAACGCGCAGATTGAACTCGCATACTTTTTCAGCCACCTCGAATTTGTATAACCCGTAAAGGAACTTAAAGAATGTCTCTCTTTAACGACATCGTGAACTCGACGAAGGCGATTATCAAAGGAATGAGCGTCACGTTTTCGCAGATTCCAAAACAGAAGTGGACGGTGCAGTACCCGGAAGAACCCGTGACGGTACAGCCGCGTTATCGCGGTCAGCATTTGCTTCACGTTGATGAGTTGGGAAGGGAAAAGTGCGTCGCGTGTTTCCTGTGTGCGGCGGCTTGCCCGTCGGATTGTATCTATATCGTGGCGACCGACGACCCGCGTCCGGCAGAGGAACGCATCGGTGTTGATGAACGCTATGCGAGCGTTTATAACATTGATTACGGGCGATGTATCTTTTGCGGCTATTGCGTTGAGGCATGTCCGAAAGATGCGATTACGCACGGCTATAACTTCGAGTTGTCGGTTTATAGCCGCGCCGATTTGCTTAAAACGAAAGATGATTTGCTGATTACGAAGCAGAAACAATCACCGAATTACCGCGTCGCGTTCTCCGACGAAGACGTGGATTCGGAATACAAAGTGGTTTGATTGTGACGCCGGTTAAGTTTTGACAGTCGAGTATCAACAAGCAAAAGGAAGCGCGATTGAATGATTGCGCTTCTTTCTATTCTGACAAAAGCCCGCTATTTCATCACCGCATGATTGAAGTTGTATTGTTTGATTTTAACGGCGTCATCATTGACGATGAACACATAAAATTGCGCGCCCTGCGACAGGCTTTCAAGGAACACGACATCGAGATGTCTGAAGATGATTATTTCAGTCGGCTCGGCATGGACGATGTGACGTTCGTGCGTTCGATGTACGAACAATCGGGACGCGAATTTACCGATACGGAAACGCAAAGCGTCATCACGCACGCGGACGAACTGCACCGCGCGGAGATAGAAGAATCTCTGCCGTTGTTTCCCGGTGCGGAAACTTTCATCAAAGCCCTTTCGCGTCGTTATACGCTCGGCATCGTCAGTATGTCGCGGCGTGCGGGGATTGATTATGTGCTTGAGAGAACGGGACTCAATGGATACTTTTCCGGCGTCATCAGTGCCGACGATGTGACGCACCCTAAGCCCGACCCGGATTGTTATAACCAAGCCTTCTTCCTGATTGACGGCGTGCGGCGCGAGCAAGGTCACTCATCGTTGACGCCGACGGAATGCCTCGTGATTGAGGATTCGCCGCCCGGAGTTCGCGCCGCACGAGCCGCCGGGATGCGCGTTCTCGGCATTACAAATACGGTCGAAGACGCGGCACTGCGCGCGGCGGGAGCGGAAGTCGTAACCAAAGACCTTTCGGATTGGACGACGGACGCTGTGCATCATGTCTTTGAGTGATGAGTGGTGAGTAATGAGTTAGGAACAAGTCTTTTACACATCACTATCACTCATCACTTAATTTAACGTGAGTTCGATGTAAGGTTTTCAGCCTCGCAAGAGGCGACATAGTAATAGCCCACGGCGTAAGTCGGGGTTAAGTTAAGTTGATTAAATCTAAAGCCCCGTAGGGGCGACATAGTGTCGCCCCTACGGGGCTAACAGATTCTTACGTCGAACTCTTATGAAAATACCTTGCGTTAGGCGGCAACAGGCAACGCTTCCAGTGTGACCTTCATGCCGAGTCTTTCCAACTGACGCACCAACCGATTGCGCTGCACCTCGACGTTATGCTTATCGAAATAGTCGCCGCCTAATTCACTGTAACTCTCCTTGCGCGACAGCACATGATAGACGATGACCAGAATGCTGTGTCCGACCGCGACCAACGCGCGATTCTTGCCCTTGCGTTTCGCCAAGCGTTTGTACTGCGCTGCGAGGTAAGTTTCTTTCGTGTGCGTTGCCGCCCATGCCGCTTGCACCAACGCATTGCGTAGGTAGATGCTGCCTTTGGTCGTTCGTCCGCTCCGCCGCTTCCCCCCTGACTCGTTGCTGCCCGGACACACGCCCGCCCAACTCGCCAAGTGTCCATCACTCGGAAATCTCCGCATAGACACGCCGATCTCCGAGACGATCACCTCCGCCACACGCTGCCCGACACCGGGAATCGTCTGCAACAACTCCACCGCCTCAGCGACGAAAGGGTCAGCGCACTTGGCAACCTCCTGCTTGACCTGCGCGTTGGCTCTTGAGAGTGCCGCCTCTAACTCCTCATACCGGTCTAACAACTCACGCAAGACAAAGCGTTGTGCGGGACTCAATCTGCCACTCAACGCGCGCCGTAACTCGCTCTCCTTCTTCTTGAGTTGCCCGCGCGCGAGGGCTGCCAGCTTCGCTCCGTCCGTCTCGCCCGCACACAGCGCGCGCAGCATCAAGCGTCCTGAAACGCCCAACGCATTCGACGCCACTTGCCCTAACTTGATGTTGCCCGATTCGATGATGCGTTGGACGCGGTTGGCAACCGAGGCTTGCTCACGCACCAACGTCTGCCGGTAGCGTGTCAGCTCGCGCACCTCACGAATCTCCAGTGGCGGAATGAAACTGGCTTTCAGTAATCCATGCCGTAACAAGTCCGCCAACCATTCACAA
>JANDLT010000065.1 GCA_024330265.1 Pyrinomonadaceae bacterium MAG19_C2-C3 | reverse complement strand
GGACTTTCAGTCCATCGGCAATCTATGCACTTTCAGTGCATAGTGGTTGAGTCATCAAGGGCAAGTGTGATTTTCGTATCACACTTACGCCGCTTGCTCGCATCATTCTTTATGTGGCTTTGCCCATAAAGTCGAAAACGGTGCTTGATAGCGCGCTCGGATTTTGCATGACCGCAATATGGTGTACTCAACGCCGACTTTATAGGCAAAGCCTCTTTATGTAGTACTTGCGCCGCCGCGCCGCGTGCGCTTAGAATCCCGTTTCTTATTTACTCCTCACGGTATTTCCGGGAGCGGTTGAAACAATCACCGCGCCGTTTGAATCTGATTTATAAGCATTGTTTTAATAACCAAGTTTTTGGAGGCTTATCGCGTGAAGCTATTTTCGCGTCTTTTTATCGTTCTCGCTGTTTTTACTTTCGCGGTTTCCGTCGCGTCCGTTCACACACGATTCAACTCTGCCAACATCGGTTTCGCCCAGACCACCGCGACGCCGACACCGACGCCCGTCGTCAACAATTTTATCGCGCAAATCACCGCATCGGCGCGTCCATCTTTCGTCAACGGCATGAGCGGCGACGGACGTTTCGTCGTCTTTGAATCTAGTGGCGACGTGGCGACCACCAGAACTGCCGACCGCAATAATCAAGACGGCAACCGTGAAATCTTTCTTTACGATTACGCCCAGCGCGCCGTGTTTCAGTTGACCAATACGCGCAGCGCGCTCAATCCGCCTGCGAGTCCGACGCCGACACCATCGCCAACTCCGACTCCGACTCCGACTCCGACTCCGACGCCAACACCCTCTCCGACTCCGCCGGGCGCACCGACGCCGACTCCAACGCCGACGCCCGTTATCTTGACCAACGTCGAAATCGAAATTGGCAATTATCGTCCGGTCATCAGCACCGACGGGCGCACCATCGTCTTCACTTCAAACGCCGCTCTCGACGGCGCGGCGACCAGCCCGAACGCAACGGGTCCCGCCGACTTCAACGCCGAAACGCTCAACGCGATTGACCGCGCCGCCCTCAAAGCGGACGGCAATCAGGAGCTTTTCGTTTATACGATTCCGATTGTTTCCGCCGTCACGGATTTGAGTTCGGGCGTGACTCCGGCGTTCACCGATTTGAGTTCCGGTGCATTCCAAAGATTGACGACGACCACCGCCAGCGCACCGACGCGACCCGGCGAACCCGCTTCGACGACCGTCCCGTTCGGCAGGTCACCCTACACGGCGGACGACAACCGCGACCCGGCGGTCAACGACGACGCTTCCGTTATCGCGTTCATCTCGAACCGCGATTCGTTCGGGACTTCGCCCGGAAACGTCACGCGCGTTATGGAAGGACGCACCAACACCTCGACCGATGCCGCTCTGACGGAAGTCAACCCCGAACTTTTCATCATCAAGCGCGACGAGAATCTACTCTTTCAAGTCACCCAAACGCCGCGCCGCGCTTCGACCAGTACCGTTTCGTTCATCAGTTTGTTCAACGCCAACCCGTCGCTTTCCGGCGGCAACGGCTTGACGAGCGATGTCGTTATCTCGTTCGCTTCAAACGCCAACTTAGCGACGGGCAGCACCATTGATAGCGGAAGAAATACGGGCAGTGGCAATCCCGATTTCAGCATCGAGATTTACACCGCGCGGATTTCCGGCAACCTCTTTACCACCCGTGATGTAGCGCAAGTCACGCGCAGCACGGACGCGACGGGCGGCGGCGCGACCATTAACCTGCTTAGTCCCGGTCAACGCATCAGCCGCGACGGTCGCTTTCTCGCGTTTGAATCTTATTCTGAAAATCCCGGTGTCGCTGATTCGCCTTTGCAAACCACGCGCGGGCTATTTCTTCACCGCCTCGGTTCGAGCGATTTCGCCCTTGTCATTCCCCGTCTGACCGGACAGGTGATTATTGACGACGTGCTTCGTTTCCCGACCTTTACCGCCGACAGCACGCGCCTCCTCTTCAGTTCTGCGAGTAATTTCACCGCGAACGGTGCCACGCCCACGACGCCCGCCGACGGGATTAACGCTCCGAATCCGAACCCGCGCGCCCAACTTTTCTCGACCGTGATTCCCGCGACGCTCGCCTCGCTTTCCGGCTTTACGTTCCAGAGGTTGACCGATACGCCCGCCGATTATCTGGGTTCGTATCATGCCTTTCCAAGTAATACCGACACGCGCATCGCATATTCCGTCTTCAATCTTGAACTCGGCGGCGGCAATCCCGATTTCAGCGAAGAAGTCTTTTATCAAATCAGTCGTCGTTCACCGTCAGACGCGCAACCGGCACGAGCCGTCACCTTTGCGACGTTTCCGACCGACCGTCCCGTCACGACGCCGAGCGCGAGTCCGACACCGACGCCAAGCCCGTCTCCGACGCCTTCGCCCGATGTTCCGGGTCTCGCGGCGGGCGGCTATTCCATCGTTCGTTCGACCGTGCCGATAACGACCAGCAACATCGTGATTGGCGAGACGCGAAAGGGGCGCACCTTCCGCACACGCCCGCGACGCACCGCCGCATCGCCGACGGGCAGCGTCGGCTCGCCCATCAATTCCGAATCAATGCGGCGTCCCGCGTTGCCGATTGAAATCAACGGCGTTTCGGTTTCCGTGCGCGGCGCGGCGGCGGGCTTGTATCTCGCCAGCCCGACGCAAATCAACTTCGTCGTCCCCGTAGGACTTCCGGCGGGCAATCATCCGGTCGTCATCTTCGACAATCGCGCCAGTATGGTCACGCGCTCGACGCTCGCCGTTACGCCCGCGCAACCCGACATCTTTTCCAGCACCAACGGCGCGGGCGGGCGCGCACGCATCTTCAACATCACCAACCCCGCCGCACGTTCACCCGAACCCGCCGAAGGCTTCGCCGCGACCACGACATACACGAACAGTTCCGGCACAAGCGTCACGGAAAACACTCTGCTTGCGATTGAACTGACGGGCGTTCGCAATGCGACCCCCGCAAACATCACAATTCAATTCGGCACGGGAACAACGGCGGTCAGCATCACGGGCGCGAACGTCGCGGTCGTGCGAACCGACGCACCGGGCGTTGACCAAATCACCGTCCGCTTGCCCGCAGGTTTCGCGCTCATGGGCGAAGTTCCGGTTTTCGTCCGCGTCGCTGTGACGGGCGGCGGCACATTCGAGAGTCGCCCCGAAAACTCTGCTCCCGTCATACGCTTTCTAACCGTTCCGACACTGACGACCGAGCCTGTGCGCTTCGACGGGCTTGGCTATTTCGACCCCGCCAAGACGGGCGATGCGACGGACGACGCTTCCGGTAAAGCCACACAGGGAAACCGTTCGCGCGGCACACTTCGCAAAAACCGATAGTTGTCAAAGTTGACGTTAGTTCGACGCAAGGCGAAAGACTTTTTAGCCGCGAACTAACGCGAATAGGAACGCTAAATAAAAAACTTATTCGTGTTATTTCGCGGTTAAGATTTTCGTTCTCACGAACATCATTTCTTATACCGAACTCATGTAAAGTTAAAACAACCACATTTGACAAACGCCGTCTTCACACCAAAGGCGGCGGTTTTCTCATCTCACGCCTTCGATAAATCCTACAAAATAATGCTTGTTAAACATCGTTGTTGACACGTTTCATCGCCCATGATAGCGTAGCTTTCCGGTTGTTTCCGGGCGTCTTCAACCTTATTTATTTTGAAGTTTCGGGACGCAATCACCGGCAACTCATCGCAGTACCGAAACACAAAACGCGCGTGCGGTCTTCATCGCATTAAACCCCGAAGAACTTCCCACCTTTTCCTTACGCTCAAGCATCCGTGTTCGCGTTTTCGTTTCCTGTTCATCAATCCAACCACATCGTTATAGCGCAAATAATCTATGGGCTTCAATAAAGCAAAAGCCGTCCGCGCGGCGGAGAAGTATTTGGCACAGGGGAAAATCCCTCACGCGATTCAAGAATACGCGCGCATCGTCGCGGCTGATGAGAGTGACATCACCGCCCTCAACATGCTTGGCGACCTTTACGCGCGCACGGGCAAAAGCGCGGAAGCGGTGACGAGTTTCACGCGCGTTGCCGAACACTATCGCAAGCAAGGCTTTGCCCTGAAAGCGATTGCGATTTATAAGAAGATTCACCGCTTAAACCCGCAAGCCCGCGATGTCGCTCTCGTCTTAGCTGAACTTTACAGCGGGCAGGGAATGATTGTTGAATCGCGCGCCCAGTTTCTGAACATCGCGGATGCTTACACGCGCGAAGGCAAGGCACGCGACGCGCTCGGCATTTTGCGCCGTATCGCCGACCTCGACCCGTCAAACGGCGAAGTGCGTTTGCGCGTCGCGGAAGCTTACGCGCGTGAAGGTTTTGCCGACGAAGCCATTGAAGCTTACGCGGAAGCGGGGGCGCGTTTGCTTGAGCGTCGCAACCCGGAAGCCGCCCTCAATGCGTTCAATCAGGCTTTGACTTTACAGCCGGATAACTTGCGCGCGCTGCAAGGTTTCGTTTCCGCTCACAGCGCGCTTGAATCCGCCGACGAAGCGGCGGAAGTCCTCGAAGAGATGATTGCCCGAACCGCCACGTCATACCATGCCGATGCACTGTACGGCATATCACACGCAACGGAATTGCGCTTCCTGTTATTAAGTGCCTACCTCGCTGCCGAAAATCCGGTTGCCGCCGAGCGCACGGTTGATGCTCTCGTCGCTTCGTCCGCGAGCGGCGGGAACAACGCCACGAACCGCGTCAAGTTATTTCTCGATGTCGCACGGCTTTACATGCGCGTCGGTGATACGGACGGCAGCGTGCGCGTCATCGGTCACGCCCTTGAGCCGATGCTCACTGAACGCGAAGACGATGCGATGTTGGAGATTCTGAACGAAGCTCTCGCACGCAATCCCGAACACATACAAGCCCTCAAATTCACGGCGCGCATACACACTTGGCATCACGACGAAGCCAACTTGCGCCAGACTCTCGACCGTCTTATCGAAGCCGCCGAAGAATGTGGCGACGAAGAAGAAGAACGCCGCGCCTTAGAGCAAATCATCAGCCTCTCGCCCGCCGAACCGCGTCACACGGAACGTCTGCGCGCACTCGGCTATGATGTCAGCGGTTATACGAACGAAAACGCACCTGTGCCGAACTTCGCTCCGGCATCGAATGAAGTCCCGACCTTTGAGAGTTTCATGCTCGAAGCGGACGCGAACGTCACCGCACCCGCCGCGCGTGACGATGCGTTCGCCCGTTCAAACGATTTCGTCTTCGAGTCGTTCGCCGCACCCGTCGAAACTTCTCCCCTCGAATGGGAAACAAACGGCGCGAATCAGACGGCGAATGAAACTCCGTTTGCCTTCGACGCGAGTTCTTCGTTTGCCGACCTCAACGATGAAAGCGGGAGTTTCGATTCGTCCGCCGTTGATTTCGGTGACATCAATTTATCCGCCGTATCGCAAACTGCATCCGGTGAAACCGCGTCATCGCACGGGGAATCATCTGCTTCGGACGATGTGAACGGCGATTTCGCGGTGGTGAATTTCAATCACGAAACTCCTTCATCGCAAAGCGACCGCATCTTTGAAGCACTCGCCCCGGAGCTTGAGAGCGTTGATTTCTACCTCGCGCAAGGCTACCTCGATGTCGCGCAGGACACGCTCAACATGCTTGAGCGGCAATACGGTTCGCACAGGGAAATCGAAGTCCGCCGCGCGCAATGCGTGCCTTCTTCGCCCGTCGCGGAAACATCCACGTCACCCTTTGCGCCCGCGTCGTTCGTGACGGGCGATGCGACGAATTCAAATGTCGTGGAAGAAAATGATGAAGACGCGGAGATGCTCGACTTCGTGTTGTCGCCCGTCGTCTCGACCGTCTCCGCGCCTGACCCGCACGTGGTGCGCGATGCGGAAGTCGCGGCGTTCGTGCAATCTTCAATCGTCGCGGAAGTCGAAAACGCGAACGCTTACGATGCCGGGCTTGCCGAAATCTTTGAAGAATTCAAGCACGCCGTCGAAGAAGAAGAAGTTCCGCAGACCGCCGATTATGAAACGCATTACAATCTCGGCATCGCGTATCAAGAGATGGGATTGCTCGATGAAGCCGTCGAAGAATTTCAGAAAGCGGCGAACGTCTGTCGTCCCGAAGACGGCACGCCGCGCTATCTTCAATGCTGCAACATGCTCGGTCACTGCTTCATGGAGAATGGTCTTTACCAACTCGCCGTGATGTGGTTTCGCAAAGGTGTGGACACGCCCGGACACACCGAAGACGAATATCAGGCTTTGCGTTATGAACTGGCTTCGGCGTATGAGCGTATGGGCGATATGGACGCGGCGACGAACACGTTCATGCAAGTTTATGGCATGGACGTTTCGTATCGCGGCGTCGCCGAACGGTTGCGCGATTTGCGAAACAAATCTATTGTTACGACTTAGAGGAACGTCGCGTCACCGGGAACCAAATACCTCAAACCATTTAACTTGATAGGTTGGATTTATACGCGCCGCGCCGGAGATGTTTCCCTGCGCGGCGCGTTGTATTTAGAAGCGGTCTCATAAATATACCGATAGTTTAGAGGAGGGCTATGCCCTCCGCCGCACGTCGAACCGGAGGGCATAGCCCTCCTCTAAACTATTCACGATTCACGATTTACGATTCACGATTTATGTTGAACAAGCTGACCGTCATTCTTTTTATCATTTTGTGTTTCATCGTCGGCAGCATCCTCGTGGTATTGCCGTGGGTGCAGCCTCTGAAGTTGAGTTATCTATTCGGCTTGGGCGATTGGGGTGACAACTATTTTCTCGTCAGTCTGGCGCGCATCACGGGTTCGCAAAGTTTGCAAAAGGCTGTGGCTTCGGGTTGGGTGCGCGGCGCGGTCACGGGTCTGGGCGTCGTCAATCTGCTTATCGCGGTTTCCGAGATTTTCAACTTTCGCCGCAGCGTCCGCGAACTCGATATGGACACCGCACGCCACACGTCCAAAGGCGACAACCACACCGCGAATGAGATTCAATCACACTAAGCCGTTCACCTATCTCATCACCGCCGGACGCTTGCCGCCCGACGCTCACATCAATCACACGAACCCCTTAGTCGCGCGACTGCTCGAACTCATCGCCGCCGCCGTCAAAGCCGAAATCTCATTCATCCAACTTCGTGAAAAGGCTTTGAGCGCACGCGCCCTGTATCTCCTGACGCACCACGCCGCCGCCCTCGTCCGCGATTCATCAACCAGATTACTCGTCAATGACCGCCCCGACATCGCATACTCCGGCGGGGCGCACGGCGTCCATCTCACGACACGCTCGCTCGACGCGCACGTCGTCCGGCGCACGTTCGGCGCGAATTTTTTAATCGGCGTCTCGACGCACACACTCGCGGAAGCATCCGCGGCGCGCGACGGTGCGGCGGACTTTGCGACTTTCAGCCCCGTGTTTCCGACCGCTTCAAAACGTATTTACAACTTGCCGCCCGTCGGCATCGAAGCCTTGCACCGCGCGTGTCACGCGCTCGATTCGTTTCCACTGTTCGCGCTCGGCGGCATTGAAACGACGACGCGCGCCCTCGCGTGTTTGGACGCGGGCGCGTCCGGCATCGCCGCGATTCGCTTGTTCAACGATGCGACGACGATTGCCAACATCGCGCACAATATCGCCGCCCGTCAATTAAAACCGGACACGCCATGAAGCAAACCCACATCACGCCGCCCGTCGCCCTGACCATCGCGGGCTTTGACCCGTCCGGCGGCGCAGGAATTGTTGCCGACATCAAGACGTTCACCGCGTTCGGCTTCTTCGCCACCGCCGCCGTCACCTCACTGACGTTTCAAAACACGATTGGCGTATCCGGTGCGACGCATCAAACGGGCGAAACGGTGCGCTCACAAATCTTGCCCGTCGTCGAAGATTTTGAAATCGCGTGCGTCAAAACCGGAATGCTTCCGTCAGGTGAAATCATAGAGGAAGTCGCGCGCCTGTTTCGTGACATAAAATCACTGCCCGCCCCCGTGGTTGACCCCGTGGTGCGTTCGACTTCCGGTTACGATTTGATTGACGACGCGGCACTTCAATCTTTAATCGAAAACCTGTTTCCACTCGCCCGCCTCATCACGCCGAACATCCCGGAAGCCGAACGCATCACGAATTTGAGAATCGAAGATGAACGGGGAATGACCCAAGCCGCGCGCCGTTTGCGCGAAATGGGCGCACGCGCCGCCCTCGTCAAAGGCGGACATCTGAAGGGCGCGCCCGTTGACGTATTGCTTGATGATAAAAACTCTGTCCGCGTCTTTCACGGCACACGCATCGAAAGCACCGCGACGCACGGCACAGGCTGCACACTCGCTGCCGCCATCGCGTGTGGCTTAGGGCGCAAATTAAGTTTGGAAGATTCGATTGAGCAGGCGAAGAATTTCGTGACGGAAGCGATACGAACCGCGCCACGTTTGGGACACGGCAACAGCCCGGTGCGAATAAAGTAGAAAGGCGAAGGTAGAAAGTAGAAAGACGGAGGGATGAGGGGTGAAGTCAAAGACAATGTGCTTTAACTTCATCCCGCATCCCTCATCCCTCATCCCTCGATTGTGACCTTGTTCATCACGACATCTTCCGCCGGACGGTCTTGGCGGTCGGTGGTGGTGGCGGCGATTGTGTTCACGATGTCCTGACCTTCGATGACGCGACCGAAAATCGTGTAGTTCGGCGGCAATTGATAATCGCTGTGCATGATGAAGAATTGCGAGCCGTTGGTGTTCGGACCCGCGTTCGCCATCGCCACCGTCCCGGCGCGATAACCCGTTTTATAAACGTCCGATGAGCGGTTGATTTCATCGGCGAACTTGCCGCCCTGCGCCGATGCGCCGCCGCGTCCCGTGCCTGTCGGGTCGCCGCCCTGAATCATAAAGTTTTTGATGACGCGATGAAAAATCACTCCGTCGTAATAGCCGCGTTCGGCGAGTTGTATGAAGTTGTCGGTGGTGTTCGGGGCGTCCGACTCTAAAAGTTCAAAGCGAATCGTGCCGTGATTGGTTTCGATGTTGGCAATACGGTTAGCCATAATTTCGTGTCTCCTAAATGAGTAGTGGATAGTGGATAGTGGATAGTGAATGGATGAACCGCTTGTTTTTCCATTTACCATTTGCCATTCACTATTTACTTTTTACAAAAGCATCGGACGCGGGATTTAAGATGAAGTGTTCGACGGCGCGGGCAACTCCGTCATCATCATTCGTCGCGGTCAAGTGATACTTGCCCGCGTCGCGCAACTCCGGTTCGGCGTTCGCCATCGTCACCGCGATGCCCGCGTAGTCGAGCATCTCAAGGTCGTTATGATTGTCGCCCATCGCCATCACCTCGCTTTGGGCGATGCCGTATTCACACGCGACGGCGGCGAGTCCCGCTCCTTTCGAGGCGGTCGCGTTTAGCACATCAACGAGGGCGAAATCCTTGCGCGGGTAAAGGGTTTGCAAGACGCGCACACGTTCACCTAAGCGTTCTTTAATCTTCACACCAAGCTCAATCATCTTCGCACACGTTCCCGAATACGCGATGTGAATCGGAGCGTGGTCAAGGTAGGCTTCAAGGGATTCGACACGGCACACGCTGTTATGCGCTTCGCCACCGACGACGCCCTGCGCCCATGCGATGTATTTAACGAGCGCGTGATTCGCCGGATTGATGTCATCATAAACAAGCGTCCCCGTGCCTTCGGCATCGTCGCTAATCATCGCATCGGCTTTCATCTTGCGACCTAAACGCAAAACCTCACGCGCTTCGTCAAGTGGAAGTAGATGCGCGGCAACGGTCTCAAGCGTCCGCGCGTGTTTGGTGAGCGCGCCGTTGTGTGAAATAAGCGGCACATCTAAACCCAAATCGAGGGCAATGGGACGCGCATCGCGGAAGCGGCGACCCGTCACAAGGGCGACGCGAACGCCAAGCTTGCGAGCTTCAGCAAGGGCGTGACGATTGGTGTCCGAAACCGCACCGTGCGAGTTAAGCAACGTGCCGTCAAGGTCTAATGCGAGCAAACGAATCGGCATAGTGGAATGGTTCGACTCTAACATCGCCCTTGTTATAGGTGCAACAATCATGCTCCAAGTGAAGCGCAAACATCGTGAAGCGTTTGGCAAATGCGAAGCCGAAAACACAGGGAATGACAATGATATGCGAATCCTTGTTATGAGGCATGATGCTTGCACTGTTGGCGCGTAAGTTGACGGGTAACTTTGAAGGATGTGACGTTATGAATTTGAACGCAACGAGGGAATCTCTAACATTAAGGAATCGGTTTATCAACATGCCGTTTATCAACAGCCTTACTAGAACAAATCTCATAAATGTTTCTCTCTCTCTGCGTAACTCTGCGTCTTCAACTCTGCGTTCACTCCTACATGTATTGAACGCAGAGATACGCCGAGAGAGACAATGTGTTTATGAGATCGGTTCTATTAAAAACCCGATGCGGGCGATGATGACGCTCGTGATTGTCAGTCTGGTAATCGCTTCGTCAATTACTTCGTCGGTTGCGGCGACGCAGGCACAAGTCCCGCGTGAGGCGGCGAGCGTCGTCAACGACAAACGATTTATTGATGTGCGAAAACAGGGCTTCGACGCGCTTTATAACCTTGATTATGCGTCGGCGCGAACGGCGTTTCGTGAACTAGACAAAACTTATCCAGACCATCCGGCGGGGGCGCAATTCTTAGCCGCGACCCTGTTTCTTGAGACGCTCAACCGTTCGCGCCGCCTTCAATCGTCGCTCATCAACGATGATAATTTCTACGCCGAAGAGAACGATAAAGTCGCACCGGAAATCATACGCGAGTTTCGTGAGTTGACGACGCGGGCGACGAATTTAGCCGAAGCCCGTTTGAAACGTAATCCGAAAGATACGGACGCGCTCTATTTCTTGGGCGCGACGCGCGGACTAAAAGCGTCATTCGCGGCGGGCGTCGAACGTCGCTTCCTCGCCGCCCTGCGCGAAGGCGACGGGGCGATTGATAAGCACCGCGAAGTGATAAAGCTCGACCCGAAATTTCACGATGCCGAAGTCACCATCGGCTTGTACGATTACATCGTCGGAAATTTGCCTCTGCCCGTCAAACTACTCGCCAGCATCGGCGGCTTTCGCGGCTCGAAGAAACGCGGACTCGCCACCTTAGAGCGTGTCGCGCGCGAAGGCACGGCGGCAAACGACGATGCGCGCGTCTTGCTCATCACGCTATACCGCCGCGAACGTCGCCCGCTCGAAGCCCTCACCCAAGCACGCGAATTGAGCCGCCGCTACCCGAACAATTATCTGTTCAAATTGGAAATTGCCGACGCGCTCATGGCGCACGCCGCGCTTGTTCCGAACGAGAAACCGGAGTCCGCCGCTTCGACGAACAACGCTTCGACAATAGATGTTTTATCCGCGACGGACGCGCGCAGCGAAGCCTTGACGATTTTTGAATCCCTCATCACGAACGGCAAAACATCGAACGCACTGCCGCTCGACTTGATCCATTTCAAATACGGCGAAGCCTTGATGCAAGCCAACGAACCGACGCGCGCCGCCGAAAAATTCGTCCGCGCCGCGACGACGCGCAACGCCGAAACCGCGCTCGTGACAAACGCGCACCTGCGCGCCGCGCAAGCCTTCGACCTCGCACTCAATCGCCCCGAAGCCGTCAAGCATTACACCAAAGTTTTGACTTTACCGAACGCCTACGGCGCGCACGACAAAGCCAAGCGCGGACTCGAAGCAAAGTAGAAAGTAGGAAGTCGAAGGTCGAAAGTAGAATTCGGAAACGTCGCACTTACAAGAAGACGGTTCTTTCTTGCAAGAAAGAACCGTCTTCTTATGGCTTGTGGCATGGAGAGCCGCGCCTTTATGTTTTACAAACTACCTGCTTCGACTTCGGCGACCTAACCCCGTACTGCGCGTTTTCGATAGCCTGTCACCCTCATAACGCGCGACGGCAAAGTCGCGCGTATTGCCGATGAACGCGCTTCCCACCGCGACTATTCTGCCGCCCGGTTGTATGGCGACGGCGTTGACGACATCGAAATTAGCATCGAAATCCGTCACCGCTTTACCGTTCGTGCCAAACGTCGCATCGAGCGCGCCGTCCGCGTTGTAGCGCGCGAGTGCAAAATCAGGGCTGCCGGTACCGCCATTGGCGGGATGCGCCACGCCCGCCGCGATAATCTTCCTGTTGGATTGGAGAGTGAGCGCAAACGCATCGTCGAAGCTGCTATTGAAGTCGGTTGTGACTTTGCCGTTTGTGCCGAATGTCGGGTCGAGTGCGCCGTTGAGATTGAGACGAGCGAGCGCGAAGTTGCTCGGATTGCCGATTTCACCCGCAGTACCGGCGATTACGATTCTGCCGTCCGGTTGAATGATGACCGCTCTGGCTAATTCAAATCCGTTGACAAAATCAATCACCGCGATGCCGTCACCGTCGAATGTCTGGTCGAGAGTTCCGTCCGAATTAAAGCGCGTCACACCCATACCGATTATGCTGCCGGAGACTTGCCGACCAACGACGATAATTTTGCCGTTCGATTGCATAGCGACGGCGTAGGCTTCTCTGGCTCCGCCGCTCGTCGTGTACACGCCTCTCCCATTAAAGGATAGGTCAATCTCACCGTTCGCGGTGTAACGCGCCACTGCGAAGTTTTGCACGATGCCGATGCCACCATTGGATGAAGTGACTATGCGTGTGGTGTTACCGACGGCAACAATCCTGCCGTCCGGTTGAATGATGATGCCGTTGATGGTGTCGTCAGTGGCAGAGGTTGGATTGCTGGTGAAACTTGTGATGTCCGTTCTTATGCGTCCATTGAAGCTGAACGTCGAATCAAGCACACCGTTCGCATCATAACGCCATAAAGCGAAATCGTTGTCGAAGCGTCCTGCCACGACGATCTTGCCGTCCGGTTGTATTGCAACGGCATTTGCCGCCGCCCCACCAAAAAACTCATTACCGTTCTCTATAACTTGTCCGTTGATGCCGAAGGATGTATCGAGCGTGCCGTCCGTGTTGTAGCGTGTGAGAACGGAAGTAAGACCACCGGCGGCGTAGCCCGCGACGACGATTTTGCTGTCGGGTTGCACCGCGACGGCACGCGCCTCGTCGCTGCCGCCCAGAGTTTGCGCGATGCTGCCATTCACGCCGAACGTCGCATCAAGCGCGCCAAATCCCGTATAACGCGCGAGAATCAGCTTGCCGGAAGTTCTGCCGTCACCAAAAACGACGATTTTGCCGTCCCCTTGTACGGCGACCGATTGCGCCGAACTGCCCCCTGTGCCAAACGAAGTCGTCAGTCTGCCGTCGGAGTCGAATGAATCATCAAGCGTTCCGTTTGCGTTATAGCGTACAACCGCGAACCCTAATTCGCCGCTCCTGTCGCTGATTGATGAAGAACCAGCCACGACGACTTTGCCGTCCGATTGTAGGGCGACGGATTGTGCCGAACTGCTTCCGTTCCCGGTGAACTTTGTTTTGACTTTGCCGCTTGTGCCAAACGACGTATCAAGCGAACCGTCAATGTTGTAGCGCGCCGATGCAAACGCGCGCTCATCCGAGCGTTCACTATCCGTTGCGTAGCCGACAGCAACGATCTTGCCGTCCGGTTGAAGGGCGACGGCTTCGGCGTACTGCACGGCTGAACCGAAGTTGGTGGTGATTCTGCCGTCGCCGTCAAAGGTCGCGTCCGGCGTGCCGTCCACTTTGAAGCGCGCGACATCGAAGTTTCCCGATCTGCCACTGCTTGTTGATACGAATATGCCGCCACCGACCACAACGATTTTGCCGTCCGGTTGTGCGATCACTCCTTCCGCGACACCGGGAATGTTCGTTATCAGTTTGCCGCCCGTGCCGAATGTCTCGTCGAGCGCGCCCGCAGAGGTGTAACGCACCAACGCAAAATTCTGAGAACCGAACGACGAATCCCGTGCCGAACCCGCGACGACAATCTTGCCGTCCGGTTGAATCGTAACGGCGTTGGCGAGAGTAAATCCAAAGTTGTTCGCGCCCGTGCCGAAGCGAGTTGTGACTCCGCCGAACGAGCCGAACGAAGCGTCGAAAGTGCCGTTCGCATTAAAGCGCGCGATGACGAAGCCGTCAGGTCGCCCGGCGACAAACGGCGAACCGACGGCGATAATCTTGCCATCCGGCTGGAGCGCGATGGCATATAGAAAATCATCCGCGCCGAAGTTTCTGCCTGCTCTGCCTCTGAAGCCGAATGTTCCGTCGGGCGTGCCGTCCGGGTTGTAGCGCGCCAGCACGAAATCAAAGCCGGTGTTTGGTCTGGCAGTCGCGCCGATGATGATTTTACCGTCCGGTTGAACTACGACGGCGGCGGCGGAGTTCGGGTCGCCGTCAAAGTTGAGCGTGGTCTTACCGCCCGTACCGAACGTCGCATCGAGCGCGCCCGCTTGAGCGTGGACGGTGAACGATAAGGCGAGCAGAAGTAGTCCCGCCGCGAGGAGCGATGTCGCGTTATGTGAAATGCGAAAGTGAAGTGAGTGGAGAAGCGATTTACGCGCGGTTAATGATTGCGAGGTCGTGTAAGTCATGCCGATATTTCCTTGAGGTTAGAACGAGTTGTGTTATATCTAACGCTTGAGCGCGAGAACATGCGTTAGGCGCGGGGCATCGTGTTAGGCGCGCCTTAGTCCGGCGTCAACGCCGAAGATTTGCAAAAACGTGATGTGTAAGGCAGGAATTGCCTTGAGTATGAACAACGTCGCAGCGCGGGAGCTAGGTCACGCTCCGCGAACACGGACGGTTTCGTCGGCAAAAATAAACGATAAAGTTTTGTAAATCAACTTGGCGCACAAGAAGGCGGAAGCGTGTGAGCCTTCGGTGTGCGCGTATTCGACTATATCGAAGCCGACGATGCGGCGGTTTGCGGCGAGGGTGTGAATCAGTTTGGTGACTTCGTACCATGCGAAACCGCCGGGTTCGGGTGTGCCGGTGTGCGGCATGATGGACGAATCGAAGCCGTCAACGTCAATCGTTAGAAAGACGTTTTCGGTGAGGTGTGAAATCGCCGCTTCCTGCCAACCGTCGCGTCCGACAAGATCTTTCGCCCAGTAGATATGCGTCGGTAAATCTTTGATGGCACGGGCTTCGTCGGCGGAAAGCGAGCGTATGCCGCACTGTACGGCGGGGATTTTCATGTCGTCCGTGATGCGGCGCATGACGCAGGCGTGAGAGTACGGCGTGTCGTCGTAAGTCTCGCGCAGGTCGGCGTGGGCATCAATTTGGAGGGCGGAAAGATTTTCGTATCGTTCTTTATGAGCACGAACGACGGGAGCGGTGATGGAATGTTCGCCGCCAATGGTGACGATGAATTTATTATCTAAAGCGAGCAGTTCACGCACCCCTTCATAGACACTCTGCATCATCGCTTCCGGCGTTCCCGCCGATTCGATCGCGGGCAAAGTGTGTATGCCGAGACGATAGATTTCCGTGTCGGTTTCCTCGTCGTAGAGTTCCATGTTGCGCGAAGCGTCGATGATACCTTGTGCGCCCTGCGCCGTCCCCGCGCCGTAAGAAACCGTGCCTTCGTAAGCGACGGGCAACACAAGCACGCGCGCTGATTCGCGGCTTGATAATGCATCGTCATCAATGCCGCCGAAGTTAAATGGAAGTGTGGAAGATTGAGACATAAAGTACAGCAGGCAGTAGGCAGAGGGCAGTAGGCAGTGAGAAAGAGAAAAGTGTTTTTACCTCTAAAGTTAGAAAATCAAAGGCGGCGCAAACCGGGGCAATAGCCGGTACGAAAAGGAAATTGTTTTTACTGCCTACTGCCTACTGCCTACTGCTTCACTGCACTTCGATTCCCAAGTCGCGCCCGACGAAGTTGAAGTTCGGGCGGTGCCTGCCTTTCATGTATTTGAGGGCGGTTTGTGAAAGCGATGTGATGACGATAGGGAGGCTGATGGTTGAGTCGCAATCAACGAAAGCGGTGTTTGCGCCGCGTGCGAGTTTGCCGTAAATCTGCGCGTCGGATGAAGCGGTTAAATTCGCTTGCCCGCCGGTGGACGGTGCTTCGTTGCCGTACTGAATTGCGTACTTGTGACCGCGCGCCGGTTGTTTCACGATGTCGGTCGCAAGTTCAGTTTGCTGTATGAACGAGCGCGGCGAACCGCCACCGATGTTGATGAGCGATGTCGAGCGGGCGCGGGCGTAGATGTTGACCATATCGAGAACATCCTGCGCGAGGTCAAAAGCGAACGAGTTCTTCTTTTCAAAGCGCGCGGATGCGATGCCGACCATCAGTAATGAATCGGAAATGTCGGGACAGAAAACAGGGACGCGGGATTTGAACGCCGATGTCAGCAGACCGTCTTCGGTCGAGATTTCCGAGAGTTCACGACCGATGAGGTGAAGCAGTTCGCGTGTCGAATACGGTCGCGTGTTGTCGAGTTGGTTGGCAAAACCGGAAACCCATTCGCCCGCTTCACGGTATTCTTCGTGGCTCGAAAGCACATCCCACGCGCGCCCGACTTCCGCCGTTTCAAGCTCTTCATCGGTCATCGTCGGGTGCGCCTGATAGTGAAGGCGACCGAGCGTTTCGTGTAAATCCTGAAAGACGACCGCGCCGGAGAGAACGAGAACATCGAGGAAGCGATTTTTGACGACGTAGGAAAGCATACGTCGCATTCCGGCGGCGACGAGGCTGCCGGAAACACCGCAGATAATCGTCGTGTTATCGCCCAACATGTCGAGCCAGATGCGATGCGATTCGGCAAGTTGGCGACCGCCGAAGCCGACGCCTTCCATCTTTTCTAAAAGTCCGGCGACGGAACGGTCGCGGTCAACATTGACGGGGCGCGTCGGGACGGCGAGATATTTGGAGGGTTTCGGTTTGCGTTGAGTAACCATGATTGTTAGTGGATAGTGGATAGTGGATAGTGGATAGTTTAAGAACAAGTTTTTAACTATCCACTATCCACTATCCACTATCAGTTATCCTTTACTTGTGGCTCTGCGAGCGTTGATTTCTTTGCCGGTGGTTTCTTTGCCAGCCTGTCCGTTGTTGGCGGCGAGATAGGTATAGGCGTCAATTCGTGATTCGTAAAATTCGACGAGGGCGGCGGCGTCGGCTTCGGTTAAGTCACCGCGTGAGACGCGCGCCGCGACCTGTTTGCGAAAGCCGTCGTGGAGTTGCCCGCGCTCGTAATGAGCGGTCTTGACGGCATCACCGATGGTTGAGCCGCGAATGACTTTTTTGATTAAGTAGCCGTCGTCGTCAATGTGGATGTGGGCTTCGTGCGGCACGCCGAACAGGTTGTGGTTGTTGCCCATCACTTCTTGATACGCGCCGACGAGCATAAAAGCGAGATAGTACGATTCGCCTTCGATGAGCGGGTGAAGTTCCAGAACCTGTTTGACATCGTGCAAGTCAATAAACTTGTCAACGATGCCATCCGAGTCGCATGTTATATCGCATAGGGTCGCAAGTTCGGTCGGGACTTTGTTGAGACGATGAATCGGGATAATCGGGAATAGTTGTTCTAAAGCCCAGTGGTCTGGAACGGAGCGGAACACAGAAAAATTGGTGAGATACTTAACGCGCAAGAGTTGTTGGAGTTCACCGAACTCTTCCGCGACATACTTCGCCTGTTGCGCGTAACGATTGGCGCGTTCGCACACATCCCAAAATAAAACTTCGCCTTTCGCGCGGTCTTCGAGCGAGATTAAACCGAGATTGAAAATCGTGAACAGTTCGTCGCGGTGTTCGAGCGCGTCGTGGTAATACTCACGATAGTTTTTCGCGGTGACGTTGGCGCGCAAGTCCGCAAGTTCGATGACGACTTGCGGGTCGTCGTCGCCGACTTCCATCGGTTGATGCTCTTCGACGACGGTATCAATTTCGTCCTGCACGTTGGTCACGAGCATCGCGTGATATGCGGTCAGGTAGCGTCCCGCTTCCTGAATGATGGTCGGGTGCGGCACGTTCTCGTCATCGCACACGCCTTTGATGGTGTAGATAACATCGTTCGCAAATTCCTGTGCCGAGTAGTTGGCGGAAGAATCCGAAGCGGTTTTCGAGCCGTCGTAATCCACCGCCATGCCGCCGCCGACATCGAGGTAATCAATCGGAATCTTCATCTGATGAATTTTCGCATAAACGCGGGCGACCTCTTTCATCGCGTTCTTGATGCGTTTGATGTCGGTCAGTTGCGAGCCGATGTGGAAGTGAAGCAGGCGCAACATGTCTGTGCGTTCGGCTTCTGCGAGACGGCGTATGACTTCTAAAATTTCGGTGGTCGTAAGTCCGAACTTCGCCGCTTCGCCGCCGGATTTTTCCCAACGCCCGCTCCCCTTAGAATAGAGTTTGGCGCGGATGCCGACCATCGGCATCTTCCCTTTTTCAAAATCGGCTTCATAGCGCAAGGCGACACGAATCACGGTATCGAGTTCGCTCATCTTCTCGATGACGATGACGACGTTCTTTCCGGCACGCGCTCCGGTGAACGCGAGTTCGATAAACTCTTCGTCTTTGAAACCGTTTAAGACGAGCAACGAATCGCTGGCTTGTTCCATAGCAAGCGCGGCATAGAGTTCGGCTTTCGAGCCGGCTTCCAAACCGAAATCGTAACGCGAACCTTCGCGCAGATATTCCTCGACGACGGCGCGTTGCTGGTTGACCTTCATCGGATAGACGCACATATGAGAGCCACCGTATTCGTATTCGCGTATCGAATGACGAAAGGCGCGTTGAAGTTTGCGTACTTGTGCGGTGACGAGTTGCGGGAAGCGGAGCAGGACGGGCGAGTGTATGCCGCGTCTGGCGAGGTCTTCGATGATTTCTTTCACGTCCGCCGTGCGATTGTCATTTTCCGACGGGCGCACGATTAAATTTCCTTTGCGGTTGACATCGAAATAGCCCACGCCCCAATTTTCGATGCCATATATTTCTTGCGTTTGTTCAATGACGGTGGTCAAATCTCGCGCCCTCTCGCCTCCCTTAATGGATGCCGTAACTTACCCTGTACCGTGCTTTGTCGCCTTGAACGATAACCGGACGATAACCCCAAAGCTTCTTTCGTTGCGACTCACAAACACCGGACGGCGGGGAACTGTGTGTTCGTAAAACGGATGTGAATTTAGCACATATCGGCGCGGGCGTGGGGAAAAGTTTTCGGACGGTCGAAGACACGCCAAGTACCGTTTAAGCTTCCATCGCATAACAATTTAGCTTGCATTCACAGGGCGCGAAGCGATACCTTATATCAGGCGTTCGGGGTCTTTCCATCCTTGACTCTGATTCGTAGAAAACTATAATGCACGTTTTTTACGGCATCGCCACACGATGACGCACAAAGCCGCAAGACCATCCGCTCTCATCTTTCAACAGTCGCGTTTTCACAATCTGCGCGACACAAGCACCCGACACCGCCAATACGATTTTAGGAGACACTAATGGACGCTAAAACTGCGTTAAAATTTGCCGAAGAAAACGAAGCGAAGTTTTTATCAATCCGCTTTACCGATCTCGTCGGCGCAATGCACCACCTTACATTTCCCATCAACCAACTTGACGAAGGCTCGTTTGAAGACGGCTTCGGCTTCGACGCTTCTTCGCTCAGAGGTTGGGCGGCGATTAACGAATCCGACATGCTCCATATGCCCGACGCTTCGCGCGTGTTTATGGATCCGTTTGCCGAAGAACCGACCGTCTGCATGTTCGCCGATGTCGTTGACCCGATGACGCGCGAGACTTACGCCCTTGACCCGCGCGCCGTCGCCATCCGCGCCGAAAAGTACCTCAAACAAACCAAGCTTGCCGACTGTGCCTATTTCGGACCTGAAGCCGAGTTCTTTGTTTTCGACAGTGCCGAGTTTCACAATGACCCTCATCACGCAAGTTTCAAGATTGATACCGACGAAGGAACATGGAACTCCGGGCGTGAATCGTCCCCCGCCGCTGGACCTAATCTAGGCTATCGCATACGCGCCAAAGAAGGTTATGTCCCGATGCCGCCCGCTGATTCACTTGCCGATATGCGTAGCCATATCTCGCTTTTGCTTGCCGATGTCGGCATCGAAGTCGAATGTCATCACCACGAAGTGGCGACCGCGCAATGCGAAATTGATTTCCGGTTCGACACGCTGCTCAAAACCGCCGACAACCTTCAAATCTTCAAATACGTCGTCCGCAACACCGCGCATCAATACGGCAAAGCGGCGACCTTCATGCCGAAACCCCTCTACGGCGACAACGGTTCGGGGATGCACGTTCACCAGAGCTTATGGAAAGGCGAGCAACCACTTTTCGCGGGCGACGGCTATGCCGGAATTTCAGAGATGGCGCGCCACTACATCGGCGGCTTGCTCAAACACGCTCCCGCCCTCGTCGCCTTCGCTGCCCCGACCGTCAATAGTTACAAGCGACTTGTTCCCGGTTACGAAGCCCCCGTCAGCCTCGCGTATTCGGCGCGCAATCGTTCGGCGGCGGTTCGCATCCCGATGTTCTCAAACAAGCCGCACGCCAAGCGCGTAGAGTTTCGTCCGCCCGACCCGTCATGCAATCCGTACCTCGCGTTTCCCGCGATGTTAATGGCGGGACTTGACGGCATCCAAAACAAAATCGAACCCGGCGACCCTGTGGAACGCGACATCTACGATTTGACGAAAGAACAATTGAAGGAGATGCGCCAACTACCCGGCTCACTCGATGCCGCCCTCGACGCCCTCGAACAAGACCACGAGTTTCTACTTCGCGGCGATGTCTTCTCGCGTCAACTGATTGAGCGACACATCGAATATAAACGCGACGAAGAAATCGAACCGCTTCGTATGCGTCCGCACCCGATGGAGTTCGGCATGTACTTCGACGTTTAAGCCGGAAGTACGGAATGGAAATAAGAAGCGCGGAAGATGTTGAGTCTTCCGCGCTTCTTGGTTTTGATTGACGTGTAGTTCGGTATGATTTCAAGGTTTTGCGGCTCAACTTGCGTTTTATAAAATCGGTTGCTACTATCACCGCTTCGCAAAAACGCCCTTGATTCTCGCGGGCGTTTTTGTATGTCGTACTGTTCAGCCGGTGTAGCTCAGTTGGTAGAGCGTCGCATTTGTAATGCGAATGTCGCGGGTTCAATTCCTGTCACCGGCTCTGCAAAGTTTCAACGACTGATAATTTTGACAATTAAATTTAAGGGCAGGGGTGGTCGAGTGGTTAATGGCACCGGGCTGTAAACCCGGCAGACGAAAGTCTTACGTAGGTTCAAATCCTACCCCCTGCATTTGTTAAAGTAGAAATTAGAAGGGAGAAAGTAGAAATTCGGAAACGCTTTTTAATGTTCTTAACTTTCTACTTTCTCCCTTCTAATTTCTACTTTAGTCAGCGGGAGTAGCTCAGTTGGTAGAGCGTCAGCCTTCCAAGCTGAATGTCGCGAGTTCGAGCCTCGTCTCCCGCTTAAATGAAACAATCGCTTGGTTTAGAGTACATGCCCGTGTAGCTCAGGGGTAGAGCGCCTCCTTGGTAAGGAGGAGGTCATGAGTTCAAATCTCATCACGGGCTTCCAAAATTTCAACATTATATTTGAACAAAAGAGGCATTACATATCATGTCGAAGGAAAAATTTGACCGATCAAAGCCGCATGTGAATATAGGGACGATAGGGCATGTGGATC
>JANDLT010000064.1 GCA_024330265.1 Pyrinomonadaceae bacterium MAG19_C2-C3 | reverse complement strand
CTTTCAGTCCATCGGCAATCTATGCACTTTCAGTGCATAGTGGTTGAGTCTTACAGGTATCATTTCTTACGTCGAACTGACGTTATTTAGCGCACTCTTAAAACGAATACTTGAGGGCGACCTGTATGCGTTTGCCCGGTGTCACGGTGTTAGTTGCTTGTCCGAATCGGAGTGCTTCCAAGAGGCTCAAGGCTCTTGCCGCGCGTTATCTTCCTCCGGTCGCGGTCTTCAAGGTTGGAAGATGTAGGACGTGTTCTGCCACGACCGCGAAGCCCGCGCCGCCCCTTGTCGCTCTTGCGTATGACGAGTTGGAAGTTGTCGAAGATCGCCTGTCCGGGATTAGCGACCGCCCGCGATGTGCCGGAACTCAGTTCGGCGGATAGCGCGCTGACCTGTACGGAACGCTCCTCGATGTTGCTTCTGACTTCTTCCGTCCACGGCAGCAAATCAGTTCCTGACGGCGGACACGCACCTTGCGCCGGACACGCGCTGGTGTCGAAAGAGATGAAGCCGCGCGGTGCTTGCGCCGTCGGGGT
This sequence comes from Pyrinomonadaceae bacterium MAG19_C2-C3, assembly GCA_024330265.1. Classification (GTDB taxonomy): domain Bacteria; phylum Acidobacteriota; class Blastocatellia; order Pyrinomonadales; family Pyrinomonadaceae; genus JANDLT01. Next base: position 22,092 of record JANDLT010000064.1, on the reverse strand, counting down.
CGTGTCGGCACGAAAGCGCAGGAAGCGGTGGCGTACAGGGTCGTAAGTGATGCGCTTCAATTCGCGCATTCCGCCCGAACTCGTCTTAATCTGGAAGATGAGTTGTGGGGCGGGAGTACCGAGACCGCCGACGGCATCGGCTGAAGCGGAAGGCGAAGCGTCAGGCGTGGTGATGAGGAAGCGTAAGAAATTATCGGCGTTGTTGCCGACGGCGAAAGATGTCTCCGCACCGTTGGCGGCGGCTTGCACGATTTCAACGCTTACCGTTGCTTGTGACAGGTCAACAGCACTGGCGGTGACGGCGGCGTTGAAGGCGGGAGTGGCGATGCCGGAGCGCGGCGTGATGGTGATGCGTCCGTTCGCCGGTTGGATGGTGACTAGTGGGTCAAGTGAGTCGGCGGGTCGGGTCAGGATTGTGCCGCCGATGATGAGCGGCGGCGTGGGCGTGTTGCCTGACTGCGGCACAATCGTGAAATTTATGTTCGTGAGAATCGGCGTAGTGGCGTCGAGCGTGATTCGCCGATCCGAAGGCGTGTTGCCGGTGGGCGTGAATGAGAAGTTGCGGAACGCGGGCGTGACGGTGTATGTGCCGGGAGCTAAGTTCGTGAGCAAGTAGTTCCCGAAGGTGTCCGTGAGCGTCGTCCTTGTCTGCGGTCCTGAGAGCGTGACGGAGACGTTGGCGGCGGGAGTGCCAGCCGCATCGGTGATGCGACCGCTAATGGTCAAAGGCGCGCCCGTCGGCTGCCACGCCGGTTCAAAGCTGCTCGGCACGAACTGTCCGTTGCTCGTGGCGGTGGTGATTTGCGTGCGACCTGTGCCGTCCGTGTTGATGGCGAAGATTTGGGAGTTGTTGCCGATGTTGCTTGAGTATCCGATCTTCGTACCGTCGGGCGACCACGTCGGCTCGTCGCTGAACGCCGTGAAGTTGGACGATATGGACGAGGGCGGATCGCCTGTGAGGTTGCGTTGGTTAGTGCCGTCGGCGTTCATCACGAAGATGTTTGCGACGGACGCCGAGTTAGAGCCGTCGAAAACAAATCGGTTGACGGTGAAAGCGATCTGCCTGCCGTCGGGAGAATAGACAGGTTCGATGGCGGAGATGGAATCTTGGTCGGCATCGTCGGGGTCAACGTCGGTGAGACGCACGACGTTCGTGCCGTCGGCGTTCATCACGAAGATGTCTTCGTTATCAAGATCGCCTTCTCTGACGAAAGCGATCTGCCTGCCGTCGGGCGACCATGCCGGAGTGAAGTTGTCGAAGTTGGGCGTGTTCGTCAGCCGCACACGGTTCGTGCCATCGGCATTGATGACGAAGATTTGATCTTCTTCGTCATCATTGGCATCGTCGGCATTGAAGGCGAGGCGCGTGCCGTCGGGCGACCACGTTGGATTTTCTTCATTAACGTCGGGCGTGTTCGTCACGCGGGTGACGTTCGTGCCGTCGGCGTTCATCGTATAGATGTCAGCACCGACGCCGGGCGTGTCGCGGTCGCCGACGAAAGCGAGACGTGTGCCGTCGGGCGACCACGCCGGTTGGAAGTCGGTGGTGCTCGGCGTGTTGGTCAGATTCGTCTCACCCGTGCCGTTGGCGTTGATGACGAAAATATCGGACTGGAAACTCTGGCTGTTCGGGTCATCCAAGTCACGCTCGAAGGCGATGCGGCTGATTAAGCCGGTCGCGGGCGCGGCGGTGAAGTTGACGGTTGCATTACCGGAGAGTGGCGGCACGTCGCCGCGTTCGGGCGTGAAGACGAGGACGGGCTTCGACACTTTGACCGTGTAGCTTTCGCCTTCTTGCAGATTGGCGAACGCATAATTGCCGTTCGCGTCCGTCGGCGTGAAGGCTCCGCGCAGACCGGAGAGCACAACATTCGCGCCCGCGATTGGATTGCCGCCCGCGTCCGTGACGCGACCTGAGACGGTGAAGAACTGCGCCGACGGGGTGGTGAAGCTGGCAAACTGATCGGATTGCAGATTGTTATAGACGCGGTTCGGCGGCGTGAAGGTATAGGTCACGCCGGTCGTGCTCGTGCGCGACGGCGTGACGGTGTAGTTGCCGCCCTGCAAGAGGTCGGAGAATTCGTAAAAGCCGTCGGCGTTGGTCGTCGCCGTCGCGGACTGCGTGCCGCTCAGGGTGACGATGATGCCGCTGATGCCGCGTTGCGGATTATTGGCGTCGGTGATGCTCCCGCTAATTTGGAAGACGCGCGTGCCGGTGAAGTTGATGTCGCGCTGGTCGGAACTGACGTTGTCGAGCCTCGCCGACGGGGGCGCGAAGCGGAAGGTTCCGACGGGCGTTCCGCCGTTGGGAGTCACGATGTAGCTGCCCGGCGTGACGCTGACGAATTGATAGAAACCGTTGGCGTCGGTTCGCGTGTCGTTGAGGAAGAGTCCCGCGCCGTCGCTTAACACGATGAAGGCATCGGCGATGGGCGCGCCCGCGTTGGTCACGAGGCGTCCGGTGAGTTGGAAGCCGTTGGCGGATTCGCTGATCTTGCTGACGAAGGCGTTGGTGATGTTGTTGCCCGAATTAAAGAAGAATGAGCTGAAAGCATCGCGCGTCGTCGGGAAATTAAATGAAAAGGTTTGACCGACGACGTAAGCGTTGTTGCCGCTATCGAGGGCGATGCTGTTGCCCTGATCGTTGCCGCTACCGCCGAGATAGGTTGAGTATACGAGGGAGTTGCCTGTCGCATTCAGTTTCGAGACGAAAGCGTCGTTGCCTCCCGCCCGTATGCTTTGCAGGGCGTTCACCGTCGGGAAAGCACCCGTGGAGTTGGGCGTGTTGGCAGTACCGGAAGCGGTGACGCCGGTCACGAAAGAATTGCCCCCGGAATCGGCGGCGATGCCAAACCCTTGATCAATGCCGCTGCCGCCAAGATAAGTTGAGAAGATGTAAGCACTGCCCGAAGAATTGTACTTCGTGACGAAGGCATCTTGATTGCCACCATAAGTACTCTGTAAAGCATTCATGGTCGGGAAGTTGGTTGAACTTGTCTCACCTGTCACATAAGCATTGCCGGAAGTGTCCACGGCGATGCTGCGACCTCTGTCAGCACCACTCCCGCCGAGATAGGTCGAGTAAAGATAAGCTGAACCCGTGGCATTGTAGGCTGTGACAAAGGCATCACTGCTACCGCCGCCGTAAGTGCTTTGCCGGGCATTGGCTCTCGGAAAATCTACCGCATTGGTTTCACCCGTCACATAGGCGTTGCCGGAACCATCCACAGCTATCCCGCGACCTATGTCTCGCACGAAAGTACCGCCGAAACGGTCAGTGTTACCCTTGAGATACGTGGAATAAATGAGCGACGAACCTGATGAATTCAGTTTTGTCACGAAGCCACTGAAAAAAGAATTATCACCGAAGGACGATTGCAATGCGTTCTGCGTCGGGAAGTCTCCGGTAAAAGTCTGACCCGTCACGTAGGCATTGCCGCCCGTATCAACGGCAATGGCGAAGGCAATATCATCGGCGGAGGAAATGCCTTCTGTCCCACCGCCGAGGTAAGTCGAATAGATAAGAGCAGAGCCGGTGGGATTCAGTTTTGTGACGAAAGCATCGGAGCCGGTGAATAAGCCGGCGTAAAGCGAAGCGGGGGCTGTTCTCGTATCGAGAGCCAGAGGGAGAACAGAAACATTCGTTAAATTTGTGGCAGTCCAGTTAAGACCATCATCAATACTCTTATAGACTCCATTTGAGAAGGTCGCGGCATAAAGCGTGGTAGGGCTTGTTCTAGGATCAATAGCTACACCATTGATCCCGGTGGCAGGTAGCCCGTTACTAATCGGTGTCCAGTTAAGACCATCCGTACTCTTATAGACCCCGGCTTCTGTGCCGACATAGAGCGTCGAAGGATTGGTCGCCGCATTGATAGCGAGTGAGTTGGCATCTCCAGCACTGACGGGAAAACCCTGATTTGCGGGTTGATTGTTCGTCACCCAGTTGACGCCATCCGTACTCCTGTAGACGCCAGCCAGTGTACCCGCATAGACTGCTGATGTTCGTGGGTCAACGGCAAGAGAAATAGTAATCTGGACGTTATTACCTTGAGTGTCAGTTAATCCGTTGTTGACAGCACTCCAGCTTTGACCTGCGTTGGTGCTTTTATAGACACCACCTTGTCCGCAAACATAAAGCGTGTTCGGGTTGTTCGAGTCAATAACCAAATCTTCGGTGGTAGTAGTAGCCCCACTTAAAGACAACCCGGTGCTGCTGGCGAACCAAGACGCACCACCGTTTGTACTCTTATAAACGGGGATACCGCGACCGACATTGTACATAATAGATGGATTGGTCGGGTCGAAGATTATCCGCTCGACAGGTCTAATCGGCATCCCGTTACTGCTGGGAACCCAGTTCACGCCTCCATCCGTACTCCGGTAAACCGGAACAACGCCGCCACTCGTACCGGCAAACACGATGGATGAGTCCGTCGGGTGGAGTGCTATAGAAAAGACTGTGGTAGCGTTTAAGCCATTGCCGCTCGGATTGAAGGTTTGTCCATTATCGAAGCTCTTGTAGAGGGAACTCACGACCCCTGCTTTCGCCGCTTGGAACGGAGTGCCAGCAGTCGGGAAATTGAAAGAGCCTGTGCTGCCCGCGATGTAGATATTCCCGTTAGGATCAAGGGCGATGCCATTGCCTTCGTCGTTAATACCACCGCCAATGTATGTAGAGAAAATCAGAGCCGTGCCCGCCGGGTTCAACTTCGTGACAAAAACGTCGTTGCCGCTACCCACACCCTGCACGGGGTTTTCGGTCGGGAAGTCGGGAGAAGCGGTTCTTCCCGTGATGTAAGCATGACCGGAAGCATCAACGGTGATTGAGTTGCCGGACTCGGCGGCACTGCCACCGAGATATGATGAATAGCTTAGAATCGGATCAATGACGAGCGGCTTTTGCGAATCGTATTGACCGAGCGCGAACCCGACGCGACGCTCGCCTGTGATCACGTAAGAACTTTCTATCTCGCGCCGCGTGCCGTTCTCTTCTTGATAGACGACGGACTTGTGTTGCTTGATGCGGTCGTCGCCGACGTGAATCACAAGGTCGCCATTCGCGGTGATTTCGATTTTGTCCACGCCGCTAAAATCGAGCTTTATCTGGCGCGGGTCGGCGTTGGGAGCAACGATGAAGTCATATTCGAGTTGACGCTGATTGCCGTAATAAATCACATCAACGCCGGAATAAACGGATTCATATCTGACTTTTTCGTAAGTCGAAATGTTCGTGCGCCACTTGCTCGCATCGCCACCGATAAAGTAGTTGACCTTACCCGGCAGTTCACCCAGCCCGCTCACCCGCGCCGTGTCGGTTGAGCCGACGAGTTTCATACGCACCGTCGCCGTTTCCCGTGCTGTCCCCCGTTTAGCTCTAAGACGCTTGGCGCGACCGTGAATCGCTTCTTCGTCGTCGGGTGTGGGGCTTTCGTCAGTGGACTTACTGAGCGTGAGTACGGCTTCGGTGGCGGTCAGGAACAAGTTATAACCGCTGCCGCGCGACAAGAATTTCACGTCACTGGCAAATTGTCCGTCGTTAAGTTCAAACTGAAGCGGCAGTCGCCCGTAGTTCTCGCTGATGCGTGCGCGGCGACTTCTGTCCTGCGCTGCGCGCAAATTCGACGAAGAACCGTCGGCGACCGGACCTGCTTCTGCCTTCACCGTGAACTCGGAGAAGCGGTAAAGCAATGCGACGCCGCCCGCGAGGGTGACACATGTAAAAAAAATCAAAGCGGCTTTGTGCAACTGCGAGTTCATGTTGTTTCTCCTTGTGATATGGGGTTGTCGGTAAAAATGGAGCGCGTCGTCGTGTATCAAGTGCCGCGCTTCGCAGCCTCCAGACGTGTTTAACGCACGCCTCTTAGAACGAATACTTCAGCGCAAACTGTATGCGTCTGCCCGGCGTTATGGTGTCAGCCGCTTGCCCGAAGCCGGGAGCTTCTAGGAAGCGTACCGGGATGCCGTAGTTGACCTGATTGATGAAGTTGAAGATGTCAACGCGCAGCATGACATCGTGACCTTCGCGGAGAGTGAAGCGTTTGGTGATGGAGGCATCCAGTTCGACGATGCTTCCGGCGCGGAAGGTGTTTCGTCCGACACTGCCGTCTTCTCCGACGGGCGCGAGTAATGAAATCGGATTGACGGTTAGCCTTAGCGGTTGCCGTCCGTCTCCGGTGGCGACGATGCCGTTCGTCGAGTTCAAGCGGTCGGTCAGGTTGCCGTCAAGGTTCACGTCATAAATCGAGTTGACGGTGAAAGGCTGTCCGGTCTGCATCCGTCCCGTTGCGGCAATTTGTAATCCGTTCAGCAATCGCGCGATGCCGCTCCGGTCGGTGGTGAAGTCATAAACGAAGTTGTATGTGAAACGATGAGGCGCGTCGAAGTTGGCAAGCCCGCGTTCATCCGGGGCGAGGCTGTTCTGCGGCAGCACAGAGGCTCCGGCTAAGTCGAAGATGTCGGACACATCATCGAGTGCTTTCGAGAACGTGTAACTCGCTCCATACTGCAATGACCTGTTTAGCCTGCCGCGTAGGGAGACTTGAAGCGAGTCGTAGCGGGAACGGGCGGTCGTCTCGAAGCGGTTGATTGCCCCGACGCCACTCGCCGGTCGTCCACCGATGAAGCGGTCGCGTGACGGGGCGATGCGCGTTCCGGGCGGGAGGGCGAGACCGAAGAGTTGCGGTACTCTTTGAAACAGGTCGCCCTGTACGGGAGTAAATTCGAGCGGTACGATAAACGAGTTTTCACCGAGATTGGGCGTGGTGAAGCGCAACAGGTTTCGCCCAAGTGTGCCGACGTAGGCGACGGAGAGCGTAGAGTCGCGGCTTAACTGTTGTTCGATGCCGAAGGTGTAGTGATGAGCGAGCGGCGTGGCGAGTCGTTCGGTGGGAATCGTCGCCCCGAAGCCGCTGACGGCGGGGAATGTTCCGCCGCCCGTCCCGAAGGCGTTGATGAGATTTACCAGTTGACCGAATGACAGGTTGGAATTGAGCGTGTTGAGCGTCCCCGTCTGCACGATTGGCGCGCCGAAGAGTGTCGCCAGTTGCGGGTTGGTGAACTCTAACGGACAACCCGGAGAAGCAAAGGTTTGATTCTCTGCACAGCCGCGCAGATAACGCAGGTTGGCGAAGCCACCCGCCAGATTGATTGTCAGATAAGTCGGATAGACGTTGCGCGATTGACTGACCACCGCTCCCAAAATCTGGTCATAAAATAAACCGTAGCCCGCGCGCAGGATGGTCAACCTGTCAGCACCAAAAACATTCGGCGCGTACACAAGCCCGACGCGCGGAGCGAAGTTGGCGCGTTCTGTTTCAAAGATTCGAGAACGTTCGCCGATGAAATTTCGCAAGCCCGGTATGAGGTTAAGCGAAGCATCGTCGAACGTGTCTTCGATGCGACGGTTCACTTCGCGCGGCGGGGTGTTGTATTCGTAGCGCACGCCGTAGGAGAGCGACAGATTGCGGCGTATGCGCCAAGTGTCTTGAGCGAAGAAGTTCAGCTGGTAATAACGTAGATTGATGCCGGATTCCCCGCCCCGCGCGAGTGTCTGTGTGAATCCGCTCGCGGCGGACGCGGCGACGAATGTTTCGGGACGAAAGAACGCGCCCGTGAAATTCAGATTGCCGAACAGTCCCGTGGTTTCATCGAAGCTGCCCGCGAGTTGCGGCGCGCCGCCGAAGGAAATTAACGGGCGCGAGTTGCGCGGAAGCATACTGTTGAGTTCGGTGCGGCGCGTGTCAACGCCAAACGCGAAGCTGTGTGTGCCGCTTCGCAAAGTCAGCGTGTCGGCAAGTTGATAAGTGTTGTTGATGCGCCGTTGCGGAAAGTTGAAGACATCAACACCGATGGGCGAGAAGCCCGCCACTCTGACTTGCCCGACGGGACCTAGAACGTCTTCCGTCACCGGAACGAACGGGTCAATGATGTAGCGCACCGCGCCCGTGTTAGGGACAAAGCGCGTTCCTCCATTTTGTGAAGCGGGAAGCGTGTCGTTGAGCAGCAAAGGGGCATTGAGCAGGAACGGCGAACCCGGAAGCCGTCTGCTTGGAATTTGAAACTGTGAATCGCGGACTTCGTTGAAGACGAGCCGTGTGCGTCCATAAGACACGCGCACTTGATTAAAGACGGCAATCTCTGAATCGGGCGCGCTGATTTCGCTGTTAAAAAAGAGCGAAAGATTCTGCGTGCGAACGCGCGGTCTAAGCGACGAGAAAAGCGCGCCGCCCGTGACCGGAATGGTGCGCGCATCGTTGGTGAAGTTGTAGCGTCCGGTGAGCGATTGTGCGCGTCCGGCGCGGTTGAAGTTGTAATCAATTTTAGCCGATAAGACCGCGCCTTTGCCGCTCGCCGGAAGCAGACGGGTCAAGGTGTTGACGCCGTAAATGCCCGAAGGATTATTGGGAAACGGGTAGAGGCTGAAGATGCCGTCGCCGCCCGCCGTCGTCGGGTAAGCGAAGATATTGTTGGTTGCGACTCCGGCGACGGGACTGGTGAAAAGTCCCGATGCTCCCGTGTCGAAGATGCCGCGCTGTTCGATGGTCGGGACGGCGAAGTTTCGCTCTTGGTTAGCGTTGATGAGTTGTCCTTCGGCGGAAAGAAAATAGAAAACACGGTCACGCTTAACCGTTCCGCCGAGGACGAAACCCGCTTGCCCGAAAGTTAATGAATCTTCCGCGCCGCTTTCGTTGCGGGTTGTCAGAGGGTTTCCGCCGAGCAGTACGGGCTGCCCACTCCGGCTGGTGAGTGGAGTCGTCCCGTTCGTCCCAAGCGAATCAAAAGAATTTCTCGCATTGAGTTGATTGGAGTTGAAGAAGCCGTAAAGTGTGCCGTGTGTTTCGCTTCCGCCGCTCTTTGAAACGGCGTTGATTTGTGCGCCGAGGTTTCTGCCGAACTGTGCGGGGGCGAGGAGCGTGATGACCTGAAACTCTCTGACGGATTCTATCGGCTGCGAGTTGAGAGCGACGAAGCCTTGACGACGGACGCCGATGTCTTCGTCGTTGTTGTCACTGCCGTCAACCGTGAAGTTGTTGGCGCGTGAACGCAGACCGTTGACGGCGAATTGTCCGGCACTGCCGACGCCCGCCCCGACACCGGGACCCGAACCGCCGCCGATGGTTGGCGGCGGTGGCGCGACACCGGGAAGCAAGAGCGCGAGTTCGTCAAACGTGCGGACAAACGTCGTCGCGCCTAAAGGCAAACCGACGACTTCGGTTTCGGTGAACGAACCGTCGCGGCGCGCGTCCGTCGCGTTGACTTGGGCGCGAACGTCCGTGTCTTCGACGCTCAGCGCGGTCGGAGTTGTGCCTGTGGCTGGTGTGGTCGAAGGCGTGACCGATGGTTGAGCAGTCGGCGTCGGCAACGGGTCGAGCGTGACGGGGACGGGGACGACTTCTCCGGTGCGTGTGATGCGAAGTTGCTGCACGACTTCTTGAGTTTGAAAGCCGTCGGCGGAAACGCGAATCGTATAGATGCCGGGTGCCAGTAGCCCTTGATAAAAACGCCCGCGAGCGTCCGCGCGTTTGGTTATCGTGAGGTTGGTTTGCCCATTGATAATCACAGCGGTTGCGCCCGCCACCGGCTCACCCGTCAGGCTACTGGTAACGACGCCTTCAAATGCGCCGGTCACAGTGTCTTGAGCGGCAACCGGAATCGGCGTCACGACGGTAATCATCACCGCGAAGATGAAGCTATAAGAACAACGACGCGCCTGTGTATTCATTTGTCAAGCCTTTGTGTGTTCGGGGTGTCGGATAAGTTCGAGGGTGTCAGATAGGTTGAAGCCCGTTCATAAACCGTCGCGTGGGATTGATTGTTACAACGTCCACGCGCGTTTATTTAAGTTGAAGCCCGTGCATAAATCGTCGCGTAGCGACAAGTTGAATTTAGCCGTGCGTTTCAACGCACGGAACGATGAAATAAGCCGTCGCCTGTCGCGTCAGCGACAACTGACACCGATGCGCCGGATTCAATCGTCGCTAACGCGACGCCGATTTTATTTTGACGCTTTCCGTGCGTTGAAACGCACGGCTAAATTCACGCCACCGCTCACGCGGTGAAAACTTTCCGTGCGTTGAAACACACGGCTAAATTCACGCCCACCGCTCACGCGGTGAAAACACGGCTTTAATTTGCACACGCTCATCAGCGAAGTTGAGTATGAGGCAGGCACCTCCTGCCTCGTAATCGAACCACCGTGATGCGCCCTATCCGGTAGCCGTCATGCGCGTCATGGGAGACGGGGTGAAAAGCGTATTTTACGGGCGATAGAGAATGCTTTCACGCTCCGGGTCTTGCCCGTTATCATCGGTGTCCGGCTTCGTGTCACCGTTTATCCTCTTTCTGTCGGGAGCTTCAAAGGTGGAAGATGCGGAAGGCGATCTGCCGCGACCGCGAAGCGGGCGTCGCCCTTTGATGCCCTTGCGGACAAGTTGAAAGTTGTCGAAGATAGCCTGACCGGGTTGCGCGACCGCCCGCGATGTACCCGCGCTTAGTTCGGCGGATAGGGCGTTGACCTGCACGGAACGCTCCTCGATGTTGTTCCTGACTTCTTCGACCCACGGCAGCAAATCGGGATTCGACGGCGAGCATGAACCCGTCGCCGGACACGCGCTGGTGTCGAAAGAGATGAAGCCTCTCGGTGCTTGCGCCGTCGCAGTCGTGTCGGCACGGAAGCGCAGGAAGCGGTGGCGTACAGGGTCATATGTGATGCGTTTCAATTCGCGCATTCCTCCACTGCTCGTCCTAATCTGGAAGATGAGTTGTGGGGCGGGAGTACCGAGACCACCGACGGCATCGGTTGAAGCGGAAGGCGAGGCTTCGGGCGTGGTGATGAGGAAGCGAAGGAAGTTGTCGGCGTTGTTGGCAACGGCGAACGCGGTTTCGGCACCTCCTGCCGCCGCCCGTACTATCTCAGCACTCACGCTCGCATTGGTGAGGTTTATCGCGGAGACGGTGGCGAAGGCGTTGAAGCTCTCGCCCGGAACATTGGCGCGCGGCGTGATGACGAGTTGATTATTGACGCGCACGGCAGTCACCAGAGGGTCGAGCGAGCCGGGAGGTCGGGTGATAATCGTCCCGCTGAATACGGGAGGGGTACCAGAGGTCTGATTGAAGCCGCCGGTGAAGTTGAGTCTGCCCGTGAGAGCCTCGACGACTCCGTTATTGTTGAACGGGACGCTGATGGTGCTCGTGCCTGTCCCTGCCGACTTTCTAAACGTCCCGGCGTTGGTGAAGAGGGTGGTGCCGCCGCCGGCGTTGCTGATACCGACATCGGCTTGGATGTCGAAGAGAGAACCTGAGAGGTTGTTGAACGTGCCGCCGCCACTGATACCGAAGACGCCGCCGCCGATGAACAGCCCGTTGGTGTTGGTTGCCACAAGGTTCGTCGTGCCGGAGTTGTTGATGGTGCGAATGAGACCCACGTTGTTGGAAGGCGAGTTGATGGCAAGCGTCGCACCTGCGGCGATGTTCGTCGCGCCCGCGCCCGTCATGTTCCCGCCACTCCAGTTCAGGATGCCCGCTATGATGATGTCTCCCGTTCCCGCTAGCATTCCGCCGTTGAGATTGAAGATGGCGTTAGGTCTGACCGAACTGCCCTCGCTGATGGTCAGAGTGCGCCCGTTCATGTTGAAGGTCTGCGTTCCGCTCGTCGCGCCGAAAACGAAGTTGGCGACCGTGGCGTCCACGTCTAAGTTGACTGCGTAAGTTCCGGCGAGATTGATGAACGCTTGATCTGCAACGGTCGGCACGCGGTTGACGCCGGTGCCGTCGCGCCAGTTGGCGGGGTTGTTCCACATACCCCCACCCGCATTGATCCACATGACGCTCGTGGCAGCGTTCGACGGCGAAGGCACTTTGCCACACTTGCCAGCGGCGTCAGCGTTGAAGATGGATTGGATTTCGGTTTGCGAGAGGGCACGATTGAAGATTTCAACTTCGTCTATGAGACCCGCCCCGAAGAGTGGGAAATCCGGTCTGAAACCAATGGTCAGTCCGTTCTGATCAATGATGGTGTTGAGCGCAGTGGTGTTCTTTGTCGCCTCTAGCTGACCGTTAAGGTACAGGTTGAGAGTCGAACCGTCGTAGGTGACAGCGGCGTGATAAAACGTATCCGGTTGGAGGGTTGTTGTCCCTGCCAGATCATTGTTGAAGCCAAAGAAATATAGTTTGCCCGGAGCGTTAAAAGAGGTGATTAGTCCGAACATGTTATTGTCGGTTGGCGTCCCGTATTGCACAAATGCCAGATTCGTCGAAGCGGAGAAGTTGGAAGGTGTTCTAAACCACAAGTCAACTGTGCGCGGTGAGTTGCCGACAGGCAACCTTGCCGACGCCGGTGCCTGAACGTAATCATCAATGCCGTCTAGGCTGAATGCCTGAGCGACTTTACCCTGAGCGAACGTCGCGCCGTTTTGCAGCGTGCCGTCGTTGCCGCCGATGATGTCGCCCGCGCTGCCGTCGCCCGTGTACCACGCGACGAGTCCCGTCGGCGGCGGCGTGCATCCGCGATTGCCGGTCTGCTCGACGCGCGTGATGCCCCACACGTTGTTGAGTTGACCGCCGGAGGTGACGACTGTTTGCGCCCCCGTGTTCGGGTCAACGCGCAGGATGTTGCCCGCCCCGGAGTTGTTGCCGACGAGCAGATTGCCGTCCACGCCGAAGGTCAAACCTCTGGGGTTGCTAAGCTGATTCGTTCCGCCGCCCGTCGGAGAAACCAACGTCTGCGCGCCGTCGTTCGGGTTGACGCGCACGATGGAATTGTTGGTGATGTTGGTCGTGTAGATGTTGCCGTCCGCCCCGAACGTGATGCCCGTCACGCCGCCGAGCAGGTTGCCGGAGGTGAGGGTGTTCTGCGCGCCCGTAATGGCGTTGATGCGGACGATGGAGTTGTTCGTCGCGGACGCGACGTACAGGAAACCGTCGGGAGCGAACGCCAAAAACTGTATGCCGCTGAGCGCGCCGCCGGAAGCGAACGTCGTCAGCGAATTGGTGGCGGCGTTTATCCGCACGATGGAATTGTTGCCGGAACTGGCGACATAGATATTGCCGTCCGCAGCGTAAATGATGCCGACGGGACTGCTGATTAGTCCGCCGGTGGTGATAACAGTCTGCGTTCCCGCCGTCGGGTCAACGCGCACGATGTTGTTGTTGGCGAAACTCGTAACGTAAAGGAAGCCGTCGGGTCCGATGTCCAAGCCGGTCGGACTGTTGAACGAGCCGCCGTTTGTGAGGAGCGTCTGCGTTCCCGTGTTCGGATTGATGCGAACCACGCGGTTGCTGTTCCGGTTGGCGACGAACACGTCCGGCAAAATGCCGCCCTGCGGTTCGATGCCGTCCTGCACGTCGGGATTCTGCCCGTAACCTCTTCCGGCGTGCGACGCGCCGATGAAGGCGGCAGAGGTAAGTAGTACGAGACAGAACAGGGAAAAGGCGACAATTCCGCGTCCGCGTCGGCGGCGCATGAGATTGGTTAAGGATTGTGGGTGGAAGTAACGACGGGTGCGGTGAGGTTGGGTGGTCATCGTTGTCTCCTTAGACGGTGCATGGGGGTTGGGCGGATTTTTGTGCGGAGCTTAATAACTCTCGTGAAAAAGTGGTCGGTGGTCGGATGAAACAACGAACGGCGTGCCGCGCGTTTTCATGCGTGGTGCTGATGCCACAAATCACACGAAACAGAACCGGATTTCTTCAATGGGTTTTTCGTTTTGATTCGTGTGGTTCGTGGATAAAAACCCTTTTTTTACCTTATGTCGAACTCACGTATTATACTTTCCCTTACTTACTAACGCGCGGAAAACATCTTTTCGTTATCATTTTAATTTCAGGGATGCTGATTCATCTTTGCCGTGCGCCCCGCGAAGTTCTTACTACATGCAGCGCACACCGAGGAAGTGAGTTGAAAATATCTATACAAAACTCGTCATCGAAACCCGCACCGCCGCGATGCTGAAAGCCTTAGAAATGTCGTGATGCGCTTTGTACAGGTTGTGGGACTATCAATCATCGCGCACACACCACCACACCAGCGCGATGAGGATGAATTGAAGCGGCAATCTTAGCCACAAAAGCAACGGCGAAAAGCGGTTGCCGTTGATTGAAACGTCGTCCGTCGCCATGTAGATGTTCGCCGGAAAGACGGCAAGCAAGAGGGCGATGAGTCCGTAGCTTGCCGCCTTTTTTGTGCGCGGGATAATCAAGCCGACGCCGCCCGCGATTTCAAACGCGCCGCTTAGATAAACAAGGGCGCGATGAAACGGTAAGTAAGGCGGCATGATGAGAAGATAAAAATCCGTGTGCGTGAAATGCAGAATGCCAGCGACGATGAACAGCAACGCGAACACGACGCGCAACGCGAATTTGACCCTTTGTTTATTCATCGCGTGCTTGTCTGTGCGGCGAGGTTGGCGCGCAAGAAATCGAGCACCACGGATTGCGAGATTTGCGAAGCGAAGCCGTTGAAGTTGTAATCAAAACCGTGTTGTGCGTAAGAAATGAAAATCGTCTTGTGCGACATCTCCGCTTGCGCGAGTCGCGCGGCGAGAAGACGCATGTTCTCATCGCGCACGAGTTGGTCATGCCCGCCATGAATGAGCAAGGTCGGCGGCGTCGCGGGTGAGACATGCATCGTCGGTGAAGTTAAAAGATAGCGTTCACGCATCGCATCGGACTCGTGCGGGCTGTCGCCTAAGAAGGCGCGTAGCGTCGCTTTGCCGTCTATCACGCGCTGATTCGCCGGATTGTCGTAAGCCCAAATCAAATCCGTCGGGGCGTAAAACGAAACCATGGCGCGCACACTTGTATCCGTCGCATCTTCACAACTCGAAGGCAAGCGCGCATCGTCGTGGGCGTATCCGGCGAGCAGCGCGAGATGACCACCGGCGGAGCGTCCCAGCAAGGCGAGACGATTCGCGTCAAGTTGAAATTCCGCCGCGTGATTTTTAACCCACGCGACCGCGCACTTCACATCGCCCGTCGCCGTTCGCCAGTTCGGTTGCGGGGCGAGGCGATAATCAACATCGAACACCGTGTAGCCCTGACTTGCGAGCCAGTGATTCCAGTACGGAAAATCTCCGCGCTCACCCGCGCGCCACGACCCGCCATGAACGACGACGATGCCCGCGCCATTGGCTTCGACTCCGGCAGGCGGAAGGTACGCATCGAGTTTTAATTCCACGCCTTCGACGGTGGCGAACGTATAAGTCTTGATGTCACCCGAAGGCAAAGCATCGCCGCGCACTCCGGCGAAGTAACGCGCGAAGGACAAATCAACTTTGTGTTCACGCGCGGCATGAAGCCCGCTAAACAGAGGCACAACGGCGCACACCGCCGCAACTACGCCGCACACCAGAGCGACGCGCCACCATAATCTTTTCGTGCGATTAAGCGCATGTGCGATGAGAGCGCACACGATGCCGACAAGCCCAAGCGCGGCAAGCCACAAACTCCATTCACTCGCCACGACCGACAACAACCAGACGTTGTAAAACGGAGCAGGACAAACAATCCAGATACTTGCCGCGAGTACCGCGAGGCTTGCGAGTAAAGCCGTGATGATAAAGATTCGATACAACATTTTTAGTGTCCGCGTGTGTGTGATTTGACGGGCGTGTGAGAGGACGTGTGAAAAGCCAAGGAAGTGTGATGTGCATCATCGCAGATTGGGTTACACTCGCTCAACGTCGCGGCTATCAATTTCTAAAAAGCTGTGTTCAAAGCCCCGACAGGGCGAGATTCAATAGCTTGGGGCATCGCCCCAAGACAACCACTTCTGTCTTGAAGCCCTGAGGGGGCGACATTTCTTTTGGCGTAGCACACGGTATATCGCCCTTTCAGGGCTAACTGATTTTTCACAACCTGTTACCCGGCGCGATGCGCCGGGCTATTGAATGCCGCACCTTCGGTGCTTAGAACAAAGCTTTTAACGAGCTTCTAAATTCGAGGAGAAAACAACATGAAAAGATTCGCTTTGATTTTGACGTTTAGTCTGTGCGCGTTCGTCGCATCAACGACGTTTTTGTTCGCCCAACGCGCCGGACAAACACCCGCCGCGCTCAATACCATCACGTCCGAAGATATATTGCGTCACACGCGCGTTCTTTCCTCTGATGAATATGAAGGGCGCGCACCGGGAACGCGCGGCGAAGATTTGACGGTCAAGTATCTCACCGACGAGTTTAAGCGGCTCGGACTCAAGCCCGGCAATCCCGACGGTACATACACGCAAAAAGTTCCGCTCGCCGGATTCACGGCACAACCTACGGCTTCGTTTGAGGTCAAAGGCGAGAAGATAGATTTGAGTTTCCCGAATGATTACGTCGCCGTCTCGCGTCGTTATGTGCCGGAAGTCAACGTCGCAAATTCCGATGTCGTGTTCGTAGGCTACGGCGTCGTCGCTCCCGAATACGGTTGGGACGATTACAAAGGCTTGGATGTGCGCGGCAAAACCGTCATCATGCTTATCAATGACCCGGCTGTCGCTGACGCGAACGATGCTTCAAAACTCGACGACAAAATGTTCAAAGGGCGCGCGATGACTTACTACGGACGTTGGACGTACAAGTATGAAATCGCGTCGGAGAAAGGCGCGGCGGCGTGCATCATCGTTCACGAAACCACACCCGCCGGATACCCTTACGAAGTCGTTTCGGGAAGTTGGGGACGCGAGAATTTCGACATCGTGCGCGCCGATAAAAACGCGGGGCGCGTCGGTATCGAAGCATGGATAACAGAGAATCGCGCACAGCAATTATTCACCGCGAGTGGTCAAAACTTTAATGAACTCAAGAAGGCGGCGACGCGCAAAAATTTCAAACCCGTGACGCTCGACGCGCGTGCGAACTTCACTTTGAAGAACACGCTTCGCACGATTGATTCACGCAATGTCATCGCCAAAACCGAAGGCAGCGATGCCCGACTTAAAAACGAGTATGTGATTTACACCGCGCACTGGGATCACTTAGGACGCGACACGACAATGCAGGGTGACGGGATTTTCAACGGCGCGCTCGACAACGCATCGGGGACGGCGGGGCTTTTAGAAATCGCGGAAGCCTTCACTAAAATACGTCCCGCGCCGAAACGCACGATTCTGTTTCTCGCCGTCACCGCCGAAGAAAAGGGATTGCTCGGCGCGAAATACTACGCGACGAATCCGCTTTATCCGCTCAATAAAACACTCGCTAATATCAACATGGATGGAGTGAATCAGTGGGGCAAAACCAGAGACATCATAATCGTGGGCTTAGGTAATTCGACGCTCGATGATTTGCTTCGCGCGACGGCGGCGAAGAACAATCGCATCATCAAACCGGACTCCGAACCGGAAAAAGGTTTCTTCTATCGCTCAGACCATTTCGAGTTTGCCAAGCAAGGCGTTCCCGCGCTTTACACCGATGCGGGCGACGACTTTATCAACAAGCCCGCCGGATACGCGCAGACGAAGCGCGACGAATACACGGCGCGCGACTATCACAAAGTCTCGGATGAGATAAAACCGGATTGGGATTTGTCGGGTGCGGTCGAAGATTTGCGTTTGCTCGCCACCGTCGGCTACGCGGTCGCGCAAGGCGCGCGTTACCCGGAATGGAAACCCGGCACGGAGTTTCGCGCCAGACGTGAAGAATCATTGAAGCAGCAAAGCCGAAGATGATTGACTGTAATTTTTCTCTCTACGGTACTCTGCGTCTTCAACTCTGCGTGTCTCTGCGTTAAAAATTCTTTTGACGCAGAGTACCGCAGAGTGAAGACGCAGAGACACGCAGAGAGAAACGCAATTCTGAAACTTAATCGCTCATGTTTATTCTCAAGAAAATCATTTCCGCTTTCCTGATGCCGATGCCGTTTTGCTTGTTGCTCATCTTCGCGGGCTTGTTCCTATTGTGGTTCACGCGCCGTCAAAAGATGGGCAAAGTTTTCGTCACGGTGGGGGCGATTGTTTTGACGTTGTGCGGTTATGACATCTTCGCGCGGCACATCATCAAACCTCTGGAGCGACAATATCCGGCGTTCGCCATCAACGCGGAAATACAATCTTCCGTGCGGTGGATCGTCGTGCTTGGCGGTGGGGCGGCGGAAGACGATTTCATTGCACCGACGAATCAGCTTTCCAATGCGTCACTCGCGCGCGTGGTCGAAGGCGTGCGGATACAAAGAACAATGCCGCAAGCCAAACTTCTTCTCTCCGGCGGCAGCGTCTTCGGCAGCCCGCCGGAAGCCGAAATCATGCGCGCGGTCGCTGAAGCACTCGGCGTTGAAAGAGCGACGATTGTCCTTGAAACAGAGTCGCGCGACACGGAAGACCAAGCCCGCAACATACGCTCAATCGTGGGTGACGACGCGCATGTTCTCGTTACATCTGCCGCGCATCTGCCGCGCTCCGTTGCGCTTTTTAACAAGCTCGACATGCACCCCGTCCCCGCGCCGACCGATTACGAAGCCTTCGATAGCAAGCACATAGGCGTCGGAAGTTTCTTTCCGAACGCTTCCGCTCTTTATACGGTCGGCTCGGCAATTCACGAATACTTGGGTCAGACGTGGACACGGATTAGAGGTAGTGGATAGTGGATAGTGGATAGTTAAAAAGCAGTTCTGAAACTATCCGCTATCCACTATCCGTTATCCACTAATTTTATCTAGGGCGCGCAAGAACTGTGCGATGTGGCGGCGGTTCTCTCCGAAGTCGTGCCGCCCGATGCGCGATGATGAACGCGCGTCAACCGCGACTTCCCCATTCGTTTTATCGCTTCGTACCGTGACGACTAAATCATCGGTGAAGATGATGACCGGAACTTCGACGATGATATCGAAGCCGGTTGGTTGAGCGTTATTATCGTCGCGGCGTTCGCGCGTTTCGATGTGTCGCCAGCGTCGGGTGTATGTGCTTTGCGTGGGGATAATGTGTTCGATGATGCGGCGCGCGTCGGCAAGAGTTGAGGCGAAGCGGCGTGTTTGCCAGAAGGCATCGGCGTGATTGTCTGCCGTCGTCGCGGTGTTGGAAATAAGGCTCACGGGTTTATGACCTCGCTGTTTTCGACATCGCCTTTTACGTTTTCTTCGACATCGCGGCGGCGCGGGATTTCAATGCGAAGCATGTCACGCGCCATCGCGGTCGCGGGAAAAACTTCCTGTGCTTCGCGCAATAAATCTTCAGGTTCGATACTCGTGCCGCGCGCGTATCGCGGGCTGAAGTGCGTCAATAATAATGATTTAACTTCAGCTTCCACAGCGACGCGCGCCGCCATCGTCGCCGTCGAGTGGCTACTGCGGCGGGCGAGTTCCGCGTCACGGGCGGAGAACGTCGCTTCGTGAATCAACACGTCGGCGTCGTGGGCGAGTTCAACCATTGCGCGGCAGTACGTCGTGTCGCCGCTATACGCGATGCGCCGACCCTGTTCGGGCGCGGCGGTCAACGTGCGCCCGTCAATGCGTCTGCCGTCTTCGAGCGTCACAATTTCGCCGCGTTTTAATTTGCCGTACAACGCTCCGAATGGCACGCCCAAAGCTTCGGCTTCTTCGACTAAAAATCTTCCCGGTCGGTCACGTTCGGCAATCGCATAAGCGTAAGCCTCTACGCGGTGTTCGACCGCGCGACACGTCACGATAAATTCTTCGTCCTCGTAAATCGTGCCTTCTTTGACGATGTGAATCTCGACCGGAAAATCGTCGCCCGCGTTCGTCAACTGCCAGCACGCGCGCAAGTATTCTTCGATTCCGACGGGTGCGTAGATGTGCGTGCGCGGTGCGTTTCCGGCAAGCCTTCCGGTGGCGAGCAGACCGGGCAGACCGTATATGTGGTCGCCGTGAAGATGCGTGATAAAGATGCGCGTCAGTTGGCTGAAGCTAAGGTCGCTTCGCAGGATTTGATGTTGCGTCGCTTCGCCGCAATCCATCAACCACCACTCGCCGCGTTGCGGCAGCCGGACGGCGATGCCTGCGACATTGCGCCGTCTGGTCGGGACACCGCCGCTTGTTCCAAAGAAAGTTATCTGCATCGTGTGAAAGCTTTTCTCGCTTTTATAGATTCTAATGGGTTCGATATAAAAGCCTATTAGCCCCTGAAAGGGACGATACAATAATAGCCCACGGCGTGAGCCGTGGGACACGCATCGCAAACAAATCTAAAGCCCCGTCAGGGGCGGCACAAGTTGTGCCGCCCCTGACGGGCAATGGCATTAAGTTAAGGTTGTTTGGAGGCGGGCTATGCCCGCCGTCCCCGCGCACGGCGGGCATAGCCCGCCTCCAAACGGGCGATTATTTTCTTAACTCACCTTACGCGGTGTAAGTATTTTGCGGCTTTGCCGCCTGATGTGCGGTGAGTCTATGACTCACCGCAGCGACACATTCAACTTCTTTGAGGCTGCGCCTCCGAAGACGGGCGGCGCAGCCGCCATAAATTTCTGGGCGAGTCGGAAAGGCAGAGCCTTTCCGCACATCAGGCGGCAGAGCCGCAAAACTTAACCCGCCGCGTAAGGTGAGTTCTTAACTTAATGCCATTGCCCTGACGGGGCTTTAGATTTAATCAACTCAGCCCACGGCGTAAGCCGTGGGTTATTATTGTATCGCCTCTTACGAGACTCAAAACCTTACGTCGCGCCTCATCTATTCTTCGCCCGCTTGATTCCAGATACGTTTCATCTCGACGGGCAGCGCGGATTCAAATTCCATCTGCACGCCGCTTGTCGGATGCTGGAAGGCGAGCCGCGATGCGTGCAAGCACAGGCGCGGCGCATCGTCGTTGTCGTCGCCGTACCACGCATCACCGATGATAGGATGATTGATGTAACTCGCGTGAATACGCAGTTGATTCGTGCGTCCCGTGAGCGGTGTAAATTCAACGAACGTCGCTTCTGATTTACGTTCAAGCAAGCGCAGATGCGTCCCGGCGGGTTTGCCGCCTTCCGGCATCACTCTCCACTTAGGATGCTTTTCCGGGTCGCGCCCGATAGCGGCACTAATCGTCATTTCATCGTCGGTGATGTGTCCGGCAAGCATTGCGAGATAACGCTTCGTTATCGTTTGACGTTGAAACTGCGCGGACAATGCGCGCAAGGCGACAAGGTTTTTCGCCACCACCATCAAGCCCGATGTCGCGCGGTCAAGCCGATGCACAAGTCCGGGTCGCATCACCATTATCGTTTCAGTCGTCACGCACAAAGCCGGATTTTCGCAGTTCATAAAGGCATCGTGGTTTTCAATCAGATGACGATTGAGATAAAACGCAAGAGCGTTGGCAAGCGTGCCTTGTCTGGCGGATTGCGTCGGGTGAACGAGCATTCCGGCGGGCTTGACCACGACGAGCAAATCCGCGTCTTCATAAATCACATCGAGCCGCACATCTTCGGGCGTCATCGCCGTCGGTGCATCGCGCTCACATAAGAAATCAACCGCGTCACCTTCGCGCACGCGATAACCCGCGTGAACCTGTGCGCCGTTGACCCGACAGTCGCCCTGCGCGATGCACGTCTTGAGATACATGCGGCTTAACCAACCCAGATTCATTGCCAGATAATCGTCAACGCGCGTCGCGTGGTGTCGTTCTACGACCTTGAATGTGATGTTATGTTTCACCGTAAATTAAAAGCGTGGTGTCGCACATCTTATGAAAAGTTTGGAAAAATCGCTTTACTTATCAAATTTGAGTAGGCAGAATACGATGCTTCCAAAATGTATTGTCGCTTGGATTCAATGATTAAGGGGTCGTGCCTGTCCACCGTGAGCGAAAACTTTTTCGTGTTGATATGTTTCGGGTGAGTTTTTGCGACTTGATAGATGCTGCCTCGTTTTCGTATTTCGTTGAAAGGTTCATCAGGACGATTGATGAATTTCAACATTGACTGCAATTTCGTTCACATATTCATGGAAGGAGATTTTCCGCTCGTGAAAAATCACATCTCACGCTTTGGCGCGGTGTGTGCCGCCTTATGCTGCTGCGCGTTCTTGTTCGCCTCGGACGCCCGCGCGCAAACGGCATTCGGCGTCACCACCGGTGGTAATACACTGGTTCGCTTCAATCTTACAACACCGGACGCAATCACGACCAGGGCTAACGCATCTTAAATTGTAGAACTTTAAGTAGATAGTCTTGATTCAAGG
>JANDLT010000063.1 GCA_024330265.1 Pyrinomonadaceae bacterium MAG19_C2-C3 | reverse complement strand
CGGACTTTCAGTCCATCGGCAATCTATGCACTTTCAGTGCATAGTGGTTGAGTTAATTGACACCATCTTTTAATTTTCACCATTACGCCGCGCGTCACGGTCAAGCAACGTGGCGACCGCTTCACTCACCCGGTCAACACTTGTTGCAAGTAACCTCACGGTGTTGGTAGTGCGGTCTTGTTGTTGGGTCAGGGCGAATATCGCCGCTTCGTTGCGCGCGTGCCGTTCGTCAGAGTTTCTGGCATAAGTCTCAAGCGCACGCAGTAAATCAGTATGCGCTTGTTGCACCTCACGCTGTAAAGCATTATGCGCTTGTTGCTGTTCAGCCTGCGTTTCTTTTAGTTGTTGGATGTCCACGCTGAACTGCGCTTGATGTTCAAGGATGAAATCCATTTGTCGTTGCCGTTTCTCGTCTCTTTCTTCTTCCGTCATATAACTCCTTTCGTACTCATCACTCCTTCAATCCGATTATCATGCGTCGCGGCGACGCGCAATGCACGCGCCGTCGCTTTGAATTGGGCTTCCAAAATGTGATGCGCGTTGCGCCCGCGTATCACGTCAAGGTGCAAGTTCATACGCCCCGCGTCCGCAAACGAATACCAGAAATGTTCCGCCATCTCTGTGGAGAAAGCACCGACGCGACTCCTACCCGTCTCACCCAACGGCGCGGCTTCATAAACAAGATAAAAGCGTCCTGACAAATCAATCACCGCACGACACAACGCCTCATCCATCGGCACGCACGCTTCGCCGTAACGCGCGATTCCCTGTTTATCACCTAACGCTTCACGCACCGCTTGCCCTAAACAAATCCCCGCATCTTCCCCCGTATGATGGTCGTCAATATGCAAATCGCCCGTGCATTCAATCTCCAAATCGAACAAGCCGTGACGCGCAAATAGGGTCAACATATGGTCTAAAAAACCGATGCCCGTCTTAATGCTTGATGCACCGCTTCCGTCAATCGTGAGTGCAACGCGGATGTCGGTTTCGTTTGTTTGTCGCCGCACTTCGGCGCGGCGTGTTTGTTGTTCGGTGTTCATCTGGTTGTTGCTCGATGGTTAATGCGAATCAAAGGTTAAGTATGCGCCCTGTCTTTAGCTACGGCAGTAGCGGCAAGACGGTAGCCCACAGTGAAGGCGAAATGAAATGTAGCCGTAACTGTGGGAAGAAGGTAGAAAGAGGTTTCAAGCTACGGTAGTAGCGGCAGAAATCAGGCGCAAAGTTCTTATCCGCTTATCTTACGCTGCTACCGCAGCTGGAAATCTTTGTATCGCTTAAACCCACAGTTACGCTTTGCTTCACTGTGGGCTACCGTCTTGCCGCTACTGCCGTAGCTCATGAACATGGCAATCGAAATCTTTACTCTTGATTTGCATTGTTACTGAAATCACCATCCAAAACTTGTTTGAATCTTCAATTATTCACTACGTCTTACAAAGGTTTGATGCTATCAAAAGTGATGAATACTTTTTAACGCTTCGACGAGAGCGTCCGTTTCTTCAGGCGTCCCGACGCCGATGCGGATGTAACTTTTCAGCATCGGATTACCGCTCACGTCGCGCACAAGAATGTCGCGGGCAAAGAGTTCATCGTAGAGACGACGCGGTGAGAGTCGTGTGGTGCGCGTGAGTGTGAAGTTGGCGTGTGTCGGATGCGGTGCGATGCCTTCGATGCCGGAGAGCAAATCGAACACGCGACAGCGTTCGGTGAGGATGCGCGCGACGAGTGGCGCGAGTTCGGCGTCGTAGTGTTCGAGCGCGGTTTCGGCGACGATTTGCGAGAAGCGATTGATGTTGTAAGGCAAGACGGCTTTGCGTATCTCCGTGGCGAGGGCGGGCGCGCTCATCAGGTAGCCGACGCGCAGGGCGGCGAGGGCGAGGGCTTTGGAGAACGTGCGCGTGACGATTAAGTTCGGGTGTTCGTTCATCAAAGATACGAACGTGTGTCCGGCAAATTCCCAGTAAGCTTCATCGAGGACGACTAAGCCGCGTGCGACTTCGAGCAGTGATTTTAAGTCTCTTTCGGTGATGACGTTTCCGGTCGGGTTGTTCGGTGAACAGATGACGGTCACGACGGGTTGATATTGTTCAATCGCACGACGCAGCGCGGGCGTATCATGCTCGAAATCTGCGGTCAACGGTACGCTCACGACTTCGGCGTCAAACACGGTCGCGGTCTGGCGATAGATGGCGAAGGTCGGTTCGGAGAGCAAAACCTTTTCGCCTTTTGCCACCGTGACGGCAAACACGGCGTTCAAGATTTCATTCGAGCCGTTGCCGACGATGATGCCTTCGGGCGTCCATGCTGCGTGCGCGGAAAGTTTGTCCATTAAAGCCGTCGGCACGAAATCGGGATAGCGTCCCCAATCCATATCCATGAAACGACGTATGCTTTCTTCCTTGATACGGGGCGGCAAGCCGAACGGGTTTTCGTTCTGGTTAAGCTTAATCGGTGCGTCATTGACGGCAAGCGAATAAGGCTTGAGGGCGCGAACGACGGGCTTGATGGTGTCGAGATAGTCGGGCATAAGTTTTTATTGAATCATTGATTCATTGATTCATCGGTTCATTGAATCAATGACTGAATGATTCAATGAATCAATTCTTATCAGTACGGAACGGGCGTGCGCGTCGAGGCTTTCAGACTTGGCGAGCGCGGCAATCATCGGAGCGGTGTGACGCAGTTCGTTTTCGGAGTATCGCAAGATGCTTGTATGACGCATAAAATCATTGACACCGAGCGCGGATGAGAAGCGTGCCGCGCCGCCGGTCGGAAGTACATGATTGGGTCCGGCGAAGTAATCACCGACGGCTTCGGGTGTATATGCTCCCAAGAAAATCGCGCCCGCGTGTTCGATGTTACCGGAAATTTCTTCGGCGTCGCGGGTGATGATTTCGAGGTGTTCGGGAGCGAGTTCGTTCGTCATGTCGCACGCTTCACGCAGGGTTTCGACGATGATAATCGCGCCGTAACTTTTTAGTGAATCTTCAATTATCGAACGGCGCGGGAGTTCTTTCGTTTGACGTTCGACTTCGATTTTAACTTGACGGGCGAGTTCCGTGTCCGTCGTGATGAGAATCGCGGAAGCTTCCCGGTCGTGTTCGGCTTGCGCGAGTAAATCGGCGGCGACGAAGCGCGGGTTCGCGGTGTCATCCGCGATGATGATGACTTCGCTGGGTCCGGCGATGGAGTCAATCCCGACTGCGCCGAAGACGAGTTTCTTGGCGGCGGCGACGTATTTATTTCCGGGTCCGGTGATTTTATCCACACGCGCAATCGTCTCCGTGCCGTAAGCAAGAGCGGCGACGGCGTGCGCGCCGCCGACTTGATAAATCTCCGTCACGTTTAGTTCAAGCAGAGCGGCGGCGACGGCGGGCGAATCGTGAAGCATCTGCGGCGGCGTGACGACGGCGAGGCGTGGGACTCCGGCGACTTGTGCGGGAACGACGTTCATCACCACCGAAGAAGGATAGCTGGCAGTTCCGCCGGGAACGTAAAGACCCGCCGCGCTGATTGGAGAAAATCTTTGTCCGAGCCGCACGCCCGCGACGGGTTCAATGTTCCATGACGCCTGACGTTCGTGTTCGTGAAAGCGTTTAATGCGCATGATGGCTTCGCGCAAAGCCTCTATCACATCAGGTGCGACACGGGCGGCGGACTCTCGCAACGTCTGTTCATTAACACGAAGTTGAGAGGCTTCGAGTTCGACGTTATCGAAGCGGCGCGTGAGTTCAATTAACGCCCTATCGCCGCGCGTTCGCACGTCTTCGATGATACCCGTCACAAACCGCATCAAGTCGGCGTCGAGGGCAACGCTTCGTGCGCGTGTGCGTGTCAGTATCTCGCGGCGACGTTGGTAGTCGGTGCGTGCGATGATTTCTATCACTTGTAATTCTCCGCGTGCGATGACTCAGTTTCGCTTTTATCCGCAGCCACGATGGATGCCGCGAGTTTGTCGAGCAGTTCCGCGATGATGCCGGATTTCAGATGGTAACTGACGCGGTTGACGATGAAGCGACCGGATGACGCGGCGATGGTTTCAGTTATGGTCAAGCCGTTTTCGATGAGCGTGCGCCCGGTCTCAACAAGGTCAACGATGCAATCCGCCAAGCCGAGTACGGGAGCGAGTTCGACCGAACCGGAGAGTTCGATTATCTCGACCGGAATGCCGTGTTCGAGAAAATGTTTGCGTGCGATGCGCGGGTATTTCGTCGCCACGCGAAGCATTCCGGCTTCGTTAATACGAAGCGCGACGGTATCAATCTTACCCTTCATCGCATCGTCACTTCGCGCACAAGGTTGGGCGACCGCGATGGTGCAACAGGCGATGTTAAGGTCAAGCGGTTGCAAAACATCGGCTTCCGATTCCATCAACACATCCGCTCCGCACACGCCGCAATCCGCCGTGCCGTGTTCAACATAAACGGGAACGTCCGCTGGTTTGACGAAGATAAAACGTATGCGTCCCGTCGTGTCTTCGATGCTCAAACGACGCGAACGCAAAGCTTCTTCGTCGCACCGAATCCCGCTCCGGCTCAAGAGTTCGAGCGTTTGATTTTGCATACGCCCTTTGGCGAGAGCGATGGTTACTTCAGACATGGTGATGAGTGATGAGTAATGAGTAATGAGTAATGAGTAAAAGACTTTTTCTTAACTCATCACTCATTACTCATCACTCATTACTACCTTTCAGGGCATCGGTCAGGGCGTCGAGGTCGAACATGAAACCGATTGCCGTTTCAGATTGTCCGAACAGCTTGATGAGGTCGTCGTAGCGTCCGCCGTTTCCGGCGCGCGTGCCTGCTCCGGCGATGTAGATTTTGATGACCGTGCCGGTGTAATAATCGAGTTCCGAAGTGTCACCGAAATCAATCTCGAAACAATGATTGAGTTCAAGCGTCGCAATGCCGCGCCACACGGCTTCGAGTTCGCCGAGGGCGCGCACGGATTGTTCGTTTGTGATGATACGGCGCGCCGCCGTGAACATCTCATCTCTGCCCGTCATTTGTACCAACCGCCCGAACTCGGCGCAATCTTTATCTTCCCTTGTGCGTTCGGTGAGAAAGTTTTGCACGCCCGACGAGTCGCGGGCGTCAATCAAACGGCGCGCCTGTTCGCGCCCTTCCGTGTCGAGATTAAGCCGTGCGGCAATGCCGTTGAAAATCCCCACGTTGTTAATCGTGATGCGACACGCATCCTGTAAATCGAGTTTGGCGATTATCGCCGCGACCATCGAAAGCATTTCAACATCGCTTTCAATTCGCGTCGGACTTTCATCCGGCGCGCCGATTAACTCGCAACCAAGATGCTTGCCTTCGCGCCGCCACTCCGCACCGGAGCGGGCATTGGCGCGCCACACGTTCGCCGCGTAACAGAGTCGCAAAGGGCGCGGGCGCGTCGAAAAAAAAGTTGCCGCCGCGCGTGCAAGGGTTGAGGTGACATCGGGACGCAAGGCGAGCAGTGAGCCGTCCGCATCGGCAAAACGAAATGCCCGCGATGCCGCTTCCGCTCCCATTCCGCGCTCAAACAGAGCGTAATAATCAAGACCCGGAGTCACGATTTCCTCGTAACCGTGTCCATTGAAAATTGACATCACACGGTCTTCTATACGGCGGCGCAAACGCGCTTCCCGCCCGCTGTGGTAACGCATTCCCGGTGGAATTTTTGAAAGTAGTTCCGGCATCTTTCGTTCAACTTATCAAAAGCTACTCGTCGCTGGCTAGTAATCAAGTTTTCCGCATTCATGTATGAACTTTCGTACAACATTCAACGCACAAAAAGAAACCCGCTGCCTACTTGGAAATTTCCATGAGGCAGCGGGTTCAAATTCTTATCTGTCCGCGTGTGAGTTCGCTTCACGACAAACTGTTTAAGCATTGTCATCCGGCGGAATACGCAACTGCTGTCCGACTTGAACCTTATCAGGGTCATTCAACTGGTCGCGGTTCGCGTAAAAAATTCGCATGTATTCATCCGAATCACCGTAAAACTGTTTGCTGATTTTCGAGAGCGTATCGCCGGATTTGACGGTGTACGATTCGCCGCCGCTGTTGCCGCCGCCCGCAGTCGCCGCTTGTGAGCGTGACTGGTCAACGCGAATGTCGGCGTTAAGTTCACCCTGCCCGCCGTCAATCAAAGTGGTTTGTTGAAAGAAAGCATTCTTCGCTTCTTCCGACGGAGCGATGCCCGAAACAACCAACTTGCCGTCTTGGACATACATGTTGGTGAATTGAATTTGTTGCTGGTCGGCAACGGTCAGCGCGGGTTGGTACTTGCTGCGAAGCTGCTCGAATTGTTGTTGCGCGTTTGGTTGTTGTTGCGTTTCAGTCGCGCCGCGACCAAAGATTTTGTCGAATAAACCCATCGTTTTGTGTTCTCCTTAAACGGTAAAAAGTTGATTTGTATAGTGAGTTGTCCGGCTGTACGTTTTCGCTATCACGGACGTTGCGATAACCGTTGATGAAGCAATGAACATGCCGCCAAAATTTATAAGCCTGTATTGTCGGAAGCGAAGTAAATAATTTGCTTTGATAATTTATTGATTAACTTATTCAAAGGTATTTACAAAGAACCGGAACGGTGTAAGATGACCTCACAAATCAGTGGCGCATTCCTTGCTTGCAATTGGCGCAAAAGCTGTTCGGCATATCGAAACAGTACGCTTGCTTTAACATCAACGGCGATTCTGAAAAGTCGCAGTGTAACCATTAACCAACACAACAGGAGAAAGTCACAATGCTTACAAGTATCATCATCGCAATCATCGTGGGTGCTATCGCGGGAGCTATTGCTAAAGCGATTATGCCGGGCAAAGACCCCGGCGGCATCATCATCACGATTCTGCTTGGTATCGTCGGTGCCGTCATCGGTAACGTCGTCGGGCAAACATTTTTTGATCGCGGAACAGGTCCGACGGATTTCAGCATCGTCGGCATTATTCTCGCAGTAGTCGGCGCGCTCATCGTGCTTGCCATTTATCGTTTGGCGACCGGCAGAAGCATGAGAACTTAAAGTCTCATAACTTTTGGAACCTCACCGAAGTTTTAGAGCGGCGAAAACCTTTCAACTCCGAAAAGTTTTCGCCGCTTTTTTGTTTGCCTGAATTTACCCGCCACAAAAAGTTTTCCACAACTGTGCATTTTGTAATTTCCATCTCACCGCTTTATTTACGTCCCCAAAATCATGTTTGCATAAGAAGCGGATTTCCGTTCGCGTCGCGTTCACCACTTCAGTCGCATCGTCGCCGCTAGTTTATGTGTTTAATGAACTTAGCAGCTTTAAGTGGTTGTTTTGATACGTCTTTACAGGCTCTCTACATACTGCTACATTCACGCCCTCTTAAAAGCCGTGACGCACTTCATACGGTAACTGATTCGAGTTCTTAACGGCATCTCTCTCGCCGCAAGTTTCATTTCAGCGCAGTTTCACATTGCTAACTCAAGACGGTTTTTCTTCTGTCCTCATGACGATTAAATTCGGCACATCAGGCTGGCGCGCCATCATCGCTGAAGACTTCACGTTCGCTAACGTCCGGCGCGTGACGCGGGCGATATGTCAGGTTTTACAAGAAGACGCTTTGCAACGTGAGAAGAAATTAGTCGTCGGCTTCGACACGCGGTTTCTCGGTCCTCAATTCGCGCAAAGCTGTGTCGAGGAAGCGCGTGGGTACGGCTTCAAAGTCTTGTTATGCGCCGAACCCGCACCGACGCCCGCCCTGTCTCATGCGATACGTCACACACAATCGCTCGGCGGCATTAACTTCACTGCATCGCACAATCCGCCGCAGTACAACGGCATCAAGTTTTCCACTTCGGACGGCGCGCCCGCGCTGCCGGAAGTCACACGTCGCGTCGAGCAGATTTTAAGCGCGTCAGAATCGGGTGCGGAAGTTTCAAATCATCACAGTGCTTCATCCGGTACAGTCGAAGGTTTCAACCCGCGCGCGGCTTATCTTGATGACCTTAAAACCAAAATCCGATTCGACGTGATTGCGAAAGCGGGCGGGCGATATGGATACGACCCGGTGTGGGGAACGGGGCGTGGCTATCTGGACGCGGTGCTTCGTGAACACGACATCGAAGTCACGACGATACACGATTGGCAGGACGTTCTATTCGGCGGTCACGCTCCCGAACCGGACGCCGAACACATTGGCGAACTGCGCGAACTCGTACAAAAACAGAACTGCGCGCTCGGCTTGGCGACCGATGGCGACGCCGACCGCTTCGGCATCCTTGATGCGGACGGAACGTTTATTTACCCGAACGAACTCATCGCCATTCTATTTGACTATCTCGCGCAGTCGCGCGGTTGGACGGGCGGCGTCGCACGCTCGGTCGCCACGTCGCACCTTGTTGACCGCGTGGCGCGTGAGCGTGGATTGAAGGTTTATGAAACTCCGGTCGGCTTCAAGTACATAGGCGAACTCATCAATGATGACGCGATTATTCTCGGCGGCGAAGAATCCGCAGGGATGTCTATCAAAGGTCACTACCCGGAGAAGGACGGCGTACTCGCGTGCCTTCTCGCGGCGGAAGCAGTCGCGGCGCGCGGGGCAAGTTTGACCGCGCAACTTGACGCGATATACGAGCGTGTCGGGCGCGTTTATTCGGGGCGTATCGGCGTGCGCTTAACGCCGGAAGTCGCGGCGACGCTAATTGAAAAATTGAAACGCGAACCGGAAGAGTTTGCCGGTCGCCGTGTCACAAACATCAACCGACTCGATGGAGTCAAATTCATTTTGGAAGATGAATCATGGATTCTGCTTCGTCCTTCGGGGACGGAGCCGATGGTTCGGATTTACGCGGAAGCGTCATCGCACGCTGATTTGGAGGTGTTCCTTGAGCAAGGTCGCAAATACTTACTGGATTGATTCACGTCTCGCCACGCAACGGGTCGCAACCCAAACACGCACGATGGCATTGCCGTCAATATCGAACACGCGCGAAGAAGTGGTCACACTTCCGCGCACGCGAGACGCCGCGCAAACATCTATCGTTCGCCCGTCATATATTCTGACGAGTTTTATCGTTGTCGCACTGTTCGTGTTGTGCTTTACGCTGACGGGTCGCACGCGCCTCAAACTCGAAGCGGCGGCGGGACAACAGGCGCAGATGAGCGGGCAAGTCGAAGCATTGCGTAGTGCGAACCTGATGCTCAAACAACAAGTCATAGACTTACGCACCAACCCGCGCGCCATCGAAGCGGCGGCGCGCACACAGCTTGGAATGGTTCGCGCGAATGAAATCGTCGTCCCCGTTCGTTGATTGATTTCTGATTTCGCTATCACATCGAAACCATTTCTCGAACTCAAAACTTAGAACAACATGCCCGCCGTCATCGCTCATCACGAACGGCGGGCATGTTGTTTTATACGTTCGCATAAAAGGTTGCGATTGATTGTTGGAAGCACCAACCAACACGCTTTCCGCCGTTCTAAAACCGCGTTGACACCCCGCGCGACGGTCAACTAATATCGGCGTTCCCCTGTATCTTAAATAACTTCCATAGTTTGAAGGGCAACTCCTGCCGCTCACACTCTGTAACGCGAGGGTCACGAACGAATCATGCTTAAAGAAAACGAAATCGCATCAACGGCAAACCGCAAAGAAGACGAACGATGGGAGCAGGAAACGCTCGAACCCGTTTTACGCAAACGCCCTGAATCGAAGAAAGATTTTCAAACCGTTTCGCTTGATTCGGTTGAACGCCTGTACACGCCCGCCGACACCGATGACATAAATTTCAAAGACGACATCGCGTATCCCGGCGAGTTTCCTTACACGCGCGGCATACATCCGACGGGCTATCGCGGCAAGCTGTGGACGATGCGCCAGTTCGCCGGTTTCGGCACGCCCGAAGAAACCAACGCGCGCTTTAAGTACCTCATGTCGCAAGGGCAAACAGGCTTGTCCGTCGCTTACGATTTGCCGACGCTGATGGGCTATGACGCGGATTCGATGTTGTCGGAGGGCGAAGTCGGTAAGTGCGGCGTCGCGGTGTCATCGCTCGCGGACATGGATGTTTTATTCGATGAAATTCCTTTGGAACAAGTCACCGTCTCGCAAACCATCAATGCTCCCGCGTCCGTGTTGTTGGCGATGTATTTAGTCGTCGCGGAAAAGCAGGGCGCGGCGTGGAAGCGGATTTCCGGCACGCTTCAAAACGATATTCTGAAAGAGTACATCGCACAGAAAGAATGGATTTACCCGATTCGTCCGGCGATGAAATTAGTAGTTGATACGTTCGAGTTCTGCACGCATCATGTCCCTCGATATAACCCGATTTCCGTGTCCGGCTATCACATACGCGAAGCCGGAGCGACCGCCTTGCAAGAACTCGCGTTCACACTGCGAGACGGCATCGAGTATGTTCAGTGGGGAGTTGATGCGGGCTTAAACGTGGATGAGTTTGTGCCGCGCATCTCGTTCTTCTTTAACGCCCACAACGACTTTTTCGAGGAGATTGCGAAGTATCGCGCGGCGCGCAAAATCTGGGCGCAGGTTATGCGCGAACGCTTCAACGCGAAAGACGCGCGCACGCTTCAAATGCGCTTTCACACGCAGACCGCCGGTGTTTCACTCACCGTTCAACAACCGCTCAACAACATCGTCCGCGTCGCCATTCAAGCCTTAGCCGGAGTCTTGGGCGGCACGAACAGTCTTCACACAGACGCTTTCGATGAAGCCCTCGCACTTCCAACCGATGCTTCCGCCTTACTCGCGCTTCGCACGCAACAAATCATCGCCGAAGAAACTGGAGTCATCAATACGGTTGACCCGTTAGGCGGCAGTTACTTCGTCGAATCCTTAACGCGCAAGATGGAAGAAGGAGCTTACGACCTCTTCCGCAAGATTGACGACATGGGCGGGATGGTCGAAGCCGCCGAAAAGGGTTTCCCGCAACGCGAGATTCAAGAGTCGGCGTACCAGTATCAAAAAGCGGTCGAACGCAAAGAGCAAGTCATCGTCGGCGTCAACAAATATCAAATGGAAACCGACGAAGCGCAAAACATCCTCGTGATTGATGAGAGCGTGCGTGACCAACAAATCGAACGCTTGGAACGTGTCAAAAGTAAGCGCGATGAAGGCGCAGTTTTCAACGCCCTTGAGAAACTTAAACGTGCTGCCGAAGCTGCCGACAACACCATGCCCGCGACGATTGAAGCCGTCCGTGCATACGCGACGTTAGGCGAAATCTGCTCGGCGTTGCGCGACGTGTACGGCATTTATGAAGAACCGGCGTTCTGATTTACTGAACAACCAGAGAAGCGAGCCAACTTTAGTCACTTGCCTAAGTGAGTAGCCAAAAGTCTTGGCAAAAATGATTACTGAAAATCAACAAATACGGGCTGAAAATCAACATTTGTTGATTCATAAGTCCAAAAACTTTTGGCTACTCACTTAGAGCGGTTTCAGATTGCGTGTACAGGAAAACCCATTGTTGTTTAGAGGCGGGCTATGCCCGCCGTCGCCTCGACGCCACGCACGGCGGGCATAGCCCGCCTCTAAACAACCTGTACATTCAAGCTGAAATCTCTCTAGCTTGTAAATCGACGGTGTCCAATCAAGCGGCATCAGTCTACTCTGATGGGGGTGGATTAGCGGTGCTTGAACTCGACTGCAAAGAATCGAAGTTCGGGCTTTCGTTTGTTTATAAGAGTCTGTAAATTGGCGTTAGTTTGACGTATGGGTTCGATGTACGTCGCAGTCAAAGCATGGCGGCGAAATGTCTTAGTAGCACATCCGACGGCAAATGCTTTAGAATGAATTTTAGTTTGAGCGGGCAGGGCGAGACGGCAAACGAAGCTGTCTCGCCCTTCATCACATGCAACACTGTCCGCTCCCAAAGAGATAAGAGGTTTATGGAAGAATATACAGATAATGCGCCGCGAGACATCGTTCGGCATCCGATGGTGCCGATACGCGATGTCGTCATTTTCCCTTTTACAAAAGTCGCGTTCAAAATCGGGCGTCCCGGTTCCGTTCGCGCCCTCGAATCCGCACTCAACACCGACCGCACCATCTTCTTAGCGACGCAACACGACGCGACGCTTGACGAACCGACGCCCGAACAGATTTACGGTATCGGAACTGTCGCCCGCATCCTTCAGGCACAGCGTCAGGAGAACGGTCAAATTAAGGTTGTCGTCGAAGGCAGAGAACGCGCGACGACCGTGCGTGTCGAAAACGACAACGGGATGTTCACCGCGACCGTTCGCCGCGCTCCCGTCGCACCCGAAACCGGCGGGCGCATTGATGCTCTGCTCGGTCGCATCGGTCAACTCGTCGAACAACATTTACGCCTCGCACCGGAGACGCAAACCGACGCGCTTCAAACTGCGCTTCGCAATCATGACCCATCTCATCTCGCCGATGCTCTTGCTTCACAACTCCGCATCTCGGTTGAAGATAAACAGGGGCTGCTTGAAATCTTCTCCGTGCATGAACGTCTGCTTCGTCTCGTAGAGATTTTGGAAGCCGAAGTCGAGAAGCGACAACTTGACCGCACCGTGCAAGGGCGCGTCAAGCGTCAAATGGAGAAGGCTCAAAAAGAGTACTACTTAAACGAGCAAATCAAAGCGATTCACAAAGAACTCGGTCGCAAAGACGAAAAGGCGGAAGCCGACGACCTTCGCAAGAAAATCGAAGAAGCCGGAATGACCGAAGAAGCCAAAGAGAAGGCTTTGCAAGAACTCGCGCGTCTCGAAGCGATGCCGCCGATGTCCGCCGAAGGCACGGTTTCGCGCACCTATATTGATTGGCTTTTGAGCGTGCCTTGGAAAAATGAAACCGAAGAAATCACCGAACTCAAACAGGCTGAGGAAACTCTCGACGAAGACCATTACGGTTTAGAGAAAATCAAAGAACGCATCACCGAATACCTCGCGGTGCGCCAACTCGTCAAAAATCCGAAAGGTTCAATCCTCTGTTTCGTCGGACCTCCCGGCGTCGGTAAAACTTCTTTGGGGAAATCTATCGCCAAAGCGACGGGCAGAAAGTTCGTGCGCTTGTCTTTGGGCGGCGTGCGCGACGAAGCCGAAATTCGCGGTCATCGGCGCACATACATCGGCGCGCTTCCCGGTCAAATCATCCAGATGATGAAGAAAGCGGGGACGGTCAATCCGCTTATCTTGCTTGATGAAGTTGACAAACTCGGCGCGGATTATCGCGGCGACCCATCCGCCGCACTGCTCGAAGTTTTAGACCCCGAACAGAACAACACGTTTCATGACCACTATCTCGATGTCGAATACGATTTGTCGAAAGTATTCTTCATCGCCACCGCGAACGTGCTTCATACGATTCCGGGACCTCTGCAAGACCGTTTGGAAATCTTGCGCTTGTCGGGATATACCGAACGCGAGAAGTTGGAAATCGCCAAGCAACACCTTGTCATCAAACAAGCCGAAGCCAACGGTATCAATCCGGCGCAGGTCGCTTTCACCGATGACGGGCTGTTTGAAATCATTCGCCACTACACGCGCGAAGCGGGCGTGCGTAATTTAGAGCGCGAAATCGGCTCGTGCTATCGCAAAATCGCGCGCAAGTTCGTCAATGAAAAACCGGAACAGGGCTTCATTGAAACGGTTGACGCGGCGCGCGTGCATAAGATGTTGGGTCCCATTAAGTTCCGCCAACAGACCGCCGCGACGACAAGCGAAATCGGTTTGGCGACCGGACTCGCGTGGACGGAAGTCGGCGGCGAAACCCTACAAATCGAAGCCACACTCACCAACGGGCGCGGGGCGGTCACGCTCACCGGCAAGCTTGGCGATGTGATGCAGGAATCGGCGCAAGCCGCTCTGACGTGTATCAAGGCACGCGCCGAACGCATGGGCGTGTCGTTCGACTTCATCAAAAAGCGCGACCTTCACATACACATTCCCGAAGGCGCGATTCCGAAAGACGGACCTTCGGCGGGCGTCACGATGGCGACCGCGATGGCTTCCGCCTTGATGCGCGTGCCTGTCCGCAAGGACATTGCGATGACGGGTGAAATCACCTTGCGCGGGCGTGTGCTTCCCGTCGGCGGCATCAAGGAGAAGCTTCTCGCCGCGCATCGTTTGGGTGTGACGACCGTGTTGATTCCAAAGGACAACGAAAAGGATTTAGTCGAACTCCCGGAAGAAGTCCGAAGTGCGCTCGACATTCAACCCATCGAAACGATTGATGAAGCCCTCGCCTTAGCACTCGAAGATGCGTGTCCGACGGATGCCGGAGCGACCGATGCACCGCCGCCCGCCATCGTCTGGTCACAAGATTCAACGACGCAAGGCACGCCGTCAATGATTGACTAAACGGACGGCAAGAGGTTATTAGAGAGCGCGAATCAACACGGTTCGCGCTCTCTTGTTTTAAGAGCGGCAATCGCCAACACTGAACGTAAGTTTTATAAACATCATGACCAGAGAACAAGATGAACTTCTGCGTTGTTCGTTCTGCGGCAAGCTTCAAAGTGAAGTCAGAAAGCTTGTCGCCGGAGCGAGCGCGTATATATGCGATGAGTGCGTTGATATTTGCATTGAAATTACCCGCGATGATAATCAAAACATCGCCGACGAAGCGGCACACAAGGAGACGAACACCATGAGTACAAAATACGAAAGTGCAGAATTGATTTTGAAGCTTTATGAATTGCGCCGCGAGCCGAAGATGCGCGAAGCCCGCGAATGGTTCGCGTATTTCAGCCCTGAAAGCGCGCAAGATTTTATGAGTGCCGCGATGGGCGAACACAGCGCGCACCTCCGCATGGTCACAAGTTACTGGGACATGGCGGCATCGCTCGTCAATCACGGCGGGATTGACGTTGATATGTTCAACGACGCCAACATGGAACACGTCTTCGTGTTCTCGAAGATGGAGCCTTTCATTGCCGAGATGCGTCAGATGATTAGTGCGCCAAACGCATGGAAAAACCTTGAACAACTCGTGATGCAAATGCCGAACGCGAAAGAGCTATTAGCGGGAATGCGCGAACGTTCAAAACGCATGGCACAAATGCGCGCCGATGAAGCCGCGCGTGCGACGCACACGGAAGCCGCAAACGCTTAAATCTTCCCGTTCCACAGGTGCTATACTTTGCACAAGCCACCGATAGTTAAGGAGAAATCATGAACGAAGACACGACACGCGATTTGCCCGCACAGTCATTTGAGGAGCGCGTCCTTGCGGAGTTCGCCGCACTGCGCCAAGAGGTTAGCGGATTACGCCAAGAGGTTGGCGGATTGCGCCAAGAGGTTGATATTGTCAAGCAAGATGTTCACGGCATGAAGCTTGTCATCAATGAAATGAAGCAAGATATTCATGGCGTGAAGCTTGTCATCAATGAGATGAGCCGTAACTTACATGCTACGAATCAGCGTCTGACGACGCTTGAAGAAAAGGTTGACGAGCGATTGCGCGAGACGCGCCCGATGTGGGAAGCGGTGCTTGTCCAACTTAGTGAAGTCAAACACGGCATCGCCCTGCTTAACGCCAAAATGCTTGAGTTGATAAGAGACTCAATGGCGTTACGCGCCCGTGTCGTCATCCTCGAAGAACCCGACCAATCGCCGTTTGCCTGAAAGAGATTCTCCTTACCCAAGCGGAGCGGCGCTCAAGTCTTCGTGTGACCGTCAGGTCGTTCTTCTCGTGTTTATGAAAATCAAGAGTGCCGAATTTATCAAGAGCGCGACTGCCGAAGCGCACTACCCGCCCGACGACATGCCGGAAATCGCGTTCATGGGTCGCTCGAATGTCGGCAAATCAAGCTTGATGAATTCACTGCTTAATCGCAAAGGTTTAGCCCGCACTTCGCGCACGCCGGGACGTACACAACTCATTAATTTCTTCATCATCAATGATGCTTTTCGCTTTGTTGATTTGCCCGGTTACGGCTTCGCGCGTGTGCCGCTCGACATCAAACGCGAGTGGGGGACAATGGTCACACACTACCTTGCAAATCGTGCGCGGCTTGTGCTATCAATCCACATCATTGATTTACGCCACGAACCTACGCGGCAGGATTTGGAATTGCATGAATGGCTTGTCCATCATCGGAAACCTATCTTGACCGTCGCCACTAAATCGGACAAACTCGGACGTGCCGATTTGGGGCGAAACTTGAAGCGTTTGCGTGGCTCGCTCGAAGGCAACATCATCCCCTTCTCCGCGCTTTCCGGCGACGGGCGCGAAGAGGTTTGGTTGGGCATAGGGCAAGCGATTAACGGGTTATATCCACCAACTTAATTCCCCTTTGGACAATTTGTTTTCGTTACAAATGAAGCGGGCGAACGCTTCCGCTTGCATGTTGCATCCAAGCAAACATCACGCCGCTTCAACTAGAATTTGCTCAAGGTACGAGAAGGTACAAGCAAAGCATTCGTCGCTTATTCTGCCCAAACGTGTCGCTATTCCCGATAACCACGCCCGGACGATAACGCGGACGGATTTTGAAAACCTCATCTCAAGTTTCGACCCTAGCCCTCTCCTGCACGTTCGGCTTTCGTCTCCACTTGAACCGGCAAGACTAATCTCGCTATTTCCCATTTACTTCATCTACTAACCCATAACCGGGTTAAGCAATCATCACATCTTTTTATTAAATAATCGCGGCACGCCCGAACCTTAGCGCGCCGAAAATCAACAAGAAGAACTCAACCATGCCAGCACAACGCACACCACGCACACGCACCGCCACGGGCGGCAACAACGCCCGCCCGTCAAACGACTCACGCGCCGCCGCCGCCGTTGTTGATGAACTTCCCGACATGGAAGACGCCGAACTTGGGACGCTCGAAAACGACGGTGGCGAAAGCCGTCCCGTTCGTGATGACCGTCCCGACCGCGACACGAAACCGCCGCGCCCATCCCGCGACGGTGATGAGCGCGACGGCGACAACTCAAGCAACGGCTCATCATCCGGCGAGATTTTCAATCTGGCGACGCTCAAGGAAATGTCAATTTCCAACTTGACGGGCATCGCAAAATCCCTTGACGTTCCCGGCGCGACCGGAATGCGTAAGCAAGAACTCATCTTCAAAGTTCTCGCCGCGCAAACCGAAAAGAGCGGTTTGATTTTCTCGGAAGGCGTGCTTGAAACACTGCCCGACGGCTTCGGTTTTCTTCGCGCCCCTGAATACAATTACCTTCCGGGTCCCGATGACATCTATGTTTCGCCGTCGCAGATTCGCAAATTCGATTTACGCACGGGCGATACCGTCTCCGGTCAGATTCGCCCGCCGAAAGAAGGCGAACGCTATTTCGCGCTTATCAAAGTCGAAGCCATCAACTTTGAAGCTCCCGACATGGCGCGCGAGAAAATCTTCTTCGACAACCTTACGCCGCTCTACCCGGACGAAATGCTTCGTTGCGAAACCACGTCCGACAATCTTTCGTCGCGCGTCATAGACCTCGTGACGCCCATCGGCAAAGGTCAGCGCGGGCTGATTGTCGCCCCACCGCGCACGGGTAAAACGATGATGCTTCAAACCATCGCCAACTCGATTACCCAGAATCATCCGGAAGTCACGCTCATCGTTCTACTCATTGACGAGCGTCCCGAAGAAGTCACCGACATGCAACGCTCGGTCAACGGCGAGGTCATCTCGTCAACTTTTGATGAGCCGCCGACGCGCCACGTTCAAGTCGCCGACATGGTGATTGAAAAAGCCAAACGCCTCGTCGAACATAAACGCGATGTCGTCATCCTGCTCGACTCACTGACACGTCTCGCACGCGCTCACAACGCCGTCGTTCCGCCATCGGGTAAAATCCTCTCCGGCGGTATTGACGCCAATGCCTTACAACGCCCGAAACGCTTTTTCGGCGCGGCGCGCAACATCGAAGAAGGCGGCTCACTGACCATCATTGCCACCGCCCTTGTTGATACGGGTTCCCGCATGGACGACGTTATTTTTGAAGAATTTAAGGGAACGGGCAACTGCGAAATTCACCTTGACCGCCGCCTTTCCGACAAGCGTCTGTTCCCCGCGATTGACCTTCAACGCTCCGGCACGCGCAAAGAAGAACTGCTTCTTTCACAAGAAGACCTCAAGCGCGTCTGGGTCATGCGCCGCGTCCTTAACCCGCTCTCGCCCGTCGAACAGATGGAAGTTGTCATCGAACGTCTTGGCAAAACCAAAACCAACGCCGACTTCTTAGCGTCAATGCAGACTTAAAACGGTAGGCAGTAGGCAGAGGGCAGTAGGCAGTTAGAAGAACCGGAAATATAAATCTTGGTAACTGCTACTGCTTGCTTCTCCGGTCTGCCCACTGCCTACTGCCCTCTGCCTACTACTTCACATGCGAGTAATCATCATCGCTTCCGAAGCCGTACCGTTCGCCAAGACCGGCGGGTTGGGTGATGTTGCGGGTGCGTTGCCGAAGGCTTTGCGGGCGAGTGCAGGAATTGATGCGGCTTTGATTGTGCCGTTTTATGAGGCGACGCCGCAGGCGTATATTGGCGAAGAAATCATTTCCGATTTAGAAATCGAGTGGCACGAAGCGGATTCGCGGCGCGTGCGTGTGCGGCAGACGGGCATCACGGGCGCGCCCGTGTTTTTGATTGACGCGCCGCGCTATTTCCGGCGTCCCGGCTTCTATGGTTACGCGGACGATCACGAACGCTTCGCCTTTTTTTCACGCGCCGCTCTCGCCCTCGTCAAGCGGCTTGGGGACGCGCCCGATATTGTTCATCTCAATGATTGGTTTGGCGGCTTCGCGGCGGTTGAACTGAAGGCGCGACGTTTCAGCGATCCGTATTTCGCACGCACGCGCACGCTGTTTTCGATTCACAATCTCGCGTATCAAGGCACGTTCGACCCGCGTGATTTGCCGCGTCTCGGTTTTCACGCAAACGAATACGCTTTCATGTCGAACGGCGCGGCGTCTGCCCTCAAAGCCGGACTCTCCGTCAGCGATTGTCTCTCGGCGGTCAGCCCGACTTATGCGCGCGAAATTCAAACAGCGGCGCACGGCTACGGACTTGATTGGCTTTTGCGCGAGCGAAGCAATCGCCTTGTCGGTATCACGAACGGGATTGATGATGAAGAATGGAATCCGGCATCCGACCCGTACACGGCGGCAAGTTTCGATATAAATAATCTTGACGGCAAACGAGAATGCAAACGCGACTTGCTTCGCACGTTTTCATTGCCCGAAGATTTAGAGCGTCCCATCATCGGTTCGGTCACGCGCCTCACGCCGCAGAAGGGCTTCGACCTTGTACGTCAGGCGGCTTATGGCTTACTCGATACCGGAGCGTTCTTCGTTTCCGTCGGTTCGGGTGCGAATGAGTACGAAGACTTTCTTCAAAACTTGCGCGACCACGCTCCGCATCAGGTCGGAATTTATCGCGGTTATAGTGACGCTCTCGCGCACAAGATAGAAGCGGGAGCGGATATGTTTTTGATGCCGTCGCTCTTTGAGCCGTGCGGCTTAAATCAGATGTACAGTATGCGCTACGGAACAGTTCCGATTGTCCGCGCGACGGGCGGGCTTGATGATACGGTGACGCAGTTCGACCGTACACGCGGCACAGGCACAGGTTTCAAGTTCACTCCGTACACTGCCGATGCGATGCTCGAATCAATCTACGAAGCACTCTTCACTTTTGCTGAACCGAATCTGTGGCGCAAACTTCAAATCAACGGAATGCAGGTTGATAATTCGTGGCGGCGCGTCGCCCTTGATTACGCGGGGCTTTATCAAGCGATTACCGAATTGTAGATGCCGCGATGTAAAATAAGCGGCAAATAGTTCTGTTTATCGGTGGCGGTCAAAGGGCGAATGCGGTTATCTTACGTTTTGCCCGTGTATGAAAAACCTTTGCCAGTAAAAGCATCAAGAATTTCAAGAGGAGATTATTACAAGTTATGAGCGAACATGTTAAAGACGTGAGCGACACCAGTTTTGAACAAGACGTATTGCAGGCAGGCGAGCCGGTGCTGGTTGATTTCTGGGCAGCATGGTGCGCCCCGTGCCGTATGCTTGCCCCGACGGTTGAAGCGGTTGCCGAAAAGTATGCCGGTAAAGCCCGCGTCGTCAAACTAAATGTTGACGAAAATCCGGGCGTCTCGCAACGTTACGGCATCAAAGGCATCCCGACTCTCATTCTTTTCCGCGACGGCAAAGAAGAGGAGCGCGTCGTCGGTGCGACTTCCAAAGACGCCATCTCGCGCATGATTGATAAACACCAGACGGGAGCGGTCAGCGCGTAAAGCGGGGCGGACACCGAAAAAAACGCGCCCGAAGTTTTTTTATCCTCAAAAGAGTGGCGCGGCAGAAGAAGCAGTTAAAGTTTCCTGCCCGCGCCGCTCTTTACGTTTGTCCGACCCTCTCGCATTGCCGTTATGTTACAACTCTCTCGCCAAAACCTACGCAAGGTCGCCGTCGCGCACACGCACGCCGCGCGCCTTCGCGCCCGCGCCCTCGAAGACGCCAAGTTTCGCGCTCGGCAAGCGCAAGGCAAAGTGCGCCGCTTCGTTCAAATCAATTTCCACAAACAAGAAACCCTCGCCGCCCTCGAACTTCGTCGCGGCGAATGCAATCGTTGCGGAGCGTGTTGCGAGATTCTATTCAAATGCCCGTTCCTCAAAAAACACGATGACGGCTCATCAACCTGCGGCATCTACGAAGACCGACCCGACCAGTGCCGCCTCTTTCCCATCAACCAACGCGACCTGACGGAAGTTCGCGGCTCATGCAGTTATTATTTTATAGAAAGTAGGCAGTAGGCAGTAGGCAGTAGGCGGTGAGCAGTTTAAGAGATGATTCTTCTTTTACTGCCTACCGCCTACTGCCTACTGCCTACCGTATCTTATGTCCCAAACAATCGTAGTCGTCGGCGCGCAGTGGGGCGACGAAGGCAAAGGTAAAATCGTTGACCTACTCGCCGAGCGTTTCGACATCGTGGCGCGTTATCAGGGTGGTCACAACGCCGGACATTCCGTGTTCGTCGGCGACGCGGCTTATGTGCTTCACTTAATACCGTCCGGCATTATCCACAAAGGCAA
Source organism: Pyrinomonadaceae bacterium MAG19_C2-C3 (assembly GCA_024330265.1). GTDB lineage: Bacteria > Acidobacteriota > Blastocatellia > Pyrinomonadales > Pyrinomonadaceae > JANDLT01. The sequence continues at coordinate 3,854 of JANDLT010000063.1, read as the reverse complement.
GACGTGCGTGCTTGGCAACGGCATGGTGATTGACCCCAAAGCCTTTTTCACCGAAGCCGACCGCCTCATCGAACAGGGCTTGGAAGTCACACCCGAACGAGTCAAAGTCTCATCACGCGCCCATCTCATACTTCCCTATCATCGCGCCCTCGACCACACGAGCGAAGAACGACTCGGCAACGAGAAAGTCGGCACCACCCTGCGCGGCATAGGTCCCGCTTACGAAGACAAAGCCGGACGACGCGGGATACGCACCGCCGATGCCCTCGTTCCCGAAGTCTTGCGCGCACGAATCGAACGCAATCTCGAAGACGCGAACCGTGTGATTCAAGCTTACGGCGGCGCACCGCTCGAAGTAGCCCAAGTCTTCGACGAAACATCCACGCTCATTGAACGCCTCGCCCCGTTCGTCACCGACACGATGCAATACTTAAACAAAGCGACGCGCGACAATCGTTCGATTCTCATCGAAGGGGCGCAAGCCGCACTGCTCGATGTTGACCACGGAACTTACCCGTTTGTCACATCCTCAAGCACGACGGCGGGCGGCGCGACCATCGGCACAGGTTTAGCCCCGCACCGCATCACGGGCGTTCTCGGTATCGTTCGCACTTACACCACGCGCGTCGGCGAAGGACCCTTTCCAACAGAGATGCTCGACGCGGAAGAACACGTAGGGCAACTGATACGCGAACGCGGGCGCGAGTACGGCGCGTCAACCGGACGCCCGCGCCGTTGCGGTTGGTTTGACCTTTTCGCTACCAAGTACGCCGCCGACATCAACGGCTTCACCTCCATCGCCCTCACCAAACTCGACGTACTCGACACGCTCGACGAAATCAAAGTCTGCGTCGCGTATAAACTCGACGGGCATACCATTGATTATTTCCCCGCCGTCTCACAAGAACTGCGCCGCGTCGAACCCGTGTATGAAACCCTGCCCGGCTGGAAAACCCCAACCGCAGGCATCACCACACGCGATGAACTGCCCCGCGCCGCCAACGACTACATAGACTTCATCACCAAAACTCTTGAGGTTGAAGTCGGTTTAATCTCGACCGGAGCCGACCGCGCCGAAACGATTCTTTGTCCCGATACCACACTCGCCCGATGGTTCGCCAACTAACGACAAATCATCGCTTTCAACCCGCGTTTCATCGAAAAAAATGCTGCGCTTGATTGCGCCACGCGCACTATGTAGAATGCCTTACATCACGCGGGACGTTAGCTCAGTTGGTAGAGCAGCTGGCTTTTAACCACACCTCGACCGACACTACCGCTAAACCCCATTAGTTAAAGGACTTAGCCAGACTTGAACTTCTTACGGAGGTTCAAATGACTAACTGGTTCGAGCAATTCGTTCGTGAACGCCGCTACCTCAAAAACGTCACTCCTAAAACAGAAAGGTACTACCGCAACTCGTGGAGTTCCTTCGTCCGCCTTACCGGGTCGGAACAGATTACAAAAGCTAAACTGGTCGAATGGGTAATCAAGCTGCGCGAATCCGGGGTTAAGCCGGTGTCTTGCAATACCTACATATCCGGTGTCAATGCCTTCTGCGCGTGGCTACATGAAGAGGATCATCTACCGGAACGCCTCAAAGTTAAAAAACTCAAGGTAGAACAAAAAATACTGAAGACTGTAGAAGAGTCGGCTTTAATGGCGATTGCTTCGTTTAAGCCTTCTGACTTTGTAGAGCGGAGAATTCACGTTCTGCTCTGCCTACTGATTGATACCGGAATTAGAATTGACGAAGCTCTCACGCTCAACACCGCTAAGGTTGACATGGAAAATCTGCTGTTGACCGTCTTCGGAAAGGGTCAGAAAGAGCGCATTATTCCGTTCAGCTATCAGTTGAGAAAAATACTTGTGAAGTATCTTCGGAACCACAAGTTTCCATTGGTGTTTTGTACTCGGGATGGCAATAAACTTAGCTATTACAACGTAACAAGGGACTACAAAGACGTGTGTAAGAAGTTGAAGATTGAAAAGGAAGGAAACTTCCACCGTCTCAGACACACATTTGCACTGAACTATGTTCGCAGTGGCGGCGGATTATTCCACCTGCAAAAACAACTGGGGCATACCACGCTGACTCAAACTAGGAAATATACAGAACTTGAGACTAAGGATTTAACGGCAGCCCATTCTTCTCCGCTGTCTCGTATGCGTTAAGAAATCCTCTGCGGGGAAAGTCTTTAATCATATGGCAGTTGAAACAACGAACTTCACATTTTTCTATTTCATTAAAAATGGTGAGAAGTGAGCAAGGGCGTTTGACCATATCCGAGACATTGCCTAGCTTCTTACCCTGTACATGATCGAATGTTAAAACAACCGGATCAGAAAGGGAGCAGTCAACACAAGGGTGAGTTTTTAGATAGCCATACACTGCCTGTTGATTGCGAAGTCGCAGTCGCTTGTTTGTAGCATCATGCTCTATTTTAGTGCTTTGGTAGTAGGTTTTATCTCGCTCTTTCTGGCACTGCTTACATGAAGTTTGAATGCCATCTTTTCTATATCTGTTCTTGGAAAACTCACTAACTGACCTCTCTTGTTTGCATGAGGGGCAGTGCTTAATCACTTTCGTTAAGTTTGGCTATCTTTTCTCTTAGCTCTAAACATGCTCCATAGTACCCTTTATAATATTCCAACCCCTGTGGGTAAAGTGAAAAACGGCCAGGTTTCAAAGCCTCTATCACCCTCTCCCGTTCGGCTTTTACGGCTTTTTCAATAGAATTATTATTCAGATATTGACCAATCTTAATCATTCTCTCCCGTTCAGTTTGTCTAATCACGTTTCCATGATCTTTCGCGGCGGCTTTCTCCCACTCAAGCTTCTTTTGGGCAAAAAACTCTAACGTAAACTTTGAGGGAAATATAGGAGATTCTGGTGTCTCTCTCCAAAGTGCAGCCTCAAGGGTCTGCTGCCACTCTTCTTGCCAGGTCATAGTTCAGTTTTTCTTATTTCGCCACACTTCTCACAAACTGCATATCCAACTTGGCGATATATCGCATTAAACGGACTCTCCATTTGTATACTTGCAAGCTTAAATTCATGGACACACTCTTCTTGTTGGTTGGTCATTGTATATCTCTATAATTTAATAATATCCCGTCAGCTCTGTAGTCATTTTGGCAATCAAATAAATATTCGGCATGGTCTCTATCATTGACAATAATCCCATGTTGGGTCACATCCCTACATGTTTTACAACCACATACATTATCGTCTCGGTATATTCGTTTCCCGATTCGGTTTTCAAACCACTTTAGAGTCTTCATCCTTGTTCATCGTTAATTTCGTGTATCTCCACTTCACACCTTGGATTGTCTTTGTCTTTTCCGCCATACATACTTCCCTGCATTTTTACTGTGTTCCAACCGTCGCTGTTTAAGATTCGAGCGTCAACCAAAAGATCAAGAATTGAGGTTAGGCAATTATCCAAATCTTGTTCTCTAGCGGTTTTAGAATAGAATGTGGCAAATACTCCGACTTTGGGATAAAAACACGGTGGCGACCCCTTTAAGTGCCAAAGAGAGGCTTTGTGCCACTGCTCATGAGCTGCGGAAGGAATCATGTAAGGATTTCCACCTCGCCATATTCTGCGCTTACTATTTTTCTTTGATGGCGTATCGCCGGGGATGGTGAGGGTCAAGTATTAAAAGTTAATTGGTTGCGTAGGTCAGGAGTTGCACCTGAACTGAAAGGTTATGAGCCTTCCGTGCTGCTATTACACTACCCCGCTTGGGAATCAGCCAGAGCAGGGTTATTCACCACTGCCCCAGCCTCATTTAACTTAGTACCGTGCGCCGTAAATACGCAGCCTATTGAAAGATGAAGTCCAGACAGC
>JANDLT010000062.1 GCA_024330265.1 Pyrinomonadaceae bacterium MAG19_C2-C3 | reverse complement strand
TTGTAATGTCGCGCGAACGTTTATGTGGCTATTATCACTTCTCCGTTCGCGCCTCTCGCCCGCTCTAAAGTGAAATTCGCGCTTGATTAAATCTTTACTCGTTATTCGTAAGAACAGAGATGTCGTTGCCGGGGTAAGTCACGAAGGTGAGCCTTTGTCGAAGTTGTGCTTGTTAAGGAGATAGTTACAGTGTCAGCATCATTTTCACATACAAAAGCGTGCCGTCCGGTCTTTGTCGTCGGCTATATGCAGTCCGGCACGACTCTGCTGCTCAGAATACTCAGCCGCCACAGTTCCGTCTTTACCGGCGCAGGCGAAACGAAGTTCTACGATCATCTGCATATGCTCCGCAAGCGGTATGCAAATCTTAAAGACGAGGAAACGCTTAAAGCATTCGTCGGCTTTGTGGTTCATATCGTTAAGCACGGGTGGCGTCTCGGCGGCGAAAACGGCGAAGCGTTTGCCGCCGCCGAGAACGCACGCGAAGAGAACGCGCCACACGTCCGTGCGCTGATTGAGCGTGCGCGCGAAGTTCAAGATCATGCGGAGATTTTCCCGCTCGTCTGCGACCACTTGAGGCATCACGCGGGCAAAACTCGTTGGCTCGAAAAAACGCCGACACATATTCTGCACATTGATGAGATTGTCGCCAGCGTACCCGACGCCCTCTTTGTCGAAATCATACGCGATGTGCGCGACGTGCTGGCGTCGAAAAAGACCCGCCGCCGTGACGTTTGGGAGAGTGACCGCCACGCCGCGCAGGAGAAAAAATTTAAGCACTTGGAGAAAGCCTACGATCCGCTCTGGGATGCGCTGTCATGGAAGTCATGTGCGCGTGCCGGACGCCAAGCCGCCGCGAAACACTCGGAACGCTACATCTCCATTCGTTACGAAGACCTTGTGCGCGCACCCGAAGAGGTAATGCGTAAAGTCTGCGCTTTTCTCGATATGCCGTTTGAGCCGGAGATGCTGCAAATCGGCACGCGCAATTCCGCCGAACGCGGCGAAAGAGCGGGCGAGGGGATTTCGGCGGATGCCGTCGAACGCTGGCGCAGAATTCTGACCGTCCCGGAGGTCGCACTCTGTCAGAGCGTGGTCAAAACAGAACTTGCCGAACACGGTTACGCCCCGGGACAAATACCTTTTTCGGCGCGCACGAAAGTGCCGTCGCTCGTCGCGCACAGCATGTTTGAATTCACGCAACGTCTCTCACGCCGTTGGCGCATGGGCGGCTCACTCTACCTGTTTAACGTAATCTCTTTGCACTGGAGACGTTTTCGCAAGATAGTTCACAATTAAATTGTTCACAATTCAACGTCTTTATCGCGTTACAGATTAGGAGACGCACTTCCCTTTTTTAAGAGGCGCACTTCCCTTTCGGCTTGCATCTGCAAACGCCGCGCTAACCCTGAACCGGAATGAAGGTCATCTACTTTTATCAATACTTCACAACGCCGAAAGGCGCATGGAGTACGCGCGCATATGAATTCGCGCGCCGTTGGGTCAAAGCCGGTGATCAGGTGACGGTCGTCACCAGTGTTTATGACAAATCCGACCTTCAGCCCGAAGGTCTAGTCGCGCAACTTGAGATTGATGGCATAGACGTGCGCGTTATCAATTTGCGGCTCTCCAACAAGCACGGAACTTTGATGCGCGTCTGGACGTTCGTCGCCTACGCCGTGATCGCTTCGTGGTACGCGCTACGACTTCCCTGCGATGTTGTTTTAGCTTCGTCGGGTCCCTTTACGGTCGGCATTCCGGGACTGCTGGCACGCTACGTCCGCCGCAAACCGATGGTTTTTGAAGTGCGCGATCTATGGCTCGAAGGCTCCGTTCAACTCGGCTTGCTGCGTAATCAATGGTTGATTCGCGTCATGGGCTTTTTCGAGCGAGTGTGTTGCCGCGCGGCGGCAACCGTCGTTGCGCTCTCCGAAGGGCAGGCGACTTGGTTGCGCCGTCAATACAATCTTGAGCGTCTCGAAGTGATTCCGAACGCTTCGGACAATGAGCTTGTCGCGCGCATCGAGAAAAGTTCGTTTGACGATGATGATAAACGCGATAGTGACGACGGTGCGTTGCGGCTGCCCGCGTGGGCGAAAGATAAAAAACTCGTTCTCTATACGGGAACTTTAGGATTGATTGACGATTGCGGACAGATTCTCGATGTCGCACGTGCGCTTCAAGAACGCGCGGCGGACTACATCGAAATCATTCTAATCGGCGACGGCAAAGAGCGCGCCGCGCTCGAAGCGCGTCAGCAGCAGATGCAACTCACGCACGTTCATTTCCTTGGATTGATGTCGAAAGAGATGGTCACGCGCTGGTTGCAGCAAGCGTGTTGCTCACTCTTCGTTGTCAAGAACGTGCCGTTTCTGGCGACCGCTTCGCCCAACAAATTGTTCGATGCGTTCGCTTCCGGCGTCCCCGTTATTCAGACGACGCAAGGCTGGATTAAAGATTTACTCGCAGAGGAGCGATGCGGCATCACGGTCGCACCGGGCGACGCGGAGGCGATGGCAGACGCCGTGTTGCAGTTGGCGCGCGAAGACGATTTGCGACGCTCTCTGAGCCGCAACGCGCGGCGCATCGCGCACGAACGCTTTGACCGCGACCTACTGGCGAACAAGATGCGGCAGGTGCTTTTGCGCGCCGCCGCTGCCGGAGCAGGCAGCGCGCTCACCGACAAGCATAACGAAACGGAATGCACGCGCGCTGCTTAGTTACAGGGGCAACCGGCTTTCTCGGCGGATTCGTCGTGCGCCATCTAGCGCGCGCAGAGGACGAAATCACGATCCTAAGTCGCACGCCGCCAGCCGTCGCTAATACCGGTCAATTCATCGCAGACGCCCGGTTAAAGTTCATCAGCAGCGACCTGACGGCACCCGTCCTCAACTTGGGCGACAAGGCATATGACACCGTTTATCACCTCGCCGGACTCGCCCACAGCGTGCCGCGAACATCGCAAGAGCGCGAACGGTTCTTCGCCGTTAATGTCGCTGGCACGAAGAGGTTACTCGCCGCACTTGAGCGTACAAGCGGCTTGCCCGAAGCCTTCGTCTTTATTAGCAGCGTCGCGGTGTACGGCATCGAGAGAGGTGAACACATAGCTGAAACGACCGCACGCCGGGCTGAAGATGCATATGGCGCGAGCAAGCGCGAAGCGGAAGATGCGGTTGTCGAATGGTGTGCTGTGCGCGGCGTGCGCGCGGTGGTCGTGCGCTTACCACTCGTCGTCGGCGCAGGCGCACCCGGCAACTTCGGCGCGATGATTCACGCTTTGCGACGCGGCAGATATTTGGGAATCGGTGCGGGCGCGGCGCGGCGCAGCATGGTCTTAGCGCGCGATGTCGCGCAGGCACTGCCGCAGTTAGCCCAAACCGCCGGGACTTTCCATCTGACGGACGGAGAGCATCCGAGTTTCGCCGAATTGGAAAATGCATTATGCCTTGCAATGCGAAGAAGCACTCCACATGGCATTCCTTTGTCTTTGGCGCGTGCGGGTGCTGTCGTTGGCGATGCGTTGCTGAATTTGACCGGAGTGAGATTGCCGCTTACGTCGCGTGCGATCGAGAAGATGACCTCAACACTCACCTTTTCAGATTGTGAAGCGCGCCGCGCCATCAACTGGAATCCGTCAAAAGTCATAGACCGCGCGGCGGAACTCGTCGCGGCACGGGATGGCAAACCGCGTAGCACATTGCTTACAGAAGATTTTGATTTAGAACCGGAGCGCGTAGAAAGGGAGAGATTGTCGTGAGTGTGGCTCTTGTCATCGTCTCGTTCATCGTTGCGTGCGTCACGACGCGGGTGTTGATCGCGCTGCTGCGGCGGGCGGGAAAGCTGGACGTACCGAACGCGCGTTCATCGCACAGTGAACCGACGCCGCGCGGCGGCGGGCTGGGCATCTTAGCCGGACTCGCCGCCGCGTGTCTCGCAGCACACGCGGGTGGAATGCCGTTGCCCGCAATTACACTCCTGCTCGGCGCGATGCTCGTCGCCCTCATCGGTTTTGTTGACGACCTGCGCGGCGGTCTGCCTGCGGGTCTGCGTTTCCTTTTGCAGTTCGCCGCCGCCGCCCTCGCCCTTTACGGCACAAGCGGGATGACGCAACTGCCACTGCCCGAACCTTTGAATCTCTCGCTCGGTCAATTGGCGATTCCGGCAGCTCTGCTGTGGATCGTCGCGGTGACGAACATCTACAACTTTCTCGACGGGATTGACGGGTACGCCGGAGTGCAGGGCGTGGTCGCCGGTACTGGGATAGGATTTTTCGGCTTAATGGTCGGCAGCCCGGAGGCGCAGATCGTCGGTTTTTCAATTGCAGGCGCATGCGCCGGTTTTCTCATTTACAATTGGCATCCGGCGAAAATCTTTATGGGCGATGTCGGATCGGGCGCACTCGGATTCTTGCTTGCCGCCCTCCCCTTTCAACTTGCTCCGTCCGTAAGCGGGCGCGGTGTGTTCGTCGTCGCCCTCTGTTTATGGTTCTTTTTGTCGGACGGGACTTTCACCATCTTACGCCGCCTCGTGCGCGGCGAGCGTGTGTGGCAAGCGCATCGCTCACACCTTTACCAACGCTTAACCACCACCGGACTTAATCATCGTCGTATCGTGCTGCTCATCGGCGCGGCGGCTGTCGCGCTCGGCGCGTTTACACTCATCGCCAGCTACGTTGAACTTCGGGCATCGGCGCAATCGGGAACGACAAGTTGGGCGAGTTGGATGACGCTCGGCTGTGCCGTCGCCAGCTTCATCGTTTACTGGAAATGGACAACAAGCAGGGAGAAGCACTTCATGGAAGCTAAAGAAACCCCCACTCTCACCGTTGACGGCTATAAAAGATTTATGCCGCGACGATGGTCACGTCTGCACGTCAAGCAACTGCACTTGGTGCTTGATTTGATGGTGCTGATAGGAGCGTTCGCGGTCGCTTATTTGCTGCGATTCGATTTCGACATCCCGCCTGAATATGTCAGCCGTGCATTAGTGCAGATGCCCTACGTTGTGTTGCTGCAATTTGCGATGATTATCGCCTTTGGCATCTACAATTTCATCTGGCGCTACATAGGCATGGCGGAGATTAAAGCTTTCATCAAAGCGGCACTAATCTCGGCTCTGCCCATCATCACGTTGCGCGCCGGTCTGCCCACCGAAATGCAGGAGTGGCGCGTGCCGCTCTCCGTCACGATCATGAGTACGATACTCGGTTTCGGCGGCGTCTTGGGTTTGCGTATCATGCGGCGCGCCGCTTACGAACGCTACGAGAAGCGTCCGCGACAGGCGCGCACGCCGCAAAATGCCAAGAAGCCCGTGTTGTTGATTGGAGCCGGGCGCGCGGGCGTGATGACGGCGCGCGAAATTGGCAGCCGCGGAGATTTCGACCTCGAAGTGAAAGGCTTCGTGGACGACGACAGAGAGAAGCACGGCTCTGTCATACACGGCGTCAAGGTGCTTGGCGGGATAAATGATTTGCCTCGGCTCGTGCGCGAACTCTCGATTGACCACGTTATCATCTCCATCGTGCGCGCCTCGCGCAGCGACTTCCGTCGCCTACTCGACCTCTGCGAGCAGATTCCGGTAAAGGTTCGCATCATCCCCGGACTCTCCGATATTCTGCAAGGCAAAGTGAAAGTGACGCGCATACGCGACGTGCAGATCGAAGACCTTCTGGGACGTGAACCGGTGCGCCTCGAAGAAGAGAACATCAAAATCTTTTTGACCGACAAAGCCGTGATGGTGACGGGCGCGGGCGGCAGCATCGGCTCCGAACTCGCGCAGCAAGTCGCGCGCTTCAAGCCTTCCAGTCTGCTGCTCGTCGAACGCGCGGAAGGTGCCTTGTACAACATTGACCGCGAACTGCGCGCTGCCTTCCCGGAATTGAACATAATCACGCTCGTCGCCGACATCTGCGACGAGATTCGTATGCGCTCGATCTTCAATCGCCACCGCCCGCACGTCGTCTTCCACGCGGCGGCGCACAAACACGTGCCGATGATGGAATTTAACCCGTGCGAGGCGATCAAGAACAACGTGCTTGGCACGCGGCTGCTCGGCGAACTCGCCGGATACTTCGGGAGCGAAGCCTTCGTCATGATTTCGACTGACAAGGCTGTGCGCCCGACCTCCGTGATGGGCGCGGCGAAGCGCGTCGCGGAACTGGCGATCCAGAATCTTAACCACGAATACAAAACGCGCTACGTCGCCGTGCGTTTCGGCAACGTCATCGGTTCGGCAGGCTCCGTCATTCCGCTCTTCCGCGAACAGATTAGCAAAGGCGGTCCTGTCACCGTCACGCACCCCGACATGGTGCGCTACTTCATGACTATCCCCGAAGCGGCGCAACTCGTTCTACAAGCGGGCGCGATGGGCAAGGGCGGCGAAATCTTCGTACTCGATATGGGCGAACCCGTCAAAATTTTTGACCTCGCAAAAGACACCATCACGCTGACGGGTTTGCGCCCGTTCGAGGACGTTGACATCATCTTCACGGGCTTGCGTCCCGGCGAAAAACTCTTTGAAGAACTGGAGATGACCAACGAGCAGGCGACGAAAACCCGCCACCCGCGCATCTTCATCGGTCGCATCGCGGCTTACCCCGAAGAGCTAGTACAGCAAGCCTTACAACGCTTAACTTTTTTCACGCAGAATGGACAAGAGCAGGAACTGCGCGTCTACCTCAACGAGTTGTTGCCGGAAGCTCGTTTGACGGTTCGAGACGAGCCGGGCGAGAGCAATCGGGGAACGACGGGCAAGCCCGCCGGGGGGTTGACGGGTAATCTTACGAATATAAGAAATCATAAACCTCTGAGAGAAGGTACAGCCGCCTAATATGGCATTTTTGTAATGATGACTAACAATTGTGTCTCATCTCGCCCTCTAAATAGTCACTGTCGCAACGCACCCTAACCGACCAAGCTGACCTAAGTGTTGGAGGATTGCCGTTTAGCGGGAAGAACGGTATCGTTCCGCCTTCTCGCAAGGACGGCAGTCAAATTGCCTTGCTACTTCAGTTCGAGTCAAGCCCCCGTTCGCATTTCCAGCCCTGATGAGGAGACTTCCCTTTTCGCGGGTCGTAACTTAGGGCATTGTTTTCTGGTAACCGTTCTTCACCAAGGATTAACTTACGCTATGTCAAACAGATCAACCTTCAAATTGCGCGCGACGCGAGTTGCCATCCTCGTCGCCATCATCGTCATCACCGCGCCTGCTCTCTTGTCCGTATATGCGATGAAGAATGAGCAGTCTGCCGCACCCTTCTCCTTTAATCAAATCGTTCTCGGCGGGACGGCTTCCGGGAATCTATTCGACATATTCCATTTGAATCAATGGTCGGGCATCAAGGCTTTGCTCGGCGGGCGTGAGTTACAACCCGGTTACAGCACAGGTGCGGCTGCGCTGATGAATTTCGACCCTTGCACGACGCCGAGTTTCGCGGCGGCGACGAACTTTCCGATGGGGACGAAGCCGCGCTCGATTGCGGTCGGCGATTTGAACGGCGACGGTAAGGCGGACATCGTAACGGCGAATGAGACGACCTCGCCGAACGTGGCGATTCGCTTTGGCGATGGCGCGGGTGGCTTTGCCGCGCCCGTAAATGTTGCCGCCGGGTCGAACCCCGGCGCGGTCGCACTCGGCGACCTAAACGGCGACGGCAAGCTTGATCTCGTCATTGCTAATCAGAGTTCAAACAACGTTACGGTGCGCCTTAATAACGGAACGGGCGGCTTCCCGACCGGGACGAATTCCCCGGCTGGTACGAAGCCGGTCGCCGTCGTGCTTAAAGATTTTGACGGCGATAATGATCTTGACATTGCGACAGGCAACCGCAACTCCGCTAATATTTCGGTGCTACTTAATCTCGGCGCAGGCACGTTCGGTTCAGCAAATCCTTACTTGGTCGCATCGGGAGCGCAGCCAATTTCACTTACGGCAGGCGATTTTGACGGCGATGGCGATCAGGATTTAGCCGTTGCAAGTGAAGCGACGACGACCAATAACGTCTTCATTATGACAAATAGCGGCACAGGTGCTTTCACTACAGCCGCTCCGACCCTTACTGCTCCTTCGCCGCGTTCAATCGTCGCCGGCGATTTCGATGGAAGCGGCAGATTCGATCTGGCTGTCGCCAATAACGGCACGCGCAACGTTTCGGTTCTTCTCAATAACAACGCGGGCGGCTTCAACGCGGCGGTCAACTATTCGGTCGGACCGTCAGCACCGCCAACCAATCCGCTGCCTACATCCGTCGCCACAAGCGACCTCAACGGCGACGGGCATCTCGATCTCGTCGTCTCAAGCCATGCGATGAACTATGTTTCCATTCTCTTGGGCAACGGCGCGGGCGGCTTCGGCACGGCGACCACTTTCTCACTGGGAACAGTCGGCGATTTGACCGTTCAACCCTTCTCGGTCGCCGTCGGCGACTTCAACGGCGACACGCGACCCGACATCGTTGTTGCCAACATCACCAGAGGCGACGCCTCGATTCTGATTAACACCTGCGGCGCGACCGATCTGAAGATCACTAAGTTGGTAGTGGGTGCGCTCACGACCGGCTCTGACGGCAACTACACGCTGAGGGTGGAGAACGTGAGTGCGAACGATTCTTCGGGCGCGATCACCGTCACCGACACGCTCCCCGCGGGTTTGAATTACGTTTCAGCCATCGGCGAGAATTGGAACTGTTCAGCCATCAATCAGGAAGTGACATGCGCTTCAGTTGACGGCTTTTCACTCGTCGCGGGCGCGAGCGCGAGCATCACGTTAACGGTTGGCGTTGACAGCGCGGCGTTCCCAAGCGTAACGAACACGGCAAGCGTTGCGAACGCGGGCGACGTGAATGCGGCTAACAACAGCGCGACGGTGACGACCGCCATCAATCGTCCTCCGACCGCCGACGCGCAATCCGTCAATGTCAACGAAGATGCTTCCGCAAACGTGACGCTGACCGGAGCAGACCCTGACGGCGATACGCTGACCTTTATTGTTGTGGCGCAGCCCGCGAACGGCACGCTCACAGGCACGGGCGCGAACCTCACCTACACACCCGCCGCGAACTTCAACGGCACAGACACTTTCACCTTCAAGACCAACGACGGAAAAGCCGATTCCGGCACGGCGACCGTCTCGATTACCGTCAATCCCTTGAGCGACGCGCCGACGGCGACGGGTCAATCGCTTTCGACGAACGAAGACACGCCGCTCGCAATCACGCTCACGGGCGCGGACGTGGACGGCGAACCGTTAGCCTTCAGCATCATGAACGCCCCTGCGAACGGCACGCTCGGCGCGCTCGGCGCGCCCTCCTGCACGACGACGAACGGCGTGTCGAACTGCGCGGCTAACGTAACTTACACGCCCGCCGCGAACTTCAACGGCACGGACAGCTTCATCTTCCGCGTGGACGACGGCACGGGACAATTCCAAACCGCGACGGTTTCGATCTCGGTCAACTCGACTGACAATCCGCCGGTAGCTACCAATGATGAGTACAGCGTCGTCGAAGACAACCTCCTCAGCGTGTCCGCTCCGGGCGTGCTGACGAACGATACCGACATAGATAGCAGCACACTGACCGCCGCACTTGTGAGCAATGTCTCCAACGGCACGCTCGTCTTGAGCGGCAACGGCTCGTTCACCTACACGCCGAACCTGAACTTTAGCGGCACGGACACCTTCACCTACCGTGCCAACGACGGTACGTCGAACTCCAACACGGCGACGGTGACAATCACCGTTACGCCGGTCAACGACGCGCCCGTTGCGAACAATCAATCCGTCACGCCCGATGAAGATACAACCACGAACATCACTTTGACGGGAACAGACCCTGACGGCGACACGCTGACGTACACGGTCGTCACTCAACCCGCGAATGGCACGCTCACAGGCGCGGGCGCGAACCTCGCCTACGCGCCCGCCGCGAACTTCAACGGTTCGGACAGCTTCACCTTCCAGACAAACGACGGGCAAGGCGATTCCGACATCGCCACCGTTTCGATCACGGTCAACGCGGTCAACGACCCGCCGGTGGCTTCCGATCAGTCGCTCGCGACTGATGAAGATACCCCGCTCGCCGTGACACTCGCCGCTACGGACGTTGAAACCGGCGCGTTCACGTTCGCGGTCGTCAATCAACCCGCGCACGGGCAGCTTACGGGAACAGGCGCGAACCTCACATACACTCCGAACACGAACTTCAACGGTGCGGATAGCTTCACCTTTAAGGCGAACGACGGGCAAAGCGATTCCGAGATCGCTACCGTTTCGATTACGGTCAACGCGGTCAACGATGCGCCAGTCGCGGTGGGCGACGCTTACTCGGTCAACGTCAACAACACTTTGACAGTGGCGGCTCCGGGTGTAATCGCCAACGACCCGGATGCGGAACTCAACCCGCTTTCGGTCGGCATCGTCGCCACTACCACGAACGGCACATTGACGCTCGACGCTAACGGCTCGTTCACATACCAACCGAACGAAAACTTCTCCGGCTCTGACAGCTTCACCTACATGGCGACGGACGGGCAATCTTTCTCGAATACCGCGACCGTCTCGATTACCGTCAATCCGGTCGCAGACCTCTCGCTCGTGAAAGCGGATTCCGCCGACCCGGTACCGTCGGGCAGCAGCCTGACCTACACGATCACCGTGGCGAACGCCGGACCATCAACCGCGACGAACGTCGTCGTGACCGACGCGCTGCCCACCGGCGACACGTTCGATTCCGTAACGCCGAGTCAAGGTTCGTGCAGCGGCACAAGCACCATCACCTGTAATCTCGGCGCGCTCGCCGCGAACAGCACCGCCACCGTCACCATCAACATCTTCACGCCGACCGCGCCCGGAGTAATCTCCAACACGGCAAGCGTTACCGCCAACGAGATTGACAACAACACGGCGAACAATAGTGACACGGAGACTACCGCGAGTTTCTTCGATTCGTGCGCCACGCCGAACTTCACGGGAGCGATAAACTACGCCACCACGTCACGACCGGAGTCGGTCGCAATCAGCGACTTCAACGGAGACGGCAAAGCCGACCTCGCCGTTGTTAATAGAAATTCCAGCCCGGGTAAGGTATCCATCTTCTTAAATACCGGGGCAGGCAATTTCGGAACGAAGATAGACTACAACGTAGGAGCTACTCCGCGTTTTGTCGCGGTCGGCGATTTCAACGGCGACAACAAGCCTGACTTAGCCGTAGCTAACCGCAATGACAACAACGTCTCAATCCTTCTTGGCAATGGAACAGGTGGCTTCACGGCAACCGCTCCTGTTGTCGCCGGAACGAATCCTTTTGGCATCGGAGTGAGCGACTTTGACGGCGACGGTAAAGCCGACCTCGCCGTGACGAATGAGAACTCCAGCAACGTTTCGATCCTGTTCGGCGATGGTGCGGGCGGCTTCGTTGCACAACCGACCGTCACCGTCGGGTCGAGTCCGCGTTCTGTCGCAGTCGGCGATTTCAACGGCGACAACAAGCCTGACTTAGCCGTAGCTAACTTCAGCACGAAAAACGTCTCGATTCTTTTGAATAACGGGACGGGCGGCTTCGGCTCGGTGACGAATATCTCCACCGGGACGGGGCTGGGTCCGACCTCGATTACAACCGGTGAATTCAACGGCGACGGCAAACTCGACTTAGCCGTGGTCATTGAAAGCACTAACAACATCGCTGTCCTTCTAGGCAACGGAACAGGCGGCTTCAACGCAGCAACCTTCTTCCCTTCCGGTGGAACAACGCTCAATGGAACTCCCAAATCAATCGCGGTGGGCGATTTCAACACCAACGGCAAGGTTGACTTGGTTGTCGCTAACGGCACTAACGCTTCGGTTCTCGAAGGCGATGGCGCGGGCGGCTTCGCGGCACCAACCACTTTCGCAACGGGAAATGGCGCATGGTCGGTCGCCGTCGGCGACTTGAGCGGCGACGGTCGCCTCGACATAGCCGTTGCCAACGCTGGCGCGAACAATGTCTCTGTCCTGTTTAACTCCTGCGGCGCGGCAGACCTCGTGATGACCAAGAGCCATCAGGGGAACTTCACCGTCGGCACAGACGGCGTTTATGACTTGACGGTAACGAACGTCGGCTCTAATCCCACGTTCGGCACGATCACCGTCACCGACACGTTACCGAACGGGTTGAGCTACGTCTCGGCTGCGGGCGCGGGTTGGAACTGTTCCGCCAACGGTCAGACTGTCACTTGTACACATTCCGACCCCATAGCCTCCGGCACGAACAGTAGCATCGCGCTCACCGTCGGCGTCGGCGCAGCCGCCGCGCCGAGCGTGACGAACACGGCGAGCGTCTCGAACGCGAGCGACATCAACACCGCGAACAACTCGTCGAGCAATCCGACGATTGTCACTCCGGCGGCGAATCTGGCTCTGACGATGATCGACTCACCCGACCCCGTTGCGGTCGACAACAATCTGACTTACACGATCAGCGTCGTGAACAACGGTCTCTCAACCGCCAATAGCGTCGTCGTCACGGACACGCT
Source organism: Pyrinomonadaceae bacterium MAG19_C2-C3 (assembly GCA_024330265.1). Taxonomy (GTDB): domain Bacteria; phylum Acidobacteriota; class Blastocatellia; order Pyrinomonadales; family Pyrinomonadaceae; genus JANDLT01. The sequence goes on along the minus strand of JANDLT010000062.1, from coordinate 12,834 downwards.
GCCATCAGGCGCGACCTTCGTCTCCGCCAGTGCCAGTCGTGGCACCGGTTGCACGCCGGGAACGGGCATCGTCTCATGTAACCTCGGCAGTCTCATACTGAATGCGAGCGCGACTGTAACGGTCGTCGTCAGACCGACGGCGACGGGGCCGGTGACCAACTCGGCGACCGTCACGGCGAACGAACTCGACTCGGACACCGCGAACAACACGGCGGCGCAGGAGACGAGCGTCATACTTGGCGGCGATATCTCAATCGTCAAGACCGCCTCGCCCAACCCGGTCAACGCCGGGTCGAACGTCAGCTATGCGATTAGAGTCACGGCGACCGGGCAGGCTTCGTCGAACGTGAGAGTGACCGACAACTTGCCGTCAAACATGACGTTTTTCTCTTGCTCGGCAACGGGCGGCGGCGTCTGCGGCGGCACTGGCAACAACCGCACGGTGACGTGGAGTACGCTTCCCGATGGCGCGACCTACACGGCGACCATCATCGCCACCATCACAAGCAATGTGCAGAACGGCACCGTTATCAACAACACGGCGACGGTCAGTTCCACTACGCCCGACCCGAATGCGACGAACAATTCCGCGACGACACCCGTCACGGTCGGCGCGCCAATCGTTCAGACCAATCCGACGGGCTTGAACTTCGGCAATCAACCGGCGACATTAACGAGCGCGCCGCAAATCGTCACGGTGATGAATACGGGAGGCGCGCCACTCACTTTCACCTCCATCACCATCACCGGCACTATTGCGAGTTCGTCCGCGCCGAACGACTTCAAGATCAGCTCGAACACGTGCACGGGCGCGAGCGTCGCGCCGGGCGCAAGTTGCGCCATCGGCATTCAATTTACGCCGAGTGCCACCAGCGGGCGTAGCGCAATTCTACGGCTCGAAGACAACGCCTTCAACACCCCGCAACTCGTTGCGCTCGACGGCAGAGGCGTTTCGCAGACTGCCGCCGCGTGGGGTACTAACAGCAACGGTCAACTCGGCGACAATACGACGACCTTGCGCCGCACGCCCGTCCAAGTCATAGGGTTCGGCGCGGGGGCGCGTTTCGCCGCCGGTGCTGACCACAGTCTCGGACTGAAACCCGATGGCACGGTCTGGGCTTGGGGCGTCAACACCAACGGTCAACTCGGCATCAACACCACTACCTTGAGCCGTAGCCTTCAGCCGGTGCAGGTCAAGGGTCTGGGCGGCACGGGGTTCCTGTCCGGGGTGACGGCGATCAAGACTGGCGATAAGCATAGCCTCGCGCTCAAGGATGGTCGAGTTTATGCTTGGGGCTTCAACAGCAACGGTCAACTCGGCGACGGGACAACGACGCAACGGCTTGCGCCCATTGAAGTCGTCGGCTTGACGAACGTCATTGCCATCGGTGGGGGCGCGTCTCATAGCGTGGCACTTAGAGGTGACGGAACCGTGTGGGTTTGGGGTACCAATGCTGCCGGTCAAGTCGGCGACAACACGACGACACGTCGCCTCACTCCCGTGCAGGTCAAAGGTCTCGGCGGCGTCGGCTTCCTCGAAGGCATTTCGGCGATTGCCGCCGACGGCAATCACAATCTCGCCATCCGACAGGCGGACGGCGCGGTTATCGCTTGGGGACTCAATACCTCCGGGCAGTTAGGTAATAATTCGTCGAGCCGCACGCTCGTTCCCGTTCAAGTTTTGAACTTGACGGGCGTTTCTCATGTCGCGGCGGGCGCGAATCACAGTCTCGCTCTGCGCTCCTCAGACAGCGCGATCTTCGCATGGGGATCGAATAACAACGGTCAGCTTGGCGACGGTTCAACTGTGACCGTGCGCGTTCCGGTACGCACCGCTGTAGGTGTGATCGGCGCGGGCGTCGGCGGTATCTCAGCGGGCGCAAATCACAGCATCGTTTTCCGCAACTCTGACGGCAGAGTTTTCGGGTGGGGATCGAACAGTGCCGGACAACTCGGTAATGGATCAACTGCCACGCGCTTCACGACGCCGGTCGAGGTCATGTTCCTTAGCGGCATGAGGCACGTTGCGGCGGGCGGCAACCACAGCTTAGCGGCAGCGGGCGCACCCTAAACCAAAAGGCACACAGACGAAACAAAAGGGGTAACAAAACAAGGCGATGCTCGTTGTAATAAACGAGCATCGCCTTGTTTTGTTGTCACCGATAGCTTCGCGCGGCTACTCTGACTAGCCAAACGTTCGTCGGAAGATGTGATTACAGATTTCATAGTAAGCAGGTTGATGATTATTTTTCCATACTTAGCGAAGTCCTCGAAGCAGTTCTGGCTAGGGTTCTGCCTTATGCTTATCTGTCTGTCGTGGTGGCTTGCAGCTTCCGGTTACTGGAATCATCTCTTGCTTTTGCTCGGTCACGAGAGCAAGCCGGTAGTCAAGGCAGAGATCGGCTACTTCCAGTCGCCGATGCCCATCACGGACAAGCAATTCTACGTTTCGCCGCAGGGCACGCCCGATGGCGATGGGAGCGCGGCGCGACCATGGAATTTGGCGACCGCGCTCGCGCAACCCCCGGCGGCTCGACCGGGCGCGGTAATCTGGTTGCGCGGCGGCGTCTATAAAGGCGTCTTTCTAAGTCGTTTGACCGGCACCGAGGGCGCGCCGATCACCGTCCGCGCCGTGAACGGCGAGCGTGCGATTCTCGATAGCGGCGGACAGACCGGAGAGGTTTTAACGATTCGCGGAGCGTGGACGAATTACTGGGGATTCGAGGTGATGAACTCCGACCCGCGCCGCGTGACGGACGTTTCCGGGTCGCGCGCCGTTAAGGAGTGGCGCAGGGACGGAATCAATTTAATCGGCGCGCACACGAAACTGATTAACCTCGTCATACACGATACGGCGGTCGGCATCGGCGCGTGGTCTGCCGCGCAGGGTGCGGAAATCTACGGGTGCATCATCTACAACAACGGCTGGCTCGGTCCCGACAGAGGACACGGACACGGCATCTATGCTCAGAACGAAACAGGCACGAAACGAATCGTTGATAACATCGCCTTCAACAACTTCGGGCGTGGGATGGAAGCTTACGGCACAGGCGCAGCAACAATCGGCTTCCACTTCGAGGGCAATGTCTGTTTCAACAACTACTCTCCGGCGGCGCGCGCCACAGCTAAAAGACACCCCAACCTTTTTGTCGGCACAATTCGCCATCCGGCGGATCGCATCACGATTCTAAGCAACTATCTTTATCATCCACCCGGAACCTATCCCGATTTCGGCGGCAATCTGGCTTTGGGCTTCAAAGCACTCAACAATAAGAGCATTGTTGTCAAAGATAATTATGTCGCGGGCGGCAACCGCGCGCTCTACATGAACGAATGGGAAGCGGCAATCGTCACGGGCAACACCCTTTACATTTCGTCGTCCGATGCCACGCCGGTAAGCCGTTTAGCTGAAGTGCATCAACCCGCGCAAATCTCCTCGCCGCAAATCTCCTATCAGTGGGACGAGAACACCTACTTCGACAACGCAAAGCAAACGCAAAACATCGCTCCGGCTTCTTTCTTTTTTAATAAAGGCACGAAGCGTCCGTTCGACGAATGGAAGTCTGCGAGCGGATTTGATCGCCGCAGCCGCTATCAACTTGGACGCCCCAAAGGAACGCAAATCTTTTTGCGCCAGAACAAGTATGAACCGGAGCGCACGCACATCACCGTCTACAACTGGGACTTGAAAGACAAACTCGAAGTTGACGTGAGCCAAGTGTTGCCGCGCGGCGCGACGTTTGAATTACGCAACGTCCAAGACCTTTTCGGCGCGCCCGTCCTCACGGGAACTTACAACGGCGGCGCGCTGACGCTACCGATGATTAACCTCAAAGTCGCAGCACCCGTCGGCTATGACTTCACACCCGTCTCGACCGCCCCGGAGTTCGCCGCCTTTGTCTTGATTAGGACGAAGACGGCGCGCGAGTAAAAGTCGCTTAAAATACACAACTCATGGCGTCCACTTTTGACGAACCCCTCAATCATAAGCGGGATGAAAATTGTCGGTGACGTTCTCCACTCATTTCCCTTCGTCAGAATCTGAAAACCGCAACGGGCTTGCTCCTTCATATATTAAGAAGGAGCAAGCCCGTTGCGAGCGATGGCGTGAGATTCATCACGCCGCGCGTTGTTTCTTAGCGCGAGGTGACGACGAAGGCGTTAAATTCAAGTCCCGTCGGCTTGGCGAGGATGCGATTACCGATGGGTTGCGCGACCGTCAAATTGCCGAGCGGCAATGGCACCGGTTGTCCGTCGAAAATACCGACATAGACCGGAGAACTGAAGTAGTCCTGTGCGTTACGAATCTCGTAATAACTACCGACTTCGAGAACGCCACTCAAATCAACGTCAACGGTCGGCGCGAGATTCCAATTGAAGACGACGATATTCGCGCGTCCCGTCTCATACCTGTTCGGGCGGACGAAGACTTTCGTCCCGGTCGGACGCGAAGTGGGAGCGTGGTATGTGTTGTCGGGGAAGAGCGAGTTGAGCGAGTTGAGTGTGCCGTAAAGCGTGTTGCCGCTCATGGTCAAGCCGGGACTCGTGCCGCGCTCGACGGGCGTGCCACCGGCGAGGTAGTTGTCACGCAACTCGGCGTTATTCGTACCCTGTCGATAGCCGATGTTAATGCCCCTGCCGCCGAGGTTGGGCGTGAAGTACGTCATGTTACCGACGTACTGATGATTTTGCGCGATGCGCCCGCCGCCAATGATCATGTTCGACTGGAAGCCGAACTGCGAGACGGTACCATTCATGAACATGGCGTTGCCTTCGACGTAGTAATTGTCGAGGTAGGGGGTGGTCGAACCATATATTTGCAGACCGTGTGAGAACTGATTGAAGATCATGTTATCCACAATCCGCTTCGTGCCCGTCTGATTCTGCGTGTAGATGCCGGGACCGTGACCGCGATCCGATGCATCCCAACCGCCGTTGTAGATGATGTTGCCGTAAAGTTCGGCGTTAATCGCCGCTGACCAGAAGCCGATGCCTACGCCCGTGTCATGCACGACGAGGTTGATGATCTTAGTATTCGCGCCGATGACGTAGACACCGTGCGGACGTTCGCGCGTGCGATCCGGGTCGGTGTTCGTGACCTCGAAATTCCGGTAGTGCGTCCAAGAGCCTTTGACCGTAAGCGTGTCCGCTATGTAGCCATGCCCGTTGAGTACCGCCCACTCGCCCGGATAGGAGCGCACGGTAATCGGTGCTTGCGCGTTGCCAGTCAGGCGGCTCGAAAACGCTCCGTAATAAGTTCCGCCAAGCAGGTAAATAGTTGAACCGGGTTTGACGGCACTCGGTTGGTTGAGCGCGGTGGCTAAATCCCAAGGACGCGCGAAACTTCCGTCGCCGTTTGCCGCGCCGCTCGGTGCAGCATAGAAAGCATTGCCGGGTGTCGGCTGCGGCGTCGGGTTAGGGGTCGGAGTAGGCGTTGGTACTGGAGTTGGTGTGGGCGTCGGTACCGGTGTCGGCGTTGGTGTCGGTATTGGCGTGGGAGCCGGTGTTGGAAGCGAGTCTTCGCCTCCGACGCGCGGACTTTCTGCCGGACCACTTCCGGTCGGGATGGTTGTACTCTCGGTCAGGAGTATGCGGTCAAACCGGAATCCGTCCTCAGCCATCCAGACGTTGATTGTATGCACTCCGGCAGATGGCACGGTGATCGTGTAACTGCGCTTCGCCGCACGCCACGACCACTCGCGGTAACGGTTGGGCGCAATGTTGGCGGCGGTCGAAGGCGCGGTGCCGTTGATACCGACGTGAACCGTATCGTTGTTGTAGTCGTCGGCGAACATTCTGATCCAGACGCGATAAACGCCGGGCGATGAGAACTGTACGCGGTACTGAAGTTCGGCACTCGTCGTCGCATAGTTTTTGGTGATACTGGTTTTAGTATCGGGTTCTACAACGAGAGCCGAAGTCCCGGCAAAGCCTGAAGGGTCTGTGCGCGGCGACCAAGACTTGTCGCCGCGCGCAATGTGCGCCGAATAATTTTCGGCTTCGATAACGACTTGCCCGTTCTGTTCAAGAAAGGCGGCGTCGGTGAGCGAAGCGGCGGAAGAATTATGACTGCCGAATCCGATTAAAAAGGCTGTGCTGAACACGAGCAGCAACGTACAGGTAAAAAGCCTAAGAACTTGGAAAGAACACACAGAGAGAGAACCGAAATTCTTTTTTATCATTACACTCCTGAAACGAAATTAAGATAGCAGAACGAGAAGACCCGGGCTGGATAAACACGCCGAAAGACTGATGATTCTCGCATACATCGCGGATTAAAGTTTCACACGGCGCGGCGAATCATAAAGACAAAAGATGTAGAAACTCATCTTTTGCATGTAAAAATCGGCAACGCCTCGATGTCTTAAACCCGACAAATATCTTGCTCACAACAGGGTTCACCTAAAAACAGTGAATGCTTCTTTGGAAAACACTGCCTGAACTGGAATTTTGCGTTGTTGTATTGCTTAAAAATTGGGGGTTATAACGAATTGCCCACATACTGATGAGAGCGAGTGTGAAAAGGTTGTATTAAACAAACCGCGCACGCACGTCTGTGCATTGAATGTGGGTGCGTAATAGAGCCACCGCTTTAGCAAGCCGTGGCGGGACAAACGCACATCGAACTCTTCACACAGAATAGTGCCGGTTCCACATTGTGGAACCGGCACTATCGCTGTTTTGACCACCCTTCTAACGCTTCCATATTGCGTTTAAGGCTACACTATTCCACTATCTTTTGGGAATGACGACGAAGACGTTGAACTCGGTTCCGGTCGCTTTGGGCGCGGTGTTGTGACCGACCGGCATCCCGACCTTCAGATTGTTCATCGGCAAGTTCACTGGACCTCCATAGTAAGTGCCGGTAAGCACCGGAGTGCCGTAGAAATCTTGTACGTTACGCACCTCGTATTCCGTGCCGAACGGCAATACATCGCTCAGGTCAACTGCGATTGTGTCGAGTAGCTGCCAATTGTACACGGCGATATTGGCACGCCCTGCTTCGTACTTGTTCTTACGCACGAAGACGGCGTTCTGGGGAGCGGCAGTGTTGAGGTTGTAATAACTGTTATCGGGGAAGCTGCCGGGGAGCGTGCCGTTGGAGCCATACATAGTGTTGCCGGTGATTTGCGGGTCGTAGCCGTTCTTGACTTCGAGCGTGAGATTGCCTGCGAAGTAGTTGTCTCGGACGACGCCGTTGCGCGTCCCCGCGCTGTAGCCGAATTTGTTACCACCCTTCCGCATAGACGGCTTGAAATAAGTGAAGTTATTGAGCAGCACCGGATTTTCGGCAATGCGTCCGCCGCCAATCAACAGGTTGTACGCATCGTCCATAGAGCGGGCGAGAATGCCGTTGTTGAACGAAATGTTGCCCTCGATGTGAAAGTTATTCAGGTAGGCATTCGCCGAACCGTAGATTTGGATGCCGCGCCCGTACTGGTTGAAGAAGATGTTGTCGCTGATTGTCTTCGCTCCCGTCTGGTTCTGCGCGTAGATACCGTGACCGTGTCCACGATCAGGGGCATCCCAACCGTTGTTATAGACGATACAACCATAGATTTCAGTATCCACCGCAGGTGACCATAAACCAATACCAACACCATCGTCGTGTATGACGAGGTTGATGAATTTATTGCGGCGACCTGTAGCATAAATACCGTTCGTTGACCCGCGACTGATACCCGACGGGTTAGAACCTGAGACGGAAGTCGTGCGTTGCGGATCGGACTTCATGATTTCAAAGTCGCGGTAATGTACGTTTGCGCCCTGCGCCTTGAGCGTGTTGGTGGTTGAGGTTCCACCGTCAATCGTAGCACGCTCGCCCGGTATCGCGCGGACGGTAATCGGAGCATTGTCCTCACCGGTGATCGTGCTGACGAAGGTTCCATGATACGTTCCACCGCGCAACCACACGGTCATGCCGGGTTTCGCGGGGCTTTTGCTTCTGTTCAATGCCGTCGTCAAATCAATCGGGTTGTCAAATGTGCCGCTTGCGTTCGAGTTGCCATCAGGAGCGACGTAGATACCCGGACTATCAACGGGAGTCGGCATGGGGCTAGGTGCCGGGGTCGGACTTGGGGTCGGGGTCGGGGTCGGGCTTGGGGTTGGCGTCGGTACTGGCGTCGGTTCATCGCCCTCTGCTTCTCCCTCGCGTCTGCTCTCAGCCATATTGTCGGTGGGTGGGGCGTCGCTCGTCGTCAACACCAAACGGTCGAGACGAAAGGTATCCACACTCATCCAAACGTTGATCGTGTAGACGCCTGCGGCGGGTATGTCGAGCCGCGCCTGTTGGTTCTCTTTCGACCCCCATACCCAACGCTTGTATTGTGTAATGCTGATGTTGGATGTCGCGGCGACCGGCTGACCGTTCAGCCCGACATGCACCGAGTTCCTTTTGTGACTATCCACCCACGCGCGTACCCAAACATGATATATGCCCGGCTCGGTGAACCGCACGCGGTACTGCAATTCTTGCTTGGTCGTTGCAAAGTCGCTCTGGATGGCAGTCTTCGCGTTCTGCGGGGAGACCATCGCCGCCATGCCCATATAACCCACGCGGTCTGTGCTTTCCTTCCACGGTTTCTTGCCGCGACTTAAATTCTGTTGATAGTTTTCGGCTTCAATAACGAGGCTATTGCCCTCCTGCACGAAGCGGTTTGAGGTTCCCGAACTGCCGATTGCCGATGTTTCGGAATTGGTCGTGTTGCCAAAAATCGCATCGGCTTCGACTTTATGGTATGTAGCGGCGGCGACTAAAGCGGCGCAGATGCAAGACAATGTGATTCGACGCGCGAACGCGCCAAAAGAGTGTGTTCTCATGATACTCCTACTGTGTTTATTGATTGAGTAGCTCGGGGCGGGAGCGCCGGAATGGTGAGTAGCGCTACTTTTGAAGATAGCGAGCGGCACGCACTGCTGTCAAATGTAACCTAATGGAGTCTGTTGGATTAACTTGTAATCTCGTGTATAAAACCCTCTATTACTGAGGAAGACATCACTTGACCGGGACGCACGAAGAAGCGATTCATCCTGCGTCGTTCATTGCTCAACCGCGTCGTCTTCACCCCGACTTCCGCTAAATCACTGCTTACTTAACCGCGCAGGAACTGTCGAACCAAATACTGATTTCTAACAGGGAAAAAACTAAGAGTTGGTTGCAAAATTAAACTTCGAGCAAGCAATAACGAGCAAGCAATAACAAGCAATAACGAGCAGGAAACGAAATTATAAATCGCGCAATCGTGTTCCTGTCCGTAACGGTGTATGCGCCCCATGCGTTGTTCAAGCCGCACAGGATTCCAGGGGATGTCATAGTTAATCATCAACTAGCAGAATTGAAGGTTGATTCCCTCACCCGCCGCTTCCGTCGCCACTAAGATTTGCGCCTTTCACGAAATTCGCGTTCGGCGTAAATGCGTGTTCCCGGCGTGTCGCGGTCGCCAATTTTCATGCCACCGTGAATCTGCGTGACAGTCAATCCCCATTCACGAAGTTTGGCGGCAAGGTAATCAAGCGTCTCTTTGTGTTCGGTGAAGATGAGCAGTTTCAGCGTCGAATCTTTGATTACGCCTTGCCGAATAATCTCTTGCTTGAGGGCGACAAGTTTCGATTCCAACTCACGCCGCTCAAGCGATATTGCAAGGTCAATCAACCCGCCGAGCTCGACAATCTCCCCGCGCAATGTGAGGTGGTTTAATTATTCAGGACACGATCCTCTCGCTAGAATAGAGCGATGAGAAAATACGACGATGAATGCAAACAAGGCAGCCGCCTGTGAAAATACACGACCGGCAATCGGTGGCAAGCGTCGCAGGCGAGGCGAGGCGGAAAGCTTGCTGCACAACTGGAAACGACAAGTGTCTGAGCGCAGTTCCGACGCCGACAAGGAAATGCTTTCACTCAAGAAGCGGATACGGGAGTTGGAGATGGAACGCGACATCCTAAAGAAGGCAGCCCGCAATCTTGCGGCGGCAGCGCGATTACTTTTTGGGGTGAGGTACTCCGATTTTGGGAGTACCTTCGCAGACCAATCAAGATTCAAGCCATAAGTGTTTTCATCGTGTTCATTTCAACTATCGAGACGGGCGAGCATCAACCGAATCATCGCTACATAAACCATCGTTTCGCTTGTCTCGGTTAACCCTTCATAGTCTTTCGAGAGCCGTCGGTGCTTGGTCAGCCAGCCAAACGTGCGCTCGACGATCCAGCGTTTGGGTAATACCTGAAATCCTTTTTGATCGTCGCTTCTCTTGACTTGCTCAACACGGATGGTGCGCCACCGCTTGAGGGTCTTGACCCACGCAAACAGCCCGCTCATATAACCTCCATCGAGCCGGATCAATTTGAGCCGCCACCAGCGTTCCATCAACTCCATTAACACCAATTGCCCACCCGGTGTTTCTGAGACGCTCGCCGCGTGAACCACGACCGTGATCAACAATCCTAAAGTATCAACAAGAATATGTCGCTTAAGCCCTGTGAGCTTTTTGCCGTTGTCAAAACCGGTCTGCTCACGGGCTTGCGGAGCAGGTCTTGACCGATTGCGAGTCCAAGACTGCCGCCGAACTTTGGGCGTGTTTCCCGACTCGTTTTCTGAGTAGTCGGCGCAGACGTTTGTTGATCCGCTTCCATGAACCCGAAGTGCGCCACGCTCGAAAATAATGATAAACGCTTCTCCGATCGGGATAGTCATTGGGTACATATCGCCACGCGCAACCGGTTCGCAGCACGTAAAAAATGGCGTTCAAAATCTCCCGCCGTTCGTATTTTCTCGGTCTGCCAAAGGTCTTTTGCTTGGGCAGACATTTTTTGAGAAACTTAAATTCTTCGTCAGTTAGGTCAGATGGATATTTCTTTTCACACATCAATCCATCTTACAAACCTGACGGAGACTTTTTAAACACGCTCTTAACTCGACTTTATCCATTTTTAGGAAGCCGAAACGCCGAAGGCATAAGTCTTTTGTTTTCAACGTCAGACTTTTTGAATGTCCACTTTTTGACTGACATTCAAAAAGTCTGGCGAATAAATCGTGACGCTAAGTCTTTATTTACGTTCCCTGTTTCCAAAATGGATAAAGTCGAGCTTAAGTGCCCTGCTTTCCCGACCTTAAAACCTTAGACGGACTTAACTGGGCGGCACTCGAAGGCATCAGTCGTCCGAAGATTATGGAGTTGGTCAGTTGTGCCTACATCACGCGCGGCGATGACATCGTGCTTGCCGAACCTATCGGCACGAGCAAGACGCATCTCGCCATCGCACTCGGCATCGAAGCCACGCGCCGCCGCTTTCGCGTAGCTTTTATGCGCGCGGCGAACCTTGTGCGTAGTCTCATCGAAGCGCGCGACGAGCGCACGCTCGGACGACTGCACAACCGTTACCAAAAGGTTGACCTGCTGATCATCGACGAACTCGGCTTCGTCCCATTCGACCGCGCCGGTGGTGAGTTGCTGTTCAACTTGCTCTCTGACCGTTATGAACGAAGGTCAACGATAGTGACGACGAACTTGAACTTCGGCGAGTGGGTACAGGTCTTCGGCGGCGACGAGAAACTGACGACCGCGCTGCTTGACCGTTTTCGCGAGAACTCGCGATGCAGGCAAGCCGTCATACTTTGCTTCATCTGATTAGGCTGCACCTCACGACCCACAAGCCGTGCCTTCAGTGCTTGGCATTGACGATTGGGCGAAACGTAAGGGGCAAGGACTACGGCACCCTCCTCGTCGACCTTGAACATCACCGTGTGCTCGATTTGCTGCCTGATCGCACGGCGGAAACTTCGACTATTTGGCTTCAAAAACATACCGAAGTTCGCGTCGTCAGTCGTGACCGTGCGAGTGCTTACGCGGAAGCCATCACAAAGGCGTTGCCGCACGCCGTTCAGGTCGCGGATCGGTGGCACTTACTTAAAAATGCTACCGAGATGCTTGACCGTTTGTTGCAACAACGCGGACGCGCCGTGCGCGAAGCCTCGAAAGCGATGCGCGATGAGTGGAGCGCGCAGGTCACCGATCTACCGGCACCTACGACGCGCTATGAAGAGCGCAAAGCTGAGCATCGTGACAGACGTTTAGCGCGCTATGAAGAGGTCATCGCGTTGCGCCGACAAGGGGCAGGTATTCGTGCCATCTCGCGTCATCTGCACCTATCGCGTAATACCGTCAAGAAGTATGTGCGCGCCGAAGCGTTCCCAGAACGCCGTCCTTAACCACAACGCAAGACCATCGTTGATCCGTTCGATGACTACCTCGCCGCGCGGTGGACAGAAGGCTGCCGCAACGCCTTGCAGTTATGGCGCGAACTCCGCGCGCAAGGTTTTACCGGCGGGCATAATACGGTGTGTGAATACTTGAAGCGATGGCGCATCGAACTACCCGCGCACCTGCGCCACGGGAGCCACTTGCCTCCCGAATCACACCGTCCACCACGCACGACGAATCTCGCGCCGCGTGCCGTCGCGTGGTTGTTGCAGCAAGACGAAGCTGACCTGCGACCTGATGAGCGTCGGTTCGTTATTCACTTGTACGAACGAGCACCGGAAGTTGCGACGGTGACCAAGATGGTAACGCGCTTTCGGCAAATCATCTGCGAGCAACTTGCCGATAAACTTGACGACTGGCTCGCCGAAGCAAGTGGAAGTGGGATGACGGAACTGAGAAACTTCGCGGCGGCACTTCAGCGCGATTACAAAGCGGTCAAGGCGGCACTTGAGTACGGCTGCACGTAACGTGATCCATAAACTTGATTCTCAACTCAAAGCGAAGAACAAATCGGCGTCATCAACTCAACCACTATGCACTGAAAGTGCATAGATTGCCGATGGACTGAAAGTCC
>JANDLT010000061.1 GCA_024330265.1 Pyrinomonadaceae bacterium MAG19_C2-C3 | reverse complement strand
AAACAAAACCCGGGCGCCAAAACTCACCCCTCGTGGTTTTCGGGGCGGGCTACCCCCCGCGGGGTCCCGTTAAAATCCACCCACCCCCGGCGGGGGCACCCCCGCCTCTAAACAGGTTGGTGATGTGATGATGCGTGGTTGCGGTGTAAAGCAAGCTGATGTGAACTTGTGAAAATTGGTGACGCGCTTTTGCAATGTCGGATTCCTTGAGTTGTTTTAGATTTGGGATGACGATTATACGGCTTTGACTTCAACGAGTGTGTCGTAGAACGTCGCACCGCCGCCCATGTCGGTCAAGGCTTGCGACGCTAGTTGATTGACGTTGACGCCGCCGGGCGAAAGCTTATTCCACCACACACTCGGCGAAACGACGACGCCGCGCCGCGCACGCAACGTGACGACGGCTTTGAGTTCGCACGCGCCGCGCTCGTTTATGAGACGCACGTTTTCACCGTCAACGATGCCGCGCGCCTGTGCGTCGTGCGGGTTGATTTCGACGAACGGCGCGGCTTCCATCTTCAACTGTTTCGGCAAATTCCCGAACGTCGAATTACAAAAAGCGTGCGCCGCCGGAGTGATAAGCGCGAGCGGAAAGCGCGCGGCGAGTGTCGGATTTGAGAGCGCGGATTCACGCGGGGCGATATAGTCCGGCACGGCGGGCAAGCCTTGCGCGGTCAAAGCGTCGGCGCGCAGTTCGCACTTGCCCGATGCGGTTAAGAAATTCCCTTCGGCAAACGGCGCGAAAGTTTCGGGAAGATTGAGACGCGCAAAACCCTTTTCACGCAACCCTTCGAGCGTGATGCCGTCGAGGTTCTTATGATTTGAGGTGAGAGCCTGACGCGCAATTTCTTCGTCGGTGTCGCGGAAACAGGCGTCGTTAAAATTCATGCGGGCGGCAAGCAAACGGAAAACATCCGAGTTGCACTTGGCTTCGTGAAGCGGGCGGATAGCGGGTTCGTTCAAGACGAGATACAGATGACCGTAAGCTTTATGAATATCGAACTGTTCGAGCTGCGTCGTCGCGGGAAGAATGATGTCGGCATAATCGCAGGTGTCGGTCATGAAAATCTCATGCACGACGAGAAACAAATCTTCGCGCATTAAGCCTTGCAAAACTTTTCTCTGTTCGGGAGCGATTGCCGCCGGATTCGAGCCATAGACATAAAGGGCGCGCACCGGCGGGTCGTCAACTTCCGTCAATACATCACCGAGCGCGCTCATGTTGAGCGTGCGCGGGTGCGGCGTCGGCATCAAGTCGGGACGTTCGAGCGCGGTGTAGTTTAAGGGAAACGTGCCGCTTGTTGACAACAAAATCCCGCCCGCCGCATCGCGCCACGCACCGACGACGGCGGGCAAACAAGCGAGTGTGCGCGTCGCCATCCCGCCGCCCGCGTGACGTTGCATCCCGTAGTTGATGCGAATCACGGCAGGGCGCGTCGTCGCATATTCGCGCGCGAGACGCACGACGGTTTCGGCTTCGATGCCGCAAATCTCCGCGACCCGCTCCGGCGTGAAAGCTTTTACTTGTTCGCGTAAATCGTCCGCGCCGAGACAGTGTTCATCAAGGTAGCTTTTATCTTCCAAGCCGTCCCGAAAGATAACGTGCATCATTCCGAGTCCGAGCGCGCCGTCGGTTCCGGGAAGCGGGGCGATGTGTTCGTCGCTCGCATCCGCCGTGCGCGTCCGGCGCGGGTCAATACAAACGACGCGCGCCCCGCGCTTTTTCGCTTCCAGAATCTGCGTCCACAAATGCACGTTGCTCGTAATCGTGTTCGTTCCCCACAGGATGATAAGCCGCGCTTCACTGAATCTTTCGGGGTCGGTTCCGACACTTGCGCCAATCGTCGCCCTGTATCCGGCAGTTCCCGCCGACGCGCAAATCGTTCTATCCAGAAGCGACGCGCCGAGACGATGGAAAAATCGCCTGTCCATTGATTGCGACTGCACGAGTCCGAGCGTCCCCGCGTAAGAATACGGCAGAATCGTTTCCGCGCCTTCGTCGGACTCCGCAAGTTGTTTGAAGCGCGACGCGATTTCATCCAAAGCTTCATCCCAAGTAATCGGCACAAACCTTCCCTCACCCTTCGCGCCGATTCGTTTAAGCGGCGTCTTCACGCGGTCGGGGCTGTGCGTGCGCTGTTCGTAGTTGGAAACTTTCGTACACAAAAACCCGCGCGTCGGCGGATGCTCCGCGTTCCCTTTAACACCCGTGACGCGCTCCGCTCCCGTCGCGGCGCGCTCAACCGTGACGAGCATCGCGCATGTATCGGGGCAATCGTGTGGACACGCGCCGCGCACTGTTCGGCTTGTCATTTCGGAGATTTGTCGGTTAATCATTTCAGATATTCAATTTGGAATTACGAATCAAAGCCGCCCGGATGATGCGGTGACGAACGGCGCGGCGTCAACTTCCTAACCGCCCGCCTTACCCCATCTTGCATCGCCGCTCAACTTGCGTCACGCGGCGAACGATGCTTTCCCTGATTGTATCTAAACCGCTTGCGATGGCGTAATGTGACAGAAGATAATCGAAGCCTAATTTTAGATTGAGCGTTTTAACGATCACAGTTTTCAGACAAACTTACAACTTCAAGAGATGACACATTTTATGAATCAAGTTTCCGAACAAGCCGTACTCCAAGCCTTAAGCCGCATTCAAGACCCCGACTTACACAAAGACATCGTGACGCTCGGCTTCGTCAAAGATTTGAACATCACACAAGGCGGCGAAGTATCGTTTCGCATCGTCCTGACGACGCCCGCGTGTCCGGTCAAAGAACAGTTCGCCGACGCCGCGCGCGAACACGTCGGCGGCATCGCGGGCGTCACAAAGGTCAATGTCACGATGGATGCGGAAGTCCCGAAAGGTCGCGGCTTCACAGACAAAACACAGATGCCCGGCGTGCAAAACATCATCGCCGTATCAAGTGGTAAAGGCGGCGTCGGCAAGTCAACCATCGC
The DNA here is from genome assembly GCA_024330265.1 of Pyrinomonadaceae bacterium MAG19_C2-C3. GTDB lineage: Bacteria > Acidobacteriota > Blastocatellia > Pyrinomonadales > Pyrinomonadaceae > JANDLT01. Next base: position 22,783 of record JANDLT010000061.1, on the reverse strand, counting down.
CGTTAATCTCGCCGTCGCCCTCGCGCAAATGGGCGCGAAAGTCGGCTTGATGGATATGGACGTGTACGGTCCGAACGTCCCGATAATGCTTGGCATCGCTCTCGAACAACCGAAAGTCTATGTCAACAAACTCATTCCCGTCGAAGCTCACGGCATCAAAGTCATGTCAATGGCTCTGCTTCAACCCGGCGACAAACCGATGATTGTCAGAGGTCCTATTTTGCACGGACTGGTGCGCCAATTCTTGACCGATGTCGTGTGGGGCGAACTCGATTATCTTATCGTTGACATGCCGCCGGGAACGGGCGACGTGCAACTTTCACTAGCGCAACTCGTCCCCGTGCAAGGGGCGATTTTAGTCACCACGCCGCAGGAAGTTTCACTCTCCGACGTGCGCCGTGCGTTCCGCATGTTCGAGACGGTCAACGTCCCCGTACTCGGAATCGTCGAAAACATGTCGTACTTCATCGCACCCGACACGGGCGCGCGTTACAACATCTTCGGCGAAGGCGGCGGCGCGCGACTCGCTGATGAATACGACGCCAACTTTCTAGGCTCCGTCCCGCTCGGCATCGAAGTCCGCGAAGGCGGAGACTGTGGCGTTCCCGTCGTCGTCTCACATCCCGACTCGCCGCAGGCAAAAGCCTTGAAAATCATTGCCGAAGAAGTCGCGCGCCAAGTCTCGATTGAAGCGTTGAAACCGGAGTTGGTGGTGTTGAAGAAAGGTTTGTGATTTATAATAACGGCATGAGCAAAAGCATTACATTCGATGTGACAGAACCGGAAGCGGCATCGCTTGAAGCGGCGATTGATAGAGCGTTAGCTTCGCTGCAATGGTTGGACAGCGAAGAAGACAAAGCGCGTCAAGAACGCATCAAACTTTTACAAGCCGAAACCCAAGCATTCATACGAGAAACGAAGAAGCTACTTCATGTGGAAGAAATTTTATGATTTAGTTGAGCGCGTCCTTACGCTCTCGACCCGCGTTTCGCGCCACGAATCGCAAATAGATGAACTGCGGCGCGAGATGCGCGAACTCTCCGCGCTCGTTTATGGCGTTGTCGCACGGCAGGAAGCCGAACGTGAGAATACGCGCTTGTGGATTGAAAACCAGCTACTAAGGTTTGAGCAGAAGCAACTGATGCGTGCGAATGATGACGAAGGAAAAAGGAAATAGCAGCGTAAGTATATGACAGTCATCTTTCCGCCGTATGTACTCAAACGAATGACGGAACGCGGCATCGGTGTTGAAGAAGTCGAGTACGCTTTAGAGTTTGGCGAGATGATTGAATTTTATGATGACCGTGTGCCGCCGCGCCGATTGATGCTTGGATGGGTAAATAATCGCCCGATTCACGTCGTCGGTGAAGACGACCCTACGGCGAAAGAGACAATCGCCGTCACTGCTTATGAGCCGACGATTGAGAGTTGGACGGACGGCTTTACGAAGCGAAAGTAAAAACGATTATGCAATGTTTGGTTTGTAAGAACGACAAGTTCAAGCAAGGAGCAACTTCCCTCAACATCGAACGCGGCGCGGCGATACTTGTCATCACCGACATTCCGGCGCGCGTTTGCACAAACTGCGGCGAACCCTATATCGAAGCCGACATAGCACGCGACGTGCAAAGCCTCGCCGACACAAAGCTTCACGGCGTGGTGACACATAGCCCGCCACGCGGTGAGCGCACGCTTTTACACGCTTCGTTTTAACGGTTTGCATTTTCGCTGTTGCGCCGTACAATCTACCGTGACGATAGCAATCGCAGAATTACAAGTTTATTGATTAAGGATTATTCATTTAAGAGGAGAAAGATAATTATGTCAGCGACCATGACGATGCCGACGGTTGAACTTAATGTGACGGAAGCGGCGGCAGTGGAAATCAAGAAGTTTATGACGGACGAAGAAGGCTTGCCGGAAACTGCGGGGCTTCGCGTGCGTGTCGTGCCGGGTGGCTGTTCCGGTTTTCAGTATTCTTTGAACATCGAAGAAGCACCGCGCACGGGCGACAACGTGTTCGATAAACACGGCGTGCGCCTGTTCGTTGATATGTTCAGCGGGCAATACTTGAACGGCGTCGAGATTGATTACGTCTCGAACATGATGGGTTCGGGCTTCGCGTTCAACAACCCGAACTCAACCGGCTCATGCGGTTGCGGTTCATCGTTCAACGCATAAGCTAAGGCAGATTAAGAAAACGAGAAGGGCGAAGGTTATGGGCAGCGATGCCCGTTCAACCTTCGCCCTTCCTATTTTTACTTTCGACCTTCGCCTTTCAACTTTCGACTTTGCTTCGTGTACACTGTCGCCCAAGAACCACACGCAATCACATTCCAAAGTTTCAAGGGAGCGTCAATCACAGTGCCTAAGATTGAAGCCGATACCGCGACGGGCGTTGAATCCTTCGATGCGCTCGAAAACCGCAAACTCGTTCTCGCCATTAAGGATGCCGGAATTGACATTCTTCACCGTTGCGGCGGGAACGCGAAGTGTACGACGTGCCGCGTCGAAATCATCGAAGGCGACGTTGAACCGATGCAAGAACTCGAACGCGAGAGACTTGCGCGCGAAGACAAACTAGAACCGAACACGCGCCTGTCGTGTCAAATCAGAGTACATAATGATTTGCACATCAAGGTTTTGCGTCAGGCAAGCGTGACCGGACTTGAGCCGGGAACAGTTCCGGCGGAATAGCTTCTTGGGAGTAAAAAAGATGCCGACATCAATGGTGATTTTAATTTACGGGATACTGACTTTAGCGGGCGGCGTATTCGCGTATATCAGCGTGAAAAGCGTGCCGTCCATCGTCGCGGGCGGAGCGTCCGGCTTGATTCTTATCTTCGCCGGATACTTGATGATGCGCGGCTCATACACGGCGGGCTGGTGGATTGCGCTCGTCGTCACACTTGCACTGCTCGCCCGTTTCGGTGCAACCGCATTCTCAAACTTCAAATTCATGCCCGGCGGCTTGATGATAATTTTGAGCATTATCGCCCTCGTCGCCTTGTTGCTTGGGCGCGCCGCACCGAATACCAATTTATAGTTTGCTTCTCGCGCGATTCCAAATTTCAAATTTGAGGTTGGACATCTAAAGACACAATCAAATTAAAGAACTAATTAGGAGAACAAGAACATGGCTCACGAACTTCCGCCGCTTCCATACGATTACGCCGCCCTCGAACCGCATATTGATAAAGAAACGATGACCATACATCACGACAAGCATCACGCGGCTTACGTCAACAACCTCAACGCCGCGCTTGAAAAGCATCCTGAACTTGCCGACAAATCGCCGGAAGAACTCATCAAAGATTTAGATTCCGTGCCGCAAGACATACGCGCCGCCGTTCGCAATAACGGCGGCGGACACGTCAACCACACGATGTTCTGGCAGATTATGAAACCTAACGGCGGCGGCGAACCAAGCGGCGCAATTGCCGATGTCATCAAAACCAACTTCAACACCTTCGCCAACTTCAAAGAGAAATTCAACGACGCGGGAACAAAACGCTTCGGCTCCGGTTGGGTCTGGCTGGTACGCAATCCGCAAGGCAAATTCGAGTTGACGACGACCGCCAATCAGGATAACCCGCTAATGGAAAACATGTATCCCATTTTGGGCAACGATGTTTGGGAACACGCTTATTATTTGAAATACAACAACCGCCGCGCCGAATACTTGAGCGCGTGGTGGAACACCGTCAACTGGGACGAAGTAAATAAGCGATACGCAAAGGCTCAAAGCTAAAAGGGTTTCGCACCCGCTTAACTTCGACATCGTAATCCAACATACAAAACGGCGGTTCTTGCCTCGCTCAAGAACCGCCGCTCTGTTGTCATCCGGCGCGACGGTAAAGCCGCAATCACGGATGACAAACCGGGTCTGCCATTATCTTTATCTATGACGCATCAATCGTCGTCATGCCAGCAGACGTTGTTTTCTAAATTACAGTCAACCTATACGCATCCGACCGCCATTTGTTTCGTGCATCACGAAAATAATAAACCGAGAAGCTCAAAATTCTTTCTTCACCATACTAACGCGAGATTCAAACGCGAAACGGCTCATCGCCAAAACTTGTGTCACAAACTTAACGCAAACGCGCACCTGCCGCGCAATTTTAGGGTGCGCTATTCCATGTCACCATCATCAGTTTGGTTTATAATTCCCGCTCGACCCAAGCTTTCAGTCCAACAAATTTCACAGAACTTACGGAGGTCTTTCAGAGATGCACGTTTCCAAGCGCAACTTTTTACGCACTGCATTTGCCGCCCCGCTTGCCGCCACACTCATCACGAAAACTTCTTTCGCCGTTGCCGGACACCAAGCCGCCGCGCAAACCACCGCGTCAACCGCGTTCACCTTGCCGCCGCTCCCATACGACTACGCCGCCCTTGAGCCGCACATTGACCGGATGACGATGATGCTTCACCACGACAAGCACCATCAAACCTACGTTACCAATCTCAACACTGCCACCATCAAAAATCCGAACCTGCAAAAGCAAACACCGGAACAATTGATTCGCAACTTGAGCGCGCTACCGCAAGACATCCGCACCCCCGTTCAAAACAACGGCGGCGGTCACGTCAATCACACGATGTTCTGGCGCATCATGAAACCCGCCGGCGGCGGCGAACCGAACGGCGCGATTGCCGATGTCATCAAAACCAACTTCAACACCTTCGCCAACTTCAAAGAGAAATTCAACGACGCGGGAACAAAACGCTTCGGCTCCGGTTGGGTCTGGCTGGTACGCAATCCGCAAGGCAAATTCGAGTTGACGACGACCGCCAATCAGGATAACCCGCTAATGGAAAACATGTATCCCATTTTGGGCAACGATGTTTGGGAACACGCTTATTATTTGAAATACAACAACCGCCGCGCCGAATACTTGAGCGCGTGGTGGAACACCGTCAACTGGGACGAAATCAACACGCGCCTTCGCGCCGCGAAGTAAGTCCAAAACCATGAGCGAGAGCGCGGCGGAAACATTTACGCAAGCAACGACGCTTTACCGCCCCGTCGGTCAAAGCGAACTTGATTTGATTGCGGGCAGCGATTTCAAATCTTTTCCGCCGCGCCTCGCACACCAACCCATTTTCTGTCCGGTTCAACCGAAATATGGCTCAAATTGATTTTCAGCAATTAAAGCAAACTGAAAAGTTAGACGAAGCATGGAGGTTCTTCATGGGGCGAGGACTCTTGCGCGATGCTCTCGACCGTCTGGCTTCCGACTTGGACGAGAACGGCATTGACTATACGGTGATTGGGGCTATCGCTCTCAACCTTCATGGCTATACGCGGGCGACTGTGGACATTGACCTTCTTATGACGAAGGAAGGGCTTTCCGATTTCCACGATAAGCTCGTCGGCTTAGGCTACCGTCCAGCCTTCGAGGGAGCGAAGAAATCGTTTCGCACGACGCAAGGCAATCTCACAATTGAAATAATCACCGCCGGAGAGTATCCGGGCGACGGCTTGCCCAAGCCCGTCGAGTTTCCCGAACCGCATGAACACAGCGTGGTGATTGAAGGGATAAAAACACTCAACCTCCCCAAACTCGTCGAGTTGAAACTTGCTTCGGGAATAAGCGGAGCGGCGCGCTTGAAAGACCTCGCCGACGTACAGGAATTGATTAAGTTTCGGGATATTAAAAGAGAGTTTTCCGAGAAACTAGATTCTTCCGTCAGAGCTAAATTTATCGAACTCTATGATGCGGTGCTGGAGGAGCGCGAACAAAAGCGCAATCGCGGTGTCGAATGACGGCGCATAAAAGATTTTGAAGCAGTCACCCGGCACAAGAAACGGCGGCATCAGCGATGAGTTCGCCCGACTCACCCGCGAAGCCGCTGCGTGCCGTCGTTGCCCCGCGATGTGCGCGCGGCAGGCGGTCTTGAGCGACCTCAACGGCAGCCCTTCCGCGCGCATCATGTTTATCGCCGAAGCACCGGGAAGATGTGGCGGTGACCGCACGCGCACGCCGCTTTCCGGCGACGCTTCCGGTGCAAACTTCACGCGCTATATTCGGTCAATCAATCTTTCACGCGACCGCATCTTTATCACCAACACCGTACTTTGCAATCCGCGCAAGGAGTCGGGCGCGAACCGCAAACCTTCACAAGTTGAAATCAATAACTGCTCTGATTTTCTCACGCGCCAACTCGACATCATCAATCCGGCAATCGTCGTCACACTCGGCAGAGTCGCCCTTGAAGCCCTGCGCCGCATTCAGTATCATCCGCTCACACTAAACAAAGATGCCGGACAAATTCACGAGTGGCGAACACGCTTACTCGTGCCGCTCTATCATCCGAGTCCGCAAGTTCTCGCTTCACACCGCCGCGAACAAGCCCAACTCGAAGATTACAAAGCCGTCCGTCAGGCTATCGAACAACTTCAGCTTTACCGTACTTTATGACTACCATCACCGACACACCATCGCCTGACACAACTACCGACACAACCGCCCCGAACCGCTTGCCGCTTCACCTCGCGCACGAACGTCACGGCGCAATTATGCACGCGCGTGGCGGCTGGATTGTCCCCGCGCATTACGGCGACACGCTCGCGGAATACAAGGCTGTCCGCGACGAACACGCGGCAGCCCTTTTCGATTTATCGTCGCGCGCGCGCCTCGAAGTTTCCGGCGCGGAAGCCGTGCAATTCTTAAACGGCATGATTACCAACGACATCGCCACCCTCGAAACGGGCGCGTGGATGTTCGCCGCCTTCCCGAACGTGCAAGGGCGACTCATCGCTATGGCGCGCGTTCTCTGCACCGCTCCGAACACTTTTCTTTTCGACTTGGAAGCACCGACGCACGAAACTATTCTCAAAAACCTGACGCGCTTCACCTTCGCCGGAGACTTTCACCTCACCGACCGCACACACGACACCGTTTGTCTCTCCGTTCAGGGCGCGCACGCCAACGGCGCAGTGGATCATGTTTTGGGCGTCGAAGCCGCGAGTCTTGAACCGTATCGCGGCGGACGTTTCACTTTTCAGGATTTGACTTTCACCATCATGCGCGCGACGCACACCGGAGAGGACGGCTTCGACATTTTCATAGACGCCGCTTCCGCTTCCGTGCTGTTCGACAGATTGATTGATGCGGGCGTGCATCCTGCCGGTTACGACGCGCTTGAAATCTTACGCATCGAAGCCGGAATCCCGCGACACGGCACGGACATCAACGACTCCAACATCGTTCTCGAAGCGGGCAATACGGAAGCCGTCTCTTTCACCAAAGGTTGTTACATCGGACAGGAAATCATCGCCCGCATACACTGGCGCGGACACGTCGCCAAACAACTCGCGGGCATCCAACTCGCTTCCGCCGTGCCGCTCGAACCTGACACCAAACTCTATTCCGCGATTGACGACAAAGAAGCCGGACGCATCACATCCGTCGCCATTTCGCCCGCACTTGGTCGCACTGTCGCCCTCGCCATCGTCAAATATGCTTACCTCGCCCCCGACACCCAACTCGTCATCAAACACGACAACGGCACAATGATACCCGCCCGCGTCGTCAAACTTCCGCACCTATCGTGATGTTCAATGTTCAATGAAGGCAATTTGCTTTCAGCGTTGAACTTTGAACGATTCACCACATTATGAACGACACACACGATTCATCAACCACAAACGATGCGCCACTGCCCGCCCTCGATTACGAACACGCGCGCCTCGCGTTTTCCATCATCCAAGTTCTACTTGAAACCAACGACGCGACGGGCGACCTCGTGGCACTCATGGCACAAGCCCTCGACGAAGACACCAAACACGCCCTCACCAACACACCCGTCTGGACAAACTACCTCGATTCGCGCCGCGCCCTTCATGCCGCGCAAGCCGATATGGAAAAGTTTTCCGAAGCGATGAATAAGCTGGAAGAAGCTTGAACCTTTAACGCGGCGGGTGATGCTTACAATGGCAAACTGCGAATTGAATTGACGTACTCTGTTGCTTCCGATGCCGTCCAAATTAAAATCACATCTTCAATGACAACTAAAACGTCTGCCTTTTGAGAAACAACGAGCAAGCCGGGACTGTCCTGCTTTTCGATAAACTTCCCGAAGTGGTTAGGCATCGTGCGGCGGTCGTGCGTAAGCAAGATTCGCCCTTCGCGTGCCGCGAGTGACAGCACGTCAGGGTCGGTGATTCCCCGCAACATCGCATCGTGTGCAGTTTGAAAATCTATCTGAGGTACGCGCCGCCGCACGCCCGTTACGATGTCTTCATTGAAATCGGCATCAGCCTGAAACCGGATTTTCACGATTGATGCGCCAACATTTCCTGCCGCGCTTGTTCCATGCGTTCGTACCAATCGGCGTGTGCGAGGCGTGAATCAGCGCGCAGGTTTTCAAACTCACTTTCACCTTCTGCGAGATAAGCATCTATGCATTCTTGATTTGCCAGATAGAAAGTTATCGCGCCGTAGATTTGCTCTAGTGTCAGCGACGGAAACGAGTGATTTATGCTTTCGGCGGAAGCCCCACGCCGGAACGCATAGACCACTGAATCCAATGAGACCCTCGATTCGACGATGAGATAAGCACCGTCTTTTTGTGTCACATATTCTTTGCCCATGTCGTTCTCGCTCCTTTCGGCAAAGTATAACTTGCTTCGTCACACGGCAACCATGTTTCTATAATCCCCGTGCCTCGAACCACTCCGCCATAAAACTCGCCACGTTTTCCCAATCATCTTCCAACATCATGTCGTGCGCCATATCCGAAAAGATTTTCATGTCCGCGCCGTAAGCCTGTGCCGTCCGCTTGGTTTCACCCGTCATCACGATGCGGTCACGCTCCGCCCCCAACACAAGCATCGGCGTTTTAATCCGGCGCGGGCGCGGCAAATTGAACATCATGTCGAAGCACGCGCGCGGCGATTCCTGCCCGAACCGCGTGACATACCGCGCGATTTTCGCCTTGTCCATCGTCGAAGAAAACAGAAACTCGGTTGCCCGCTCCGGCGTCGCGTAAAGCGCGTGAACATCGCCGGTCAGTGCGACTTTGGTGAATAATAATGGATGCTTCAAGAAAAGCGGCACGCCCGATTTGAGCATCCCCGCAACGGGCGACGATGCGATGAGAACCGCCGCCGGTGCCGCATCATGCTTTTCAAGATACTTTTGCACGACGAGTCCACCCAGCGAATGCCCTATGACGACGGGCGGGCGTGTGAAAGTCGCGGCGATTTGCGCGACATCCGAAACGTAATCCGCGACCGAACTGCGCTTGAGCATCTCGCGTCCTTCACTCATTCCATGCCCGCGCAAACTCACGGCATGAGCGTCGAAGCCATGCGCCGCGAAGTAAGGAAGGAAATGTTCGTCCCACGTCCACGCGGCATGACACGAACCATGCACGAACAAGAGCGGCGCGCGGTCGTTTTTTGAATGCGCTTCTCGCGTGATGAGTTCAAGTTTCATGCGTTTGAACGATTCAAAATAACGACGGTTGCGTTTCCAATTCGCGCGCATCGAACGCCGTTTCGCCCAACATCAGGCGCAACTTGTTCGCACTTCCCGGCGCGTGACCTTCGTAGTAATTGCTGAAATACGCGAAGACTTCCGCGCCGCCGCCACGCAACGACTTCAGCTTGCGCGCCCACTTATTCAGGTTCGCATCCTGCGTCCGTTGTTCCGCATCGAAGCGCGTCAAATCGCGCGCTCCCATCCAACGTATGTACGCGAACTTTGTTCCGACACGCGAGAACATTTGCGATAAAGCTTCGCGCCGCACCCACTGCCCTTCAACCAGCGTCGGCGCGATGCCGTGTTCGCGCAACACGTCGCCCGTTTCTTCCGTCACCCAATCGGGATTTCTAAACTCTATGCTCCAACGTATCTCGCCTGTGAGCATCGGGAGAAATTCATTGAGTGCGCGACGGTTCTCGGGCGTGACGTAAAACTGCGGCGGAAGTTGAATCAAGACGACGCCGAGTTTCTCTTTCAACGTGCCGATGCGCTCGACGTACTCCGTCAATAATCTTCGCGCGTCGCTTCCGGCGAGCATGTTCGTGTGCGTGATTTCCTGAAGCAGTTTCGGTGAGAACGTGAAGCCTTCGGGCGTGCGCCGCATCCAATTTTCAATCGTCTTCACCGACGGCAAAGCGTAAAACGTCGAATCAACTTCGACGCTTCCAAACCCTTGCGCGTAAAAATCGAGCATCGCACCTTCGCGCGTTCCCACCGGATAAAAAACCGTCTCGCCGCCGGAGCGCGTCGTCCAATCCGTATAAACCCAACCCTGACAGCCGATGTGGAGTGATTGATTCATCGGTTCATTGTCTCATTGATTCAATTAAAGACCGTGACGCTTAATCTAACCCCAGTCATGAGTTGAAGAAGGATTCCTCTTTGCGTAACTTTGCGTCTTACCTTTGCGCGCCCTTTGCGATACTACTTGGCTGAATAAATTGCTATTTCAGAGAGTGTCGCCAAGGTACGCGAAGAGATAAGACGCAGAGTTACGCAAAGCAAGAGGGTTAAACATCAACTTTGCTTAACTTATGACTGAGGTTAACCTACGTCGTGGTTTGTAAATGAGTCAATGAACCGATGAGCCGATGAATCAATCCCCTTCGCTTGACCGTTGGCGGAATCGTTTGCTAGGTTGTGCGGCGTTCTCATCACTAACATTCATATCAACGATGAGCCTTGTTCTTTGCCAGTAATCTTTATCGCTAAAACTTCGATGTCGAATCCGCTCTCCGGGTTTCGACATCGAAACCGTCGCAGGTCTTTGTTCTTCTCGAAAGAACATCAAGGGAAGTGGGTGCGAGTCTCGAAAGACTTTATGCCCGCACGGTTCCCGCCACTGTGTACCGGCGATTCGCGCGCTTCCGTCTTAAATACGTTTTCACGAATGTATTGGTCACTCGTCCGCAAAGGACGGGGAAGGCTTTTCAGGGACGACGCGCGGAGTTCGAGCCGGAAGTCAGGAAACCTTGCCTGCCAACTTTTAATTTTACGGACGGTCAACAACACGCGACCACTATCACGCTTCGGGACAAAGCAAAGTGGCATGACAAGCAAAAGTTTGTTCAACGTAAAAGGTAAGGCGGCGCATCTCTTTTCGCCGCTCCCGTTTTGATTTATCAAAAAACGTTTCATCTAAACTTTTCTTTGACGCCCTTAGTCTTATCTGAACCTAAGACTAAGGGCGTTTTGATTTTGCACGCGAAACCATTTTCGTCTGCTTATCGGCTTTTGATTTCTTCGCCTTCGTCCGTGCCGTTAATCGAAACAGGAAACATAAAATCAGCATGGACTTTACTTATCTTCAATCGCGCAATCTAAAATCCGATTCTCAATCGCAACGTCGTTCTCGCGGGCTGTGCTTCATCGCGTGCGTCGCGTTCTTTTTATGCGCCGCATCGAACACCCTCGCGCAGAACACTTCCGACTCGCTCACCGGACGCATCACAGACCGCAACGGCGCGGGCGTGCCGTCGGCAAGCGTCACGCTTTACGACCGTGCGCGACCCGCCGCGCGCTTCGTCGTCGTCACGGATGAGCGCGGCGATTATCGCTTTTCAAATCTCGCGCGTGGCGAATACATCATCGAGGTCGAAGCCGACGGTTTCGCACGCACCGCGTCACGCATCGTGCGCTTTGATGCGAAGGTATCAAACTCTTTTGACCTCACGCTTGAGCTTTCCGGCGTGCGCGAAGAAGTGGTAGTCACCGCCGCGAGTACGCCGCAGACGGTTGATGAAATCTCGAAAGCCGTCAACGTCATATCGTCTGATGAAATCGAAGCCCGCGATGAATTTTCGATTGCCGACGCGATTCGCACCGTTCCCGGCGTGCGCGTCGCGCAACTCGGCTTCGGTGTCGGAAGACAAACTTCAATTCGCACGCGCGGGCTTCGCGCCGAAGATACCGCCGTCCTGATTGACGGCTTTCGCTTCCGCGATTCGTCCGCACCGCAAGCCGACGCGACCGCGTTCGTCAGTGATTTCGCCGTCACGAATCTTAATCAAGTCGAAGTCTTGCGCGGTTCGGGTTCGTCGCTCTACGGCACGAACGCTATCGGCGGCACAATCAACATCATCACCGATGAAGGCGGCGGCGAGACGCGCGGCACTGTGTTTAGTGAAGGCGGCACGCTCGGTTTTTATCGTGGCGGAGCGCGCATCGCGGGCGGCTTGGGTCAGGCTGATAAACTGATTTACTCACTCGGCGTTTCACATACCAACGTCGCACGCGGCATTGACCGAAACGACGCTTCGCGCAACACGAGCGGTCAAGGGCGCGTGTTGTTTAACCTGACCTCAACCGCGAACATCGCCGCGCGAATCTATACGGGCGACACTTTCACACAATTAAATTCGAGTCCCGAATTGCTTCCCATAATTTCAAACTCTGCCGACGGCATCCTTCCCGCGATTGCTTTCGACGGAAACAATCTTGCGACCGCGACGTTCATTCCCGATGCGGACGATGCCGACAGTCGCCAAGCCTCGCGCTTCTTCGCCGGACTCGTCATCTTTGCGAATCGTCCGAAAGAAAACTTCGGCTATCAAATTTCATATCAAGGCTTAACCACGAATCGCAAACTCCGCGACGACACAAGTGAGTTCGGTTTCGACGGCACGATTCAAACCGTTTCGGCGCGCACCGATTTTCGGATTGGCAAATTTAATTTCATCAACGCCGGATATGAATACGAGAACGAAAACTTTACGAACGACACGCTGACCAACAACACGCTCGACTTAAACGCCCGCGCGACGCAGCGCAGCAATACCGTTTTCGTTCAAGACCAACTTCGTTTCTTCGAGAATCGTTTGCAGCTTTCCGCCGCGTTTCGCGCGCAATTCTTTTCCCTAAAAACGCCGCGCTTCTCTCCGTCTGCGAGTTCCCCGTTTCAAGATTTGTCGTTCGTCTCGCCACCTAACGCTTATACGGGCGACGGCTCAATCGCGTATCTCATTCAGAAGTCGAACACCAAACTGCGCGCCCACATCGGCAACGGTTATCGCTCACCTTCGCTGTTTGAACGCTTCGGCGCGTTCTCGTTTTTCGGCTTGACCGCGACGGGCGACCCGCGCCTTCGTCCCGAACGCTCCATCGCCTTCGACACCGGAATTGACCAGACACTTTTTGATAATCGCCTTCGCACATCCGCGACTTTCTTCTATACGCGCTTGCAAGAAGTCATAGAATTTGCCGGTTCAATCAACACCGCGACCGACCCGTTCGGACGCTTTTTCGGGTATCGCAACACGCGCGGCGGACTCGCACGCGGTATCGAACTGAGTATGTCCATCGCTCCGACAACAACGACCGACATCTTCACTTCTTACACCTTTACTGACAGCGACGACCGCTTTCCCAAGTTCGGCAACATCATCCGAAGTTACGTCATACCGAACCACCAATTCTCGATTGTCGCCACGCAACGCTTAGGTTCGCGCACGCTTATCAACTTCGATTTCGTGACGGCAAGCAACTATCTCTCGCCCGTGTTTCAATCCGTCTCGCCGTTCGGCAGTGCCGTTCTTCGCTTCGACGGCATCACGAAAGCCGACTTGGGCGCAAGCTATACGTTGCCGCTTGACGGGAAACGCGCGATGCGATTTTTCGGTAAGATTGATAACTTGACTGACCGCGACAACTTCGAGAACGGCTTTCGCAACGCGGGCAGAACGGCACGCGGCGGAGCGGCGTTCACGTTCTAAAACCTTAGTGAAGATGCGAATCAGAATTAAGTTTGCCCTGTCTTTAGCTGCGGCAGCAGCGGCAAGACAGTAGCCCACAGCGCAAGCTGTGGGAAGCATATAGATAGAGATTTTAAGCTACGGCAGTAGCGGCAGAAATCATTATCTGATGATGTCCTCATCGGCTATCTTACGCTGCTACCGCAGCTGAAAATCTTTGACCTAAACCCACAGTTACGCTTCGCTTCACTGTGGGCTACCGTCTTGCCGCTGCTGCCGCAGCTAAGGAACATGGCATCAGAAATCCTCGATTCGCACTGAAGATATGAGTTTAACCACCGCGCCACGCACCACACAAACGCCGCTTGTCGAAGGCGTGGACTATTATTTCGATGCGGGCTTAATGGTTTTGACCGCGCACTACTTGCGGCGGCGCGGCTACTGTTGCGCCAACGAATGCCGCCATTGTCCTTACGATAAAACACCTGACGAAGCGAACGATGTAATCGTAAGTGAGACAAGATTGGATGCACATGTTTGATAAACGCTTTCGCCTAATCGCGCTTCTCTTATCGGTTATCGCCATAAGTTGCGACACGACAACGCCATCGCCGCAAGCTTCAAACTCTCCGCGTCGCATCATCTCTTTGTCACCGAACGTGACCGAGATTCTCTACGGCATAGGAGCGTTTGAGCGCGTCGTCGCCGTCTCGAAGTTTTGCGATTACCCCGCGCAAGTCGCAAGCCTTCCACGTCTCGGCGGTTGGACGGACACCAACATCGAACAACTCACCGCCCTTCGTCCCGACATCGTTATCGTCACGCAAGCACAAGAACAGTTCGTGAATGACCGCCTCAAAGCTCTCGGTATCCCTCTGCTCGTCGTGCCTGACCGCTCGCTTGATGACGCGCTCAACGCCATCCAAATCATCGGGCGCGCGACGGGCGACGAAGCCAATGCCGCGAAGTTATTAGCCGAAACACAGGCGACGCTTGAGAGTGTCAGAAGCAGAACGCGCGACTTAAATCACCCGCGCGTGTTGCTTGTCGCCGACCGTGTGCCGGGTTCTCTGCGCGGTTTATACGTCGCCAGCGGCGAAAGTTTTTTAACTCAATTAGTCGAAGTCGCGGGAGGCGCGTCCATCAAGCCGCCGGAAGCGGGGGCGGGGTATGTGGCGATTAACAAAGAAGCACTGGTTGAGTTTGACCCCGAAATCATCATTGACATGGTGCAAAGTTCCGAAGGTAAGTTCGCGGAAGACCCGTTCGCGGTGTGGCGCGAACTCCCGACATTGCGCGCCGTCCGTGACAATCGCGTCATCAGCATACGCGATACCTACGTTCTTCATCCCTCGCAATTCGTCGGCAAAACAGCCTTAGCCTTCGCCCGCATCATTCATCCTCAAACTTTCTCAAGCGATGATAAGAACGTCACGAATCAAAACATAAACCACGCGACACCATGAACCACGCGCCCACTTCCGGCACTCATCACTCATCATTCATCACTCATCCTTTGCTTCAGGCACACGATGTGCATTTCGCATATGAAGGAACGAAGCGCGAAGTCGTGCGCGGTGCGTCGCTTGAAATTCAAAAGGGAAAGCTCGTCGCCCTTATCGGCGCGAACGGTTCGGGCAAGTCAACGCTTGTGCGCCTTCTCGCCGGAATACGTCAGGCGCAACGCGGTACAATCACGCTTGAAGGTCAATCTTTCGATGTGATTGATGCACGCACGCGCGCCGCGCGTCTCGGTTATGTCCCGCAGACGACGAACACCGTGTTTCCCTTTACTGCTCTCGAAGTCGTCCTCACGGGACGCAGCCCGTACACGAATCGCTTTCGCTTTGAAAACAGGCGCGACATCGAAATCGCACACGACGCGCTGCGTGCCGTCGAAGCCGCGCACCTCGCCGCGCGCTCCGTCACCGAACTATCGGGCGGCGAACGTCAACTCGTCTATCTCGCACGCGCTCTCGCACAACAAGCATCTCTGCTTTTGCTTGACGAACCCGCCGCCGCGCTCGACTTAAAACATCGCGCCGGACTCATGCGCCATCTTAGACGTGTGCGCGATGAGCGCGGGCTTGCCGCTTTAGTCGTGATGCACGATTTGAGTTTGCTCGACCCGACGTTTGATGAAATCTTGGGGATGCGCGACGGGCGCATCATCGCACGCGGCACGCCTTCGGAAGTCTTGCGCGATGCGACGCTTGCCGAGATTTTTGACGATGCGGGTGTGCGTGCGCGACGCTTCGATAACCGCACGTTTGTTTGGTCTGAAGCCGGATAGTCGGGGGTCGGGAGCCGGGTGCGGCAGGGATATTCGATAATAAAATCTCAACGTGAATCAAGAAGCGACTATAAAGACCAAGTTGATTGATGAAGCGGGCGGCACGGTGATGTTGTCGCGTCGCAGTGTGCGCGTGCGCGTATGGTTGCTCGTGTTGTTTCTCATCGCGGCGTTCTTAATTTCACTGTGGAGCGGTTATCAAACGCTCGACTTGCGATTGCTCGCAGGCGACGAAGCGACGCGCACACTGCTTTTCACCTTACGTTTGCCGCGCGTCTTAATGGGCGCAATCGTCGGCGCATCGCTCGCTCTCGTCGGTGCGGCGTTGCAAGCTTTGTTTCGTAATCCATTGGCAGAACCTTTGACGCTCGGCGTGTCGGGCGGTGCGGGTTTGGGCGCATCGCTCGCGTTCGCGCTCGGCTTGGGGGCGACGATTGGCGGATTGCCGCTCATCTTCATCTTCGCGTTTGTGGGCGCGGGCTTGAGCGTGCTGCTCGTGTATCGCCTTGCGCGCACAGGCACGCGCCAAGTCGCACCGGGCGCGTTGTTGCTGGCGGGCGTGGTCATCAACATCATCGCTGCGTCGGGCGTGGTGCTGATTCAGTACCTCGCGGACTACACACGGGCATTGCAGATTTTGCGTTGGACGATTGGCAGCCTCGACATCATAGGCTTCGGTTTATTGTGGCGGATGCTCGTCTTTCTCGTTCCCGGCTGGCTCGTGTTGCTCTACCTTGCGCGCGATTTACACTTGCTGGCGATTGATGAAGAAACGGCGGCGAGTCTCGGCGTTGACGTGCGACGGACGGAGAGGTTCGTCTATTTCGCGGCATCGCTTATCGTCGGAACGTGTGTCGCAACGGGCGGCACAATCGGCTTCGTCGGACTCGTCGTGCCGCACGGCGTGCGCCTCATGTTCGGTGAAGACGTGCGCCGACTTCTTCCACTTTCAATGATCGCGGGCGCGGGTTTTCTGATGCTCGCCGATTCAATCGCGCGCACGGCGTTCGGCACAAGCGAACTGCCCGTCGGCGCAATCACCGCCCTCGCCGGAGGACCCGTTTTTCTGTGGCTGTTACGGCGCGGGCAAAGGTACGCGGAAATGTGAAAAGCAGTAGGCAGTAGGCAGTAGGCAGAGGACAGTAGGCAGCATGAAAAGCCGATTTTTTTATTCTGCCTACTGCTTACTGCCCTCTGCCTACTGCGACTGAAAGGAGCATGATGAGTATTTCAACGAAACATGGTGACAAGGGTTTGACGGGACTCGTCGGTGGGACGCGCATCTCGAAAGCCGATTTGCGTGTGGATGCTTACGGCACGCTTGATGAACTCGGCGCGGGGTTGGGTTTCGCGCGTTCGATTTGCGATGACGCGGAAGTGCGCGAACTCGTCAAAGAGATTCAGCGCGAACTCTTTGCGGTCAGCGGTTCGGTAGCCAATCCTCGCGCACGCGAGAAAGACCCGCCGGATGTGACGGCGGCGATGGTCGAACGTCTGACAGCGGAAGTCGCGCGTATCGAAAACATGGACGGCATCATTTCCGATTGGGTGATTCCCGGCGACCACGCGGCGGCGGCGGCACTCGACGTGGCGCGCACCGTTTGCCGTCGCGCCGAACGTCTCATCGTCGCCCTTGAAGCGCAAAGTGAAGCGTTGGGCGAGTTCGTTATTCCCTACGTCAATCGCCTCTCGGATTTGATATGGCTCTACGGGCGACTGCTTGAGATGCGCGCCGGGGTTGACGCGCACCTCCGCGACGATGCACACAAAGGCGCGAACTGGTCACGCGCTTGGTAAGGGTGTTGACATGTGATGGATGACAAGCGAATCGCTTATTGCCTCGCTCTGCCGCCGCTTCATCAGTTGCTCCCGCCCGGTTGCCAATCAATAAGTGGTTGCGCGCCGTTGTCGCACACCCACGCATTAACGCGCACACCGGGACGTAACCGCTCCTCGGATATTTCAATCGCCGTCCAATCGTCGGCATCGAACGGCTCACCATGCAGCAAAAACATTCGCGCGAGTTCGTCGCGTCGCGCCGACCGCAGTACCACGTCCTCGGTCGTATCCCAATCCGTGCGGACACGAATCAGCGTTCGATTTCCCTGACGCTTATAGACGATAACCCGACCGCTATACACGGTCAGGTTATTACGCGGACACGGTGACTGTGCTGGCGGCGCGAGACGCCCGCTCCGCCCTGCGCCTTGAGTATTCGGCGGCGGCGAGCGACGCGCTTCCTGTGCTTCTGTGCAGCAAGTGAAGCCGCACAAGAGCAACCAGAGCGCACAGCCGCGCGTTGAGTTCGAGAAAGTCATAGAAATCACTCACCTCACCGGTCAAAAAAGTCGCGTGGTCGCTTTATACCGCCGCCGCACGGCTCGGAAGTCGGACGCACGTTCTCGAAGTTGGTGTTGTTGTTGAAGACGTTGACGAGCGACGCGCACACGGCACCGGGGCTGCCGATGTTGTTGTTCTCGATGCCGACGGCGAAACTATTGCTCACCGTCGTCAAGAAAACCGAGCCGCTCGTACCGCGCTCGAAGCTGATGCCGGTGCCGGGCGAAGGCACCAACGTCTCGCCCGTGTCCGTCCTGACCAGCGGCTGACGATACCCCGTACTATGCACCTCTGTCTTCGCAATCATCACCTGCGCTCTGCCCCTGACATTGATGCCGTAGTTGAGGTTGTTCTCGAAACGACAGTTCTCGATTGTGACACGCACGTTGCCGCTGATACTCGCACCGTTCGCCCAGTTACGGACGGTGAGATTGCGAATCACTACATTACTGAAACTGTCCCCCAAGCCGGGGGCGATGTTAATACCCGACCCCGATCCTTGACGATCTGCATTGCGTCTATTATCCCGCCGCACGGCATCAATGACTGCCTCGACACCCGGCGCAGCCTGCACGGTGACGTTGACGTTCAGGCTGCTGATGCTGATCGACTGGTTGAAGACACCTGACGTAACAAAAGTGACGTTCCCATTTTGGTTTATGCCATCACTGCCGAGTGCTGCGGTGAGTGTGCCGAACACCTGATCGCCATCCGTGTCTTCCGCCGTGCCGATACGCCCGTCGCCGTCATAGTCGCCGCATGTGTTCGGTGTGACGTTTGTGGGTCGCACATCGCCAGCGGTCGGGCAGTTACCTTCGAGGAGGACCAAATGGTTGGCGAATACGGAAGTAGCGTTCAAACAAATCACCGCTACGCACAGCGCAAACGGTGCGACGGCTGACAGACTTGACAAGCGAAATGATTGAAGTAGTTGCATCGTGATAAATCTCCTTAATACTGAATAATAAACGGCGGCAATAAAATCCGCCCCAAAGCCCCATTCTTTACTGGCAAAGATGGTCGGTCGCACGATCTCGAAGTGAAGTGTTATTCATTCGGGGTGGTGCGACCGACCGTTGCGGTCAGATAGGCGTGGCTTGCGTTACAGTCACGAATCGGTACGAGTAAGGATGTCCTCAGTTATATGGCTCGGTCGCCATTCCTTCGAGGAAAAACACTCTGCGTTTGGTAAGACGATATTGCGCGCCGAGTGCATCCATGCGCGTTGACTGACCGGCAGTGAACAGGTACATGCAGTAATCGTCCGCATAATCCATGAAATTCTCTTTGGGGTCGAAGCCGGGAAGCGTGGGACACGAGTCTCTCGTCGGACAGCCGTAGGCAGGCTGGCGCGTAGCCGCCGTGTCGCTCACGAAATCTCCGGCAGTGCTTGAGCATCCACCTTGGAACGTGTGGAAAAGTCCAAGCCAATGTCCGACTTCATGCGTACCAGTGTCCCCTTCGTTATACGGAACTGCGCCGCCGCCGGGCAACGTCGCATAGTAAAGAACAACCCCGTCTCGATTCGGATACATCGCGTAGTCCCAAGGAAAAGCGGCGTAGCCGAGGGTGCCGCCCGGCGGTCTATTCGTATAAATGTTCAGGATCGACTTTTGATCGTAATTCCTGTCGCGCGCATTCAGAGCGGCTTTCATCTCTTGATCTTCAGCCTAGCCGTAGGACGCTGAACCATCGGTCGTTGACCGTGCGCGTGGTGACTTGTCGTTTGAAGAAACGATAAGGTGTGTCGGCACCACCCGTCGCGCCGTTGAAAGCATTGTTAAGTATGTCAATCTGTGCATCGAGTTGCGACTCTGAAACATTGCCTTCGCCGGTGGAACTGGTAATAACATGGAAGACAACAGGGATATAGACGGTTCCGGCGGCGCGCTCAGGATCGGTAGCTTCCTGATCTACGCTCATTGCCTGTTGTATCTGGCGCGCCTTGGTAGAAGACACGTCTTGCGTTCCGCAACGAGGCGGGTCTGTGCTTTGGGCGGCAGAGGCGACCGAACCTAGCGTGTTCACTCTCGACGACTCAGGCATTAGAAATGACGATGCCGAGACGAGACTAAGCGCGAGCAGAAGTGCTGGCAGGGCGAAAAGTTTTCTCATAGCTGGTGATCCTTTCATGTGAATGGTAAGTGGCGGTAAGGAGCGGTGAACGATTCGGTCGGCGATGACCTGTGTTCATCTGCGGCGTTGGCGTCACCGCTCCTGATACTCGTTAAAAGTAATGAGCCTTTTTTACTTGCTTATGGGGCAACTCCTTCGTTAAAGAAGGTTCTGCGTTTTGTAACGCGATACATTGCTCCTTGCGCGTCCATCCGTGTGGATTGACCGGGCGTAAACAGATACCGGCAAAAATCTTCCGAAAGATCCATAAAGTTCTCCTTCGGGTCTGCTCCCGGAAGCGTTTCACAATCATCACCGTCCTCACATACTATTGTACCCATCGTATGTGCTGCCGTGTCGAAGATGTGATCGCCTGCGGTGTCAGAGCAACCGCCTTGAAATGTATGAAACAGACCGAGCCAGTGCCCGACCTCATGCACGACGACATCGCCTTCGTCAAATTCAAAACCCGGAACGCCGCCGGTCAGCGTTTCGTAGAAAACGACCACTCCGTCGCGGTTCGGGTAAGCACCGTAGTTCCAAGGAAAAGATGCGTACCCGTTCGCGCCGCCACCGTTGTTAGTATAAATGTTCAAAATCGACTTCTTGTCGAAACTTCTATCGCTGGCATTACGCGCCGTCTTCATGGCTTCGTCCTCGACTGAACCATCGGTCGCCTCGAACCATGCGTCATTCGTGTCGCGCGTAGTAACTTGCCGCTTGTAGAAGCGATACGGCGTGTCGGCACGAGGTAACGTACCGCCCGTCGCCGTGCCACTAAACGCATTATTTAAGTGGGCAATCGTTGCATCAATCTCAGCTTCTGAGACTTCACCTTCGCCTCCAGAGTTCTTTATCACATGAAAGACCACAGGGATGTTGACGGAACCGGTGGGGCGGTAGCCTCCGGATTGGTAGCCATTGCTTGTTGCACTTGGCGTGCTTTGGTTGAAGAGACGGGAGCGGTCGCACACCTTATCCGTCCGGTTGTTTGGGTCGCCGATATGGGTTGAACGCGGCTCGCTGAAGTGACGGCATTTCTCATGATAGAAGCGACTACGACGCTAACCACGATGAGCGACAGCAATAACGCAAAATAAACTCGTTTCATTTTTTCTCCTTATTTGGGAAGTCACTGCTTAAATTGGCGGCGACTTCACGGTGATGTGCGGGAGCTTGAGCAGCTTGGCGAATTGCGAAGCTCCACGTAGATGTTGCATGGATTGCTGCCGGGGGTGTGCTAAGATGCGGGTCGCCAAACCGAAGCATTCTTTTGCACACCCGACGGGCAGCAGAAGTTTGTTTCAAAAACAAAGCCTCACCGCTACTTTGTAGTAGCGGTGAGGCTTTGTTTTTGAATCCGCGATAAACGCGAACTTTTCCTATTTGCTTGCTTGCAACACAGTTCCGTCCCTCGCCAAATGGCGGGAACGCTCACGGACAGATGTACAACAGCAAGGGAAAACTGCATCGCGCTTAATTGAACTTTAAGACTTTATTGCCGATGTTGATGGCGCGGTGTGAGGCGTGCCGTCAGTATAATTTGGGCGTGCGTAGAAAGTAGGCTAATGTTGCCGAAGTTGTCAACGGGTTGACGGTAAAGTTCATAAGCCGTTAACAGCCACGAGTGGAAGAGAATACAGGTTCAACGGTTTGATATTGAAAATGAACTGTTCTACGACGAACTGCGGAAACTTAACCGCGAGCCTTCGAGAAAGACG
This sequence comes from Pyrinomonadaceae bacterium MAG19_C2-C3, assembly GCA_024330265.1. Lineage (GTDB taxonomy): Bacteria > Acidobacteriota > Blastocatellia > Pyrinomonadales > Pyrinomonadaceae > JANDLT01. The sequence continues at coordinate 627 of JANDLT010000061.1, read as the reverse complement.
AAAAGGTTTTACTTATCACTCATCACGCATTACTCATCCCTTCGTTAATGATTGATACTGCGCCATGCGAATCGCGGCGAGTGACCATTTATCATTGGGACGGAAGGCGCGCACCATCACGCGATGATGACGGACGATGCCGAGCGCATCAACCACGACGACGAGGCGCATCGCCCAGCGGAGCGGTGACCACGCGCCGAGATAAGTTTTCGTGATCTCACGGTTTGGGTCGGCAAGTAAGGTGAACGGTAAATTATGATTTTCGGCAAAGCGACGATGTTCTTCGCTCGTGCCGGGCGAGATGCCGACGACTTCCGCCCCCGTCTTCAAATACTCGTCCCATCGGTCGCGCACGGAGCATAATTGCTTCGTGCAGACAAGCGTTTCACTGCCCGGATAAAACAGCAACAGAACGATTTTCCCGCGTTGCCCCGATAGCGTCCAATCTTCTCCCTGTTCGTTTTTGAGCGTGAAATCCGGTGCTTCAGTTCCAACCGCACCGGGAAAAATAGTTGATAATGTTTCGTCCATATACGATTGAAACCGTTTGAAACTCGGCGTCTGACTCCTTTACTCACCTTACGCGATTTTGACTTTAGCCGCTTTCAAGCGGCTTTCCGCGAAGCG
>JANDLT010000007.1 GCA_024330265.1 Pyrinomonadaceae bacterium MAG19_C2-C3 | reverse complement strand
CGGGCTATGCCCGCCGTGCGCGGGGACGGCGGGCATAGCCCGCCTCCAAACAACTAAACAGCAAACCACCTTATATTGAACTGACGTTATTTATCGTTCAACTAATGCCACTCAACCATCAACCAAGACGCACCTTCCTCGTATGTTAAACTCCCGCCCGATTGCCTCACAATTTGGATATGCACGAAGCAAAAGCAGCATGAACCAACCCGCGACGGATGAACACCTTGAAGTATGTTCACGTCACGCCGCCGATTTGCTTCGCACCGCGCGCGTCCCGAACGAGTTGACCATCGCGTCTTTCAACATACGTTATGCCGTCGGTTCGCTTCTGATTTCCGGTAGCTATTTGCGTCGTCTCGGCTTCACGCTGCCCGGTCGTCGTCCAACCCTCGTTGCCAAACATTTACGCCGCGCCGCACAGGTTTTCAACACGTCGGGACGGATGCCCGCCCCCGACATCATCGCCCTTCAAGAAGCCGACAAACATACACGCCGCGCCGGGCAACATCACATCGCACGCGAACTCGCCGCTTCGCTTAACATGAATTATGCCCACGCTGAATCCATACTGCCGCGCGAAGCTTCCGTCGAACCGAAACGCTGGTGGCTCGATTTTGAAGAAGCCATTAAACCCGACGACGCGGGTGATACCGGAGTCGCAAATTTAAGCCGCGCCGCCTTTATCAAGTCGGAACGCTTGGCTCTGCCGTGGACGGATTGCGCGTGGCGTCCGCGCACCGGAATTTATTCTTTATTCAAGTTCGGCGCAAGGCATCTTCATCTCTACAACGCGCACATTGACACGCACGCTTCGATTGAAAACCAACTCGCGCAACATCGCTTCATACTCGACCACGCCACACATGCGACACGCGACACACCCGCCGATGCGGTGGTCTTGGTTGGCGACTTCAACACGCTCAACCGCGCGGCGTGTGATGCGATGCGCCTCTTGCTTGAAGCACATCATTTCACGACGCCGTTTCCGATTGGCACGACGACATGGCGCGCCGGATTCATTCGCTTGCATACCGATTGGATTTTCACCCGCAATCTAAAAGTCAAAGCTCACGGCGCGCGTCGGTGGCTCGGCGTGTCCGACCATTATCCCGTGTGGGTGACGATTGACACCGACGGCATCGGTTAAACTTCCCCGCAAGGCATAGAAACAAGTTGATTACCAGCAAACAGAATGAGCGAGTGCGTCATGCGCGTGCGACGCGTGCCGGGCGCGAACCCGAACTTATCTTTATCGAAGGCTTGCGCTTATGTGAAGAAGCGGCGCAGGCAAACGATTTAATCATCATCGAAGCCTTCCATACCGAACGCATCGAACGCGACGCTCGTGGGCGCGCACTGCTCGACTTAATCGCGCACCGCACCGTGCATTCAGCACTTGTCAACGATGAAGTCTTCGCTTCGATGAGCGACACGAAATCGCCGCCGGGCATCGCCTTAATCGCCGTCCGCCCGCCGTCCGACTTTGAAACTTTCAACGCACAAATCAAAACTCAAAACCCGCTTATCGTCGCCCTCAATCAAGTCAATAATCCGGCGAACGCGGGAAGCATCATGCGCGCGGCGGAAGCGGCGGGAGCAAGCGGCATCATCGCCACCGCGCACACCGTCAATCTCTTTTCACCGAAAACATTGCGCGGTGCGATGGGCGCGAGTTTTCGTTTGCCGTGTTGGACGAATGCGACGTTTTCCGAACTCTCACAATTTTGCCGTCACAGAAACTTCCGCACCGTGATGCTTGATGCCCGCGCTTCCGCGTCATATCTCGAACTCGACTGGACGCTGCCGCGCGTCGTCATCGTCGGAGCGGAAGCCCACGGCTTCGACGCGGGCGAACTCCTCACCGCGAACGATGTGGTTTCCATTCCGATGATTGCTCCGGTGGAAAGTCTCAACGTCGCCGTCGCGCTCGGCATCGTACTATATGAAGCCCGACGGCAACGCTCGGAATTAAACATTGAACATCAATCGCCAGCCAAATAAAGTTCGCAAACTTACATCTAAAACACGTCTATCTTCTCTCGACGCGAACATTTCAGTTAAAATGATTTCACTCCCTTTCGGTGCAAGCTTTCCCCATAGTGACGCCCGGACGTGCAAGCCTAACCGTGATTTGAAACGAACCCGATTTCACCAAGCAGATTTATAAAATCATGTCTCAAGAGTCGAACAATAAACCGGACGCGAATGCCGCTCCACCCGCGAAGAAAAACATTCCGGCTCTCCAACGCCCGCGCGATGAAGCGATGATTGAACGTCTGTTTCGTCGTATGTTTGAAGGCATGGGGGCGATGGTTGACCGCAGCGTCGGACGTGAACCGTTTTCGACAAATGCGGAAAGCAATCTCTCGACTTCCGCTTTGATAAAGCGTATGAAGCGCACGATTGATGAAGGCGTTCGTTATGATTCTGAACTCGGCAAAGTCGCGCCGCATCTGATGCGCCTTAAAATCGAATGGGGGACGCACGCCGAAGCTCCGCGCGACGCCCTCGCCGAACTCGAACACGAACTGCTCGCCGCCGCGATTGACCACATCAACGACAATCGCCTTCGCACGCTCGCACCCGTGCAAATCGAAACGGTGGTTGATATTTTCACGACCGGCATCGCCGTCGAACCGACTTTCGGCGAACACGAAGCGGAGTTAAATTCACGCGCCGCACAAGCCGCCGTCGCGCGTGAAGGCAAAGCTGCGAAATCCAGTACCGGCGGTTTTCGTCCGCCCGTTAAAGAATCGCCCGCGCAGAAAACCGATGTCACGGTTGAAGCGCGCTTCACGATTGACGGCGATTCGCGTGACAAGCGTTTGCAGTTTCAACCCGACGGGCGACGCTTAAATGTCGGGCGCGCACTCGACAATGATTTCACGCTCGACCATCCGAGCGTTTCAAAAGTTCACGCCGCGATTCGTATGAATGCCGACGGCACGCTAATTCTTGCCGACACGGGTTCGACCAACGGCACTTTTATCAACGGGCGGCGCATCGCTTACGGCGAAGCCCGCACGATTGAAGCGGGCGATGTCGTCAGCTTCGGCGATGCGGAAGTCCGTTTTCGTAAATTGTGATGTGAAAGAAGTGGACAGTGGTCGGTGGTCAGTGGTCAGCAAAACACACGAACCGCGTGTCGCGCTTCTTCGTTTGTGGTACTGGTGATGACACAGATGATTTTGGTTTATGTTCCGAACTTTCATGCTTAACTTCAACTTTCGATTTTCAAGTTTCAACTTTCAATCATGCTTTCGCTGATTCTTCAACAAACATTACAAGAGCGACAGCCCGCGCTTTTAAGTCTCATCTTTATGGGCGGCGCGGCTCTGGTCGCGCTCGTACTCTTTGTTTCTTTAATTCGTTATGGACTAAACCGCGTGCGCCGTCGTTCGCTCGCCTCGCAAGCGGGCGTCGCCGGGACGGACTTACCCGATGAAGTGCGCGCGCGTCTCGGTACGACTTCGACCAATCGCGGTTTGAAAATCTTGCGCTGGGTGTTTGTCCTTCTCGCCATGATGGTTTTTAGCGCGCACGTTTATTGGGCGCGTTACGCGGAAGAACGCAACGAACGATTTCAAGAATTAAGTTACAAGGATTTGCGTAATCGGAGACTCTCGGAGTCAACCCTGCGCGGTTGGATTCTCGACCGTTCCGGCAAATTGGAGAACGCTTTCGCTTCGTATCGCCGCGACGAACGCGGGCGCATCGTGCGTGATTATTCGATGCCCGAAGCGATGGCGCACATCCTTGGCAGCGAACGCGGCGAACCCGGATTTGAGCGCGCGATGTTCGGCATCACCAGCACGCTCGCCCCCGAAGCTCTCGACATAGTTCTTAATCGTGATGTCAAACAAAAAGCGAACCGCGATGTGCGTTTAACCATCAGCCGTGAACTTCAGCAAACCGCCGTTGACCAACTCAAAGGACGCAGCGGCGCGGTCGTCGCCCTCAACCCGCAGACGGGTGAGATTCTGGCGATGTACAGCAACCCGTCGTACAACCTTGAACAGATTCAAGACGAAGCGACGTGGGTACAACTCAACGCCGATGAGCGCGACCGACCGCTCGTCAATCGCGCTCTTAGCTCATACTACGTTCCCGGCTCGACCTTTAAGACCGTGACGATGATTGCTTCGTATATGGCAGGGATGCAGGACGAAACTTTTCTGTGCAGTGGCAACGGTTATTACGCGCAACCCGGAGCGCGCGTTATCTACGACGACCAAGGGGCGGCGGAAGTTCACGGGCGCATCGGCAACGACATCGCGTATCAAGTTTCGTGCAACCAATTCTATGCACAAATGGCGGTCAAACTCGGACCCGAACGCATGAAGCAAGCCGCGAACCTGCTCGGCATCGGCGGTTATGATTCGCCGGAAGAAGCCCTACGCGGTCGCCGCCTGCCGGAGATTTGGAATACAAGCGCGCCGAGTGTCGCCCGCGCCCTTGCCCCGCGCGAAGCGACCATCGTCACCAATCCGAACATACGCCCTTACGACATCGCCCTAGAGGGTTTCGGTCAAGGCTACGCCGGACAGATGACCCCGCTTCAGATGGCACTCTCCGCCGCCGCGATTGGCAACATGGAAGGGAAACTGATGAAGATAAAACTCGAATACGACCGCCCGCCCGAAGTCTTTCATCAAGTCGTCTCCGCCGCCGCCGCCGCCGATATGCGCCGCATCATGGGACTCGTCACCGGCGGACCTCAAGGCACGGGACGCGGCGTGTTCGCACCCGTCAAAGCGGCGGGTATAAACACGGGCGGCAAAACCGGGACGGCACAAAAAGACGTTCCCGAATACGACCCCAAGACCGGAGAAATCAAGACGCGCATACGTCAGGAACGTGACCGTCGCGGCAACGTGATACGCGAATATGAAGTTCCGATAATGTCGCCCGAACCGCGCGTGGACGGATGGTTTCTGGCAATCGCCCCGCTTGAGCGTCCGATGCTGGCAATCGCGGTTGTCGTCGAAGGCGGCGGATACGGTTCGCGTTCGGCGGGTCCCGTTGCCGCCGCGATGGTGTTGAAAGCGAAAGAACTGAATCTGCTCGGCGACATCGTGAACATTCAACCTGCCAACCAAACTCAACCGACACGTTCACGACAAGGCACGACACGTTCACAACCACGCGCGCCACGTCCGGCGGCATCACGCACGCCGCAGACGCCGCGACGCTGATGCAGTTCATAATGAACCTCAAATTTGAGATTTGAAATTGTAAGTCTTTGCTTCTTCGCATCATCAACCTAAATCGAAGCATAAAAGATTGGCACACAATAATTTTCGCACATTGTTTAGAGGCGGGCTTACCCCCGCCGTTGTCGCCCACATCACGAAGGCGGGCGGAAGCCCGCCTCTAAACTGTCCCAATGTTATATGGTTCGATTTAGATTATCGGCAACCGCATAAATCAATCGCATGAAAAATCGCGCCTCATCTCACCTGTTAATTTTGCTTGCCATTATCGCCGTCGAAATCGTCGGCTATATCGCCGTCGGGCGCGCCGCCGCGATACGCGGTTACGAGCCTTCGATGGTCGGGGCGGTGCGCGACATTCTTTTGTATCTGCCGCTTGTCGTTCTCGTCTTCTGGCTCTCGCGCGTCAAACGCTACGCGGGCAGTTGGACGCTTTACACGGTGGCGATACTTCTCTTTTCTATCGGCTTGCTCGTTCAGTATCGTTTGTTCAGCGACCCCGAATACGGTGCGCGCAACCGCGCCCAAGCCCGCGCCGAGAAGACGCAAGTTTTGCGCGAAAGGTACGTCAATCAATTTTACGATGCCGAAAAGAAACGTATGCTCGGCATCACGGAAAGCCCCGCCAATGTTAATCAAGACGCGGAAGAAGTCAGGCGTTCCGGCTTCACATTTTCCGGCGCGCTCACGTCGTCATTTACATGGATTCCGCTTCTCGCGTTTCTCGCCCTCGCCGTTGCCTATTCGCTTGCCGTGCGCGATGACGTACTGCGCTGGCTGCAACGCCATAGCTTTATCATCGTGATTGCGACGCTGATACCTTTCACCGTCACGGTCGCGTTTTCGAGTTTCGGTAAAGTCGGCAGCATGACGCCTTGGGAGATTTTCAAAATCCCTCTGCTCGTAGGTTTCGCCGGAATACTGACCGCGCTCTATCGCAACCTCGCGCAAACCTACTGGGGCATTCCGCGTGCGCGCGACATCGTGCCGCTCATCGTGATGGCGATGATGCCGTTCATACCTTTTTTCGCCCTCAAAGATTTCGGTCAGATGATGGTCTTCGCCGGAGCTTATGCGACGCTTTATCTCGTCGCGGTGCGGCGTCCGGTTCAACTTTTATTGTTCGTCGGTTCAGTCGCGTTCATCATCGGCGTGCTTGTCGTCGGTGCTTTGCCGCGTGAGACGCAAGAGAAAGTTCCGCTTCTCCCGACGCTCGCATCTCCGATTAAAGCCGCTCTCCCGGCGCGCATTCAGCAACGTTTTCACCTGTGGCTTGACGGTTTCAATCCGCCGCCGACTGATACCGATTGGTGGAAGGGTGACTATCAAGATGCGCTCGCCCGCGATGTCAAGATGCGCGAATTGGCAACGGAATCGCCCGCGATGCGGCGCACGGTCAACACCGATATTTGGTTTGACCGCATCGCGTTTCAACCCTCGCAGGCGACGTTCGGAATCGTGTCCGGCGGCATGACGGGTAGAGGTTTGGGCTTGGGATTTTCCGAAGTGATTCCTGTCGCGGACTCTGATTATATTTACGCCGCGATTGCCGAAGAATTCGGATTACTCGGCGGGGCGGTTCTCTTTCTCGCCTTGATTATCCTTGTCAACGCGGGCGTGCGAACGGCGATTGATGCGCGTGATATGTTCTCGAAACTGTGCGCCGCCGGGTTCACGGCGTTTATCGGTTTGCAGGCTCTCGTCAATACGGGCGGCGTGTTGCGCGCTTTACCGATGACCGGCATCACTCTGCCGTTTGTCTCTCACGGCGGGTTTTCGCTTATCACGTCGTTTGCGATGCTTGGGCTTCTGATGGCATTCTCACACCGGAACGCGAAAGACAGCGAAGCGTTCAATCGTCAAGCCGTAATCTCGCGTCCCGTACCGCAAGCGGAAGAACGTCCCGCTGTTTTGGAGGCAGTCGAATAATGCAGACAGCCGCGAAACTCAACATCACAATCGCCACCGTCACCGACCGTGGTTTAAGCGAAAAGCGTCCGGTCAACGAAGACTCTTTGCTCGCCGATGCGGAGCGCGGCATCTTCGCGGTTGCCGATGGCGTCGGCGGGGCGCAATCCGGCGAAGTCGCATCGCAAACCGCGATTGAAACTTTGAGCGAAGCCTTCCGTCGTCACACGCCCGAAGATGACATTGAAGATTTATTGGAACTCGCAATTCAACGCGCCAACGCCGCGATTTACGGCATGACGCGCAAGGGCGGCAGTCGCGTCAGCATGATGGCGACCACCATCGTCGCGCTTCACATTGGAACTGATTCCGTCACGTTCGGACACGTCGGAGATTCGCGCATCTATCGTCTCGCCCCCGAAGGCGTGTTGTCGCGCGAAACGATTGACCACTCGGTCGTCGAAGAAGAATTGCGCGCCGGACGCATCACCGAAGAACAAGCCGCCGCGCATCCGAACCGCAACATCATCAGCCGCGCGCTCGGTGCTGAAGCGGCAGTGGAAGTTGATTTGCACGCCCACCCGCTTGTCGAAGGCACGACCTACCTGCTCTGCTCCGACGGCATCACGCGCCATATACACGACGAAGAATTGCAATCTTTTCTCCGGGATTATGATGACCTCGAAGCCGTCTGCGAAGAACTCAAACGATTGTGTTACCAACGCGGCGCGGAAGATAATTTAACCGCCGTCATCATTCGCATCGGGGCGCGCACCAAGCAAAGTTTCACGTCATCGCCCGTCGCCCACGCTCCGGTTTATGAAGACGAAACGACTTTGAGTCCGCGCATCCGGCACAATGATTCCCCGCCGCCAATCACATCGCCCATCGTAATTGACGCTTCAAATAACGGCGGCGATAACGGCGGTCGAAATCGCACCGTCGTCACTATTCCGCAAACTGCCGAAGCATCCGCCGCGGGCGTTAAAAACTCGCAACCCGAACGCAAGCAATCGAACATCGCCGGAACGTTGACCAAACTCACGCTGGCTGTTCTGATTTTATCCGTCGTCGGCTTCGGCGGGTTTTACGCTTGGACGTTGTTTCAAGAAAAGCCCGTCACACCTCTCACGACGCTGCCGGAGGTGCGCGGTGAATCAAACGAATTTTTCGCCGCCGCGTCTTACGAAGAACGCAAAGCCGCGATTGATGCGCGTCCCGATGAAATGTGGTTGCGTATGATGAGCGAGAAACAGAAGAATCCGAACCGCGCAAACGACCCTGAATTTGTTTATCTCTACGGGCGGGCTTCCGTCTTCAAAGGTGAAACCGAAGAAGCCGCGAATGCGTTTTCACAAGTCATTACGCACTTCAAAAATCAACCCGTCACAACCAACGGCGCACAGACGGCGGCAGCCGGACGCGCCCTGCAATCAGCCGAAAACGCTTTGCAATCGGGCGAGCCGCAACGTATACAGAACGCCGCGAAACTGCTTGACGAATACATAACGCTTTCGCACGCGGGCATCACTAATCAGCCGAACAATCAGCCGAACAATCAACCCGATAACCAATTCAACAATCAACCGGATAATCCGAACGCTTCACAAACACCGCCGCCGCAATAAGGCGGGCATGATTAAGTTCGCTTAAATTGACAACTTCTTTTCCCAAGACTTTAACGCGCCCGAACGAACGACCCAACCTCATGAGCGAACTTCGACTTCAGCACTCCAGAATTGATAATCGCTACGATGTCATCGAGCGGCTTGGAAGTCCCGGCAGTTACGCCGAAATCTATATCGCACGCGATTTACAATCTTCCTCAACCGACAAAGGCGGTGCGGGCAAGTTGGTGGTTATCAAAGCCTTGAATCCTTTTCTTCAAGGCGTGCCGGATGCCGACTTGGAGAACAAGCTTATTGAGAACTTCCGCAATGAAGCGGTGGCGATTGACCGCGTGCGTCACCCGCACATCATCAGCCGTCTCGGACACGGAACGGCGATTGATTTAGGCGGACGCACGTTTCATTATCTCGTGCTTGAATACATGGAAGGCGGCGACCTTGCCGCCCTCTGTCGCCGTCAACCTTTGAGCGTGGACGCGGTTCTTTACTATCTCGAACAGGTTTGCGACGGCTTGGCTTACGCGCATTCCAAAGGCGTGATTCACCGCGACATCAAGCCGCACAATCTGCTGCTCACCGCCGACCAGAAAACCGTCAAGATTGCCGATTTTGGCGTCGCTAAAATCAAGTTCATTGACGGCAAAGACGAAGCCATCACGCGCGTCGGCTCTGACCTCTACGCTCCGCCGGAACATCACCCGCTGGCGATTACCGCTCCGCTCGATTCGAGTTATTTGCAAGCCGCGACGCTTCCCGGCGCGGAAAATCAAGGCGTCCTGACTCCCTCAGCCGATGTTTATTCACTCGCAAAAACGGCGTACATGCTCCTCACGGGTTCTGCTCCGCGTGAGTTTTCGCAGCGTTCGATAACTCATCTTCCGCCGCACGTTCGCCAAGAGGCTTGGGCGGAAGCGGTGCGCGAAGTCTTGAAAATGGCGACGCAATCCAACCCCGCGGCGCGCTACGCTTCCGTCCCCGCTTTTTGGAACGCATTTCGTTCCGCTGTGACGACGCACGACGAAACTTCGACCAACGGCACTGTTCCCGTTGCGCCGCCCATTCCGGTTAAACCCGACTTCGCACACGACATTGCGACGAAGCTCAATCAGGATTTACAACCCGCGCCCGAAGCAATCTCATCCGCTCCACCGAAAATCAAGAACAACAGTTCGCCCAATCGCATCGTGGTTGATATTTCCGATGCTCCCCAAGTTAGTGGTAGAGCGCGCGGCAACAACACTTCATTCGCGCTTAACTTCGGCGACTCACACGAACAAGCTGCCTCGTCCGGTTTTACGCAGCGTTCGCGTGGATGGATAGTCGCGCTGGCTCTCATCGTCTTCACCGCCGGAATGGTTTTGGCGACGATTCGTTATTATCGCAACGTCCCCGCCGCCGCGACTTCCAACTCCAACGCGCGCACTAACGCCCGCCCGAACACCGGCGCAGGACAGGTCATCACGTCACCCGTCGGGCGCGAGTTTTTGACAACCACCGATGTCAATCTACGGCGCGGTGCGGGAACGGATAATCCGGTTGTCGGAAAAGTTCCGCGCAATTCGCGCGTCCGTATCGTCAGCGAAGATAATGGATGGTATAACGTCGTGGTGGTTGAGTACGGCGCGCCGAAGCAAAACCCCAAGTCAGCCGACGAGGGTTGGTTGAATAAGAATTACGTCAGAGCGCGATGACCTGACATTAAGTCGCATCAAGTCTTAAAAATCGTTTTTACATTTCCCATAAGCGCGGGATTAAGCGTCAGAGAGGTTTAATAATCAGAGTGGGACTACTCGAATCCATTCGCCGTTGGGTTGACGGCGTTGAAGCTCAAGACCCGTTGGCGAGCGTTGACGAACGGGTGCAACCGCGTCGCGTGTGGGAAGAATTTTTGGTGCGTATCGCACGCGAAGTCGAAGTCGTGATGCAGCGCGAAATGTTCACGCCGCCCGGCGGACAAACATTCATTCCGCGCGAATACATCGTTTATCTTAGTGCCGAAGACGATAAGGAATGGCGCGGCGAAAAACGGCGCGGGCTTGAACAGGGCTTGTTTCATGTTCTATCAGACCGCGCCCGCGAACTCGCCGGACACACGCAGCTTGCCACGAAATCCTTTGCCGTCGAACTGCGCGTTGACGGCACATTGCAAAAAGGCGAGTTCCGCGTTCAACCAGTGTGGGACGAAACCGAAACCAGCAACACGATGGTGATGCCGCGCATGACCCAGACGCCGACCGCCGCCGCCACTCAACCTTCATCAAACGAGGACTCATCGTCCGAAGGCGAAGTGACGCAAGTACGCGCCCGACCCGCGACGCTCTACTCAATCGAAGTCTGGCATGGCGGTGTTCGTCAAGCCGTCGTTCCCGTCACCAAAGAAGAGGTCACCATCGGGCGCGGCTCACAGGCGATTCCGGTTGACGTACCGATTAAAGGCGACCCGGAAGTCAGTCGCATCCACGCCGTTCTGACGCGCGACGCGCACAATCGTTACTGGCTGACATCGAAAGGGCGCAACCCGACACTCGTCGCCGGAAGCGAAGCCTCACGCGAAGAACCGACTCCCGTCTCACCCGACCAGAAAATCGGGATATGCAGTTTTACATTGCGGATACAACCGTAGGAACAGTAGGCAGAGGGCAGTAGGCAGTAGGCAGTTAAATCCAAAGGCAGGAAGAGGGCGAGTATCAATAAGATTTACTCACCCTCTTTTATCTGCCTACTGCCCTCTGCCTACTGCCTACTGCCCTCTGCCTACTGCTTACTGCCTACTGCTGAGGAAGCGACGTGGATACGGTTTTTGCCGAGATGCTTGGCGATGTAGAGGGCTTGGTCGGCGTGGCTGATGATGGCTTTTAAGGTTTCAACTCCGGGCGCGAAAGCCGAGATGCCGATGCTGACCGTAATCGCACCGAGCGGTTGAAGGTCGCTGTTCGGATAGCGCGTGCGTTCGACGCGGCGACGTATGCGTTCGGCGATGATTTGGGCTTCTTCGATTGTCGTCTGCGGTAATAGGACGCTGAATTCTTCGCCGCCGTAGCGCGCGGCGGTGTCGACGGCGCGCAGTGCGGACTTCAGATTTTGCGCGGTCAATTCAAGCGCGAGGTCGCCCGCTTGATGACCGTTGCGGTCGTTATAGAGTTTGAAGTCGTCAATATCAATCATCATAAAACACATCGAAAAATCGTGGCGTTTCGAGCGTTCGACCTCTTCGCTAAGTCGCTCTTCAAGGTAACGACGATTTAGGAGATTCGTCAGTGAATCGGTGATTGAGAGTTTGCGAAACTGCGACGCTTTGTGATGCCATTCGGCGCGGTCAATGGCGAGCGCGATTTGCGGCGCGAGCGATTGCAACATGTCTAGGTCGAGGTCGCTGTAATATCCGCCGCCGAATTTATCCGTGACGTTAAGCACGCCGACACGACGACTGCCGACGATAATCGGCATACTGATAAACGAATCGGTTTTATAAGAATGCTCTGCCGGTGCGGGCGCGTGTCCCGTCGTCTCAACGCGCACATCGCGCACGACGAGCGCACGCCCTTCGCGTAAGACCGTGCCGGAAACACCGTCGCCAAGACGTATACGGGCATTACGCGCGAGTTCGGCGCGCGGTCCTAAGGCGGCGCGTCCCGTCAATTCGTTTGAGGCTTCATCGAATAGAAACAACGAACTGCGCTCTGCTCCGACGAGTTCGGCTGAGTGTTGGAGAACGGCGAAATAAGCATCATCCGGTTCGACGCGATTGAGATGTTCGGTGAGACGGCTCAAGTGTAATTCGAGGTGTGTGCGGCGTCCGACTTCTTCGCGCAAACGCAAGACTTCGAGCGGAACGGCGATTTCGTGACAGAACGTGGCGAGCGTGCGCTGTTGCGTGTCATCAAGCACGTCACCGATGACCAATCCGCCACGCACTTCGTTCCCGACGACAAGCGGAAATAGTTGGGCGGCATTCTCCGCATTCTTTACATCCACACTCTTTTCATCTGCCGAAACGAAGCGGATTGAAAAGCGTTGAGCATCATCTTTCACATATCCGATTTTCAACCACTCGTTTTTCTGCGCCGCTTGCAACAATCGTGAATCTTCCAGATCAATCGCAAAAGTTTTACTCGCGTCATCACCACGCACGGCGACACTGACCAACACATCGTCAAACCGCAAGGCAAGCAGCAAGGCTTTGATGTTGTGTGTTCCGGCGAGAGCATCGGTGACCAAGTTGCACGCTTCCTTGAGTGTCATCCCGATGGGCAGCAAAAGTTGCGCAACACTCGTTTCAGTCGTGCTGATAAGCGCAGATGCTTTTGCACCGTTGGACGGAGTGCCATCTGATAGATTCCCGATGTTTGACGGCGGAACTGATTCCATAGCGATACTGCCTTCTTGCCCGCTTGTGATGTTACTGCTGCCGTGACCCTTCAATGTTTCGATAACGCGCTCAATGTTTTTTTCGTAATCACGTTTTGACAGAAAGTGAATCCGGTCAAACAGTCCGGCGGAAGCCAAATCCCGCAAGTCACCGTTAAGTGTGCGTTGTTCAAGTTTTCGATACGCATCGCTTTCGGTCAAAGTACGTCCGACGATGACGGAGGTTTGTCGTCCGTGATGCGTTGCGATGCGTACTACACGACAATTAAATCCGGCGTGGCATCGGTAACTCGCGGCGTCACCGTTTTCTAAAGCCAGATAAAAAGCTTGCCCGCAAAACGGTTCGCATAAATGCGCGTGTCTGCGCGAAGATTGTATCGCGTGGCAAAACGAGTTCTGGTTGACTTGTGCGAGAGACGGCGGTTGCTGACCCGATACGGCGAGCAATGCCATGTCAGAGGTGTGCTGCGCGGCGGTAGCTAGAAGTTCCGTGACTTCAGAAATAATCGAAGCGGCGGAAGTTTCGTGTGCGGCACTATCGGTGGCTTGCGTGTTATCCATCGCGGAGCAGAGAGACACATTCTGACGTGACGCCGGTGAGAGGCGTCCGAAAAATCTAAACTGACTAACGATACAAGAGTTTCCCGGTGGAACATAAACGTCACCTTCGAGCCGCACGCTTCTTGCAATTACTTTCGCTGAACTCAAGTATAGGCAGTGAGACTGCCGGGCGGCAAGTTTCACACGACCGGCTAAAACTTGCACCACGCTTCTAAGTTCGGGAGCGTTGTGAGTAATAGAATATAACGAATGCGAACCCGATTTCAGCGCGGTGAAAAGGATTTTATCCACGAAGCATGCGAATCAACACGAATAAAAACATTCAAGGAATCTGGCTTTGATTCGTGTCGTTTCGTGTTGTTTTGTGGATAAACTTTACTGCTTCTGTATCGAACTGACGTTATTAAGACCGGGCGTTGCACCGGGCGCGACCGTTTCGATGTGTGGTTCACTGGGACTGATGCGGATGCACGCCGCGAAGTGTCGCGGGCGGATTTCGACTAAAGACGGTTCGACGCTTTTGCATTCGGCGACCATGAACGGGCAGCGCGTGTGAAAGCGACAGCCGGAAGGCGGGTTGATGGGCGACGGCACATCGCCCTGTAAAACGATGCGTTGGCGCGTCGCCTCCTTTTCCGGGTCAGGCACGGGAGCGGCGGAAATCAATGCCTTCGTGTACGGCATCAAAGGTTCTTCATAGACTTCGCGCGCCGCTCCGAGTTCGACGATTTTACCCAAGTACATCACGGCAACGCGGTCGGAAACGTGCCGCACGGCGCGCAAATCGTGCGAGATGAAAAGATAAGTCAAGTTCATCTCACGCTGTAACTTGTCCATCAAGTTCATGATTTGAGCTTGAATCGAAACGTCGAGTGCGGAAATAGGTTCGTCCGCGACGATGAAATCGGGATTCACGGCGAGGGCGCGGGCGATGCCGATGCGTTGCCGTTGCCCGCCGGAAAATTCGTGCGGATAGCGTTTGATGAAACGCGCGCTCAACCCGACTTTCTCCATCAACTCGCGCACCGAGCGTTCTTTCTCTTGCCCGTGTGCGAGCGCGAAAGTTTCAATCGGTTCGGAGATGATTTGCCCGACCGTCATGCGCGGGTTGAGCGAGGCGTAAGGGTCTTGGAAAATCATTTGCAAGTGCCGTCGTTCAAGACGCATTTCGCGTGACGAAAGCCGCGCGAGATTCTTGTTTTTGTAAATCACTTCGCCGCCCGTCGGTTCGGTCAAGCGCAAAATCGAACGTCCCAGAGTTGACTTACCGCAACCGGATTCACCGACGAGTCCGAGTGTTTCGCCCGCCTTGATTTCAAACGAAACGCCGTCCACCGCCTTCACCACGCGCCGCTCACCCTTGCCCGTCAACTTGTCGAACACACCGCCACCGCCGAGGTCGAAATGCACTTTCAAATCGCGCACCGAAAGCAAAGCGTTTTCGCCTGTATCTGTTTGGGCGTGAACGGGCAATGGCGGATTCGCGTTTGAAACTTGTGGTTGAAGGTTCATCGAAGATTCTCGTTTGCAAGCGAAGTGTTTGAAGGTGAAGTTTGATTCGTGACGGGAAGTATGGCATTGCCCGTTGCCGATGGAGCCGCGATTCGTGATTCCCGTTCGCGCTTTGATGTCGCATAGACTTCCATAGCGAAGTGACACAGCGAATGATGGTCAGGCGCGACTTCGACAAACGGCGGATACTCGCGCCCGCAGATTTCTTCGGCGCGTTCACATCGTGCGGCGAACGGACACCCTTTCGGCAGGTTCGCAAGGTCGGGCGGCAAGCCCGGTATCTGATACAACTCGCCCTGTTCGGAAGTCGGGTCAGGGACGGAACGCAACAAGCCTTTCGTGTACGGGTTCGCCGGAGCGCGAAACAAATCAAGTGTGCGTGCCTGTTCAAAAATTCGTCCGGCGTACATCACGATGATGTGGTCGGTCATTCCCGCGACGACGCCCAAATCATGCGTGATGAGAATGACGCTCGTTCCGGTTTTGCGTTTAAGGTCTTTGATGAGTTCGAGAATCTGCGCTTGAATCGTGACATCTAAAGCCGTCGTCGGTTCATCTGCGATAAGCAGTTCCGGTTCGCATGAGAGAGCCATCGCAATCATCACACGCTGACGCATCCCGCCGGAAAATTCGTGCGGGTAAGAATCAACACGCGCCCGCGCATCGGGAATCCCGACGAGTTCGAGCATCGAGACGGCGTGTTCGTAAGCCTGCGATTTTGAATAGCCGAGATGAAGCCGCGTGATTTCCATCAACTGCTTCGAGATTCGCATAAACGGATTAAGCGATGTCATCGGGTCTTGAAAAATCATCGCAATCCGCCGCCCGCGAATCCGTCGCATCTCTTCATTCGTGAGCGCGTAAAGGTCTTGCCCGTTGAAGATGACTTCGCCGCCCGCGATGCGTCCGGGCGGTTCGGGAATCAATCTTAAAATCGAAAGATTCGTCACCGATTTACCCGAACCCGACTCACCGACGATGCCGAGTGTCTCGCCGCGTTTGAGTTCAAAACTGACGCCATCAACCGCGCGGATAATTCCCTCTTCGGTGGCGAAGTGGGTGGCAAGATTGTTGACCGATAAAAGCGTTTGTGAAGATTGATTCATTGATTCATTGTAACTACTCAGCCGTCTTCAGACGGCTTTCCCGAAGGGCGCATAGACCATCGCTTTGAGCGATGGGTAAGCAGTCAATAAATGTGCAAGGGCGTTTTAACGTCCTTCTCTTCCGGCTTCAGCCACAGCGACCGAACGGCTCAAGCCGCAGGCGAAAGCCCGTTGGAAACGGGCTGATGAACTTGGTTGGCAATCGTCCCCAGCCGTCGAACGGCTGGTCTAAGTACCGCTTCGCGGAAAGCCGCGTGAACGCGGCTGAAAGGCGTTTCATTAAAGACGTTCCGCTTTTCATTGAGTCAATGAGCCGATGAATCAATGAATCAATTCTTCTTAGCTTTTTCTCATTTGCGGGTCGAGCGCGTCGCGCAAACCGTCGCCGACGAAGTTCAAGGAGAACAACGTCAGTGCCATCACGACGCCGGGAAAAATCATCATCCATGGAAAGATGGCGATGTTCTGCGCGCCTTCGGACGCGAGCGTACCCCACGACGAAAGCGGTGCTTGCACGCCCAATCCCAAATAGCTCAAGAAGGCTTCCTGCAACATCACACTCGGAACGGTCAGCGTCGCATAAACGATAACCGGACTTAGCGTGTTCGGTACGAGATGCCGCAAGATTATCTTCCATGTCGGCACACCGATTGAGCGCGCGGCTTCGACAAATTCTTGATGCTTGAGTGATAAGACTTGTCCGCGCACGATGCGCGCCATCGTCAACCACGACACCGCACCGAGCGCGGCGAAAAGCAGGAATAAAGATTTCTCGAACAGTGCCAGCAAGACGATGACGAGCATCATGTATGGAATCGCAAACAGCACATCAACGACGCGCATCATCACGCTGTCTATGCGCCCGCCGAGATAACCCGCGACGCTGCCGTAGGTGACGCCGATAAGAAGTGAAACGAACGTCGAGATGATACCGACCATCAAACTGATTCTGCCGCCGTACAACACACGCGCGAGAATGTCGCGCCCTTGCGGGTCAGTCCCCATCGGGTGCAATAAACTCGGCGGTCTCGCTTCGATGAGTTCACGCTCCGCCGGAATCGTCGCGTAATCGAAGCCGTTATATGCTTTGACTATGTAAGGTCCAAAAAGCGAAGCGAAGATGATGATGAGCGTGACGACGCCGCCCACCATCGCCAATTTGTTTTTCTTCAAGCGCTTCCACGCATCGCGCCAGAGGCTTGTGCCTTCGAGATAGCCGCCCGTCGTTTCCTGTCCGATTGAATCTGCGGGCGGCGCAGTCCCATAAAGCTGGTCGGCAGCCATCGCTTCCGGCAAATTGATTTCGTTTGTGGCGACGGCTTCGGAAGGCGCGGGCAGCGTCGTTTCTTCTGTGCGCGATGAAGTGGTATCAGGTAGGTCAGGCATGACTTTTAACTTCCCATTGCTTCATTCAGTCATTGAGTCAATGAACCGATGAATCAATTCCTTAATATCGTATGCGCGGGTCAATATAAGCGTATGCGATGTCAACCAGAAGATTGAAGACAAGCACGACAATGGCGATAAACGCCGTGATGCCTAAGAGCAACGGCGCGTCACGATTAAGCGCGGCATTGATGAAGTAGTTCCCCAAACCCGGCAACGCGAACACGCGCTCAACGACGACCGTACCCGCGACAAGGAAAGCGAGCGCGGGTCCCGTGTAACTCACAACCGGAAGGATGCCGCCGCGCAAGGCGTGACGAAAGACGACTTGACGTTCGCTCAAGCCTTTGGCGCGAGCGGTGCGTATGTAGTCTTTGCGTAGGACTTCCAACATCCCGGCGCGCGTCAGCCGCGCGATGTACGCCATATAAACGGCGGACAAAGTAATCGCGGGCAGGATGAGATATTTGATGTTCGGTAAATATATGCCGCCGACTTCCACCCATTCCCAACGTCCGGGCGGCAGCCAGAACAACGTCAACGCGAACACCAAAACTAAGATAGGACCCAAAACGAAATTCGGCATACTGATACCGAGCATCGCCGCCGCCATCGAAGAATAATCGAGCGCGGAGTTTTGCCGCAGTGCGGCGATTGTCCCGAACGTCAATCCTAAAACCAACGCGATGAGATACGCGCTCAACCCAACCCAGATTGAAACGGGCAACGTGCGCCGCAAAATCTCGTTGACGGTTTGCTCTTGATATTTGCGCGAGAAACCGAAATCAAGCACCGCGAGTTGGCGCATCAACTTTCCGTACTGAATATACCAAGCATCATCAAGCCCATATTTAGCACGAATGTTCTTCTCGACGGCGGGCGGCAATCCTCTTTCCGTCGCGTAAAAATCGCCGGGAGCAAGACGAATCAACGCCCACGCAATTGTGATGACAATCAACACCATCGGCAGAATCACGAGCAAGCGACGAACGATGAAACTGAACATTGTGAGTTCTCTCTTTTAACGTGACTTTATTTTTTTGATTGCGCCGCCGAATCGGAAGCTTTCAAACTCGCCTGCCAATCATGGTCAATCGAAACGCGCCGCCAATTATGCTGGTCAAGCACATTCGCGTTCATCCCGCGCACGTAGGGTTTTCTAACCCACGCCAGCGGCTTAACGGTCAACGGAATCATGGGCTGTTCCCTCATCGCGTAGGCATCGGCTTGGCGAAGTTTTTCGATGCGAAGCGGAAGGTTTGTTTCGGCGTTGGCGGCAAGCAACATCGCATCATATTTCGGGTCTTTCCATCCGGTGTGATTGTTTTCGGAAGTGGAAAGCAGCAATTCGAGAAACGCATTCGGGTCGGCGTAATCGGCTACCCAACCGTGACGCGATAAGCCTTTGTAGTTGAGCGCAGATGCCCGCGTGTTGACGAGATAGGTGCGAAATTCTTGGTTCGTCAGTTCAACCTTGATGCCCAATTCGCGCTTGAGCATCGCTTGCACGATTTCATAAAGTGCTTTGTTGTTTTCGTTCGTGTTATAGACAATTTCAAATTCGGGAAAGCCTTTGCCGTCAGGAAAACCCGCTTCGGCAAGCAAGCGGCGGGCTTCGTCCGGCTTAAAGTCAGTCCCTTGCGGCGGGTCGTAACCGTCCATCGGCGGCGACATCGAAATCGCGCCGAGTTGACCCGGAGCGCGGTCAGCCAGAACACGACGGTCAATCGCCAACGACAAAGCGCGCCGCACGCGCGCGTCATTAAATGGCGGCATCGTTGTTTTGATTGCCAAAAATTCAACATACAGCGCAGGTCCGGCGACGTAATCTTTCTTGGTTTTGAAAAGTTGATTGCGCCACGGTACGGGAACTTCGTTGCTCTGCGTCGCGTCAACTTCGCCCGACTTGTACAGGTTCATCGCGGTCGTCAATTCTTCGACGGAAGGAAACACGATGCGGTCGAGCAGCGTATTCTCCGCGTCCCAGTGAAACGGGTTGCGCTCAACAATAATCTTGTCGTAAGGATTCCAAGAAACCATACGAAAGCCGCCGGAAGAAACGATGTTGCCCGGTTTAATCCAAAGTTTATCGCCGTGCTTTTCGATTGCCTGACGCGGCACGGGGCGAAAGAATTGATGCAGAATCATCTTCGTAAAATACGCGGTCGGACCTTCGAGCGTGACTTGCAATGTGTAATCGTCGAGGGCTTTGACGCCAACATATTCTTTCGTGACCGGGACAAATTCTTTGCCTTCGGTGAAGCGCGCCAGTTCGGGTTTGGCAGGTGTCTTCTTCGCCGCGTCGCCCGCGAGAAGTTTGGCGCGCAGTGATTCATCGGCGGGAACAAATAAATACTTTTCGCTTTTAGTTTGCGTTGTCGTTTGGGCGGCGGCTTGAATTGGGGCTTGAGTTTGCGTTTCGTTTGGTTGGTCAAAACGCACGGGGACATCGCCTGTAAAGTTTACCGCTCCGTCTTTGCCCGCCCGTTCCAAATCACTTTCAGTCGCATACTTTCCGGTCGCCGCATCGCGCACGAAAGCCGATTGCGCGTTATAAGCTTGCCCGTTTTTGACGACGTACATAAAGTTCGCATATGTGGCGGCGAGTTCCGGCGAAGCACCGCGCCGCCATGAATAAACTACGTCGTGAGCGTTAAGCGGCGTGCCGTCAGTCCAACGCGCGTCGCGGCGCAGATAGAACGTCCAGATTGTTCCGTTCTCGTTCGGTTGCCAACGCTGGGCAAGCGACGGAATCGGGTTCACACCTTTCTCGTCATACTCGACCAGACCATCGAACAGGGCGGCGGCAATGCGCGATTCGGGTTGTCCGGTCATCGTGTGCGGGTCAATGGTTTCCGGTTCAGCACCCGTGATGTAGCGCAACACCTGACCTTTAGGCGGCGCGATTTTGCCGAAGTATTTATCTTCCGCTCCAGCCGACGCGCACGCCGTCGCCATCATTGAAACGATAATGAGCGTACATAACTTAATCGTTTGACGTTGATTTATGGTCGCCATAATAAGCCACACCTTTACGGGAATTTGCGAATGAGCAATCACTTTCTTTATCACCTCTCGAATGCACGCCGACACGCTCAAGGTTTCAAAGATGCTTGCTTGAAGATTAAAGACAATGAATGAGGGAGACCTGAAAAGCGTCAGACAAAAAGCATTAAATCGGCGGTAACTTCACACCTTAATGCACGTTACCACGCACGCGCGCAGACGGGCAAGAAACACTTTCAGGCGCATACAAACATTGGTGGCGCGCATGGTTTGGATGGTTGCCCGTCGAACTTGAAATGACGTGTGCAGGATTATCAGTGCCGCGCTATCACAATCACTGCCGTACTTGATGTCTCAATACATTTCGGTTTGTCCCGTAGGGACATCGTGAGAATAGCCCGGCGATTTATCGCTGGGTATATGTGCAAACAATCATTCAAGTCCCGTAAGGGCAATGGCATTAAGTTAAGGTTGTTTGGATGCGGGCTATGCCTGCCGTCCCCGCGCACGGCGGGCATCGCCCGCCTCCAAACGGGCGATTATTTTCTTAACTAAATGCTATTGCCCGTAAGGGACGGCTGAATGTCTGCAAGGTCAGCCGTCCCTTACGGGACTCGTTCATCTCTCCGTGCGTTCCCAGCAATGAATCGCTGGGCTAAATTCGAGCGTCCCTAACGGGACGGAAAAGTGTCAGACATCACTCGCCATACTTGATGATGATTTTCGATGCTTCATCCGGTGGTCGCCACGCCGTATCAATCTCGATGTGTTTAAGCGAAGTCGCATCAAGCATGTTGCGATTGAAGTTTGTGACGTAAGGCTTGGCAAGTGAGAACGACGCTGCGAAGTAGAGCGGCACGGCGGGCAAAAGTTCTAAAGCTTTTCGGTCGGTGGCGATGTCGGGCGAGGAGTTAGCTTCAGGCGGTGAAGGCATCGCACCGTTTAAGCTTAAAGCTTGATTCACGCTGGATTGTGTGTCGGGTGAAACGTTGTTTCGAGATGCGTCGGCGGACGGGTCGTTGACCGTTTCCATTTCAAACATCAATCGCATGTTGTTCGATTCATCCGGCGTTTGCATGACGTGGCTGCGCCGCGCGATGTCGAAATCTCCGGCGCGCACGGCGGCTTCGTAATCGCTCCAATCTTTAATGATGATTTCCGTTTCGATGCCGAGTGCGGTGCGCCACATTTCCGCGACGGAGAGCGCGACGGCGCGCTGTTCATCGTTGCGATTGATAAGCAAACGCACGACGGGAAAATTCCCCACGCCTTCATAACCCGCGTCAATCATTAACTCACGGGCTTTGCTTACATCGTGAGTCAGACACATTTCTGAATCTAAATTTACCGCGCCTGTCGTTGCGTCAGACGGCATGAAGGTTCGCGCGGGAACAATAGTGTCGCCGTGCGTATCGCGGTTTAACTTGTCGCGGTTTATCGCAAGGGCGAACGCGCGCCGCACGCGCGCATCATCAAACGGCGGGCGCGAGGAATTGAAGCGATAGAAATTCAACGCGCCGAAAGTCTCGCGCTGAAAGTCTTGATATGAAGTCAGCAGTTTGACGGCGAGCGGTTCTAAAGCGACATTGGTCACAAGGTCAATCTCTCCGGCGCGATACCTGCTCAATGTTTCTTCCGCGTCTTTGGTTTCAACGAACTGCACGCGGTCAAGCTTCACCGCCCGCACGTCCCAGTAAGTTCCGGCGCGTTCCAACACGACTCTATCAATTGATTGCGAACCGAAACGAAACGCGCCGTTAGTCGGAACAGAGGGCGAAGTGATTTGTGCTTTGTCGTCACGTCGCCTCGCCGCTTCGCTCGAAGACGAAGCCGTTTGAGCGTCGCGCGCATAAATCGGACGAAACATCGTGTGCGCGACTAACGACGGAAAATCCGCATCCGGGCGTTTCAGACGAACGCGCAAAGTGCGCTTGTCAACGGCTTCGACGCCGAACGCTTGTTCATCAATTGGCGATGCGTCGGAAGACGTGACGGACGTGCCGGAAGTATCATCGTTGCTCCCGACAGCCGATGATGCTTTGTTATGCGATGATGAGTTGTTGCCAGATGCAACATCATTATCCGCATCGTCCGATGCGAGATTCACCACTTCGTTTGGTGCTTCCCTGCTCACGGAGACGAGCGGGCGCACGCCCTCGATGTTCTGCATCAGACGACGATGCGGCGCGAACTCGCCCATCATCGCCGCGCGTCGCCAAGATGCGACGAAATCATTTGCCGTCACGCTTTCGCCGTTCGACCATCTGGCATCGCTTCGCAAGTAGAACGTCCACTGCCGATTATCGTCGCTTGTCTGCCAACGCATCGCCACGCCCGGCACAACCTCAAGCGTCCTCGCGTCATACTCGGTCAAGCCTTCATACAATGCGCGCACGGCATCCGTTTCGGGCGCGGTCGCGGCTCGCGCCGGGTCGAACGTGCGGGGCAATCCGCCGTCGCTCCAACGCAATTCCTGAATCTGCGGCACATCAATCTTTCCGTAATAAATCCCCGCGACTTCACGCTTCAAACACCCGCCGCCCGTCGCCGCCACGCTCAACATTATGAAGGCGAAACATGCGTGCCGCCGCATCGCACGGAAGTAAGTGATGTATAGAAACTTGGGCATAATCAACCTCTTCAAGTCGTTCGCTTCGTCGTCATCGCCAACGTTTTCAATTCATCATAAACGCTTTTCGTTTGACGTTGCGTGTCGTCGAATCCGTCGCTTGAATCAATCAAATAATCCGCGTAAAGCATCTTCTCCGCCTGCGGCATTTGCGCGCTGATGCGGCGGACGGCTTCCCGTTCGTCCATGTTGTTGCGCGCCATCAAGCGTTGCAACTGCACATCGGGGCGGCAATGAACGACGATGAGTTTATCGAAGCGATTGCAAATCGCATCTTTGCTTTCAACATTACCTTTGCTTGCAATAATCCCCTCGATAATCAACGCCGCTTCAACCACGCTCACGCCTTCGGGCGCAGCCTGTTCCCATTCGCGCTGCAAAGCTTGCTGATGATTGATGATGCGCGGGTGAAGTATCGCGTTGAGGCGAAGCCGTTTGGCTTCATCATTGAAAACAATCGCCCCCAACGCCGCGCGGTCAAGATTGCCGTCCGCGTCCAACACCGTCTCACCGAATTCATCAACGACGGCTTCGAGTCCCGTCGTGCCGCGCCGAACGACTTCGCGGGCAATCACGTCGGCGTCAACCGTGTGACAACCGAGTTGCGCGAACACGTTCAACACGAACGATTTGCCGACCGCAATCGAACCCGTAAGCCCTGCGTGAATCATAATGGTTTGAATGAGATATTTTTGTATGGTGAAGCGCACTGTTTCAACAACGCACGGCTACCTGTCACAACATCAACTTGCACGGCGTCTGTTTGCGGCGTGCAAGGTATTTCGCATCAGCATCGCCACCGTCAACAATCCTACGCCGCCGGGTACGGGCGTCAGCCACGCCGCTTTTTTCGCGGCTTGCGCCGGATGCACGTCACCGATAAGTATGTATCCGCGTTTGGCGAAACTCGCGTGTCGGCGGGCGACTTCTTCCGCGTCATCGAACAGTTCATCAATTATGTTGGAATCGGTTAATTGATTCATCCCGACATCAATCACCACCGCTCCCGCCTTGATGTGTTCGCCCTGAATGAACGCCGCGCGCCCGATGGCGACGACGAGAATGTCGGCGTGGCGTGTGACGGAAGCAAGGTCAATCGTGCGCGAATGACAGATGGTGACGGTCGCATCGTGTTGTAAAAACAGTTGCGCCATCGGTCGCCCGACGATATTACTGCGCCCTACAACACAGGCATGTCGTCCGCGCATCTCGATGTTTGAACGCTTTAAGAGTTTGATGATTCCGGCGGGCGTACACGGCGCGGCATCGGCTTGTCCGGCGACAAGCCGCCCGACGTTGAGCGGGTGAAAACCGTCAACGTCCTTAGCCGGGTCAATGCTTTCGATGATTTTCTTGTCATCAATCCCATGCGGCAAAGGAAGTTGAACGAGAATCCCGTCAACGTCGTCGCGGCGATTGAGTTCAGAAATGGATGCGAGCAATTCGGCTTCGGTTGTTGAAGCGGGCAGGGCGTGATGCTCGGAACGGAAGCCCAGTTCTTCGGAAGTGCGAATCTTGTTTCGCACATACACGAGCGACGCCGCATCATCACCGACGCGCACCACTGCCAGAGCGGGCGGCGCATCATATAGCCGCACAAATTCACTCACTCCCTCACGGACTTCTTCTTTTATTTCTGCGGCGACGCGCGCACCGTCAAGCGTGCGGGCGGCGGCAATTTGTTTCAATGGGAGATGTTCGGTCATAATCGGTGGCGACACAGTAATAAGACAGTGGTAATCGTTAATCAATCATAACATCGTGCGCGGACATCTTTCGTGCGTCCAAAGCTTCGATGATTCACACATTCTTTTATTCAACTTATTTCGCCGTTATGAACACTTTAACCAAACCGTTCTCGATACATCAATTCGACAAATTCACATCGTTTTTTAGAACTTATAAATTCGCACACCTCGCGTTAGCTTCGCTGTCGTTCCTCATCATCGGACTGTGCTTTTCAGCTTGCACGAATGAATCCGGCGCGCCGCTTTCGTCCGAAGCCCGACGGTATAAATTGACGGGCAAAGTCTTAAACGCGGATAAATCTCGCCGCCGCGTCCAAGTCGCGCACGACCCCATTTCCGACAATCAAGGCGAAACATACATGGAAGCGATGACGATGGACTTCGCTTTGCACGACGAAGCTTTGTACGAAGAAATAAAAAGCGGTGATGAAATCAACGCGACGCTCGTGATTGATAAAGGGCGTTCTTACCTTGATGAAGTTTCATTGTCGCGCCCGATGAGCGGTGATAGCGCGGCTACCGCCACCCGTGCCGCCGCCCTTATCGAACCGCAACCCGGAACTTCCCTCCCGAACTTTACGCTTATCAATCAAGACGGCAAAAACATTCAACTCGCGGATTATAAAAACCGCGTCCTGCTCCTCACCTTCATTTACACGCGCTGCCCTCTGCCCGATTACTGCCCGTTGATGAGCGAGAATTTCGCCGCTATAAAAAAGACGATTGCCGCCCGCCCCGACTTACGCGACCGTGTTCGATTACTTAGCATCACCTTCGACCCGCTTTATGATACGCCCGCCGTGCTGCGTGAATACGCCGCGCGCTACGACGCGCAAGCACCCACAAGTTCTTCACCGCGAACATGGGAATTTGCGACCGGCACACCCGCGCAAATTAGCGATGTGGCGAAGCTTTTTAATTTGTCATACACGCCCACCGCCGACGGCACAATCAATCATTCACTTAAAACCGCACTGATTGATGAATACGGAAAACTCATCAAACTTTACCGCGATAATGGGTGGACGCCGCAGGAAGTGACACGCGATATTGAGCGTCACTTTACTTCCAATAATGCTTCCAATACCGACTCGAACGCCGCTTCAAATAAAGCGTCGGATTCTGTTTCCGATGTTAGACGATAAGGAATTTTCAACTTGTTAAAGTCGTTCATCGTCACACTATTCCTGATGGCTTTGTCGCACACTTTCGCATCTCCGAGTTCAGCCCATGATTACTGGCTCGAACCCGACAAGTTTTTCATCGAAAAGCCTTCATCAAATCTTGTCGCGCTTCGCTTGCATCTCGGTGACCATTTCACCAGCGAAGTCGAACGCCCTACGCAACGTGAACGCGCCGTGAGTTTCGATTTATTTTCACGACACAATCAATCAAGCCTTTTATCGAACGTCCCCGACGGCACGATGCCCGTCGCCAATTTAAGTTTTGAACAAGCCGGAACATACCTCGTCACGCTCGAACGCACGCCCGCGCGCAATGCTCTCGATGGTGAGAAATTTACGACTTACTTGCGCGAAGAAGGCTTGAACGACATCATCGCCTTGCGCCGGAAATCGGGCGAAGCCACGAAAGAAGGGCGCGAAGAATATCGTCGTTACCTCAAAACATTGATTCAAGTCGGCAAGCACTTTGATGATTTTCACGACAAGCCGATTGGCTTCAAACTTGAAATCAC
The DNA here is from genome assembly GCA_024330265.1 of Pyrinomonadaceae bacterium MAG19_C2-C3. GTDB lineage: Bacteria > Acidobacteriota > Blastocatellia > Pyrinomonadales > Pyrinomonadaceae > JANDLT01. The sequence goes on along the minus strand of JANDLT010000007.1, from coordinate 84,030 downwards.
GCTTAGGCATAATCCTTATCGAATGCGCGCGGGTGACAAACTTCCGGTGCGCGTGACGTTTGACGGTGCACCTCTCGCCGGTGTTCAAGTCGCCGCCTATAATCGCCAACTCAAACCTTTGACCGCAAAGACAAACATGCGTGGCGAAGCCGTATTCGCTCTGACCAAAGGCGGCGCGTGGCTCGTTCGTCTCGTTTATATGCGTCGTTGCGCGAATTGCGCTGACGGATTTGAATGGGAAAGTTTTTGGGGGTCTTATAGTTTCGCCGTCGGCGGCGCGTAAGCCGCGCGTCAAGGAGTTAAGCTTTTCTGTACAAATTATTTCGACAACTGATTTACGCCGCGAGAAATCCGTCGAACCTTTTGTTAGCGGCGCGTTTGGGACTGCAAATCGTGCTGGTGTCGGCGGCGTTCAGATTCCTGCCGTTGAACCGCGCTTTGAAGTTGATAAACCCGCGACGTACACGCACGAAGTTTTTATTCGATACAGAAATCGAAGCCACGCATAGAAAATTTGTCCGAGCGACGGACGCCCTGTTATCAATCAACCGCTTGATGTTCACGCCTACTTGCTGGAAGCGTGCGGCAATCATCTATCGTCGTCTGGCGGCGACAGGGGTTGATGCTCGCATCGTGTTCGGCGTCCGTCATCAATCGGATTCACTCGACGGTCATGCGTGGGTGGAAGTTTTCGATAAACCCGTTTTTGAAACCGTACCTCTCAACTATGAGCGCACCTTCAGCTTTCCAGCTTAGGTAATGATGTTGAGTAGTCGCTCACAATTAACCCACGTCAACTCACCAAACCGTTTTCCTTAAAACTCGCAATCGCTTTATCAACGCTCTGTCCTGCATGTTCGGGAGTCACATCATAACGCGCGCATAATTGATTGATGATTTCATCGCGCGTTTGTCGCCCTTCGAGACATCGCCAAATCAACAAAGCCGTTTCGTTTAGCTGAATATATCTCTTGGTATTCAAATCCACCAGAGTACCTTCACCGTTGGTGAATTCCGACGCGACAATGTTTTCACGCGGCTGATTTTCCGTTTTGTTCTCTTTAGACATTTGCTCGATTTGCGTTTTCAGTTTCGCTGCCGCCTATCAGCCTTACCGCCGTATCGGGGTTTTCTAAAACATCGTAGCCGGAAGATAGTTCATAACAACGACACTGATTAACCAGACTCTCCAGCGTGTGAATGAATGCCCGCGCCACATCGGGGACTTCATACGTTGCCCAAGCACATCTCTTAATCAGCATCAGCAATGCTTCGCCCGCTGTCAGGCTTCTGACAACACTTCCGGCTTGGTGCGACAGACTCACAAAGAAAAGCTTGTTTGGTAAGCATGACGCGAGCGGCGGATGTCCGAACACATCTTCCGGCATAAACATTCGTTTGGGGAGTTGCGGTGAAGCCAGCATCCCTAACGGCTGGGCGACACTATTCACATCGCAATTCACGTCACAAGCCTGAATCGTTTTTTCAGTCAGAGAAAAGAAACGGCGACACCAGAACGTCTGAACACCTGTGGCTGATGTCGAAAGCACGACTACATCATCGCTCAAGAAGTTCCATCCGGCGCGGGCTAACTGTACGGTCAAGGTTGATTTTCCGGCACCCGAGTCACCGATGAGCAGTGCGCCCCGACCATCATCGGGATTAACAACGGCAGCCGAATGTAAATGAAACCGTCCCCGACGATGCAAAGCTAATTGGATTGCATATCTGATTAAGAAAGGGAGTTCAGCGATTAAATCTTTACCCGGAAAGTAGATGACAGTGACGATTTTAGCGTCAGGACGTTCAACGAAAACCGTCGAATCGCCAAACTTCAGGAGGCACATGTTGCCATCGGAATAACAATGACCGGATTCAACCTCAAAGCCTGACGCACCATAAGGCATCGTCCAAGACCCGGACGATGCCTTATAGCGTTTGATGTAGATTGTGCAATCTGTTTCTAGCCTACTATTACTACTTTCAACCGGACTAAAAACCGAGACGAATCTAAGGACTTCCTCTTTAACGTCAGAAGCATCAGCAACAATCTTTATGTTGCAATCAGCTATTCTGGCATAGAACCGAAGCCGCGCCTCGTCACTATGCTGTCGGGCAACTGACATTACGATGGATAGCTAACTTATACCTTTGAACTAACTGGGTATTGAGCCGCCAAAATCTCCAAAAAACTTTGTGGCTTCAAGAATATCAATGGGTTGAGAAATAACCGGCTCAACAAAGACGGCTCGTTGCGCGACATTATTACCAACTTCAGGTGAGGTACTTTCTGAAGTTGTTATGTTTGGTTTGTATGAATCATTTATCAAGTTCATGCGGAATTATCCTCCTGGAGACCAAAATTTAATACGTCAACTATGACGTTAAATTAGACGGTTCGACAAGCACCAGACGTACCGGTTTGGTTTCGTTAGCCTGAAAATCCGTCCGTATGTAGAGCCTGACTTGCGGCGATAAACTACGCATGGCATCTTGCAGAACGTAGTCTTTGAAATTTATATCAACAAACTCAACCGACATATACTGCATATCGAACGGAACTCCTATGAGTTCCGCGATTTTGTATAAAACTGCGGTCAAAGGTTGGCTACGCGCACTGACACTCAAAAGACTTTTCTCGTAGCCTACTTCAAGAATCGGCTTTTTGTCCGCTTTTTCAGTATCGGCTTTCGCTTCGTCTTCAGGAAGGTCGGTGTTTGCTTCAAGTATGAAAGCTTCAAAATTGTCGCGGGTGGCAACTGACGCACCCGGTGGGTCTTCGTTGTAGGCGTGAAGATAAATCGCTACGATCTTCTGTTGCGGTTCTTTCGGGTCACCGCTTACAACGTAATCAATGAAAGGCTGCGGGGCGAGTGTGCGTACCAGTGATTCAAGGTCAATGCCTTTGAAATTCAGCGTCACACGTTGCGCTTGCATCACCGGACTAAGCTCAATTGGGATTCTCGTTTGCTCGCTGATGCGTGCCGCCACTTCGACAAGCGGAGCATCAACGGTGCGGAGCGTAATTACGAACGGCGACTTCGATGTGACTTTGACAAACAGTTTCGGTTTCGAGGGTTGTTTGTCGGAAGCACCGACTTGCCCGCGCTTTTTGGTAGTCCGTTGCTGTGCAACGGAGCTACCGGGCATCGCCAACACTGCGGCAATCAGTAAGCCAGAGATTATGTGCAATCGGTGATAAGTTGATTTCATCGTTTGATACGCGAACCGGTTCTTGTCTTTGATTCGGGCTTAACGGAAGACGCCTCAGCCGTCGTACTTGACGGGGTGGCTCCGGCGGCGGGCAGTGTTTCGACGAGAACGGCAAAGCGAAATATCGTTCCGCGCGGGCTGTTAATGCCAAAAAGAAATTCAACGTCCAAAGAACTTCTACTGCCAAGCGAGGTCACTCCGTTTTGCGGAACTACGCGAAGCGTCGAGTTCAATCCGCCTCCGCTGCCGTCTGCACTGCTTGATGGCGGAGTATCCAGAATCAACGGCGTGAAAGTAACGGCGGACTGCGTTCCATCACTTCCGGTTCTCATAATACCAGTACGCCCACCTGAAGAAAGGGCGCGCCCATCGGCTTGTGGCGCACCATCTGTTTGATTGGGCGTGTTAAGGGTCGTTATGTTGGTGAACCTGAAACGCAAGTTTGTGAGGTCTGTCGCCGCCGAATTAGTGATGCGACGGCGGAACGCTAGAGTTCCAACCGAAGCGTTAGGTCCGATTTCATTAACATAACGGTCAACATTCGGCGAAGCGTTAGGCGCACGTGTCGTGTCGAGCAAAGCTGCTAAAATCGGGTTACTCACCCCGCGATACGGGCTAGTAGTATTTTGCGGTCCCGGTGCGCCGAGAATCGGGGTTACGGGGAAAGTACCGTTAGTTTCCATCCGGCTAAATCCATTGACAGGAACGGCGGATGAGACAAGCACGAAATCATTCACGTTGTTATTTGTATCAACCGGTCTGCCGCCGACAAAACGCCGCACCATAGCATATTGCGGTGCGGGCGATGGAAGCGATGTGGGCAGGTTAAACGGAGTTCCTTCTACAAGGTCGAATGGTTCGGCGAACTGCTCTCTACCTTGAAATCCGACGCGGTCGAAAAACGTCCCGCCATTTAGAATATCGGGTGTTCCAAAACCGAGACCTGATATTCTGACTCCGGCATCATTTCCCGGATCGGGTAAGGCAGCGGCATTTCGGAAATAGTCAACATCGGCACCGAGATCTTCCGTGCTAAAGTTTGGTACAGCATAGCCATTCAAACTGTAGCGGTCGGTCGCATTTGCATTCGAGCGATTAAAATTTGCGATTAAGTAGAATCCGCGCGGCGGAATTACCGCGAAACCGGAGGTCGCGCCTGAGGTTGGAGAAATAAAGAGTGTTCGCCCATCACCGTCATAGAGATAAATCGTATGTCCTGTGATGTCCAGTGTTTCGTTGGTGTTGTTATACAGCTCGACGTACTCGTCCTTCGCGCCGTTCGGTCCGCTCGGACGAAATTCAGTGATTAAGATTTCTGACGGCACAGCGTCGGGATTGGGTCGGCGTTGGGCTTGCGCCGCCGTATTCAAGATTAAAACAGCAGTTATTAGCAGTAAAAATTTGGTAAATCGCACGAAGCAAAACTCCTTTTGCATTGGACAACTATTTTATATTGTAAGGTTGCTGAATAATGGCGGAAGTTACTATAAATAGTTTAACAGCGTCAATACTCGAACCCTTCGTATTTCAAATTAAGTAATTACCGCGCCGCGTTAAAAACTCGGATTACATTATTGCTTTTAACGCGACGCGATAAAACTATCGGATGTCAGCAATCTGGTTGGTTACTGGTTAACCTCGATAACCGCCGCGAAACGGACAATGGATCCAGCCGGGCTGTTAATTCCAAACAGGAATTCGACTACGACGGCTTCACGGAATCTAATCCGGTCGGCAGTCGTTATAGTCCCTTCCACCGTCTGCACTAACGCCGGGAACGGAACGCTCACGGAAGAATATAGACCGCCCCCCAAGCCGCCGTTTCCTTCAACCGAAGGAGGGTCAAGTGTCACACTTGTAAGTCTTACCGTTGACCCGTCAGCGCGGGTAATCGTGACCCGTGGCGGTGACCCGCCCGGCGACGAAAGCGCACGGGCATCGGCTTGAGTTTGATCATCTCTGACTTGATTTGGAGAACCAAGGGTTGTCAAATTAGTGAATCGGAAACGAAGGGTAGTGATTTCACGACCCTGTTGGGTGTTCACGAAGCGACGACGAAAGGCAAGCGTTCCTTGTGCCGCATTCGGTCCTATTTCGTTCACGAACCGTTCCGCATTTGGAGCTTCATTGACACCACGGGCTGTATTGGCAAGTTCAGCCTGTATCGGGTTGGTGAATCCTCTGTAAGGAGACTGTAAGTTTTGCGGGTTAGGCGCGCCGAGTATCGCCATTCCGTTGAGGTTTGACGTTAAGTTCGATGTCACACCGGCGTTCGGACCGGCGGTTGAGACAAGGACAAAGTCGTTAGCATTATTGCCGGTGTCAACCGGCACAGCTCTTACCAAACGTCGCACGAAACTGGCTTGGCTGGCGATGGCACCGCCCGTTCCCGTACCGTTATATGTGATGGCTGTGCCTTCGGTGAAACCATTGGGACTGGTTTGTCCGGTTGCACCGGCATACGCAGTATTACCCTGCGTATCCGATGAAAAACCAACGGCGTCAATTGTCCTCAAGTTGTTGTCGCTCTCCAACCTGACAAAAGCTAAACCGCGATTATCAAGAAAGTAATCGCCGTCGAAATCCGTGCGACGATTGTTGCCCGGAGTACTGTTTATGCTGTATGAACTAGTACCGAAGACGTTGGTTATCAGGTAATAACCGCGTGGGGGAATGACCACACCTGGTGATACACCAACCACGAAAACACCATCTCCGGGATTGCCGATGCCAACCAGATCAGGGTCGAATGAAGCGACACCAAAGATGTCACCAATATTGAGGGGAACATTTGTGTTGTTGTAAAGTTCGACATATTCATCGCGCTGATTGCCGTTGCCCGACAAACGAAACTCGCTGATAAGAACTTCTCCGGGTTGCGCGATGCGTGCCGTAGCGCGGTTGACGCGCAAATGCAAAGTATTTTCGGTCGCAATCGGAGCGACATTTTGAAATTGACGGGCGACGATGTAGTAAGTCGTGCCAGCCGTAAGTTGTGTTTGAACGACGGCTTGGGCTTCAGTAAAACAACTGTCGTCATCGCATCCGTCCGTCGCGCCCGTCGTACCTGCACCTTGCGTCGGAACTTCGGTGAAGTTTGTCGAAGCACCGCATCCGGCAGGAGCGGTGTAAATTGAGATTATCGGGTCAATAACCGTTGTTTTTGTCGGAGCGTCGGCGCACGACGAAATGAAGTACGCCCCCGTGACAGCCGGTCTGAAGGTGTACCACACGCTACGCGACGTATCCGTCTGGCAGGAAGCTGCCGGATCGTTGGCGGAATCATTAGTGGCGTCAGTGACCATAACCGGTGCGGTGTAAGCGGGAAGCGTCGTAATGACTGTCGTCCCGCCGGGGTCTGGAGTGGGACCCGAATTGATGACATTACCGTTGAAATCTTGATTGAACGGCAAGGCTCCCGCGCAGTCATTATTTGAAGGAACTTGGGTTGGCTGAAGTACGGTCTCAGAATCAGTAGAGACTTGTTGTGCGCGCCTTTTGGCTAATCGTGATTTGGAGTTTTCGAGAGATTTGCCGAAAAATCTAGCTCGACTATTAGTAACTCCCGAAGTTTTAATTTTGCTTGACCTGACCTGTGCCGAGCCGACTCCGCTTGACACGAGTGAGACCGCAGTTAGGGCTAGTATAAACCTGCGTAAAGATGTCATTGATGTTCCTCCTGATGAATCCTGCACTATTCAGCTTACAAAGTTAAGTGTTGCTTGTTGGTCTAGTGTCGGGTTGATTTAGATAAAGCGTATGGCGAAACGCTATCAACACCGCTCACCCATAAGATTTATGAAAGGCACGAAAACGCCGTCTAAAGTTTTGTGTGAGCCGATTTGTATTTAGCAATCGAATCAAATTTTCATGCTTGCGGTATATCGCATAACCGCATCATTCTATTCCATAGACAAAACTGATTACCGGTACCGCCGCCAAAACCTGATTACGGAAGGGCTTCGACGATACAGGAAAAACGGGCGATTGAGCCGCGCGGACTGTTCACTCCAAATAAAAATTCAAGACTCACCGATTCATTCGGAGCTAATTGTTCAACGCTCATCCCGCCTTGAAGTACCGTCGGCAGACTTGCGCGCACGGTAGAATTCAACCCGCCACCCGCTCCGGTACTCGTACCGTTGGCAGGTGGTTCGAGCGTTAAGTTGCTGATTGCGACTTGAGTTCCATCCGTGCGGGTGATGGCGACGCGACCGCCGCCGGGCGATGACAAGGCACGCAGGTCAGCCTGCGTCAACTTACCGACACTCGGCGTGCCGAGTGTCGTCAGGTTCACGAAACGGAAACGAAGTCGCGTGATAGGCGCGCCCGTTATGTTGGTGAATGTGCGGCGAAATGCCAGTGTGCCTTGCGTCGCATTAGCGATATTGACGGCATCGAGATAACGATCCACATTCGGGGTTTGATTGGCGGCACGCGCGGTATCAAGCAAACTAACCCGTGTGCTTAGATTCACACCACGATAGGGTGAGGTCGTACTTTGCGGACCCGGTGCGCCGAAAATCGTGGTGACGTTCGTTGTGAAAGAAGTTGGATTGCCAGTCGTGACGACAATGAAATCGGCGGCGTTGTCGTTCGTATCAACCGGCTTACCGTTGACGAACTTTCGCAGAAAACTGTACTCGCCCGTTCCCGGCGCGGTGTAGCGATTGAGTCCCGTCCCTTCGATAAAGCTGAAAGGACTGTTGGTCGCTCCGGTGAACCCGACTTTATCAATCTCGACCAGCGGTGAATCTTCTGCTCCGTCAGAATCGGCATCTTCCCCGCCGGAAACTAATGCCAGTCCTTCGTTATCAATGAAAAAGTCGCTGGCGATGAAAATCTTTCCGTCAACAGCGGTCAAGCTTCCCAGACTGTATGTCCGTCCGCTCGACACGTCAGCAATCAGGTAATGCCCGCGTGCGGGGATGTTAGTGCCTGCCGGAATACGAAATTCGTAGTACCCGAAGTCAGGGTCGAAAGCCCTTATGCGAAAATTACCGATGCGACGCGGGATGTCGGTATTATTGTACAACTCGATAAATTCATCGCGCGAACTGCGGTTTGCCGATAAACGGAACTCGCTTATTAAAATGTCGCCCACGCGCGCCGGAATCGCGGTGCGTTCGATTCTGACCTGAACATCCGCTAAACCCGTTTCGTCAATTGATTCATAGCCGTTGTTAAGACCTTCTCGAACGACGATGTAGTAAGTCGTGTTGGCGGTCAGGCTCGTCGAAATAACGGCTTGCCCGTTGACATCAGGGTCACAACTATTGTCGTCGCAACCAAAGACGCTACGCCCGTTAGCAGGGACTTCGGTAAAACCGCCGCACCCGCCGTTTGAGGTATAGAGTGTCAACACGGTATCTTGCACGGTCGTTCCGGTCGGCGCGTTTTCGCACGTTGAAATCACGAACGGTCCCGAATCCTGCGGCGTGAAAGTGAACCACACGCTACGGTCAACACCCGTGTCATCGAAATCCAAACACGTCGGCAACGAAGGCTCATTGCTCCCGATGCTCGCTTCGGTGACGTCAACGACTGGCGAGAACACGGGAAATCCAACGGTGCTTGGGATGTTTATCGCTCCGCTACATTCATCATTTGGCGGGGTGGCAGTCGGGTTGATTGCTTGTGAAGATTTGCTGGCAAGAGTGGCGGCGTATCTGCCGCCTTTGGTGTTTTTGCGCTGCCGGACAATCGGGGTCTGGATGCGCGTGGCTTGATTTAAGGGCTTCGGTTTAACTTTCGATGCCGCAAGTTTATAAGGATTCCTTTGTGCTTTAACGCCACTCGCGCTGAATATAAATCCCGCGCCAAACATCAATACACAAAGCACTACAACAAACATTCGCCAGTGTCGCATTTATAACCCCTTCGGAAATTTAGGCAAGTAAATTCAATTAGATTTATATGATTAAGAGAAAGCCGAGATAGCAGAATGCTCTTGGTTCTGCGAAACTACCATTTGTTACCGTAAGGGTCAACAGGCAATTTTAAGTTTTTCCACATCGGCTCTACTCCGTACCGCTCCTTTACCGTCATGCCATCAAATGTAAGCCGTCACGCCACTCGAAATCCGTCAACCAACATGCTCCACACTCCGCCGGAAATCCTTTTTACATGGTGTTGTGCGCGAACGATAATGAGCGAAACAGATTTGGCGCACGCGCGTTCATATCTTTCAGAAACCCTTGACTGGCAAGCCGTCTTTCAATATGCCCAGCGTCACAATGTTGTCTCACTGCTTAACCGCCACCTGAAAAGTTTTCCGGCGGAATATGTCCCGCTTGAAGTTCTTAAAAAGTTCAACGACTTCGCCCATCGAAATCACCTTCACAGTTTGTATCTTTCAGCCATTCTTTGCGAAGTCGTCAAGGTATTCGAGGAGGATGATTTACCGTTGCTCGTCTTCAAAGGTCCGGCACTCGCGGTCGCGGCTTACGGCGATGTTGCCCTGCGGCAGTTCGGCGATTTGGACGTTCTCGTGTTGCCCGAAGATGTCGGGCGCGCACGCGATTTACTCGTCAATCAACAATTCGCTCCGGCGGCTGACTTTGACCGCGCGGGTTGGGAAAAGCTTCTACAATCCGAATATCACTTGAGTTTTTTTCACAATAAAAAGCAATGTCTGCTCGAACTTCACTGGCGGGTTTTACCGCGCTATTTCGGATTCAGGTTCGATACTCATGATTTGTGGCAACGTCACATAAAGTTAAACATTCCCGGCGGAGCGGTTCGCACTTTTTCCAACGAAGATTATCTACTCGTGCTGTGCGCGCACGGAGCGAAACACGCTTGGGAAAGATTGACGTGGTTGTGCGATGTGGCGGAGATTCTGCACCGCGACACTTCGCTTGATTGGAATTATTTAACCGATGAAGCCCGTCGGCTTGAGGGTGAAAATTATTTGCGATTGGGTTTGATACTCGCCCGTCAAATCCTCGATGCGCCGCTTCCCACTCATCTCGCAAAGGCTTATTTACAAGATGTGAACTTGATGAAGTTAGCGGCGACCATTCGCACCTTTTTGTGTTACACCGCCGACCGCCGACCGCAGACAACCGAGATGCTCAAGTTTCATCTCGGCATTCATTCATCGTATCGAAACAAGTTGCGTTACATGCGCGACTTGCTGTTCATCCCTTCGATTGCCGACCATAAACAACATCCCGAAACGACCGAACTTTTGACCGCTCTTAATCGCCCGTTAGGACTCATCCGCCGCCACATCACACGAAAAAAAAGCCGCGAACCCAAAACTTAAAACCAATTCAGTGTCTTCATCTCTGTTCATCGAAAAAACTCGGACGTCAACCTTTAAGCTTCTTAACTTCTTCGGTCAACGCCGGTATGACTTCAAAAATATCACCGACGATGCCGTAATCCGCGATGTCGAAAATCGGTGCTTCCGGGTCTTTGTTGACGGCAACAATAGTGGAAGCGTTCTTCATTCCGACGAGGTGCTGAATCGCACCGGAGATGCCAAGCGCGATATAGAGTTTCGGGGCGACCGTCTGACCTGATGAGCCGATTTGACGGTCAATCGGCAGCCAGCCCGCATCGCATATCGGGCGCGAAGCCGCAACTTCTCCGCCTAAAATCTGCGCGAGTTTTTCGACCAATTGTAAGTTCTCTTGTCCTTTGATGCCGCGCCCGACGGCGACGATGATTTCGGCTTTCGTCAAGTCCACCGCCGATTTGACTTCTTGAAACGCGGGTTCGGGTTTCATGCGAATCTCACCGACCTCGACCGCCATCGTCTCGACCGCCGCGCCCTCTCCCTTCTCTGCCGTCTCGCCGCGATACGCTCCCGATTGGAACGTCGCAAATACGGGCGCATCCGAATTTGGAACAACATCGGCGTCAATCTTACCCAAGAAGATGCGCCGCGAAAAAACGAGTTCCCCGTTCTCCAACCCGGCGCGAATGCAATCGCTGATAACGCCTTTGCCGAACCGCGCCGACAGCTTCGGAGCGAAATCACGCACGAGATATGTATGCGGAAAAATCACCAGAAACGGGTCACGCGCACGCACGACATTCTCCATCGCATCGGCGTAACCATCTGGCGTATATTCGGCAAGTTTTTCGTTATCGGCATACATCACGCCGTCAAGTTTATACGCCGTGACCTGTTGCGCGAGGTCTTGAAAATTCGCACCTAACAGCACGGCACTCACCGGCTGGTTTAACTTCGCGCCAATGTCCTGCGCGGCGGCAATCGCCTCGTAAGATATTTTGTTAATCGCACCTGCGCGATGTTCGATAAAAACTAAAATTCCGTGCTTCATTGATTACCCTTTTTCAAATGCGCCACACTGCTTCAAATAATTCTCGCTTCCGTTCTCAACTTATCGGCAAGCATCGCCGCTCCCGCTTTCGCGTCGCCGTTGCCCAAGAATTGGGTCTGCTTCTGTTTTTGCGGAAAGTAAATCTTGGTTACTTTCTGATGTGAAGCAGTATTGGCATCCATCTGCGGTGTGACTTCTCTAATCTCTTTCTTCTTCGCCGCCATGATGCCTTTAAGTGTCGCATAGCGAATCTGCGAGATACCGGATTGAATCGTGAGCAAGGCGGGTTTCGGCATCGTGTACCATTGATACCAACCGCTTTCCAATTCGCGTTTGACTCTTAATCCTTCACCTGAAGCGTCAACTTCGATGACGATGGTCGCGTGCGGTAAGCCTAAAAGTTCGGCGAGAATCACACCCGTTTGGGCATACGAATTATCATCGGATTGCAAGCCGGACATGATGAGGTCGGGATGTTCATCTTTAATCGCTCCGGCGATGATGCTCGCGGCGGCGAATGGACTCGGACGCAATGAGTCATCGGCGACGATGTGAATCGCGCGGTCTGCGCCGCGTGCGAGTGCATCTTTGATAACCGCTTTGACGCGCGCCGCTCCCATCGTGCAGACGACGACTTCGCCGCCGTGCTTCTCTTTCAGGCGCAAAGACTCTTCCAATGCGTAGCCGTCCGATTCGTTGACTTCATACGAGAGGTCGCTTTCCTCAATCCATGTCTGGTCTTTATTGATTCGCAGAATCGCATCCTTGTTGGCGACCTGCTTCATCAACACGATGATTTTCATAAACGCTCGTTCCTAAAATTAACGTGACTTGTTTTGCGGTGTGATTACAAATGCGTGAAAGACAGGGCGAAGATTTCAAGCGGAAGTTCCATCTTCGTTATAACGCTTGAACAATAACGCCGCGTTTGTGCCGCCGAAACCGAAGCCGTTTGAGAGCGCGTAATCCACCGTCGCTTCGCGCGGTTCGTTCGGCACATAATCCAAATCGCATTCCGGGTCAGGGGTTTGATAGTTCGTCGTCGGCGGCAATTTATGACGGACAATCGCCAAGACGGTAAAGACGGCTTCGATGCCGCCCGCCGCGCCGAGCAAGTGTCCGGTCATAGATTTGGTCGAACTGACGGCGAGTTTATAAGCGTGGTCGCCGAAGGTCTTTTTAATCGCCAGAGTTTCGGAACGGTCGCCGTAAGGCGTGGATGTTCCGTGCGCGTTGATATACCCGATTTGATGCGGTTCGATTCCGGCGTCTTTAATCGCTTTCTGCATCACGCGAATCACGCCCGACTGTGTATCGTCGGGCATCGTGATGTGAAAGGCGTCGGCGGTCATTCCGTAGCCGACGATTTCGGCATAGATACGCGCTCCGCGACGCTTCGCGTATTCATATTCTTCGAGAACTAAAATCCCCGCTCCTTCCGCGACGACGAAACCATCGCGGTCTTTATCGAATGGGCGCGATGCGTGCGTCGGGTCGTCATTGCGTGTCGAGAGGGCGCGCATCGCCGCGAAGCCCGCCACCGACATCGGCGTGATTGCCGATTCCGCCCCGCCGCATATCATCACGTCGGCATCGCCGCGTTGAATGATTTTGAACGAGTCGCCAATGGCATGACCACCGGCGGCGCACGCCGTCGCGGTCGCGGAATTAGGACCTTTGAAACCGTGACGGATAGAGACTTGTCCGGCGGCGAGGTTGACGATTGCCGATGGAATAAAGAACGGCGAAACGCGGCTCGGTCCCTCGTTGAGAAGCTTTGAATGCTCGCGTTCAATAGCCCAGAAATCGCCTATGCCGCTTGAGATATAAGTTCCGGTCATCTCGGAATTTTCATCCGTGACTTTCAGACCACTATCGGCAATCGCTTCATCGGCGGCGGCGATGGCATAGTGAATGAACGCTCCCATTTTGCGGGCTTCTTTTTTCTCTATGAAATCAAGCGGGTCGAAGTTTTTGACTTCGGCGGCGAACTTGACGGGAAAGTTCGACACGTCGAACTTCTCTATACTCGCCATGCCGCTCTTGCCCGCCATCAAAGACGCCCACGTCTCCTCAACCGTATTGCCAACCGGAGTGATAAGACCGAGACCTGTAATTACAACTCGACGTTTCAAATTATGAAACTCCCTTCCGAAATAAAGTCAGTGGTCAGTGGCAGCTTGAACCTTGCTTCTCAACTGACCACTGACCACTGACCACCGACCACTAATTACGCTTTTGTATGCTGGTCAATGTAGTTGTACGCATCGCGCACGCTTTGGATTTTTTCGGCGTCTTCGTCGGGAATCTCAATTCCGAATTCCTCTTCAAAACGCATCACCAACTCTACGGTGTCGAGCGAATCGGCACCGAGGTCATCAATGAAACGGGCGTTAGGTGTAACCTCTGATTCATCAACGCCGAGTTCATCAACGATGATTTGCTTAACTTTATTTTCGATCTCTTGATCGGGCATTTGCGTATCGCTCCTCTTTAATTGTTTAACGAATGTGAAAAACTTCCAAAATCATTATTGCGCTTGACGGATTATGCACAGCTTGCCGCCAAGCGCAACCCGCATTACCAAACCTGAAAGGCGATGACTCAATCAAGCAGCGTCGCCGTTTTCCGCCTGCTGCGTCTCAAGCCCTTTCAACGTTGCCGCTAAACTCGCGGCGGTTTCGACTTGATAACATGCCGCCCCCGTCACGATTTGTTTGACGAGTCCGCTCAAAACTTTCCCCGCTCCGATTTCAACGAACTTCCGAAACCCTTGCGTGCCGAGTTCCATCATTGATTCGTACCACCTGACGGATGCTGAAACCTGTTCAATCAATCCCGCGCGGGCTTCATCCCCTGTTCGCACGACGCGCGCCGCGACGTTATTTATCAAAGGCGTTTGTAAATCCGCGAAATCGGTTTCGTGCAAATCTTTTTCCAATCGCGCTTGCGCCGGAAGCATCAGCGAACAATGAAACGGCGCGCTCACCGGCAAGCGAATCGTCTTGATGCGCGTTCCCTGTTGCGCCGCCTGTTCGCGCAGTGTCAACGTCGCCCGCTCAACCGCCGCTGCGTGTCCGGCGATGACGATTTGCGTCGCCGAATTGATGTTCGCCGGAGCGCACACTTCGCTTTTTCCGGCTTCCATCTGTTCCGCTTCACGACACGCCGCCGCAACTGTTTCGGCATCCGCGCCAAGCACCGCCGCCATCGCCCCAACTCCTTCAGGCACGGCTTCCTGCATGTATCGTCCGCGCTGACGAACGAGGCGCACCGCCGTCTGAAACTCAATCGCGCCCGCGCATACCAGAGCCGAATACTCGCCTAGACTGTGACCCGCGACCATCTGCGGCGCGGGCAAACCCTCACTACGCGCGGCACGCAAAGCGGCGACGGAAACCGTCAACAACGCGGGCTGCGTGTTCTCCGTTAACTGCAAATTCGCCGCCGAACCTTCAAAACACATCTTCGACAACGCGAATCCAAGCGCATCGTCGGCTTCCTCAAACACCTCGCGCGCCGCGTCGAAGTTGTCCGCCAAGTCGCGCCCCATGCCGATTGTTTGCGAACCCTGTCCCGGAAAAATGTACGCGATTGACATAACTTTTTTTGAGGAGTCAGGAGTCAGAAGCCAGTAGTCAGAATGAAGAATCTGAGCAGTTAACAATCAAGCAAAGCTTTTCCACGTCGCATCATCGAACAGTTAAGTTCCTGCCTTATTCTGGCTCCTGACTTCTGGCTTCTGGCTTCTGATTCACCATTTCAAAGCTACCGCGCCCCACGTCGCCCCGCCGCCGAACGAAGCTAAAAGCACAAGGTCATTCTTGGCGATGCGCTCTTGCTCGATACATTCGTCCAACGCAATCGGGATTGATGCCGATGACGTGTTTCCGTGCATCGCAATGTTTGAATAGACGCGCGCACTGTCAACGCCGAGACGGTCGGCAACCGCGTCGGTGATGCGTTGGTTTGCCTGATGCGGAACAAAAAGCTTCACATCGTTTGCCGTCGCTTTGGCTTCGGTTAAAACTTCAATGGAAACTTCCGTCATCGAACGCACGGCGACTTTGAACAATTCATTGCCGCGCATTTTGAAGAAGTGCATACCTTGCTCAAGCGTTGCGGTGGAAGTAGGGATGCGCGTGCCGCCGCCCGGTGAAAAAAGCTGTTCGGCAAAGCGACCGTCCGAGCGTATGCGCGTGGCGAGAATGCCGCGCCCTTCTTCGACCTGACCGAGAATCGCCGCCCCCGCGCCGTCACCGAAAATCACACACGTCGAACGGTCTGTGTAATCAACATAGCGCGTCAAGACTTCCGCCCCGATAACGAGAGCGTACTTTGCCTGCCCGCAGCGAATCATCTGGTTGGCGATTGTCACGCCATAAACGAAGCCGGAACACGCCGCGACTAAATCGAACGCCGCCGCGTTGTGCGCTCCGAGTTCGGCTTGAATCAAGCATCCGGTCGAAGGCAGAATCTGATCGGGCGAAACAGTCGCGCAAATAATCACGTCAATTTCCATCGGGTCAATGCGTGCGCGCTCAATCGCCTGACGCGCGGCACGCACGGCAAACATTGAAGTGTATTCACCTTCGGCGGCGCGGTGGCGTTGCTCTATTCCGGTGCGCGTCTTAATCCACTCATCGGAAGTCTCGACCATCCGCTCCAAATCGGCGTTCGTCAAAACGCCTTCCGGGTAAGCGCGTCCGGTTGAAATAATACCTGCGTTAAAATTCCCCATTCTCTTTATCACCGCCTTCGACTTTCTACTTTCCACTTTCTACTTTCCTTAGTCTCCCGTCGCCGTCACGACTTCAAACGGCGGACGTTGCGCGGCTTGTATGCCCTGCTCGATGCGCCCGCTAGCATCATTCTCGGAAAACTCTTTGACGTTGCGAATCGCATTCGCAATCGCGCGCGAGTTTGAACTGCCGTGCGCGATGACGACGATACGCCGCACGCCGAGCAGCGGCGCGCCGCCGTATTCCGAATAATCGAGCCGCTTCTTAATGTTTCTAAACGCCGGACGCGCGAGCATCGCTCCCGCTTTGGTCATCGTCGAAACACTGAGTTCACTGCGAATCATCGAAAGCATCGCATCGGACAAGCCTTCGGAGAGTTTCAGCATCACGTTTCCGGTAAAGCCGTCGGTGATGATGACATCAACCTGTCCCGTGAACACGTCACGCCCTTCGACGTTGCCGACGAAGTTTATGTGACTCAATTCGCGCAAAAGCGGAAACGCTTCTTTCGTTAAATCGTTTCCCTTCGCTTCCTCTTCACCGATGCTCATTAAACCGACGCTCGGACGCGCGACGCCAAGCGCGGCGCGTGCGTAGGCTTCACCCATCACCGCGAACTGTGCGAGATGAAACGGTTTGCAGTCGCTGTTCGCACCGACATCAAGCAACAGCACGGGTCTTCCGGTTTTCGTCGGCACAAGGGCGGCGAGTGCCGGACGGTCAACACCCGGAAGCATCCCTATCACCATCTTCGCGGTCGCCATCGCCGCGCCGGTATTGCCCGCCGAAACGAAACCATCAGCGCGACCTTCGGCAACGATTTTCGCGCCGACTCGCAAACTGCTCTGTTTTTTACGACGCACCGCGACTGCGACCGCTTCATCCATACCGATAAACTCGGCGGCTTCGACAAACTCGATGTTGTGGTCGCCGTCCTGCTTCCAACCGCACTTTCGCAGTTCCGGTTCGACGCGCTCACGCTGACCGACGAGTATCACCGTCACGCCGTAGTCGCGCGCCGCCGCCATCGCGCCGTCAATCTCGACATGCGGTGCGCGGTCGCCGCCCATCGCATCAAGGACAACCTTGTTCGTGATTTTATGCGACGACTTCATTCGTTAAGACACATTGTTTTTGGTTCGGCGCGCGGCAGAAAAACTTATCGAAACTATACTTCCTGTTTCGATGCCATGACTTGGCGACCCTTATAAAATCCGCACTTCGGGCAAACTCTGTGCGGCATCGTCGGTTCTTGGCACTGCGGGCAGACAATCGTTTGCGGTGCGCGTAGTGCGTCGTGAGCGCGTCTTTGGCGGGTGCGTGATTTCGAGTGGCGGCGTTTCGGATTAGGCATGATTTATGACTCCTTAAACTTACTTATCAAATTGTAATTGTGAAATTCAAAACTAATTTTTGATTTTGAAACTGAAATTTTCGATTAAGACTTATCGAGATTATTCTTGAGTTGTGCTAACGCCGCCCAGCGCGGGTCAACATCATCTTGCTTGCATTCGCACGCTGTGCGATTCAAATCAACGCCGCACGTCGGGCATAAACCTTTGCATTCTTCGCGGCACAGGGTGCGTGTGTCTATGGACAACAGCAATTGTTCGCGGGCAAGTTCGCTCAAATCAAAGACGTTGCTTTCATAAATCCCTTTGCTCAAATCATCGGCGGCAAGTTCTATTGACGGATGACGAGTATCTTCGCTTGCCGGAACGAACACCGCATCGAACATTTGATGTACCGATTTCGGAACTCCCGTCAGGCAACGGTCACAAAGAACTTCCGCTTCCGCCTTGACCGTGCCGCGCAAACGAAGTTCACCGTTTTTCAAACTCGCTTCGCCCGCGACTTCGGCGGGACTCGTCAGCGTCAATCCATCGTCATCATCAAAGTCAAACTCCAAAGGCTCGAAGCGCGCGGCGAAGGCTTTCGGCGTTTGGGTTAAATTGTCAATTTCGATAACTGTCATCAATTAAGATTATTGCTTTGCCGGGCTACCGCGTTCGGGCGAAGCCAGCAATTATAGGCTTCAAAACGGGTGTGTCAACCGCCAGCCCGAAACGAAGTTTATAAGGATGTTAATTAAAGTCTTGTGACCGATGATGTCTAGATGTCGCAAACTTCCCGTTACGGCGTTACGACTTTGATCTATTTTCGCGGTCTAATTTTTCCGTCCGGCTTTAGCTTGCCCGGTTTCAAATTGTTCGTTTTCCCTTGTCAACGCATCCTGCGCGTCAGACTCCAGCAATTCCATTTCGCGCTCTTTCGCTTCTTCAGTGAGTGATGAAGGCGGACGCCAATGCTTTCGCATCTCTTCCATATCAAGCACACCCGATTCGGCAAGCGTCGTAAAAAGTGCTTCGACGAGTTCATGCCCGGTGCTGGAAGCTTGTGCCTGTTTGTACATCACTTCCACCAGACGCTCCATCTGGGTCACGACGCGCACCAGCTTATTTTCCAGAGCCGAAACGCGCTCCATCAAAAATTCGCTGTGCGCCTCAACCAGCATTTGGTCTTCAAAGCTATTGGCGCGCGGTGTCACGACTATCATCAAACGTGTCCCGCACTTGGTACACAATTCCTGATGCGCCGGATTTATGGCGCGGCAATTCTGGCAATGTATGCGGTCGTGTGGAGTGGTCATTTCTTTTACTGCTTTAGGGTTCAATGTTCAATAGTGGCTCAAGCGTGGGTGAATGCGCGTGACTTGGCTCCTTACCTTTGCGGGACTTGGCGTCTTCTCTTCGCGGTTCTTTGCGACACAACTAAGAAGTACCGCAAAGGGGCGCAAAGAAAAGACGCCAAGTCCCGCAAAGAGTTTCCTGCCTTTGAGCTATTACCCAATGTTCAATATTGAAAACAAGTCCTGTCGTTGAACATTGAACTTCTGCTCAGTATTCATAAAACCCGCGCCCCGATTTGCGTCCGAGCCACCCGGCATCAACGTACTTTTTAAGTAGTGGACACGGGCGATACTTAGGGTCGCCGAGTTCGCTGTGAAGCACGTTAAGAATCGCAAGGCACACATCCAAGCCGATAAAGTCGGCGAGTGTTAAAGGTCCCATAGGGTGCGCCATGCCGAGTTTCATAATGCCGTCAATTGATTCCCTCGTCGCCACGCCTTCATAAAGCGTAAAAATCGCTTCGTTAATCATCGGTAACAGAATCCGATTCGAGACAAAACCCGGCGAGTCCTGACAATCGAGCGGCGTCTTGCCGAGTTTCTCCGTCAACTCTTTTATGCTCTGATAAGTTTCATCCGAAGTCGCAATCCCGCGTATGACTTCGATAAGTTTCATCACCGGCACGGGATTCATAAAGTGCATCCCGATAACTTTGTCCGGTCGCGCGGTCGTCGCGCCGAGTTTCGTAATCGAAATCGAAGAAGTATTCGATGCGATAATGGCTTCGGGTTTTAACATTTCATCAAGAGCCTGAAAGATTTCCTGCTTGATAGCGAAGTTTTCCGGCACGACTTCGATGACCAAATCCGCCGCCGCCAAATCATTCAACTCCGTCGTCGCCCGCACACGCTCGATAATCGCCGCTTTTTCTTCACCACTCAAACGCTCCTTGTCCACATCGCGCTGAAGACTTTTATCAATCGCAGACATCCCGCGCTCAAGAAAGCTGTCCTGCGTGTCGCGCATGATGACGTTGTGATTCGCCCGCGCCGCGACTTGCGCGATACCGTTTCCCATTGTTCCGGCTCCGACGATGCCGATAGTTTTAATCATTCTTGTTTTTACCTTTTGCGTAACTTTATCGCCAATCGGGTGGCTGTGTCGGCGGTGCATAAACCGTTTCACGCTCGCGCCGTTCGTCAAAATTCGGAGTCGAATAAGTTGGATTGTAAGCCGGGTTTATTTGCGGCGGTGTCATGTACGAAGGATTTTGCGCTTCCTGATAAAACTGATTTCCCTTCTCACCGAACAAAAACCACAATGAATAAACGCCCAACGCCGTGCCGTGTGGAATGTTTATCGTCGCAATGCACGAAGCGACGATACTGGCGATGCGCGCCCACGATTTACGTTTCTTCATCGCGTATCCGGCGATGAACGAAGGCACGGCGGAAAACAACCACGATATGAAAAAGATAATCGCCATGAAGCCGCCGAGAAACGCCGCCTCGCCGCCCTCGCCCGGAATGTTGGCGAAGATAAGGACAAAGAAAAGCCCCAAGCCGAGCAGAATCAAACTTTGCAATCCGGCGTAAGCGAGATGCAGGTTGGCGACTAAATTATTATGTTGTTCAGGTGTCATGCTTCGTTCCTCGAATTTCACATTGCTGACAAATTTCCGACTGGATAAATAAAAGTGACTCTGCGTTTTTCCTTTGCGTCCTCTCGCGTCTCTGCGGTTAATAAATCTTAAAGCTTTTTACCGCAGGGACGCGAGAGGACGCAGAGACGAACTTAACTACGGCTTACCGCTCGACCGCCATCGCCACCGCGTTGCCGCCGCCCAAGCACAACGCCGCGAGTCCGCGCCGCACGTTGCGACGTTTCATTTCATGGAGCATCGTCGTCAAGACACGCGAGCCAGATTGACCAATCGCGTGACCGAGCGCGACCGCCCCGCCGTTGACGTTGACGATTTCAGGATTCAATTTAAGTTCACGGATAATCGCTACCGCCTGCACGGAAAACGCTTCGTTGATTTCGATTAAATCAACTTCATCAAACGTCCATCCGGCTTTCGCCAGAGTCTTCTTCATCGCGTCCACCGGAGCCATCATTAGCATACGCGGTTCGAGTCCCGATGTGGCTTGCGCGACGATGCGCGCCATCGGTTCGATGCCCAACTCTCTCGCCTGTGCGAGCGATGTCACGACGAGTGCCGACGCGCCGTCATTGACCGGCGGCGCGTTGCCCGCCGTCACCGTGCCTTCGGCTTTGAACGCGGGTTTGAGTTTTGCTAAGACTTCTTTCGTCGTCTCGCCGCGCACAGTTTCATCAGTATCGAAAATAATAGGGTCACCTTTTTTCTGCTTTATCTCGACGGCTAAAATCTCATCTTTGAAGCGTCCGGCTTTAATCGCTTCGGCGGCTTTACGATGCGAGTTGGCGGCGTATTCATCCTGTTCCTCACGCGACACGGTGTACTTATCGGCGACGATTTCACCCGTGTTGCCCATATGGAAATTCTCGAACGCGCACCACAAACCGTCATGCACCATCGAATCCACAACCTTCTGGTCGCCCATGCGATAGCCTTCGCGCGCTCCGGTCAAAAGGTACGGAGCGTTTGACATTGACTCCATTCCGCCCGCGACGACGAACGTCGCTTCACCCAATTTGATTTCGTTGGCGGCGAGCATCACCGCCTTCAGACCCGAACCGCACACTTTATTTATCGTCAATGCCGACACGCCGAACGGGATGCCCGCTTTGAGCGCGGCTTGACGTGCGGGGTTCTGCCCCGTTCCGGCTTGCACGACGCAGCCCATAATCACTTCATCAACTTTTTCCGGTTCTATACCGGCGCGCCTGATGGCTTCACGCACAACCATCGCTCCCAATTCCGTCGCTTTGAAATCTTTTAATGTGCCTTGAAACTTGCCCGTCGGTGTTCGCACCGCACTGATAATCACGGCTTCGGCTTGTTCACTCATAACGCTTAAAATCCTTCTTAAATTATTTTCGGCTAAACAGTTCTCAATGCTTCCGATGCGAAGCATAAACGATAAGCAACATCTTGTTTGCGATTAACGATTTCGATTATCGCGTTCGCTTCTCATCGCTGTCAAACAACTCACTTATCAGGTTAATGTCCGGCTAGGAGCATCGGCGTTCAACTTCGCGTCTCGCAAAATCATCGTTTGATGCCTCTCACGCGACGATGCTAGACTCGCCGCCCATATTAATTTCCAAGCCCTAATATCCATTGATGTAAGCGAGTAAATTTACGATGCAAGCACTTATCCTAGCCGGTGGCAAGGGAACGCGACTTCGCCCACTCACCGTTTATACGCCGAAGCCGATTGTCCCGATTTGCAATCGCCCGTTTCTGCTTTATCAAATCGAAACCCTGAAGCGCGCCGGAATCACCGACATTACTTTGTCGCTTAATTATCAACCGCAGAAAATCGAACAACTGCTTGGAGACGGCTCACAACACGGAGTCAGACTTCGTTACACCGTCGAACCAAACCCTATGGGAACGGCGGGAGCATACAAGTTCGCTGAAGAACACATACGCGAAACCACCGTCGTTTTTAACGGCGACATTCTAACCGACCTCGACCTCGACGCCGTGATAGGCGAACACCGTGAACGCCACGCGACAGCGACGATTGTCTTAGCTCCCGTCGAAGATGTCAGTGCTTACGGCGTCGTCGAAACGGATGAAGACGGGCGCGTGCTTCGCTTTCTCGAAAAGCCGAATCCTGACGAAACCACGTCCAACACCATCAACGCCGGGACATATATTTTAGAGCCGCACGTTCTCGACATCATTCCCGACGGTGAAAACTTTTCGTTTGAATACGGAGTCTTCCCCGCCTTGCTTGAACGCGACGAAAAGTTTTTCGCGCACATCCCGCAGCTTAGTTACTGGATTGATTTAGGCACACCCGAAAGATACCTCCAAGCCCATCACGACCTGCTCGCCGACCGCGTTGGGCGCATACGCTTTACTGAAGAAGAACGCGGGCGCGGGACGTTCACGCAACACGACGCGCAGATTGACGAGGCTTCGATTATCGGTGAAGGCTGCACCATCAAAGCCGGAGTGAGCATCACCAACTCGGTTGTCGGTGAAGGCTGCCATATCGAGGAGAAGGCGCAGATTAAAGATTCCGTCGTCTGGTCACATTCCAACATCGGCACGAACGCCGTCATTTCAAACGCCGTCATCGGACGCAGTTGCATCATCGGACATCATGCCCAAATCGGCGCGGGCGCGGTGCTTGGCGACAAAACATCGCTCACCGATTACACGCGAACGAGCTAAGTGTTCAAAGTTCAAGGTTCAAAGTTTAAGGTTTTGGACGTTGAACTTTGAACCTTGAACTTTGAACACTATGACATCGAACACCACCATCAAATTCGGCACGGACGGTTGGCGTGCCATCATCGCAGGCGAATACACATTTGCGAATCTCGAACGTGTCGCGCAGGCTTACGCCGCTTTCGTCAAAGGGGAATCGGACGCGAACGAATCAATCGTCATCGGTTATGACCGCCGTTTCATGTCGGAAAACTTCGCGCATCGTGTCGCGCAAATCATGCACGGCAACGACATCACAACACATCTTTTTTCAACCGATGTGCCGACGCCGCTCGTCTCATGGGCGGTCAAAGAACTCGGAGCGGCAGGCGGCGTGATGATTACTGCGTCGCACAATCCGCCGCACTTTAACGGCTTCAAAATCAAAGCCGCGTTCGGCGGCAGCGCACCGCCGGAAACGACGCGGGCGGTTGAGAGCTTGCTTGATAAAAGCGAGATTCGTCGCGGTGATTTCCCTCAACCGGAGTTCGGAGAAGACGAACCGCAACTCGCCGGAGCGACGCAAACTTATCGTCGGGCGATTGAAAATTACGTTGACCTTGAACGCTTGAAAGCAATGAACGCACGCATCGTGATTGACCCGATGCACGGCAGTGGCGGGCTTTGGGTTGAATCGTTTTTACAGGGCGGCAGGTTGCAAACCGAAACCATACGCGCCAAGCGTGACCCGCTTTTTGGCGGCATCAATCCCGAACCGATTGACCAGAACATTCGCCCCGCGAAAGATGCGGTCATCAACTCACAGGCTCTCGTCGCGCTTCTCACAGACGGCGACGCCGATAGAGTCGGAGCGGTCAATGAATTGGGTGAGACGATGACGATGCACGAAGTCGTGCCGCTTATCCTGCTTCATCTCGCGCGCAACCGAAGGATGACGGGCGGCGTGGTTCGCACGTTTTCGCAATCCGTTTTAATGACACGGCTCGCTTCCAAATTGAATCTCAAACTCTACGACACGCCCATCGGTTTCAAGTACATCGCGGACTTAATGATGCGCGACGACATCCTTATCGGGGCGGAGGAATCCGGCGGCATCGGAGTTAAAAATCACATCCCCGAACGCGACGGCATACTCAATTCCCTGCTCTTTCTCGAAGCCATCGCCCACGCCGGAAAGCCGCCGTCCGAGATGGTTAAAGACATGCACAAGGAGTTCGGCGAATTCTATTTCGGCAGAATAGATTTGCACTTTGAAGTCGCACGCGGGCAAGCCTTAGTCGCCCGTCTCGCCGCGCAAACTCCCGCGCAAGTCGCCGGATACGAAGTCGCGGAAGTCTCGACAATGGACGGTACAAAACTCATCTTTGACGATGAATCGTGGCTCTTGTTTCGTCAATCGGGAACAGAACCCGCCTTGCGCGTTTATGCGGAAGCGACTTCAAAACAGAAGATGCACGAACTGCTCGAAGCCGGACGCGCGATGACCGGATAAACTATCGCGCGTCAAACTTCTGCTTTATCAACCGCCTTCTTGAGTTCCAAGGGCAACGATGGGGGCAATCAACAATGTGGCGAGGACGGCGACTCCGACAATGCCGAGAATTCTTTGCGTGCGCGCATTATTGCGCTTGCCGGTGATGCGGTTGACGTTGCCATAACCCTTTTGAATTTTCGTCGCGTCGCCGTAATTGATTTCAGCGATATTCACACGGTCAACTTCGGCAACGAAGAAGCGGTCACTTTCGATGTTCTTAATCGTGCCGTGAATATACGCGCCGTTCGCTAATTTCACCGTGACGTTGTTGTTATAACCAATCTTCTCGACCTTCTGCTTAATTTTTGCGATGGACTTTTGCGCGGCTGAAGTTCCACCCTGTTGAGCGAACGCGACGGGCGAAGATGCGACGAACAAACACCAAGTTAAAAGAAGCGCGATAAGTGATTTCATCTGATTTCTCTTTTCTGTAATTCGACTTTTATAGCTGACATGAAAACTCTTAGCGCAAGATTCGTGCCTGTTGCTTTGTCGCTTGGTAATCTTTATTTTCCAACTTAGCTCACGGCATCGCGCTTTTTACAGTGTCGTGAAAATCTGACTTTTGCATTAGCTTTATTGCTCCCATGCCTGAACTTTATTATGAGTTATAGATTTTTAGTTAAACGTAGTGCGCGATTGCCTGTGGCTAATGTGTGGATTCTCGACGGCGAATTGCTGTCAGGGAAAGTCAAGCCCGATTCAACTGCGATTGCCGTGACGGAGTGCGGCGCAATCGAAGTTAAAATAAAAACCGTCGCGTTTCTAAATTCAAATCACATCGAGCCGAACGAGTTTTCGTTGACCGTTGAACCGCCGACTTTTGATTTGAAAATTTTAGAAGGCAAGATTATCGCGGCTGAATAATTTAACCTTGAAAATTCAATTAACGCTCAACTCTCCATGCCTGAACTTCCCGAAGTTGAACTCGTCGCCCGCGCTTTACATCAACTCATAATCGGACGGCGCATCATCGAAGCCGAACTTTTGCGCCAAAGGCTCGCGCCCGCGCACACGCCGAAAGATTTCGCGGCGCGGTTACGCGGTGCGATGGTGACGCACGTTAATCGTCGCGGGAAACACATTCTGATTCATCTCGATAATGCTTGTGTGTTGATGGTTCACTTGCGTATGTCGGGCAGGTTTTTGTTGTTGCCTGTGGAAGTAGGCTTGCCGAAATTCACGCACGCGATATTTTATCTTGACGACGAACGACGTTTGATTTTCTCCGACCAACGCCATTTCGGTTTTATGCGAATCATCGGAACGGAAGATTTGCCGACGGCGAAAGAATTGAAGGGACTCGCTCCCGAACCCTTCTCCGAAGATTTTACGCCCACATATCTCGCGGATGTTTTGAGCCGTTCAAAGCGCACGCTGAAAGAAACCTTGCTCGACCAAACGAAGGTCACGGGCTTAGGCAACATCTACGCGGCGGAAGCTTTGTTCATCTCGAAAATCAATCCGTTTCAAATCGCAAGCGGGCTTTCCAAACGCCGCGTGCCGTCGCTTCACAAGGCGATTGTCGCGGTCTTAAACGAATCCGTCGCGCACGGTTCGACTTTGAATGTGAACCCGGAAAACATTGACGGCAGTTATTACGGCGGCGGTTACGAAGCGAGTTGGCGAGTCTATGACCGCGAAGGCGAACCGTGCGGCGTGTGCGCGAAGTTGATTGAACGCAAGACGCAGGGCGGTCGTTCAACCTACTTTTGCCCGCGCTGTCAAAAGCGTTGAGGCGTCGATAGTGCGGGATTGTAGCGACAGATCTTATACCCGCATACTTAGCAATCGCGGCGGGCTGTAAGCCACACGGGTCGCCCTCACAACTTAGCCGTCGGCAAACTATGGCAGATTAGGGAGGCATCGTGCGATGAGAAATGCGGTGAAAAAATTCATCAAATATGGCTTGCTGATATTAACGGTCGTGCTGCTTCTGCTTCTCGTGTGGGGCGTGGGCATTGAGCCGCGCTTGATGGATGTAAAGGAAGAAGTAGCCGACGTTCCCAATCTGCCCGCCGCGTGTCAAGGCAAGCGCGTTGCGCTCATCGCCGACCTTCAAGTCGGCATGTGGCTTGATAACACGGACACCATTCGCCGCATCGTCAATCGCATTGTCGAAGAACGTCCCGCCGCCGCGCTTATCGCCGGAGATTTCGTTTATCACCCGACCGAAGATGAACCGGACGACACGGAGCGCGAAGACTTCCTTGAATTTAGAGAGGAGATAGACGAAGTTACTAATCTTCTCCGCCCGCTCGCGCAAGCAGGCATCCCGACTTATGCCGTACTCGGCAATCACGATTACGGAATGCCGACGGTGAAGTACGCGAAGAACGAATTGCTCGCGCGCAACTTGCAAGCGGCACTTCAGAGCGCGGGGATTCGCGTGCTTGATAACGAAGCGGTATCGCTCGTGTCGGACGCAAAGAACGACGGCGGGCAAGCGGGCGATAGCGCGCTTTACCTCGTCGGTGTCGGCTCGCACGTCGCCAACACTGACAAGCCGCAAGTCGCACTCGCGCAAGTCCCGGACGGCGCACCGCGCATCGCCTTCATGCACAACCCGGATTCGTTCATCCTGTTCCCACAGGGAAGCGCACCGCTCGCCCTCGCCGGTCACACACACGGCGGGCAGTTGCGCGTGCCGTTCACGCCGAATTGGTCATGGATGGCGTTACTTAGCGACGAGAAAATATATGCTGATGGTTGGATTGACGGTTACGGGCAACCCGGCAATCGCCTCTACGTCAATCGCGGCATAGGCTTTAGCGTCGTCCCTGTACGCATCAACTGTCGCCCCGAACTAACCTTCTTCACGCTTCGATAAGGGAGTTGAGCGATTCGATTGACTTCGCCTCATATTCGGTTCAGTCATCTCATTGAGAACGAGCGGCTTGATTTTCATCAAAAATCAGCGTATAAGCCAACTCCAAGAACAACGTGGTGATTTATAGTCACTTGCGACCACGAAAAATAAACGGCTAAAGAATTTATCAAACGCTTTTCCAGACCGCTTTAAGTTTTCGTTTTCCGAAGAAGTCCCGCGTCGTTCAAATCACGGCGCGGGACTTCTTTTTATTTGAAGCAATTTTTTTATAGAAGCAAATCTTCGACGGCACAACCGCCATACATTTTCGTCCGCATTCTTTGAACCAACTCAATTATGGAAACCTTTAGCGAAGTTATAAGCAGTAATCGCATCACGATTTTCGACGGTGCTATCGGCACGCGCCTTTACTCGAAAGGCGTTTATATCAATCGTTGTTACGACGAACTCAACCTGACGAACCCGGAACTGGTGCGCGATGTTCACAGCGAATACATACACGCCGGAGCGGAAGTCATCGAAACCAACACCTTCGGAGCGAGTCGTCACCACCTTCAACAGTTCGGCTTGGAAGGCAGTCTGCGGCTTATCAACGTCGCCGCCGCCAGACTCGCACGCGAAGCCGCAGGTGAACGCGCGCACGTCGCCGGGGCGATAGGTCCGCTTGGGCTTCGCATAGAGCCTTACGGTCCGACTTCGTTCGACGAAGCCAAGGAGATGTTTAAGGAACAGGTCGAAGCCCTCGTCGAAGGCAATGTTGATTTATTCATTCTCGAAACCTTTTCCGATATATCTGAAATCAGGCAAGCGATTCGTGCCGTGCGTGAAGTCAGCGATTTACCGATTGTCGCGCAGATGACGATTTTGCCAAGCGGCAATACTTCGTTCGGAACGACGCCGGAAGTCTTCACCTCACGTCTCGATGAATGGGGCGCGGACGTTATCGGCTTAAACTGCGGCGTCGGTCCCGCCATCGTTCTCGCCGCGATTGAGAAGATGAATAAGGTCACGCCAAAGAAACTCTCCGCGCAACCAAACGCGGGACTCCCGCGCGACGTGCAAGGGCGACAGTTTTATATGTGTTCGCCCGAATACATGGCGAAGTACGCGCAACGTCTGATTCAGGCGGGAGCGAAATTCATCGGCGGTTGTTGCGGCACGACTCCGGCGCACATCAAACTAATCGCCGCTGCGGTGCGCGCCGCTTCTCCGCGTGGGCAAAAGTTTTACACTGGAGACCTTCCCGCCGAAACTTCATTAACCCCGATTCGCGTCGAAGAACTCACACCGTCGGACATTCGCGTCGTCCCGCCAACAGAGAAATCGAATTGGTCATCACGCATCGCACACGGCGAATTTGTGACTTCGGTTGAAGTCCTGCCCGCGAAAGGTTGCGATGCCCACAAGACGCTCGAAAGCATACGACTCTTAAAAGACGCGGGCGTCAACGCCGTCAACATTCCCGACGGACCGCGCGCCCAGACACGCATGAGCGCGCAGGCAACCGCGCTTCTGGTTGAACGCGAAATCGGAATCGAAGCCGTGCTTCATTATTGTTGTCGTGACCGAAATCTTCTGGGGATGATGTCGGACTTGCTCGGCGCGGCGGCGTTGGGTTTGAGAAACTTACTGCTCATTACGGGCGACCCGCCGAAAATGGGACCTTACCCGGACGCGACCGCCGTGTTTGATATTGACGCGATTGGCTTGACGAACATGGTCAACAAACTCAATCACGGTTTGGATTTGGGCAACAATCCGATAGGCTGCCCGACCGCGTTTTGCATCGGTGTCGGCGTCAATCCCGGTGCGTTGAACTTAGACCACGAACTTAAACGCTTTGAATATAAAGTCGAAGCCGGAGCGGAATACGCCATCACGCAACCCGTTTTCGATAACGAACAACTTTTCGCTTTCCTTGAGCGCATCAAAGATTTTCGCATCCCGATTGTCGCCGGTATTTGGCCCCTTGTGTCGTACCGCAACGCCGAATTTCTGCATAACGAAGTTCCCGGCGTGTGCGTCCCCGCCCCCGTAATGGAGCGTATGCGCGTCGCGTCGGAGAAAAGCAAGGAACATGCCCGCGAAGAAGGTTTGACCATCGCCCGCGAACTCTTAACCGAAGCCCGTGAGCATATTCAAGGCGTGCAAGTCTCCGCACCGTTCGGCAATGTCGGCTTCGCCCTCGACGTGTTTCAAGCATTGCCGGAGTATCAAGTATTGACGGTTAGTGTTTAGCCGCAAGCTTCGATTCGGGTTTGATACGTCCCGCATCTTTTAACCACAGAGGCACAGAGTTTCCGATTCTCTGTGCCTCTTTTGCCTTTAATCTCTGTGTCTCTGTGGTTAAATCATGTTCACTTAATCACACCATGCAACGGACTCGAAGCACTCGCGTAAAGGCGGCGCGGCATACGTCCCGCTTCATAAGCAAGGCGTCCGGCTTTGATGCCAAAGTTCATCGCGTGCGCCATCTTTTCGGCGTCGCCCGCTTCGGCAATCGCGGTGTTCATCAAGACGGCATCCGCTCCCAACTCCATCGCAATCGCGGCATCACTCGCCGTCCCGACTCCGGCATCAACTATTATCAGCGCGTCCGGCAATTGTTCGCGCATGATGCGGATGTTCGCCGGATTACAGATGCCGAGACCCGAACCAATCGGAGCGGCAAGCGGCATCACGGCGGCGCACCCGCAATCAAGTAGCTTCTTCGCCATAATCAAATCATCGCTAAAGTAAGGCAGCACGACGAAACCTTCTTTCACCAAAATTCGTGCGGCTTCCAGAGTCCCTTCATTGTCGGGAAATAGAGTCGTCTGGTCGCCTATGACTTCGAGTTTGATTAAATCCGTGTCGAGGGCTTCGCGTGCGAGACGCGCGGTGCGAATCGCGTCTTCGGCGGTATAGCATCCGGCGGTGTTTGGCAGGATTTTCATCGCAGGGTCGAGGTAATCCAAGAAAGATTTCGTGCTTCTATCCAGAGGCACACGCCGCACGGCGACCGTCACCATCTCCGCTCCGCTTGCGCGATGCGCGCGTTGCATTTCTTCGTGCGAACGATACTTCCCCGTCCCGATGATGAGGCGTGAGGTGAAAGTGTGTGCGCCGATGCGGTAGTTTTCGGCGTGTGTGGAGGTGTGTATTGTTGCGTGTTCGGCGATGGCGGCGGACATGATTAAACTGATGCTCCTTCGGTGCTTGATTCAGGGCGCAAGTTTAACTCTTTTCGGACGCGGTTAATAAACATAGAACGATTGCTTGTTTAAGAAAATGATTCGTAGAGAAATGATGAGAAATGATTCATGGAAAAGGCATTGACTTCTAGCCGCGAACGCGGCGGTATCTTCATAGCCCACGTCGTGAGACGTGGGACGCATGTTCGATAGAAGAATTGAGCCGCGCAAGCGGCGGCATCATCCGTCACGACTCATCGAGAGAACACGAATCGCTCGTCATAAACAACGCCGTGCGCTTTAAGAAACTTGATGTATTCCTCTTTAAACGTCATGCGCCGGTGATGCGCGGCTTGATTCACGATGTACTGTGCGACTTGCCCGATATTTGAATGACTCACGCTAAAAGCCGCGTAGCCGCGTTGCCATGCGAAATCTTTTACCCCTTGCCCACTTATCCAACGTGATGAATTGGCTTTTATGTCCCGCGCAGCGTCGGAAATCGTTATCGTCGGCGGCAGCCATGCGAGAAGATGTACATGGTCGGCAACGCCACCGACACGAACGGGCTTGCCCTTTAGATTGCGAACGATACCGCCTATATATGAATGTGTTTCAGCAAGCAATTCATCTTTAAGAAACGGATAGCGGTCTTTGGTGCTGAAGATGATGTGAATGAGAACGTCTGTGTAGGTGTGCGCCATGTTATGCCGCCGCTTACGCGGCTCAATTCTTTTATCGAATGCGCTCCCACGTCTCACGACGTGGGCTATGAAGATGGTCGCCGCGTTTGTGGCTGAAACGCGGTTGAAAACAAAGGAAGTTGCCGAACTTCTTAATTCAAGCTTTCTTAAAAGCTCTCCCTTTCCACTACTCTTCTACTTTCTAGTTTTTTATTCCGCCGCCTACAAAGTGAACGATTTCGATTTTGTCGCCGTCGTTTAACTTCGTGTCGTCCCAAAGGCTACGGCGTTTGACTTCGCGGTTGAGTTCGACGGCGATGCGTTCTCCGGCGTAACCGAGATGGGCGATGAGTTGTGCAAGCGTCGTGCCGTCGGAGAGTTCGCGCGGTTCGCCGTTGACTTCGATTCGCAAAATTTTACTTCCTTATGTCGTGGCTCGTGCGTGTACCTTGATGATGCGACGCAATTCTAATTCATAACCGCTGATGCTGGCAGTGACGAGCAGCACGGCGCGTCCGGCTTTGAAGGCGGGAAGTGACAGATTGAACGTCGCAATGCTTTCGCCGTTGGCATTGGTTTGGTGTTGAACGGGCGGAAACGCCGTGCCGATGATTTTGATTTTGATTGTCGCCCCTGCAAACTTTCGGGGGTTTCCCGTGTCGTCAAATACATGCACACGAAGCTTGACGTGTTCGCCCGCGAGCAGTGGTTGTTCGTCTAAAAGTGCGAGTTGCGGTAAGCGCGCCGCGTCATCGGCGACACGGGCGAAGTCCGCGATGCCCGACTTAGCGATTCGCACCGTCGAGGGTTGCGAGGGCAGCGGCGTTTGACCCGACGATAAATGGTCGGGCGTTAAAAGGTCGGCGGGTGAAGATTGCGAAGCCGCCGCGACATCAATTTCCGGCGCGGGAAGAAGGTCAAGCGGCGATGACTGATTGAGGTTGTCGCGGTTGAAATCCGCGCCCTTGGTTTCAAGTACCGACGTTTCAATTATCGTTGCCGGTGGCGGTTCGGATTTGCGTTGTAAATCTTTGAGGCGTCCGACTTTTATCGCGGCGCATATCAATTTATGTTGGCGCGCGAGACGTTCGGCGAGCGTTGATTCCTGAAAACCTGAGCCAATCAAATCATCGTAGGGCGTGCGACGGGCGGCGAGAATCGCCCCGCCGTGATAGACGAGCGTCAGTATGAGCGGCGACTGCAAACCTTTGTCTTCGGTTTGGACGTGATAGGTTATCCCGTCATGCTCAACGTCTGTGTTGAATCCGGTTATCAAGTTTGCTTAATGTTCAACGATGAAAGATGCAATGAAGGAAGGCGGACAGGCATTCTTCGATGTCCGCCAAGCAAAGTAGCACACGCATTTTGAGACGGTCAATTTTCTTGAAATTTCCCCCGTAAAACAAGACTTAAACGTAAAGATTGAGGTTCTTGACAGTCCCTTGTGATGAGTCTAGGATGAGCTTGTACCTTGATTCTCAATCTATTTGTGCAAGCATGAAGGGCGCGGCGACTTTAACGAAGTCTGCCAGCCGTCCGCCTAGATTCCACCGTTATGAATGAATTTCAACTCATAGCTTACCTGCCGATTTTGTTGATGTTCTTGGTCGCGGCGGGCTTCGGTTCGTCGCAAGTCATACTGTCGGCATTGCTTGGTCAACGCAAGGCAACGAAGACAAAATTGATGCCTTACGAGTGCGGCAAAGACCCCGTTGGTTCGGCGCGGGAACGCTTCTCGGTCAAGTTTTATCTAATTGCGATGCTGTTCATCCTGTTCGACATCGAAGTGATTTTCCTTGTGCCGTGGGCGGTTGTGTTCAGGGATTTCGTCGCGTCGGGCAACGCCGCGTTTATCTACATCGAGATGATGGTGTTCGTCGCCCTGTTGCTCGTCGGATACGTTTATGTCGTGAAGAAGGGTACGTTTGAATGGGGCGACAGGGCGCGTGTCGAAGCCGAGACGGAAGCCAAAATCTTAGCCCGCCAAGAGAGGTTGGCGGCGATTCAGGTTGAACGTAAAGCCGCTTGATTTCATTTGCGGAAGTCAGAACCGTCTGCGGTAGCGGTCGGTTGAACTACGACCATAAACCGCCCGCTACCGCAGACGGTTCTGACACCGATGCCAAACTAAGTTTCGATTCAAAGAGGTACAAATGGGTTTAGAGAACATAATTTCAGAAGCGTTGCCGGAAGTTTTGACGACTCAACTCGATTCGCTCGTGAATTGGGCGCGTAAGTCGTCGCTCTGGCCCGCGACTTTCGGTTTGGCGTGCTGTGCGATTGAGATGATGAACGCGACGAGTGCGCGCAATGACCTTGCGCGTTTCGGCTCGGAAGTCTTTCGCGCATCGCCGCGACAGGCTGACGTGATGATTGTGTCGGGTCGCGTCTCAAGGAAAATGGCTCCCGTCGTGCGACGCATTTACGACCAGATGCCCGAACCGAAATGGGTGATTTCGATGGGGGCGTGTGCGACTTCGGGCGGCGTGTTCGACAATTACGCGATTGTACAGGGTGTGGATAAAGTCGTGCCGGTGGACGTTTATATTCCCGGATGCCCGCCGCGTCCTGAAATGTTGATTCACGCGATTATGATGTTGCAGGACAAGGTGATGAAGGAATCCTTCCGTGACCGTCCCGACGTTCGCGTCGCGGAAGCACGCGAGGTCGTGCCGCCGGGAACGCTTCCCGCATCGGGAACTTCCGCGACGAATGACTCGGCAGCGCAAAGCCAGACCGAACAACTCGTCGCCAGTAATAAGCCGTACACGTTCCCTTCGCGTCACGAACGACGACGTTCCTCATAATTTTTAAGATTCAAGATTTAAGCGACTTCTATGAATGAAGTCGCTTCTTCCATGCAACCCCATAATAAGGTTCACAAAGACACCAAAGTTTATGGCTGAAGAAAACAAACAGGGCGCGCAAACCGACGCGGCATCCGATGCAACGGGCAAATCGACAACCGCCGCCACGACGATGGGAACGGAGACACCCGCCGCGAGCGGCACGCCGAGTAATGCCGTCAACGCCGAGCAAATCACGGCACTCTTACGCGCCGCGCAACCCGATTCAATCGTCGAAGTGATTCAGGCTTTCGGTGAAGTCACACTCATCGTTCCGCGCGAACATATCGTCGAGATTTGCGATTACCTGAAACACACGCCGAAGCTTGAGTTTAATTTTCTCGCCGATTTATGCGGTGCGGACAGAGGCGTCGAAGAAGAACCGCGCTTTGAAGTCAACTATCATCTGTTTTCAACCAAACACTTTCACCGCTTGCGCTTGAAAGTTTTGCTCAATGAAGATGACCCGCTCGTTCCGACCGTCACCGGAATCTGGAAAACCGCGAACTGGCACGAACGCGAAACCTTCGACTTATTCGGCGTCGTCTTTGAAGGTCATCCCGACCTGCGCCGCATACTTTTACCCGACGAATGGCAGGGTCACGCCCTTCGCAAAGACTTCCCTTTGCGCGGCTACGAACCGTACAGCATAAATTAGTGATGAGTGATGAGTGATGAGTGATGAGCTAAACGGGCTTTTCACTCATCACTCATCACTCATCACTCATCACTACCCTTATGAGTGTTTCAACACAAAACTTGCCGCCGCAGTTTGAGGTAATTGACCAACCGCTCGACACGCAGATGACGATTTCGATGGGACCACAACACCCTTCGACGCACGGCGTCTTGCGTCTCGAACTCGTGCTTGATGGCGAAATGATTGTCAAAGCCACGCCCGATATAGGCTACTTGCACACGGGCATGGAAAAGCTTTTTGAATATAAAAAGTATCAGCAAGGCATCGTCATCACCGACCGCATGGATTACCTGAATCCGCTCGGCAACAATCTCGCTTATGTGATGGCGGTCGAAAAGCTTTTGGGTCTTGAGATTCCCGAACGCGCGCAGGTCATCCGCGTTTTGATGTGTGAACTTCAACGCATCGCGTCGCATCTCGTCTGGCTTGGTACGCACGCCCTTGATTTGGGAGCGATGACGGTTTTCTTTTATTGCTTCCGCGAACGCGAAAAGATTTTGAATCTCATCGAAGCGTGTTCGGGTGGTCGTCTCACGCCTTCTTACTTTCGCATCGGCGGCATCATGATGGACTTGCCCGGCGGATTCGAGCGGCGCGTCAAACAATTCACAGATAACTTTCCGCCTGCCCTCGCCGAGTTCAATACGCTCCTGACCGGCAATACGATTTTCCAGAGTCGCACGAAAGGCGTCGGTTATATCTCGCCGGAAGACGCGATTGATTGGGGGATTTCAGGTCCCAGTTTGCGCGGCAGCGGCATAGGGTTGGACATACGCCGTGCGAATCCTTACACGGGATATGAGACTTACGATTTCGATGTTCCGGTCGAGCAGGACGGTGACGTGTGGGCGCGATACATGGTGCGTATGCGCGAGATGACGGAGTCGCTGAAAATAGTCAGACAAGCGGCGGCGCGTTTGAAGCCGGGTCCCGTGAAAGCTGATGCGCCGAAAGTCGTACTGCCGGAACGCGAAGCGATGAAGACGCATATGGACGCCTTGATTCACCACTTCCTTATCGTCGCTGAAGGCTTCAGCGTACCGAAGGGCGAGGTCTATCACGCGATTGAAGCATCGAAGGGCGAACTCGGCGTTTATGTCAAATCCGACGGCGGCGCGAAACCCAACCGCGTTCACTTCCGCGCTCCGAGTTTCGTCAATCTGTCCGCACTACCCATCATGGTCGAAGGCGAAATGATTGCCGATGTCGTCGCCGTCATCGGTTCGATTGATATTGTGCTTGGCGAAATTGATAGATAATGATTCAAAAATTAGGAGCCGCCCGTTTATGTCGTACCCTCCCGATAAAAACATACACCTATTAAAATTACATATTGCTGCGTTGTCATTGAAAACACTATTTACGAACAAACGCCGAAGCGGGATTGCTGCCATCCTCATGGCATTGCTAACTATCGTTGGGGTAATACTATTACGACAAGGCACATCGCTGACGGCGGCTTCGTATGCCGCGCCAGTAGCAACGGCATCCCTTGCCATGTCGCCAATGCAAACTCCGGTTGGCGGTAAAATCGCGTTTCAAACAAACCGTGATGGCAACCACGAAATCTATTCGATGAATGCCGACGGAAGCGGTTGGACGAACCTGTCGAACAATCCGGCGGGTGATTATGTGCCGCGATGGTCTCCTGACGGCACGAAAATCGTTTTCTACAGCAATCGTGACGGCGACCAAGAAATCTTTATGATGAACGCCGACGGCACAAACCAAACGCAACTCACCTTTAACACTGCAATTGAACTTTATGCGTCATGGTCGCCTGATAGCAGATACATTGCGTTCTCCAGCTACCGCGACGGCAGCACCGCCGAGATCTATCTGATGAACGCCGACGGTACGAATCAGACACGCTTGACGACCAACACGGTGACCGAAACGACACCAATCTGGTCGTTGGACGGTGCGAAGATCGCTTTTGCGACGGATCGTGATGGTATCAACACGAATTATGAACTCTACGTTATGAACGCAGACGGCAGTAATCCGGTACGTCTCACGAATAGTCCCGGATGGGACTATTCGCCTGACTGGTCGCCCAACGGCAGTCAAATACTTTTCCAGAGCCAGAGGGATGGCAACTGGGAACTGTATAAAATGAATGCCGATGGCAGCAGTCAAGTGCGCTTGACGAGTAACTATTCAATCGACACGGGGGCGGGCTGGTCGCCAGACGGAACGAAGGTCGTCTTTCAAACGAACATTAACGGCATCAATCAAATCTTCACGATGAATGCCGACGGTAGCAACCCGACGGCAATCACCGATACCGGCGGTCGAGTGTATTCACCATCGTGGCAGTCGGTAGCGTCCTTTTGCGGAACAGAAGAACCCGACGCGGAGGCATCTCAACAGAATCAACAAGAGCTACAAGCGTTTGTTGCCAGTGGCTCTTACCTTCCCTCCGACCCCGGCTCTATCAAAGTGCCGATTCACTTTCACGTCGTTACTGAAAGCACTGCCGCCCCGTTAGAGCAAGAAGTAGGCTACTTACCGCAAAGCAAGCTTGACGAACAAATCGTGATGCTTAATCGCGCGTTTAGCGGAGTGCCGGGCGGGGTCGACACTCCGTTCAGGTTTTACATCGCGGATGTTTCGTACACTGAAAATAGCGACTGGTTCCACTCGATTGCGAACGATCCAGATTTTCCGGATGGTCGGGTGAATCTGGAGAAGCAGATGAAGGAGGCACTACGCTGTGGTAACTCCGGTCGTCTCAATTTCTATACGAAGCATACGAGAGCGCGCTTCAAAGACCCTAACGACGCTTCCAAAACAATTGTCACAGAGATTAGAGGTTATGGAACATTCCCATCTCAATACGCTGGGAACCCTAGACGGCGTGATGGAGTTTTCGTCAAGTGGACAACATTGCCCGGCGGAACTGAACCGACTTTCGATACCGGCAACGTCGCAGTACACGAGGTTGGACACTGGCTTGGACTGGAACACACCTTCAGAAGCGGGTGTGGAGTTGATGAAAGTGGCAATCCTACTAATGACTTCGTCGACGATACGCCAGCCCATATACAACCTGAAGACAGGACTTCATGTGCACAAACTGATACATGTTCTATTCTACCCGGTTTAGACCCTGTGCTGAATTACATGAATTACACACTTAGCACATGCTGGAACCAGTTCACCTCTGGTCAGTCTCAACGGATGGATATGGAAACGCAAAGGTATCGACGGATTCCTCAGTCGGGAAACTGCTTCGCTTGTCGCTGCCGTAATCCTTGAGGGACCAATGAGGGCAAAATGACGAATCAAATTCAAAAGAGAACTGCTGAATATATTATAAGAACATGGATAGTAGGAGTGGTTTTAGTCGTTATAAACCTCTTCGGCGTGACGATAGTTTTTGCGGACACGGCTCTAGTTGAAGGCAACTGCACTCCTCTGCAAACTATTGCGGCGATACCGGGAACATGCGGCGACTACGATGGCGATGGTCGGCTCGGCGCAGCGGAAGATACAGATGACGACAATGTTTTCGGTACTATTTCGGCAGCATTGAATGGACGCGGAAACGTCACAGTCGTCACTTCCGGTACATTCGCTGAAGCAATAGCAATCCCGACGAATCCCAACCTCGTAGGCAGCCTCACTCTACAAGCCGCGCCGGGAGTCGAAGCGAGCCTTGACGCTGTGGTGCGGGGTGCTGACAACACGGCGCGTCAAGCGTCAAACGGCATTACCGTCAATGCTCCCAACGGTGCTTATATAATAATTCGTAACCTCACGCTACGCAGATGGGACGGCGGCATTCGAGTACGAGGAAACTCGCGCGTTGCCATTGAAGATTGCCGCGTGGAGAACAACAACTTTTTTGGAATCAGAGCAGAGGACAATGTCAAAGTAACAATCACCAATACCAAAGTTCACGTCACCAGCACCGATAACGACTCCGGTTTGGGTCCATCTCCGACCTATGGCATCGTGTTTCTCGGTCGCTCGTCCGGCAGTATCTTTTCTTCAACCGTGAGCGGAACCTTTGTCGGCATCGGCAATCTGACGGGCATGAGTAGTGCCGTCTGCGCCTACAACGTCAACGTCTTCGATAACATCCGCAACTTCGAGAACGTCACCCCGTCACCTGTGCCATGCGGCAGTCCCGTTGTTAAAGGACGCACGTTCAGTCGTTGATAGATGAGAACAAAATCTATCCTATAATTTAATTATGCTCACTACAGCTTGTCCCTGATGATAAGAGCCGTCATTAAGTAATGAACAGCGAACAACCACTTCACAGCACACAGTTCACGCCGAACAATCCACTGCCGCAAGAAGGCTTAATGCCCGATTCGATTGCGACATTTGAGCCGGAAATCATCCGGGAGATGGATATGCACATCGCCAAGTTTCCGGTCAAACGCTCGGCACTCATCCCATTGATGTTTATCGTTCAACGCGAACGCGGCGGCTATCTCGACCCGCCGGGAGTCGCGTTTCTCGCCGACAAGTTGGGGATACGCATTACGGACGTGTGGGAAGTGGCGACGTTCTATTCGATGATAAACACCGAACCCGTCGGCAAGTATCACATTCAAGTATGTCGCACATTGTCTTGCAAAATCTTGGGAGCGGGCGCAATCACCGAACACTGCACGAAACGACTCGGCATCAAGCCCGGCGGCACAACCGAAGACGGACGTTTTTCCCTCTCCGAAGTCGAATGTTTGGGTTCGTGCGGAACTGCGCCGATGCTCCAAATCGGTTTTGATTACCACGAGAATCTGACGATTGAAAAGCTTGACGGTATTCTCGACTCACTACCTTGATGCAGTGGTCAGTGGTCAGTGGACAGTGGTCAGTAAAAGCAGAGCAGTAGGTAGTAGGCAGTAAAAAGCGAAGACCGCGCTCATTGACGTTCAACTTTATGCTTGACATCTCAATTATAAATCCCATGCTTCACTGACCACTGACCACCGACCACTGACCACCGACCACTATGAGAATTGAAGCCATTGGTTGCGAACCGAATTTAATAAAGCGTTTTGCGTTGGAAAACTCGACGCGCCTTGATGTCGTGCGTAAGCATGGAGCTTATGACATGGCGCGCAAAGCCGTGACCACGATGTCGCCCGCGGCGGTGATTGATGAAGTCAAAAAGTCTGCGCTTCGCGGGCGCGGCGGGGCGGGTTTCCCTACCGGAATGAAGTGGGGTTTTGTACCGAAGGATTCGCCGAAGGAAAAGTATCTCGTTATCAACGGCGATGAATCCGAACCGGGTACGTTCAAAGACCGTTACATTTACGAGCGTGACCCGCATCTGCTTCTCGAAGGTTGTTTGATTTCCTGTTACGCCATCGGTGCGCGCACTTGCTATATCTATTCGCGCGGTGAATACAAATACTTGATTGATATTCTTGACCGTGCGATTGAAGAAGCACGCGCCGCAGGGTTCATCGGGGAGAAACTTTTCGGGACTGATTTTTCGTGCGAGATGCACACCACGACAGGGGCGGGGGCGTACATCTGCGGCGAGGAAACCGCGCTGCTTAATTCGCTTGAAGGTTTGCGCGGACACCCGCGCATGAAGCCGCCGTTTCCCGCCGTTTCCGGTTTGTACGGCTGCCCGACGGTGGTTAATAATGTGGAAACCATCGCCGCCGTGCCGTGGATTATCGAACACGGCGGCGACGCATATCGGGCTTTAGGGACGGAGAAAAGCGGCGGGACGAAGATGTGGTCGGTCAGTGGTCACGTCAAATATCCGGGCGTTTATGAGTTGCCGATGGGCTATGACAATCTCGAAAAATTCATTATGGAAGATTGCGGCGGCATCCCGAACGGACGCAAATTAAAAGCCGTGATACCGGGCGGTTCGAGCGTCTATATCATGCCCGCGTCGGACATCATCGGCAAAAAGGTTTTGATGGATTATGAAGGTTTGGTCGTCGCCGGTT
This sequence comes from Pyrinomonadaceae bacterium MAG19_C2-C3, assembly GCA_024330265.1. GTDB lineage: Bacteria > Acidobacteriota > Blastocatellia > Pyrinomonadales > Pyrinomonadaceae > JANDLT01. Next base: position 43,122 of record JANDLT010000007.1, on the reverse strand, counting down.
CGATGGTCGGAAGCGGCGGGATGATTGTGATGGACGACACGGTTGACATTTTCGAGTCAACCAAAAACCTGACCGAGTTTTACAAACACGAATCATGCGGTTGGTGTACCCCGTGTCGTGAAGGTACGGACTGGCTGGTCAAAGTTTTCAAGCGCATTGCCAACGGCGACGGGCGCATCGAAGACGCCCAACTGCTTCTCGATATTTGCGACAACATCGAAGGCAAATCCTTCTGTCCGCTTGGCGATGCGGCTGCTTGGCCCATACAGTCGGCGATAAAGAAGTTTCCCGAAGATTTCAAAAAGCATCTCGTCCCGATGCTCCAACAAGACGCGATTGCGGCGGATTAGTTTTGCGAAAGTAACGCCTGACGGATAGGCACACGCGATGAACACTACGGTCACACAGCGCATGACTGCCGCCGATTTGGAACGCATACCGGACGACGGTTTTCGTTACGAATTGGTGAACGGAGAAATCAAGCAGATGACACCACCCGGCGGCGAACATGGAGCTAAGACGATGCGCTTCAGCGTGCCGTTCGGTTCTTATATCTTCGCGCACGAACTCGGTATCGTACTCGCCGCCGAAACAGGTTTTAAGATTGACAACCATAATGTGCGTGCGCCCGATTGCGCTTTTATCGGCAATGAGCGTCTCCGGCAATACGGCGACATCCCGAAAGGCTATATTCCCTTCGCACCCGATGTTGCCGTCGAAGTCGTTTCGCCCGGCGACACGAAGAAGGAAGTTCAAGAAAAAGCGGGATGGTGGATTAACGTGGGGACACACCTTGTTTGGGTGATTGATTTGAAGCGTAAATTCGTACTTGCGTACTACGCCGCCGACAACAGCGTCACGCAATATAAAGCGGGCGAACAGATTGACGGCTTTGATGTCGTTCCGGGTTTCACCTTGCCCGTCGAATATATTTTCAGTTGAAGCACTAGGATTCTCTTTATTTGTGCGATAGATAGTTTTCATAAACAACATGTCAACCGAACTAATCAAAGTCACCATCAACGGCAACGAATATCAAACCGAAAAAGGCGCGCGTCTGATTGACGTGTGCCGCGAACACGACCATAACGTGCCGTCGTTCTGTTATTACTCAGACCTCGCGCTTCAGGCTTCGTGCCGGACGTGTCTCGTGCGAATCGAGAAGATGCCGAAGCTTCAAACCTCATGCACGGTTACCTGCACGGACGGCATGATTGTCACCACAGAATCCGACGAAATCGAAAAAGCCAGACGCGGGATGGTCGAGTTTCTCTTGGCGAATCACCCGCTTGATTGCCCTGTGTGTGACAGGGGCGGCGAGTGTGAATTGCAAGAAATGGTTTTCGATTGGGGCGGACTTGAAGAGAGGTTTAGCGAACGCAAAAACTACGCGCCCGAAAAGTTTCTGTCACCGATGATTGGCAACGACCCGCAACGCTGCATCTTGTGCAAAAGATGCACGCGCGTCTGCGATGAATGGATGGGCGAAGATGCGATTGAAGCGGGCGGACGCGGAGCGCACACCGTCATCGGGACTTACGGCGGTTGGCTCAACTGTTCGCAGTGCGGCAACTGCATCGAAGTCTGCCCGACAGGGACTTTGCTTGACGCAACGTATCGCCACCAAGCCCGCCCTTGGGAATTGGAACAGACAGTTTCGACATGCACGTTCTGTTCTGATGGGTGTCAGGTTTCGCTTGGAAGTCGCGCGGGCGAAGTGATGCGCTCCGTCGCGCGTGACCGTTATGTTGACGGTATCAACGGTGAATTTCTATGTATCAAGGGACGCTTCGGGCATCCGTTCATCAACGATGAGCAACGCCTTCGCACGCCTTTGATTCGTTATCGAAAGGGCGGCAAGTTGATTCCCGCGACGTGGGACCAAGCCTTCGAGTTTGCGGCGAACAGGTTGAAAGAGGTCGCGGATAAACACGGGGCGGAAAGCGTCGGCATCGTCGGCAGCCCGCGCATCACGAACGAAGCGAACTACGCTCTGCTCAAGTTTGCGAAAGAACTCGTCGGCACGCCGAACTACGGCGCGACCGATGCGTTTTCTCTCGTTCCCTTTTTCGAGAATTTAAGCGCGCCTCTGGCGACGCACAAAGACATTCGCCGCGCACAGACTATCATCCTCATCGGCGGCGAACCGGAAGAGTTACAGCCTTTGACCGGAAAACAGATTCGTCAGGCGGTGCGAAACGGCGGCGCGAAACTCATCATCGTCAACAGCACGCCGATTCGCCTTAATCAAGCCGCATCGCAATTCTTGCACATCAACCCGAACACGGAAGATGCCTTCGTTCTCGCCCTGACGGATGAATCGCAAGCCGCGAGTTCGATGAAAACACTTGGCATCGAGGCGGAACAATTCGACGCGGTGCGTAAGCTTATCAACGACACCGAAGGAACGTGCATCGTCATGTTCGGCGGCGAATTAAGCCACGCCGCGCAAGTCGCGCTCACCGGACTTCCGGCAATGATGGCAGGCGAGTCGCGCAAGTTTCTGTTTCATCCGCTTCCGATTTATAACAACAGCGTCGGCGTTCACGACTTGGGTTTAATGAGCGGTGAACTCTCTGCGCGCGATATGGTCGCGGTGGCGGGCGAAGGCTTGCACGCGATGTACGTCGCCGGAAGTTTTCTGCCCGAACATTTACAGGGGCAAGAAGAACGCCTCGCGCAACTCGAACTCCTTATCGTCCAAGAATTGTTTGAAACGGAAACGACGAAGTATGCCGACGTAGTGTTTCCCGCCGCGTCGTTTGCCGAAGTTGACGGAACATTTACGAATAACGATGGACTCGTGCAGCGCGTGCGGCAATCAATCGCGCCCGTGCATCAATCGCGCGCGGATTGGATGATAACTGCCGGACTCGCCAAAACTCTCGGCATGGATTTCGATTTTCAGATGTCCGCGTCCGCCGTGTTTCGTGAACTCGCGGAACGCATTCCGGCTTATAACGGCTTGCGTTACCCGCAACTGAAAGACGAATCGAAACCCGTTCAAGTCAAACACCAAATTAGCGAACGGCGCGACACGTCGAACGACATGCAAACTTTGCGTGAGCGCGTCTCGCAAATGAAACCCGACGGCGAAAAGATTATGACGACGCCGAACGTCGGTCACGAACTTTTCAAACCCGGCACACTCACTAGCAAAGTTCCACAGATCCATTTACTCGCGGCGGGCAATCCGAAACCCGAAACGGTACTGATTTCGCCGCTCTATCAAATCACGATTGATTCATCCTTGCGTCGTGACGAGGCAATCGCGGCAGATTGAAAAGCAGGAGCCAGAAGACAGGAGTCAGGAGCCAGAATAAAAGGCTTACTTCCTGTCTTCATTCTGACTCCTGACTCCTGACTCCTGACTCCTGACTCCTTCACCTATCATGTTCGACACTAACAATCCGCTTCTCATCGCCGGGGCGCAGTTTCTCGGAATCTTCCTTGCCTTTAACGCGGTGCTGGTTTTGACCGCTTACTTGAGTCTGGTTGAGCGTCGTGTGCTGGCGGTCATGCAAGGGCGACTCGGACCTAATCGCGTCGGGTGGTTTGGCTTGCTTCAACCGCTCGCCGACGGCATCAAGTTTATTTTCAAAGAAGACATTGCCCCGGATAAAGCGACGAAGTTTATTTATATTCTCGCGCCGTTTATCGCTATCATCTCGGCTCTGATGACGCTCATCGTTTATCCGTTCGGACCCGTTGTGACGTTGCCGTTTAGTGAAACCTTTTTTGGTGCGCCCGTCACGTTTCCGATGACGGTGGCGCGCATGGATGTCGCGTTGCTCTACGTTCTCGCGGTGACGAGTGTCGGTGTTTATGCCATTGCCCTCGCGGGCTGGTCATCAAACTCGAAATACTCTTTGATGGGCGGGCTTCGTTCGGCGGCACAGATGATTTCTTACGAACTCTCGCTCGGACTCTCGCTCATCGGTGTCATCTTGATGTCGGGAACGCTCGACCTGTTCAGCATCGCGGAGCAACAAGGCGGTTGGTTCGGGATGAAGTGGAACATCTTTTTTCAACCGCTCGGCTTTTTCGTGTATCTGATTTCCGCGATTGCCGAAACCAACCGCGTGCCGTTCGATTTACCGGAAGCCGAAACCGAACTCGTCGCCGGATTTCATACCGAATACAGCGCGATGAAATTCGCTCTGTTCTTCATCGCGGAATACGTCAACATGACGACGGTTTCGATGCTCGCAGCGACGTTGTTCTTGGGCGGCTTTCAAGGTCCGTTCGTCGCGGAATTTCCGATTCTCGGACCCTTTTATTTCGTCGCCAAAGTCTTCTTCTTCTTGTTTCTTTACATCTGGCTGCGCGGGACGCTGCCGCGTTTTCGGTTTGACCAGTTGATGAACTTCGGTTGGAAGTTTCTGCTTCCCGTCGCCCTTTTGAACATCATCCTGACGGCGACGATTGCGGTTTTCTTTTACTCGCGCTGAAGGTTTTGCAAGCTTGAAAACTCTGCGTGTCTCCGCGTCTTCAACTCTGCGGAACTCTGCGTTAAAAATCTTTGGACGCAGAGTTCCGCAGAGTGATGATGCAGAGTACCGCAGAGAGAAACCCATTTTTGAGATAGCTCCCCATTGAACATAATGATTATCGCCGACCTTTTCCAAACGCTCATCTGGATTGTCTTAGCCGGACTCGCCATCGGTTCGGGCGTCGCCATGGTTGTCCAGCGCAATCCGCTTTACGCCGCGATTTCACTTATCGGGGTCTTTATTTCCTTCGCCGGATTTTATCTTCTGCTCGGCGCGCCGTTTATCGCCGCCGTACAAGTCATCGTCTATGCGGGGGCGATTATGGTTCTCGTCGTCTTCGTCATCATGTTATTGAACGTCGAAGAAGAAGTCCGCAAGCCTTTGCGTTTGAAGTTTCTGATTCCGGCGGCGATTTTCGGGGCGGCGATTCTGTTCGCGCAAGCTGCGTTTATTATTTATTCGGTTGGCGCGTCGCCCGTGCGCGTACCGAACGCCGATGCCGCCAACTCGCAAATCGGTTTGACCAAGAGTATCGGCACGGGCTTGTTCACCGATTATCTGTTGCCGTTTGAAATCACTTCGATTTTGATTTTGATGGCGATTGTCGGAGCGATAACCCTCGCACGTCGTCCCACCGTTCTGCTTCTCGTCGAAGAAGATTATGACGGCAAAAAGCACGTCGAACGCCGGACACTCAAGATTGACAACATATAGGAACTGAATCATTGATTCATCGGTTCATTAACTCAATTAAAATCATTTCAAAGTTCACAATGCTTTTTAATGAATCAATGAACCGATGAATCAATGAATAAATAAACACTATGACTCCACAACTTTCTTGGTATCTCGCGCTCTCCGCCGTGATGTTCACCATCGGCGTCGCGGGCGTCATCTTAAAGCGCAACGCGATTTCGATGTTCATGTGCATCGAGTTGATGTTGAACTCCGTCAACCTCACGTTCGTCGCGTTCTCATCGTTCTTTAACAATCTCAACGGACAGCTTTTCGTCTTCATCGTGATGGCGGTCGCCGCTGCCGAAGCCGCCGTTGGTTTGGGCATTATCATCGCCCTGTTCCGCAACCGCGAATCCCTTGACGTGGACGACGCGAACCTTTTGAAACTTTGAAAAACAGAAGCCAGAAGTCAGGAGTCAGAAGCCAGAATATAAACGGCTTGCTTCCTGTTTCCATTCTGACTCCTGACTTCTGGCTTCTGACTCCTGCACTTTTATGACTAACCACTGGCTCTCCCTCATCGTTGCCGCCCCGCTTATCGGGGCTGTCATCAACTGGCTTGTCGGGCGGCGCGTGCGGAGTGAAGCGTTTATCGGCTTCGTCGCGTGCGCGTCAATCGGAGTCTCGACCGTCATCGCATTCATACTTGCCTTCACCGATAATAACGGTGCGGGTGCGGCGTTGTTCAGTGAACCCGCGCGACCCGTGATGAGCCACCTGTGGACGTGGATGGAAGTTGGCAACTTTCGCGCCGATGTCGGTTTTGCGATGGATAGACTTTCGGGCATATACGTCTGCTTCGTCACGTTCGTCGGTTTGTTGATTCACATTTTTGCGACCGGATACATGCACGGGGATAAAAGCTATTATCGCTTTTTTGCGTACCTGAATCTGTTCATGTTCATGATGTTGACGCTCGTGCTTGGCGATAATCTGCTTTTGATGTTCGTCGGTTGGGAAGGTGTAGGGCTTTGTTCATACCTTTTGATTGGTTATTACGTTGACCGCAAGGAAGCCGGAGACGCGGCGAAGAAGGCTTTCATCGCCAACCGCGTAGGCGACTGGGGTGTCATCTTAGGCATCATGTTCGTGTTCTTTATCACGGCGGCGGCGGGCGCGCCTTCCATCAGTTTCTTTGAGAAAACAGATTTGACTAATCTCGTCGGCAATCAAGTTCCGGCGATGACGAATGCTTTCGCCACCATTGCGACGATGGCGGTTGACCCGTTCACGATAAACGCGCTCATCGCGGGCGGTCTGACTTCCGCCGCGATACTTCTGTTTATCGGTGCGACCGGAAAGAGCGCGCAAATTCCCTTGTTCGTGTGGCTGCCCGATGCGATGGCAGGACCGACTCCCGTTTCGGCTCTGATTCACGCCGCGACGATGGTCACGGCAGGCGTCTATATGATTGTGCGTTGTTCGGAGCTTTACGTTCGCGCCCCGACCGCGATGGCGATTATCGCAGTCATCGGTGCGGCGACCGCACTCCTCGCCGCGACTATTGGACTCGCGCAGAACGACATCAAGAAAGTTTTAGCTTATTCGACGGTTTCACAACTCGGATACATGATGCTGGCGTGCGGCGTCGGTGCATTTAGTGCCGCGATTTTCCACGTCATGACGCACGCATTTTTTAAGGCTTTGTTGTTCTTGGGTTCGGGTTCGGTGATTCACGGAATGCATCATGAGCAGGACATGCGGCGGATGGGCGGCTTGAAGAAGTACATGCCGATTACGTTTGCGACGATGCTGACGGGCTGGCTGGCGATTTCCGGCATCCCGATTTTCGCGGGCTTCTGGTCGAAAGATGAAATTCTTTATAAAACCTTTTCGACGCAATCCAATTCGTTCGGTTTGATTTTATGGTTCGTCGGACTCTGCACCGCCGTCATCACCGCGATTTACATGACGCGATTGATGGTGATGACTTTCTGGGGAACGGAGCGTTTCGCCGAAGCGCACGCCGGAGGACAGGGCGACGAAGCCCACGCGCAAGCTTTCGCCGACAAGAAAACCACCGCGCACGACGCGCAGACCGCGACGATTGATGACCGCCAGCATCATTCGCCCGATGAACATGTCGGCGCGGCGACATCTCACGCATCGCATCAAGTTCATGCCGTACATGATGAGCATGACGACGAAGACGCACACGAACATCATGGACTCGCGCACGGACAAAAGCCGCACGAATCGCCACTCGTGATGACGCTCCCGCTTATCATCCTAGCCGTGCTTTCGGTGTTTGGCGGCTTGCTCGGCGCGCCTTATGCTCTAAGTTTGGGCGCGATTGACAACCCGTTTCACCACACGCTCGAACCCGTCATCGCGCATGAACCGAACTTTGTAGGCGGGGCGGCGAACGGTGCGGACGACGCGCACGGTTCGCCCGCGACCACCGAAACGCATTCCGCACCCGTCAGTGCCAACGAACATGAAGGCGTCCCGCACGGTGAAGGCGCGACCGCCGCGCACACTCCCGAAGAGATTTTTACGGAGCGCGTGTTGGCGGGAGTCTCTATCTTACTCGCCGCATTCGGCATCGGTTTGGGTTGGACTTACTTCCAACGTCGCCCGCTCGCGCAGATGCCGCGCTTGCTTGAAAACAAATACTACGTTGACGAGATTTACGACGCGACGATTATCGAACCTATCAAAGACGGTTCGCGCGTCGGCTTGTGGCGCATTCTCGATGTCGGAGTGATTGACGGCATCGTCAACGGCGTCGGCACAGTCGCGCGCGAAGCGGGCAACGGCGCGCGTCAACTTCAACCCGGCTTCGTGCGTTCTTATGCGGCGATTATTCTGCTCGGCGCGTTGCTCGTCATAGGCTACTTTGCCGCCGCCCTCGCCCGTTAGAAGTCTGTCAAACGAAATTATATGAAGCCTGTGCAAAAATTCAAAAGCTGTGTTTTCACCGCGTTAGCGGTGGCTTGAATTTAGCCGTGCGTTTCAACGCACGGTAGCCGATGAAAATCGTCGTCGTCGCGTTAGCGACGGTTGAACCTGACCAGTTTTTTCAATCGTCGCTAATGCGACGACGATGCGATATTGACGATTTCCGTGCGTTGAAACGCACGGCTAAATTCACCTCATCGCTACGCGATGATTTATGTGCAACCTTCAATTATATGCAGTTTCTTGAGTCTAATTTACTCACCATTCTCATCTTGCTTCCGGTTATCGGCGGCATCGGCATCGGGCTTCACAGCGTGTTCGCGCCTTACCGCGATGAGAAACAATACAAGTGGATTGCGCTTGCCGTGACCGTTGTGACGTTCGCCGTGTCGTTGATTCTCTTGAGTGGCGCGGACAACAGCGAACTCTCCACCTTTCGTTTTGAGCAGAACGTGCCTTGGATAAACGCTCTCGATACGCGCTATCACATAGGGATTGACGGCATCTCGCTGTGGCTGGTGCTACTGACGACGCTTATCATGCCGATTGCCGTGCTTTCGAGTTGGACGGCAATTGAAGAACGACAACCGAGTTATTACATCTTCATCCTATTGCTCGAAGCGGCGATGATTGGTGTGTTCGTCGCGCTCGATTTGCTCGTCTTTTATCTTTTCTTTGAAGCCTCGCTTGTGCCGATGTTCTTCCTTATCGGCATCTGGGGCGGCAAGAAACGGATTTACGCGGCGGTCAAATTCTTTATCTATACCGCAATCGGTTCGCTCTTGATGCTCGCCGGAATCATCGCGCTTTATTACTCGTTCGGCACGTTCGATTACCCGACGATTTTGCGTGCGATGAATGACGGCAGCGTTGTCTTGAGCGTCGCCACTGAAAGGCTTATCTTCGGTGCGTTCGCGCTCGCGTTTCTCATCAAAGTCCCGCTTTTCCCTTTTCACACTTGGCTGCCCGACGCGCACACGGAAGCACCGACGGCGGGTTCGGTCATCCTCGCCGCCATCTTGCTCAAGCTGGGAACTTATGGATTGATGCGTTTCAACTTCCCCCTGTTCCCTGCCGCGTCGCGCTACTTCGCGCCGCTCATCATCACGCTTGCCATCATCGGAATTATTTACGGCGCACTCGTCGCAATGGTGCAGCCCGATGTGAAGCGGCTCGTCGCGTATTCATCCGTGTCGCATATGGGCTTCGTCGTTCTCGGCTTGTTCTCGTTCACAGACTACGGGATGCAGGGCGCGCTTTATCAAATGCTCAATCACGGTGTTTCGACGGGCGCGCTATTTCTCCTCGTCGGTATGATTTACGAACGTCGTCACACGCGCGAGATTTCCGAATACGGTGGACTGGTCAAGCCTATGCCGTTGTTTTCGACGCTCTTTGTTTTCGCGTCGCTATCGAGCGTCGGGCTTCCATTCTTGAACGGCTTCGTCGGTGAGTTTCTCATCATGATGGGGATGTGGAACAGTACATATCAATATGCGTGGGTGGCGACGATGTTCGCGGCGACGGGCGTTATATGGGCGGCGGTTTATATGTTGTGGATGCTTCAACGTGTATTGTTCGGACGCATCACGAATGAAGCCAATCGCCGTTTGCCCGATTTGAATTTCCGCGAAATCGGATTGCTCGCGCCTCTGCTCATCCTGATGGTGGTGATGGGCGTCTATCCGAATGCGTTTCTGGTTCGCACGCGCGACAGCATCGAACAGGTTCGCGTGCGCGTCGCTTCACCGCAAGGTGGCGGGACGTTGCGGTATGCGGAAAATGTGACTGGTTCACCTCAAACACGGATAGAGCAACGCCCTTAATTGACTAACCGCAGAGACGCAAAGGGCGCAGAGCAAGCGCGGAGAAATACTTATGAAGTGGCGGTTGATGAATATCACATTTTTTGCATCACTTATCATTGCTTCGACAATCACGGTTTGCGCTCAGAATCCCGCTTCCATATCAACGCCGTCCGCCGCGAACGTGTCCGTTTCCGTGCTTAAACTCAAGGGCGTGAATGATAAAAAGTTTGCGGTTGAAAATTTGCGCGGGCGCGTCGTCGTCGCTTCGTTCGGTGCGACGTGGTGCGTGCCGTGCGTCGTCGAACTTCAGGCTTTGGAAGAATTGAAACAGGAATATAAAGGCAAGCCGATTGATTTCGTATGGGTCAGCATTGATGACCCGGAGCAGATTTCAGATACGCTGCTTCGTCATTACATTAAGGAACGAAGATTGACGATGCCCGTTTTGCGTGACGAGACGCGCGCTGCGTTTGCGAATTTTGCGACGCGCACACGACTTCCGATGGTCGTGGTTTTCGATGCGGACGGAAAATTTACCGCTCCCGTCTTGACCGGCATGAGCGAACCCGAACCTTATAAATCGCGTTTGCGCCAACGCCTCGACACGCTACTTTTGGCTTCCGAAAACAACTCTAAACCTTCTCGTGAGGCGTCCACACGGCGTTAGGCTTAACCAATTAAATCAATGTTGATAAATCCAATTTTCGCCCTTCAAGCCCTCCCGGTGGATGTCAATTTCGCGTCCATTGCTCCCGAACTTATCGTCATCATCGCGGGCGTTCTCGTGATGCTGGTTGATGCTTTCGCCGCTCCCAAGCAGCGTTGGCTGACGGGCGGCATCTCGCTCGCGGGAATCGTCGCGGCGGGCGTGGCGTGCGTTTTGATGTGGAACGATGCCGGGACAGGCGGCGTGGTGACATCAAGTTTTAACGGCATGATTGTCGTTGACCAAATGCGTTTGTCGTTCACGTTCGTATTTCTCATCGTCTCTGCGCTGACGATTTTGATGTCCATGTTGTGGGTTGAGCGCGAAGCTTTGCCCGCCGGAGAGTTTCATTCGTTGTTGATGTTTGCGACCGCCGGAATGATGTTGATGGCTTCGGGCGGCGACCTCGTTATCATCTTTTTGGGGCTTGAAGTTCTTTCAATTGCGACTTATGTGATGGCGGGTTTTCGGCGCAACGATTTACGCTCGAACGAATCCGCCCTCAAATACTTTATTCTCGGTGCTTTCTCGTCGGCGTTTCTGCTTTACGGAATCGCCCTGACTTACGGCGCGACCTCGACCGCGCTTGAAGGCGGCACGACTAATATCGCTGTTATCGCCGACCGCATCGCGGCGGGGACGGCTATTTATCCGCAACTTCTTTTCGCGGGCGCGGCGTTGATGATTATCGGCTTCGGCTTCAAGATTGCGACCGCGCCGTTTCACGTTTGGACGCCGGATGTTTATGAAGGCGCGCCGACGGTGGTGACGGCGTTCATGGCGGCGGGTCCGAAAGCCGCCGGGTTCGCGGCGTTTATGCGCGTGTTCGTATTCGGCTTTCCGCTCGTCGCAACTTCCGCACTTAGCATACAAGTTCATGCGGCGTGGATTAATGCGCTCGTCGTGTTGGCGATTCTGACGATGACCATCGGCAATACCGCCGCCCTCGTGCAGAAGAACGTCAAGCGGATGCTCGCTTATTCGTCCATCGCGCACGCGGGTTATGCGCTCGTCGGCTTCATCGCGGCGGGCGTGACGCTCGACATCACGAAGCAGAACGATGCCATCGCGGGCGTCGTGTTTTACATGCTGACTTACGCGGTGATGAATCTCGGCGCGTTCGCCATCGTGATGCTTATTGCGCGCGGCGGCGACCGTCGCACCGAACTTGAAGACTATACGGGCATCGGCTTCAAAGCTCCCGCCCTCGCGTTCGCGCTTTCATTGTTTTTATTGTCGCTGCTCGGCGTTCCCTTAACCGCCGGATTTATCGGCAAAGTCGTCGTGTTCCGCTCGGCACTCGACCCGGCGGTTATGAACGACTATCGAAACGTGATGACCTTGCTCGTCGTCGTCGGTGTTATCAACACCGCGATTTCGGCGTACTACTATTTAGGTTTGATTGTGGTAATGTTTTTCCGCGAACGCACGACGGAATGGCGTGCGCCGCGTGTTCCGGCAAGCGTCGCCGTGACGTTGATTTTGACGCTCGCGGGCGTTTTATACTTGGGCGTGTTTCCCGGTAAAGTGATTGATGCGTTCCGCCGCAACGCGATAAACGTCAGTCGTCTTAGGTAAATCAATTATGGTCTCCGTTCGTTTAGAGGCGGGCTATGCCCGCCGTTGTCGCCCGAAGAGGCGGGCATAGCCCGCCTCTAAACAAGTGTTTGTTAATTTTGAGAGGGTTATTCGGTAAGGGCAAGGTAAAGATGATGAACGTGGTCACTGAATTACAAGACGCGGGACAGCCCGTGAGCGTGGGGCTAAACGCCGCCTCTTTACCTTCGCTCGATGAGATGACGATTCGCATTAAAGACACTATGGGTGAAACGTGGCTTGCGTGGCAGTACCGCGAAACTATCATGCCGCTTCGCACGCGCTCGTTTCATCTTCCCGTCCCCGCGCGTGGGCAGGTTCGCATCGAAATTCAGCACACGCTTTTAGGGTTGGAACTCAAAATCGGAAAACAGCGCGTCTTCTGCCCCGACCTTGCGACCGCGCGCTATCTCGCGGTTTGGGCGCGACTCGGCTGCACCGCCGTCGCCGTGCCTTACGACATCACGCGCATTTCGCGTCTTGCCGATGAACTCGAATCCGCGTGGCAACGTATCTTGCTTCTCATCTCTCATCTCGCTGCCGAACGCACGGAAAGTTTTCGTTCGCGTCTGCGCGCACAAATCATCTTGAACTTGCGCCGCGAGATTCACGAAATCGGCGCGGGTTCTGCCGTTCCAAACTTCAAACAGACCACCAGCCAACGCGCGCCCGTCGTCTAAAAACGCGGGCTTGCGGCATCAAACCTTCCCGAAGAAAGATTTTGACAGTTCCAACCTTCTGATAATTTCGATGACCATAGAACTCACCACCACGACACCGCACGACCAACCCGAACCGCTTCCCTTTCCGTTTAACCAACGCTCGTTCTGCGTTTATGAACCGATTGAAAAACGCATCGAACGGATTCGCGTTCTTGTCATCAATGATTTGATTCACGACGAAGCCGACTTATCGGACACAGCGATTCGTGAACTTGGGCGCGGCGTCGCGGCGCGTGTCAATCGTGAACGCATGATTGGCAAACTGGCGGTTGGCAACATCCTCAATAACATTGACAGGCTTGTACAAAAACCCGAAACGCGCGTCGCGCATTTTTCGGAAATAGAGCGCGTCGCCGAAGAATTTGAACCGCAGGCAATCGTGTTGAGTGGAACATTGAGTGATTTCGATTGGTATCATCCCGCGCTTCTCGAAGGCTTTGCGGAATTTATCACGCGCACACAAACGCCGACGCTCGCCATTTGCGGCGGGCATCAACTCGTCGGTTTAAGTTTCGGGGCGAAAGTCGTGACGCTCGACAACCTCGAACAATGGGAACAACGCGCGCGACGACTTTACGAATATCAATATCGCTTCGTCCGCATCACCGCACCGGAAGACCCTATTTTCTGCGGCATACTCGACGAACATTCCGGCGTGTGGCAAGACTACACGAAAGAAGCCCGCATCCTTCGCGTCTGGCAGAATCACGGTTTGCAACTCGACCGCGTGCCGGAAGGCTTTGAACTTTTGGCGTCTTCGTACCTGTGTAAAAATCAGATGATGATGCGGCGCAACGATGACCAACTGATTTACGCCGTGCAGTTTCACCTTGAAAAATCTTTCGAGGATTACGATACGAGTCGCACGCACGGCGGCACGCGCTGGGAACACGTCAACGAATCGCGCGACGGGCGCATCATCTTCGAGAACTTCATGCGCGCCGCGCTTGACCGCGAAGGCGTCGCCGGTTACGCATGTGAACATCGTCAACCTGAGTTGGCATCAGTAAGCTCACTATAAGCGGCGAGGTCTTAGCTGCGAAAGCGTTTGCAATTATGACAGTAACACTCGAACTTGAGCCGGAAGTTGAATTGACAGCAATCGAACAAGCCAAAGAACAGGGCTTGCCGCTTACTGAATATGTTGAATCGGTTGTTAAAGATGCGATTCTCAAACGCCAAAGGATTCAACAATTATCGGAAAAGCCTTTTGATGAAATCCTCAAACCGTTCAGGGATGAAGTCGAAGCGAGCGGGATAAACGATGATGAATTAGATAGTCTATTCCGAAAAGCGCGGCGTGCGGCTTCCGAAGCCCGACGAAGCGAATGAAACAAACGGCTTTAGTCGGAGCGGTGTTTGACTGCAATGTTCATTTGCAAGCGGCTTCGCGTGAGAAAAGTGTGGCGGCGGAATGTTTGCGGTTGGTTGAAAAAGGTTCGGTCAGGCTTTATTTGAGCGAAGATGTTTTAGCGGAAATCGAAGATGTTTTGAATCGTCCCGAAATCAGAAATCATTTTCAGACTTTGACCGATGAAGTCGTTGAAGCGTTTCTTATTCGATTGCGAAGAAATTCGCAGGTAATTCGCCGAGTTCCAAAAAAGTTTAGCTATTCACGCGACCCGGATGACGAGCCGTATATCAATCTCGCCGTTGAAGCCAAAGCGGATTACATTGTCAGCCGCGATAACGATTTGCTTGATTTGATGACGGGTTATACGGACGAGTGCAAAGATTTTCGTCGCCGGTTTCGCCCGCTTAAAGTGGTTGAGCCGTTGGATTTTTTGAAAGAAATGCGTGAACTGGAAAGCGAAAACAGCGCAACTTAGCTTCTGCACTTGACCGCGAAGGCGTCGCGGGTTACGCATGTGAACATCAACCCGCTTTAGCGCAATGGCATTAGGTTAAAAACATCGGCGGCGCAGCCGCGAGGAGATTAAAAAGCCGATTACCGGAAAGGCAGAGCCTTTCCGCACATCAGGCGGCACAGCCGCAAGTCAGAAATCCCTAACTTAATGCCATTGCGCTTTAGCGGCGGTTTGAGATTTTGCGCTTCAACCGATTAAAAGAGGCGGCTCAACTTTCGTTGAGCCGCCTCTTTTGCTGCTTAATATCTCTTGCTTATATCGAACTCACGTTCCCTGACTTCCCGCTGCCAATTCTCGCGGGACGTTCTCCATGGTGCGTTCGATGAGCATCTTGACTACCTCTTTGAGGTCGCCGGTTTCTTCGTACACGCGAAGTTGTTCATCGGCGGAAGTCCCGCGCTCAAGTATGGTGTGAATGTGTTCGACCTCTTTGCGCGAACCCAAATCGTCAAGCACGTCATCCACAAATTCGAGCAGTTCCATAATCAAATCGCGCGCAGGGACTTCCGTTTGTTTACCGAAGTCAATCATCTTGCCGCCCAAACCGTAACGCACGGCGCGCCACTTATTTTCCTGAAGCAACATGCGGCGATACAAGCGGAAGCCGAGATTGCGGTCAAGCAATCTATCAAGTGTCACAACGATTGCTTGAAACAGAGCGGCAATCGCAATCGTGTCGTCAACGCGCGTCGGCACATCGCAGACGCGAAACTCCAGCGTCGGAAAGAACGGATGCGGGCGCACGTCCCAGTAAATTTTCTTGCCGTCTTCGATACACTTGGTTTTAACTAACAGTTCAACATACGACTTGAACGCGCCGTGCGAACTGAAGTGGTCGGGGATGCCGGAACGCGGAAACTTCTCGAAGATTTTCGAGCGGTAAGATTTGAGTCCGGTATTGTTGCCAAGCCAGAACGGGGATGAAGTCGAGAGACACAGAACGTGCGGCAGGAAATACCGCGCGGCGTTCATAATGTGAATCGTGCGTTCCGGGTCGGACATCCCTACGTGAACGTGAAGCCCGAAAATCAGCAGTGAGCGGGCGAGCATCTGGTTTTCTTCGACGATGACTTCGTAGCGTTCGTTGTCGAAGATTTTCTGGTCTTGCCAGTGCGAAAACGGGTGCGTCGAAGCGGCGACGACTGCCAAGCCGCGCTTGCGTGCGAGCATCGAGATTCCGGCGCGTAGGTTCGTGATGTCGCGGCGGGCTTCTTCAATATCACGGCACACACCCGTCCCGACTTCGACCATTGATTGAATCATTTCGGGCTTAATCTGTTCGCCCAAAAGCATACGACCTTCTTCGAGAATCTCGGAAACGTGCGAGCGAAGTTCCCCACTTTCGGGGTCAACAATTTGAAATTCTTCCTCAATTCCTAAAGTGTATTTGCCGTCCATGTCCGCCTTCACCTTTCTTCAAATTCTTACTGTTGAAGCAAACCCGTGAGTTCGGATTTGGTTTCGTCATTCATGTTGTTGAATTGAATGCCGACGCCACGCCCCGCGTTGCTGAACACGACTTCGCCGCGTGCGACAATCTGTTTTTCGCCAAACGGGATGCGAATCAAAAGCTGCGCCCCAATGGGAATGTCGGCGGTCGTATTCATGTACAACCCGCCCGCGCTGATGTCTTGCGTGCTGGCGACTCCGGTTAAATCGCCGCCGTCGAAAAACACGTCCACTATTAAACGCGAGCGATCATAACGGCGTCTTTCATCAGCCGCTGTTTCTGCCTGTGAAAACGATTCGGGATTCATAGCAAGCTTTCCTTAAATGAATTGGAGTTTGTAAATCAGGTCTTCTTTTCACTGATAACGAAGGTTGGAACCATGCCGCCGCCCGATGAGACGTTCGCCAGTTCCGAAGCCGAAAGCCGCGTGAACGCCGAGCCGACCTTGCCGTTAAAAAGCAGAGGGTCTAAGTCAACCAACTGTTCGGCAAACTCGATGCCGCCGTCATCGGTTAAAGCCGGAAACTGTTCGCGCGCCGTCGGCACACGCTCTTGCAAAATGTAATCACCGACGCGCAACGCTTCATCAATCGCGGTCTGCCATTCGGCTGCGGTCGTGTTCCAACCGATGCTGATGCCGTGTCCGCCGTAGTCGTCATTCGGTTTTAGGACGAGCCGCGATTGGTTGGTGACGGCGAAGTCGAGCAGTTCAATCTCACGCTCATTATGCCGCGTCCGCGTGTCTCCGAGCATACGAGTCCAGGGAACATGGGCGGCGATTATTCTTTGCTCATCGTGGTTAAAAAGGTTCGTATATTTTTCATCTGTCAAAACCGCAAACAAAGCTTTCTTGTGAATGATTTTCGATTGAAAACTGTTGACCATGCACACCGCGCCGTCCCTGTAAGCGTGCCACAAAGCGGGCGCGTCGTTCATCACCGGCAAGTACTCATTGACCAGCAGACGCTTATACACGATGTCAATCTTTTCCCCTTCAAAACTCAACTCGCCGTCTTTGTATTCAAGTTGTTCAGGGACACAGATGACGGACGGGAAACCGTGACGCTCAAAAAATTCGCGGAACAACTCGAACTCTTTCACCGTCGGACGGTCGCTTAAATCAACGATGGCGATGCGCGGCGCGGTGTCGGGTTTGCGTCCCAAGTATTCTTGATACGCCCCCAACAAAACTTCGAGCATGAGGTGGCTGCCTTTGTGCGCGGTCACGGTGTAACGCTCTTGAAATTTCCGCATCACGGGCAAAGTCGAAAAGATGTCAAGCGCGGCATCGGCATACGCGATTCCGGCGGGACTTTCGCCGTTGAGTTCGACGAAGCTATAAGCCGTTTCGGTCAGAAACGAATCGAGGCGCGCGGTCGGTGAGACTGCCGTATAGCCGGGATTGACGGCGACGAGTTCGCGTTCGATGTCGGTGATGCCGAGTTCGTCGAGCAGGGCGGGATGCGTTTGCGTCCGGTTTTTGACTTTCTGAATCGCGCTCCACACGATTTCGCAAATACCGGAAACGCGCGTCCAATCGGCTTCGGTGACGAAGTGCGGGCGCAAGTAGGGCGAGAGACGACGCCCGCCGAAAATCAGGCGCGCGTTTTCCAAACCTTCGTCGAGTGTGCGGCGTGAGGCTTCGGCGATGTCGCCTTGCTGGAGAAGTTCGTGATAGTGGGAGACGGCTTCGTTCAACATTATGCGGTTGTGCAGATTAAGATTGCCGACATTCACGGCAACCTTTTGAAGCTTGAAATTCAAAGAGATTGCCGCGAGGTTAGCACACTTTGCCCGCACTGCGCCGCATATTTATTCGGGGAATTTTAAGTCGAGTTCGAGCCGTCGCGTTTCGCGGCGAATCTTCAAGCGCAGATTGTTTGGTGGAGTTAAAGCTTCGATGTCTTCGTTTTTGAGATTGCCAACCGGAACATCGTTCACGGCTTCGATACGGTCGCCGACTTGAACGTCCGTCTGTGCCGCGACGCTCTCCGCCCGCACTCGCGTCACGCGCAAAACCGTTTGTTTATCAGATTGGACATCAGGTCGGGCGATGATTTCAACGTCCGTATAAATCCCGAAACGCTCAAATGATTTATCAAGCTTCGACTCCGCGCGTATAACCGGCGCGGCATCGGTGATGTTCGATGAAGCGTCTTCCGTTGGGTTCGCTTCGACGTTGGCGACGCGCGTGATGTCGCTGGCGCGCGAGGCTTGGTCGGCAGTTCCGATTGGTGCGGGACGTTCCGGTATCACAGGCAAAGCATCACGTCGCGCGGTGATGCGCTTCGCGGTTGATGTTCTTTTATATGTCGGTGTTCTTTTGGGAGTCGAAGCGGTGTTTAAGGCGACAACTTCCGGCTTGTTGATTTCAACTTTCGCTTCCGACGCGGTGGTGACGACGGGCGAAGTCGCGGCACTTGGGACAGCACTTGAGTTGGTACGCGAATCGGCGGTGTCAACATTATTATCAACATCGTTCCCGACTCTCGCTTGAAATTGCGCGGTATCGGATTGCGGCAGATTGGCGATTAACACCAAGCCGAGAAACACGACGAACACGACGGAGAGCGCGACGGAAGCGAGGCTTGGCGTGAAGCGGAACGAATCGAAAAATGCGTGCGCGGCGATTTGAGGTTGAGCGGAAGTTAAACGCGCGTTGAGGCGGGCATCGAAATCGGGCGGCGCGGGTACGACTTCCAAGTTACCCAACAGGTGACGCAGTTTGACGTGCGCGGCGAAATCGGCTTGACACGTCGCACACGCGGCAAGGTGACGGCGGGCAATCGCATCGAGGTCTTTCGCGTCACGCGCTTCGGTGTCGTCAATATAATGTTTGAATTTTTGGCAATTCATGGTGATGTGTTCGTGGTTAAAGCTTCGGTTGTGCGCGTGCGTTTCAAAGATAGCCTTCAAGCTTTTCGCGCAAAAAATTTCGGGCGCGGCTGATGCGCGATTTAATCGTCCCGACGTTCATGTCGAGCAGCGTGGCGATGTCTTCGTAAGTGCGCCCTTCGATGTCGCGCAGGACAAGCGGGACGCGGTATTTATCCGGCAAAGTATTTATCGCGGCTTGCACGGCTGATTGACGTTCGCGCGCAATCAGATTTGCATCCGGCAAAGGTCGGGCGTCCGGGACATCGAACGCGGTGGAAGTTTCGCTTGAGTTCGTACCCGACGAGAAAAATGTGGAGAGTGAGACAAGTCGGCGGCGTTTGCGGCGGCGCATCTCGCTAATCGCCAAGTTGGTGGCGATGCGATATAGGTAAGTTGAAAACGCATGACTCGCTTGATAACGGTCGCGCGCACGATAAACCCGTATAAAGCTTTCCTGTGAAAGGTCAACCGCGATTTCGTAGTCGCCGAGCAGACGGTAAAGATAGTTGGTCAGTTGATTGCGGTAACGACTGACAAGTTCGGCAAACGCGGCTTCGCTGCCGTCGCGCACGGCTTCGAGCAGCAAGTGGTCGGACGCCGCTTCGCACAACATCGCAAGGCGCGCCGTGCCGCTTTCGGCGTGCATCTGAAAATCGTCGCGGTTGACGAGTATGGTCGTCATCAAATCACCGAAGATGCGCCATTATGCGCGACCGTGAAAATTTGTAAGGTAATAAACATGGAGACAACCGAAGCAAAAAATCTGACGGTTGTTCCCTGTTCTCTTTACACGCGAACGTATCGCGTAAGTTCCCAAAACATCAGACAAGAAAGTTTTTATCCACGAAACACACGAATCAACACACTCAAAGAAATCCTGTATTGTTTCGTGCTGTTTCGTGTGTTTCGTGGATAAATCTTTAGTCATTGCCTATATCGAATTGCCGTCAAATTGAAAATTCAAACGGCGCGGTGAAAGCCTTTTCGCTTTGCCGCGCCGTTTGTATGTTGTCGTTTCCCCGATGCCCTTTTATCCGGCGGCTTGGAATACCGAATCTTCCATTTTGATGCCGTAAGTGACGGTTAAAATTTGCGTCTCCGCGACTTGCTTATCGCCCGCGTACAGCACCGAACGGTACGGGACGAGCGTGCCTTGCGCGTAGTTATAATTGTGGAACGTGCGCTTGAATTTCGTTGGAGTGCCGTCAACCGGGCTTTCGTATTCGAGCCACAGGATGCGCCCGGTTTTGCGTATGTCGGGCGTCGCGCTGATGTAATAGCGCGTGCGGTTTTTCTCCGTGTCAATCAAATCGAGAATGTGCATGTCTATGTTTTTGATTTTCTCTTTGCCGACATACACGACTTGCGAATTATTCTCTTTATAGCGGAGAAGCGCGTCAATGCCGTGCCGCATCTGCGACACCAAATCTTCGGTCGCATCCTGACGCGGCGTGAACTCCGTACCGTTGATAATGCCGGAAACGCGCCCGTCTTTGAACAACAAAGAATACTCGACGGTCGGCATTTTCTGGTCAACGCGGATTTTATCTTTCTCGGCTTTCTCGCCGCGCACAAACCGCCGCTCATAATTTACCAGTTCCGTCGCGCCGTCCGTTTTGGCAACGGTGACGCGCCCGCGTTCAACTCCCGTGCGACGAATCTGCGCCAAACCCTCGCGCCGCCCGTACACGAAGACGACGGTTTCAGCAACCTGTTCGGCGGTCGGGGGTTTGTTTTTGTCTTGCGCGAAAACGGGCGAAACCGCGCCCGCCGCGACTATGCACAGAGCCGCGAAGGTAAGCATCGCGTTTCGCGTTGTTCGCAAAGATGTTCGCAAAATGGTTTGCGAAAGTTGGCATGAAAGCACGTCGAACTCTCCTTAGAAAATCAGGGTCGGCAAGTTATAAGTTGAACCAAATCGCGCGACGGACGTAAAGGCGCGTTTTGAAGGAGTAAGAATTTTAACACGGGTCGGGCTTTACACGGATGCCCGCCCGCACCGCCGTCGTTTGTGCTGTTTATGGATGCCTGTTTTAGTGCTTCAAGATGCCCGCCCGCGCGTTGACACAAGTCAAACTCCGCCTGTACAGTTCAGGGTTTTCGCTGGAGCGGTTGCCACACACAAGCGCGGGTTGTGCTTTTAACGAAATAATTTCAACTTGTATTGTGTCGCTATATCATGTCGCAATATTATGTCGCAATATTATGTCGCAATATTATGTCGCAATATTATGTCGCAATGTGGCAACTTCGCATTGAGCTTTACTATCAACCAAGTTACTCCTGAAAGGATTAAATTATCGTGAAAAAAGTCGGAATTATCGTTGGACGCGAGACCACATTTCCAGAAGCCCTAATACGTACCATCCCCGAACAGAGCAACGGCGAAATCACCGCCGAGATGATAACCATCGGCGGCGTGCGCCATGATGAAGTCGCCAAGTATGACCTCGTGATTGACCGCATCTCGCACGAAATTCCGTTCTATCGCGCCTTCATGAAACGCCTTGCCCTCGAAGGCACAATCGTCGTCAACAATCCTTTCTGGTGGGCGGCGGACGATAAGTTTTTCAATTATTCACTCGCGGAAAAACTCGGCGTCGCCACTCCCCGCACCGTGCTTCTGCCGCAAAAGAACTATATCGAAGGCGTCACCAATGACTCCTTACGCAATCTCGAATATCCGCTTAACTGGCAGGAAATCACAGATTACGTCGGCTTTCCGGCGATAATCAAACCGTTCGACGGCGGCGGCTGGAAGAATGTTTCGCGCGTTGATTCGCTCGAACAGTTGTGGAGCGTGTACGACACGACCGATAAACTGTGCATGACGCTTCAGGAGTTCATACCGTTTGACCAGTTCGTGCGTTGCTACTGCATAGGGCAAGAAGAAGTGATGATTATGCCTTACGACCCGCGCAAAACTTACTTGAGCGGCGAGCAGTACATCAACGACCCGAACTACCTCGCGCCCGCCCTTGCCGAACGTGTCACGAAGGACGTGCGGACGCTGTGCCGCGCGCTCGGTTATGACATCAACACGGTCGAGTTTGCGATTCGCGGCGATGTGCCTTACGCGATTGATTTTATGAATCCCGCGCCGGACGCCGATATAGCTTCGGTCGGTGAGTTTTATCACCACTGGGTGACGGACGCCGTGACGCGCTTCGTGATACGCAAGTTACAACAGCCAACTGCCAAGCCGCGTTACCGTTGGGACGGATTGCTCAATCCCGAACACGCTCCCGCAACGGCAAGCGAAGCGGTCGCATTGGTGGCTTCGGCGACCGAACAGGCGGCGCGCACGATTGTCCCTCAAGAAGTGCGCGACATCGGTTCGGACATTGCGACGGGAGTTTCGGATTTCGTATCCGAAGCCGCGCACGCCGTTTCCGACATCGTTGATTCCGTTACCAAACCCGCGAAACCACGCGCCAAGAAATCGGCGACGGGCGAGAAAGCCGCTAAGAAACCTTCTTCGCGCAAATCTAAAACCACGCCGGAAGCTTAAACAAGAGAAGTCGAATTTGTACCGGCTTCTTACAAAAACTCTTAACCCGTTTAGAGGCGGGCTTCCGCCCGCCGTCGGTCGTTAAATTTAACGACCGACGGCGGGCGGAAGCCCGCCTCTAAACGAACGGGTCTCTATTTTCGCAAAAAATCTCAATCTTCATTCGGCACGACGACTGTTAAACTGAACGTGCCGCGACGTTGCGCGCCCGGTTCGGTATAACGCAAATCCGCGAACTCAATCAGAGTTTGTCCGATGCAATCGCGGCTGGCGCGGACGGCGGGAAAGCGCGCGAAATTTAAGAACACACTCGCCCGCGCGTCCTGTTTCGCCGCCTCGATTCGCGTTTGTTCCGCTTCATTCGTCGGTTTGGCGAAGCGGCGCACGTTGCTTATCGAAGCATCATCGCCGGATGCGATTTTATAATCGAAGCGGAACGTACTGCGTTCGGTTTCCGCGAGACACCGCCACATCAAAGGGTCGGCGAGTGTCGGAGTCGCCGCGAATTTAAGCACGCCCCCGTCAATCGAAGTTATCGAAGATGAATCGAGTCGTGCGTGTGTCACGGCGTAGCGATGCACGAGGGAAAGCCCGCCGAGATAAATCACGATTCCGGCGAGTGCCGCGATTGCGACGCCCCTTCCCCACCGCGCACCGGCGCGAAAGCGATACGCGACGACGAGTCCGGCAATTCCCAAGAGCCAAAGAGCGTGTGAAATCAACGGGTATGGAAAGCCCGCCCGACACGGCACAACGAAAATCAAACCCGTCAGAAACATTGCCAGCAACGCCCACGGGATAAGCCGCACGCGCGTCGTCGCGGTCAGTAAAAACGAACACCCGCCGACGCTCAACCACAGCCACGGGTCAAGGATAAATAACAAGTCGCCGTAAAACCAACTCGCATCCCAAGGCAACAACGGGCGCACGCCGTAGTTATTCGTCCAATCAAGCAGAGGGTGTGTCAGCGATGCGACAAGCGAGGTTAAGAGAAGCGGGATGAAGCGCGGGGGGCGACGCGCGCCGTCATCGCTTCCGAAACGTGCGCGAAGCTTATCAATTCCTAAAAACAGAAACGGAAGCACAACGGCAATCGTTAAGACACCGATGATGGAATGCGTGATGCCGCGATGATGATGCAGGTAAGTCCATTCGCCCGCTAAGAGCGTCACGATGTCGGCATCGGGAGCGTTGGCGGCGATGACGGCAAGCGGAACGGCGTAAGGCGTCGCGCGGTCGAACCCGGCTTTGGCGACCGTCAACCCGACGAGTGAATGCGTGAGATTATCCACGAAGCAAAGTAGAAAGTAGAAAGTAGAAGGGCGAAAGTGAAAGACCGAAAACCGCTCCCCCTGCTTTGCACTTTCGCCTTTCTACTTTCTACTTTCTACTTTTACAAGTATGGGTTGGCGGCGGGCGGTTCGGGCGGCAGTTGGGCGTAACGGGCGGCATCGAGTTCTTGAAGCTTTTCCGCCGCCTCGCGTGAAGCCGCCGAAGGTGCGGCGGGCTTGCCGTCCGCTTTCTTGCGTTGGCGCGATTCCTTGACGATGCCGAACAACAAATCAACCGCTTCGTTGCGCTTGCCCTGCTTTTCATAAACACTCGCCAAGCGCAGATTCAGCGTCTCGACGGCTTGCACGCGGTCATCGTCGTTGATTAACTCTCGATAAAGATTTGCCGCCGCGTCGTATTGAGCATCGGTTTCGCGGGCTTGCGCGAGCGCGAACTTGGCGTTGGCGGCAACCTCATCGTTCGAGTTGTTCGTCAAATCTTGCAGTTCCTTGATTGCCTGTTCGCGGTCAAGTGTGAGGCGATAAGTCGCGGCGAGATAACGCGCGATGTCGCTTTGCGGGGAGCCGTAATCGTTTGCCACCGCTTCAAATTCACGCACCGCGCGTTCGGCGCGTTCGCGTTCGCTGGTAAAAACCGGAAGCGTTGAATTGGGGGCGGGCGTCGGGGCGGGAGCGGCGGCGACTTGAACATTGGCGATGTCAATCGCGCGTCCGAGCGCGGCGCGTGCCTTCTCCGATTGACTGCGGTTGTAAGCCGAGAACAAAATGAACAGCACGAGGACGGCGACGAGCGCGCCCAGGGCATATAGAATCGTGCGTCCCTGACCTTCGAGCCGGTTGCCGAGATGTTCAAAAAAACTGGTCGTCGTGTCACGAAACTTATCGTGTTTGAGTTCGCGCCGTCGTTGCTTGGTTACTGTTCGAGCCACTTCTTAATGCACCTTACTTTTAGTGTGTATGTCGGTTGTATATGAATGGTTTGGCGTGCGTTGCTTGGTAAGCGGTACACTCTAAGTGCGGCTTAAGAAGCTTGTCAAGTTACACAAAAACCGATTTGATTGGTGATTAGAAGCTGCTTCAAAATCATCAAACATCTTGTTTAGAGGCGGGCTATGCCCGCCTCTGTCACCGAACCGGCGGGCATAGCCCGCCTCTAAACAAACGTGAATCATTTTTTCAGATAGCTTCTACTTAACGAATGATTGGTGAATTAAGCATACAAGGCGCGAAATTACGAAGGACAATAAAAATTTTCTTGGAACTCTTTTTCGGAAGCGGTGTCTAACAATGTGTTGGACGATGCGCCGCCGAACTTTTGAATTGAACCACATAGCGAAACAGGCGGAAAGGTTAGCCTAGTGCGTTTCTTTGAGCCAATTGCTCTCCGCACGGAAGCGGACATCGGCGGCGTTGCGGGGCAGCGTGCGACTCCCGGCGATGTGTGGCTTGATTACGAAGCGTGGTTTATTGACCGCTTGCGCGCGGGCGACGCGGCGTGTTTTGAAAAACTTGTGACCGAACGCACACCGGATGTTTATGGACTTCTGTTGCGTTTGACACAGGATGCGGAAGAAGCCCGCGACTTGACGCAGGAAACTTTCTTGCAAGCTTTCCGCAACATCGGCAACTTTCGCGGCGAAGCGGATTTGAAAACTTGGCTTTATCGCATCGCCCTCAATCAAGCCCGCAATCGCGTAAGGTGGTGGCGACGACGCGGACGGGCTTCGACGATTTCACTTGATTCGGATGAGTCCGGCGAAACGCAAAACCCGCTTTACAATTCGCTTCCCGACGGGCGCAGTGACAACCCGGAACAAGCCGCGCTCACGCGCGAACGTGAGCGGATGTTGTTCGCGGCTCTCGATAAACTCGGACACAGGCAACGCGAAATCGTCGTCCTACGCGACATCGAAGGCTTGAGTTACGAGGAAGTCGCACAAGCGGTCGGGACGACGGTCGGTACGGTTAAATCAAGATTGTCGCGGGCGCGTGCCGAACTGAGACGACGGCTTGAAAAACATTTTCGTTAGCCGCCACTTTCGTCCAATGATGTTTTTGTGAAACTCTCTCCGTTTTGGGCAACCGCTCTTTGACAAGTGAATGATTGATTTGTCCCGGCTTACATATATCCGGTGCCAAAGTGGTCAGGAAGCGAATTAGATTTAGTCGGTGCGTCATTCAAGCGGCGATGCGCGTTTGTGCGTCGCGGGCAACTTTGAAACGGTCAGCAACACCCGTCAGAAATTATGCCCGCCTCGTTTTATGCACGCTCATCATCCGATTTTTGATTTACACGTCTGCTGAACGCGAAGCTCGTTTTCCCACGACGGAAACAACAGCCGGGACAAATGAGTCATTCACTTGTAGATATAAGTTTTCATGGTTTGAACAATTATGACGTGCAATATGACGTGCGAAGATTTTCAACGAAACTCATCAACTTACCTTGACGATTGCCTGCCCGCTTCGCTTCGTCAAGCGTGCGACGAACACCTCGCCGAGTGTCCCGTGTGTCGCGCCGAACACGCGCACACACGCGCCGTCGTGCGTCAGCTTGCGATGCTCTCACATTCCGCCGCACCGTCCGACCTTGCCGCCGTCATCAACTCGCGCTTGCAAACCGAACGCGCCGCCCTCGCACAGATGAACAGCGAAACGCCCGTCGGCTTTTCCGAACGTCTGCGGCAATGGTCTTTCTCGCGGCTCATGCCTTACACCGTCGGAGCGTTCGCGTCGCTGATTTTATTCTTCGGCGTGCTTGGTGCGCTACGCTCGAACTTCGTTGCGCTTCACGGCATGGAACATGAATCGGTCGGCGTCAGTGTGATAGACGCCAATTCGTTTGCTTCGAGTCAAACGCACTCCGGTTACGATGTGACGCAACCCGTGACACCCGAAGCCTACGTCGCCAGCCGCGAACCCTTCACCATTACCTCGCCCAGCCTCAACCCGAACGGACAACTCGCCTCACTTCAGTGGAACGAACCACCGGACGACGATACAACGGGCGAAGACGACATGGTTGTTCTCGCAGACGTTTTTAGCGACGGTCACGCCACGCTTGCCGAAGTCATCAGCCCGCCACGCGACCCGCGTATGCTCGATGAAGTCGAAGACGCCTTGCGACGCGGCGCGGTGTTCGTTCCCGCTTCCCTCGACCAACGCCCGCGCACGATGCGCGTCGTCTTTATGTTCCAGAAAATGGACGTGCGCGAAAGCAGCTTCTGAAGCTATCCTCGTCCGACAAAGTTGTAAATTCGGTAAAACAAAAGGCGGCACCGCGTTTATATGCGGTGCCGCCTTTTGTTTCGTGCAGTAAAGTTGCCTTCATCTTTTAACTCTGGGAAAGCGACTGGTGCGCCCTTTACGTCCGAGTTGTTGAATGGTGATGTTCTTTCCGGCGACGGTGAGGGTGCCGGTGCGTGCAACGGTGCTGGGGTTGGCAAGCAGGGTGTAGCTTACGCTTCCGTTGCCGGAGGTGTTGGTGCCGGGTGTCAATCTAATCCAATCCACACCGCTTGTTGCCGTCCACGCGCAGGCAGTCTGCGTCGTAACATTTACGGTTCCGACTCCGCCTTTCGCCTGAAAACTCTGCTGGTTCAGCGTGGTCGAGTAGGTGCAAAATGTTCCTTCCTTCAACTGCGTGGCTATTTGCCCCATGCGCTCGAAGCGTCGTTTAAGTTCGAGTGAATCGCTTTGAAAGGTGGAGGTTAAATCGGTGCGGGCAGTTTGCAGGGCGTTTAACTCCGGCAGAGAATCTACGGATTGATTGAACCGGTCACGCGCGTCTAGCAAGCTGTCGAACACTGAACTTCCGAACGCTTGCATTTCTTCGGGCGAGTTCTGAGAAGAAAAACCTAGCGTCCTTTGGATTCTTTCGGCGGCTTCGACCTCTAAATCTAAGTAATTAGAGCTATTGTAGAAGTCGTACCAGAATGTGTTCTCGATTTCGAGAAGGTCGCCGACATTGGAAATCAGTTGTACCGTATTGTCGCTGAAGATGTAAGCGTTGAGTTCAGAAATGGCATAAGGATTACAAGCATTGCCGTAAGTGGCGAAACACCGGGCAACAGTGTCATGCACAGTCTTCTGGTAGTCTTGCAACACGATCAAGTTGATCAACTGCGTGAGCGTCATCAATCGGTATGTCGGATTGGCTTGAATTTGTGCGTTGAGTTGCTCGTGGAATCGTTCAGCCTCGACGGTGAAATTGGTCGCCGCCAAAATTTCATTAACCCGGTTGGTGTACTGTTGGTAGTTGACACTAATCGTATTCCCTACCCTTTGGCTTTGTAGCGCGGCATTCGTCATGTTCTCGACCGCTCTCACCTTCGGGTGATTGTTGAAGGTTGGAATTCGAGCAGCGACTTCTTGATTCAGTTGGAGATATTCTTTGAAAACCGGATACTCGTCCAGCAGTGCCTTGTACTCGTCAACGAAATTCTTATACTCGCGGCTTCCCGTAAAATTCTGCCTGAAGCGTTCCTGTAAATCAACGAATGCTTGCCTCGCCGCCGGGTGCGTATAGTCCCCGTCTTGAATTTTTAGTAAAACAAAGTAGGTTTCGTTGATGTCGGATGCCAATCGCGGATTGGATGCCAGAAAGATAAAACACTCGTACTCCACTTGCGCGCTTAAGTACAAATACAACAGGCGCGCGTTGTAACGCCTTTTCAATTCCTCCGTACTCGTCGGCGGCTCGGAGTATGAAGCGATTATTCGAGACAGTGTTTCCAAGTTCCTGTAGTTCGGTCGCGTGGTGAGTATCTGTTGAAACACGGTGTTGAGTTCGTAGCTTAAGTACATGTATAGAGGGTCTGTGTGGGTGAGTGCCGTGAGTATTTTATAGGGCGTGGCGCGTAGCGCGCGAAGATCGGGAGAGTAATATGCTTGTAGTTGCTGCCCCGCGATTTCTCCATACTTTTCTTCCAACGCTTCCAAAGGCGTCGCAACGATTGGTGAAACTTGCTGTGTGGTTTGCAGCTTACCCGCCCGGCTAGTGCTGAATAGCCTGAACCCGCCCGATCTCGTGAACGCGGGATTCCACGGTGATGAAAACGTGTTTAAGTTTGAGATGAACTGAGAGGCGAAGTTTTGCGAAGAATTCGAGTTATAACCTAATACCGACAGCACTGTTTGCGAAGTAGAGTTAAATCCCGCCCCGGCTCCGCTCCACAACGGATCGATGCGGGGCGCGCTACTGAAAGTAGGAATGTTGATGTCAAATCCACCGGGATATGTAGGTGAGCCGAGGTATTGGTTAGTAGGAACACCGAACAAGGGTTTATTTAGACTTCTGATTAAGCCGAGTTGTGGGTTAGACGCGCTGTTGGATTTTTGAACCTGTTGGAGAGCGACGGCGGAAGCCTGTTGGCTTCCGAACCCGCCGAGCGTGGCAAGCTGATTCTTAATGCGAGTGTCGCCAAAAAACAAGCCTGAGAGCGTAGGACCAAAAAACTTGCCGATTCTACTCGCATCGTACTGATTAGGTGCCGAGTGGCGAAAAGCATACTCATATGCGCCCTCACCATTACTAAACGGCAAGGGGAAGAAGGCACCTAAACCATCGTTGCCCTTAATCGTCACACTGGAATCACGTTCTTTCTCAGGAGCATCGGCAGATTCGGTCAATACACCGAGACGCTTCAGTTCGTCGAACTTAACGGTGCGATAGGCTTGCCAATTGTTATCAGATGAAAGAAGTTCGCGGTGGAGACTGATGCCTAAAGGGTTTTCGCTAAACGTCGCTGCCGAGCCTTTCTCGCCGATTGGAGCAATTGCTTGACCATGGATGAGCGGCGTTTGTAGCTGTATCAACAGCGTGACCATGAGCAAGTACGACGCATAGCGTATGAGTCGCTCATTTCCCTTCAAACTTCTTGCTTTAGACGAGGGCTTAACGTGATGGAACGAATAACGTGTGGAAATCATGGAAACACTCCTTGCTTTATAAAGCGATACAGAAAACGGTCACATGCGAGGTTATTAGCGGGTGAGGGTTTCGCGGGCGTCCAAGCCGCTCAGTGTTCTTCGTCAATTGCCGATGAAGAACATCCGTGCAAACTCATATCGCGCGTTCAAGCAGGGCGCATTGTCGTCCTACCTAATTACGCGCGATATGAGTCGGATTCTAATCACCGCGTCAGGTGAGAATTTAAGAACTGCCAAATACTTCCATTCCCACTATGTTTATCTATGTCCATCTGTAGTTACATCTTCGCTCTCGTTTGACCCACCATCTCAGTTTTGTTGCGACGGCGTAACGGACAGTATTGCCGTCTTCGTCACGCTGCGTGTTGCCGAGATTGTGGCGGTGGTGCTTGCCGTCACTGTCCGCGTCGTCACGATAAATGTCGCTGTGCTTGCGCCTCCGGCTACCGTGACGCTTGCCGGAACAGTCGCCGCCGTTGTCCGTGAACTCCGCAAAGTAACGACTGCGCCGCCCGTCGGCGCGACTCCGGTCAACGTCACCGTCCCCAACGAAGTCGCTCCGCCCACCACGCTCGTCGGGTCTAAGGTGACGAGGCTGACGACGGGTGTCTTAACAATCAATTGTGCCGTCTTCGACACAGTGCCGACTCTTGACGCGATTGTGACAGATTTGTTCGCTGCCACCGGAGAGGTCGCAATTACAAAGGTCGCGGTGGTCGCTCCGGCATCAACCGTGATGCTCGCGGGTACAGTCGCCGCCGCCGTGTTATTGCTGAAGAGCGTGGCGAGTGTGCCGCCTGCGGGAGCCGCGCCGCTCAGTGTCACCGTGCCGGTAGAGGGGATGCCCCCCGTGACGCTCGTCGGGCTAAGAATTAGTTTCGTGAGTACCGGTGCTTTGATTGTCAGCGTGGCGATCTTGGTCGTTCCGCCGCCGATGGCGGAGACGCGCACCGCAGTGTTAGCCGCGACCGGGTAGGTGGTGACAGGGAAAGTAGCGATGCGACCGCCGCCCGGCACAATTACGCTCTGCGGCACGCTGGCAGCCGCCGCATTATTGCTGGAGAGGACAACGCTCGCCCCGCCCGCCGGAGCCACGCGGCTCAAGGTTACTTTGCCTGTGGAGGGTACGCCGCCGTTCACGCTCGTCGGGGTGAGCGTCAAAGTGCTGACCGGTATGTTCGCCGGAGGTTCATTGTAGGCATCGCACGCATCACCTAATCCGTCGGCGTCGGTGTCCGCCTGCGTGGAGTTAGCGATGAGCGGGCAATTGTCGGAAGCATCGTTGATACCGTCGTTGTCGTCATCGGCATCGCAGACGTTGCCGATGGTGTCGCCGTCCGAATCGAGTTGGTCGGAGTTAGAGACAAGCGGGCAGTTATCTGAAGCGTCAAGCACGGTGTCGTTGTCGTCGTCCGCATCGCAGGCGTCGCCTTCCGAATCGCCGTCCGTGTTGGCTTGGTCGGCATTCGAGACGTTGGGACAGTTATCTGAAGCGTCAGGGATGCCATCGCCGTCCGCGTCAGTGTCGTCGTCGGTGATGGTTAAGACGGCGGTGCTTTGAGTGCCAAGTGTCGCGTCGCTTGAGGGGCTGGAGAGTGTGAGGTTGAGGGTTTCGGATGATTCGGTAGTTGAATTGTTGGTGATAGGGACGGTGAAGGTTTGGGTGGTTTCGTTTGCGGCGAAGACGAGCGTGTTCGCGGTTGAATCGTAGTCGCTTCCGGCTAAAGCTGTGTCGTCGCTCGTCGCGTAGTTGACGGTGACGGGAGCGGAGAGGTTGCCGGAGCGCGTGACGGTGATGGTTGCGCCCGTGCCGTTTTCGGTGACGGAGTAGGTCGCGGAATCGAATTGTATTTGTGCGGGTGCAGGTGCGGGCGACAACTCACGCACATAGATGTCATCACCATTGCCCGAATCTCTAGTGTCGAGGTTGTTGGCTTTGGTGCGGAACGCGACGATGCGCCCGTCGGAATCGATGGACGGATTGAAAGAAACATTGTTGGCGATTGCACCATTATTATTGACGCTGACGAGCGAAGTCGTGCTTGTTTGCAAATCGCGCACGAATATACTGGAAGTGCGGAACGTGTTGATAGCCGTCAAGTCGCCGGCATCGCTGCGGAAAGCCACATACCGCCCGTCAGAACTGATGGACGACTCGTAAGAATAATGGTTGCCGCCGTTTGTCCCCGCGCGGTTGACGCTCACCATTGTCGTCGTTTCGCTTTGCACGTCGCGCATGAATACATCTAAATTGTTGTTCGTGTCATTCAGCGTCAAGTCGCTGGCACCACTGTTGAAAGCCACATACCGCCCGTGGGCACTGATGGACGGAGAGAAGGAACCACTGTTGCCGCTGCCCGACGTGGCTGCGCTGCTGACGCTCGCCAGTTCCGTCGCGCCATCCTTCAAGTCGTACACGAATACATCATAAGTCCCGTTCGTGTCGTTCGCCGTCAAATCGCTGGCTGCGCTGTGAAAAGCCACATGCCCTCCGTAGAAACTGATGGACGGATCGAGAGAAGGTCCGTTGCCGCTCTCTGTTCCCAAGAACTTGCGGCTTACCAGTAGTGTTATTCCAAATTCCAAGTCGCGTACAAACACATCGGTGGTAAGGTTTGTGTCATTCACAATCAGATTGTTGGCACCACTGGAGAAAGCCACATACCGCCCGTCGGCACTGATGGACGGAGAGTAAGAACTGTTGCCGCCCGCCGTCCCCGCGCTGTTGACGTAGCTCACCAGTCGCGTCGTGTTTTTCCACAAGTCGCGCACGAATACATCGATAGTCCCGTTCGTGTCGTTCGCCACCAAGTCGCTGGCAAGGCTGGAGAAAGCCACAAATCGCCCGTTTGCGTTGATGGACGGATCGAGAGATACATGGTTGCCGCCGCCTGTCCCGGTGATGTTGACGCTCACCAGTGTCGTCGTCCCGGTTTGCAAGTCGCGCACGAATACATCTTTGATTGCGTTTGTATCGTTCGCCGTCAAGTTGTTTGCTTCGCTGGAGAAAGCGACATACCGCCCGTTGTTGGCACTGATGGACGGATCGAAAGAACCGCTGCTGCTGAATGTCCCCGCACTGTTGACGCTCACCAGTATCGTCGTCGCGCCGTCGGCGAGCGCGGCGATGGTGGAGAGGACGCCCGCGAACAGCAGCATCGCCAACAGAACTCCGCCGGATTGCCATTTGCGTCGTGTCAGTTGCCGCGCCGCGTGCCGTGATGGTTGTTGAAAGAATGCGTGCCGGGTAGCTACGATGATCGTCTTAGTTCTAAACATCTGGGGACTCCTTTGGTCTTGAGGAAACGTGCTATGGGTGAAATGTTGGGACAAGTGTGGCGGCGTATCTGCGTTGGAAAAACCGCGTTAGTAGTGTGCCGCGTCAGGTGTACGGCGCAGAAAGCGGTCATAACGCGAGGAGTTTAGTGGGTCAATCCACTAAGAGCGTGTCTGAAAAGTCCCGTGAGGGACGATTTGATAATAGCCCAGCGATTCATCGCTGGGGATAGCCGACGCATCAAGGGCGAAGTCCCGTCAGGGACGGCTGAAATAATGGCGACAATGAAGCATCAGCCGTCCCTGACGGGACTGCATCGGCTTTTCTCTCGGCTCCCAGCGATGAATCGCTGGGCTATTATCAGGATGTCCCTTTCGGGACACAGACTTTTCAGACATGCTCTAAGCTCGACTTTATCCATTTTTAGAATGCCAAAATGCCGCTGGCATAAGTCTTTTGTTTTCAGTGCGGACATTTCAATATGTCGGTGACAACCACGACCTGCAAAAAGTTTCGCTAATAGTCAGAACGCTAAGTCTTTTATTGATGCCGCCCATTTCCAAAATGGATAAAGTCCAGCTAAGAGCAAAGGTAAAAAATTGTTGGAGAGCATTTAATCTAAAAGACTCCTTCGCAGAAGTTTAAACATAAAAAGCTACTCACGCCTCTCTCACTTTTACTCTTATGTTTTGATGTTGTGACGTTTAATTACAAGTAACGACACGCGCAGAATGTCCTGCGTTGAATCTGTTGTGTGCGTTCGCCACATCAGCCGCGTCTCTTGGATAGTCATAGCAATAAATCGTGCTATAACCGTTTCGTCCGTGTGATTCATGGTCGCAAAATACCCTATACTTCGTGGCACTTGCTTTAGAATCAACCGCAGATTTAGCCGTAACGAGAAAATCGCTCACGCCGCTAGCTTGGGTTAAAAATCCTGCGAGTAACACCAAGCAAATCATGGCGCATCGAAAACTTCTTAATTGAACTTTGCTGTTGTTCATGGTTTTTCCTCTTGTTGCTTTGGAGTGCTTTTCCTTGAACGTTTTCATTATTGCCGCACTCGTTTCAAGCAATAATCGCCCAACGCTGTTTTGACTGGAGCGAGGGGCGTCCTCGCTTGCCATGAGCGTCGCTTCGACGCGAAAAACGCTTACCTGATATTTAAGTTGAAATCTCGCGCACACTTTTTCGCGCTCTCGCGCTCAAGGCAAGCGGGACGCTTGCGCTCCAGTCTAAATGTCAACAGAACCTAAGAGAGGTAAATGTTTGCCTCCACCGCAGGGTTGTTCTAATATGACGGCGACGCTTATTCCTTAGCCTCGCCGCGATTGACTCCGCCTCTGTTCAGCCTCGCCACGCTAGTTAAAACAGCTTTTCGTTTCAAGACAAAAAGCCGAAATTTTCCCGTAATTTTTCGGAAACTCCGCATGAACAAGCGAATCAAGCGGGAATACCGGTTCGGCGACTTCCGCCTCGACGCCGACCAGCGCACGCTTATGCGCGCGGACGGCGAAATTGTGCCGCTCCGCGCCAGACTCTTTGACATCCTGCTCGTACTCATCGAAAACGACGGGCGTCTGGTCAGTAAAGACGAATTGATACAGACCGTCTGGCACGATGCGTTCGTGGAAGAAGGCAACCTCAATCGCAACATCTCCGCCCTTCGCAAAACTCTCGGCGAGACGCCCTCCGACGCCCACTACATTCAAACGGTGCCGAAGCACGGCTACCGCTTCGCCGCGCCGGTCATCGAGATTGGCGAGGTGGACGAAGTTGCTAAAGCGTCCACGATTGACGATGAACCGTCACCAACCGAAACTGCCGCCCAACCACTTAAATCGTCATCAACTTCCGGTGCGGCGCAGAGCGCGACGACTGACTTAAACCCGCGCATCTTTGAGGCGTCCCGCTTGCCGCGTCGCGTTCTCGTCGTGAGCGGCGCGGCGTTGCTCGTCGCATCGCTCATCGCGTCGGCGGCGTGGTGGCGGAGTTCGAGCGACACCGGCAGACCTGCCGCAACCTCAATTCTGCGCTCGCTCGCAGTGCTGCCGTTCGCCGATCTCGACGCGAAACAAGAATCAAGCGACCGCTTGGGCATCGGAATGGCTGATGCTCTAATTACGAAACTCGGTAATATCAAATCTCTCACTGTGCGCCCGACGAGTGCCGTGCGCCGGTACGCGGCACAGCCGCTAGACGCGGTGGCGGCAGGTCGCGCGCTCGGCGTGGAAGCCGTGTTGGAAGGAAGCGTTCAGCGTGTGGATGACCGCGTGCGTGTCACGGTGCGTTTAATGAATGTGTCTGACGGCGTGACGCTGTGGGCTGGCACGTTCGACGAGCGGGTAACCGACATCTTCGCCATGCAAGACAGTATTTCCTTGCGGGTCAGCGATGCGCTCCGGTTGGAATTAAGCGGCGAGGAACGTCAACTCGTGGCGCGCCGCCCGACGCAGAATGCCGAGGCTTACAGGCTTTTTCTGCAAGCACGCTTCTTAATGTTCAACAGCAGCACGTCGGAATCGTTAGAACGCAGTGGCGAGTATCTTGAGCGGGCGATTGAACTTGAT
The DNA here is from genome assembly GCA_024330265.1 of Pyrinomonadaceae bacterium MAG19_C2-C3. Lineage (GTDB taxonomy): Bacteria > Acidobacteriota > Blastocatellia > Pyrinomonadales > Pyrinomonadaceae > JANDLT01. The sequence goes on along the minus strand of JANDLT010000007.1, from coordinate 7,382 downwards.
CCGAACTTCGCACTTGCCCATGTCGCGTTGGCGACAACTTACGGGCAGTCGGGACGTGGGCTGACGATGAAGCAAGCTTACCGGCGACAAAAGGAGTTGGTGTTACGGGCAATAGACGTGGACGAAACGCTCGCCCCGGCTCATTCCTTTATGGGAGAGATAGCGTGGCGCAGCGATTATGACTGGACGGGTGCCGAACGCCATATGCGGCGCGCGATTGAACTTGATCCGAACAATTCCGCCTCGCATCACTCATTAGGCTTATTTCTGGCATCGCTGGGACGATTCGACGAAGCCGTCGCCGAGTTATCGCGCGCCCGTGAGCTTAATCCTGTTACCCCCACTCACGGCACGATACTGGGTTTCGTATTTATATATGCGCGCCGCTACGATGCTGCCGTCGAGGAGTTTCGTTTGATTCTTGAAGGCGACCCGGATTACCCTTCCGCGCTCATGGGTTTGGGGGTGGCTTACGGGCAAAAAGGGATGTATGCGGAAGCGATTGCGACGCTCGAACGCGCCAACAGGCTGAAAGTCCGCAACCCCGGCGGACCACCTGTGTATCTCGGTTACGTCTATGCGCTCGCCGGAAGGCACGCCGACGCACGGCGTCAGATTGAAGAACTAAAGGGGATGAAAAATCAGGCAGGTTCAATTGCCGTCATATATGCCGCGCTCGGCGAACGGGACAAAGCGACTGCTTTGCTCGAAGAAGCTCTTGAGAGCCGCGAATGGTGGATTTCCACGCTCAAAGTGAGTCCGCTATTCGATAATTTGCGCGATGATCCACGCTTCACCGACATCAAACGCCGCGCCAATTTCACACCTTGAACTCTTTCTTGACCGGGACGCGCGCGGCGTGTTAGGTTTCCCGACCGATTACATTCCATCTTCAATTAAAGCCTTCTAAAATCTTCTCGTTCGTCGCGCAGGAGTTATCGCTTCGTCATGGATGCATTTTCTCTTAAACAAACGCCGCTCAACGCGATGCACCGCCGCATGGGTGGGCGCATGGTTGACTTCGGCGGTTGGGATATGCCCGTTCAATATCAACCCGGCACGGTGGCAGAACACCTTCGCACGCGCAACGCTTGCGGACTTTTCGATGTCTCGCATATGGGCGAATTTGAGGTGCGAGGAAGCGAGGCGATTCCCTTTGTCAATCGTCTCGTGTCAAACGATGTGCGTAAATTGATTAACGGGCAGGCGCACTATTCCGCCATCACCACGCCCGAAGGCACGGTAGTTGACGACTTGCTGGTTTATCGTTTTGCGGAAGACCATCTATGGCTGGTCGTCAACGCTTCGACGACGGAGAAAGATTGGGAGTGGTTTAACGCTCACAAGACCGAAGGCGACGGCGATGTGACCTTGACGAATCGCAGTCAAGATTATTGTCAAATCGCCATTCAAGGACCCGACGCGCTTAGAATCCTTCAACCATTCGCGGATGCGCGGCTTGACGAAATCAAGTATTACCATTTCCGCGAAGGCGTCGTCGCGGGTGTGCCGTCAATCATCTCGCGCACCGGATACACGGGCGAAGACGGCTTCGAGATTTACGCCGCCGCCGATAGAGCCGAACTGCTCTGGCAAACATTTCTCGACGCGGGCGATTACGGCGCACCCGAAGGCATCACGGCGTGCGGTCTGGCGGCGCGCAACACGCTTCGCCTCGAAGCCGCGATGTCGCTTTACGGGCATGAGATTGACGACACGACCACATTACTCGAAGCCAACTTGGGTTGGATTTGCAAACTCGATAAAGACGACTTCACCGGGCGCGACGCTCTAATCAAACAGAAAGAAACGGGCTTGACGCGCCGTCTCGTCGGCTTTGAGATGACCGAACGCGGCATCGCCCGCGACGGTCAAGCGATAATCATTGACGGCAAAGAAGTCGGGCGCGTGACATCGGCAAGCCCCGCGCCGTTTCTCAACAAAAACATCGGACTCGGTTACGTTCCAATCGAACACGCCGCGACCGGAACGCAAATTCACATTGACGTGCGCGGGCGCACAGTCGCGGCGAACATCGTTCCGACGCCGTTTTATAAACGCCCGAAGAAGAATTGATTCATTGTTTCATCGGTTCATTGACTCAAAGTGAAAATGAGTCAATGAATCAATTTTCACAGGAAGCATCATCAGGAAAAGGGGTAAATTCAAATGGCAAACATCCCGGAAGATTTGCATTTCAGCAAAGACCACGAATGGGTTCGCCTCGCGGGTGACACGGGGACAATCGGCATCACAGACCACGCGCAACACGCGCTCGGCGATGTCGTGTATGTCGAACTTCCGAAAGTCGGTGAAAAGTTCACGGCGCACGAAGCTTTCGGTTCGGTCGAATCGGTGAAAGCCGTGTCCGAACTCTTTATGCCTGTCGCGGGCGAAGTCACCGAAATCAACGACACGCTTCAAGACGAACCGGAGAAGGTCAACAACGACCCGCACGGCGAAGCGTGGATGGTCAAGATTCGCCTTAGTAATTCAAGCGATATTGACAGCTTGCTCAACCCTGCGGAGTACGAAGATTATTTGAAGACAGAAACGGAGTAATACAAAGACTTTGCGCTACATACCCAACTCGCCCGACGAACGCCGCGAGATGCTCGGCGTCGTCGGGCTGAAAGAAGCTTCCGATTTATTCGATTCGATTCCCGAACAATTTCGTCTTAAAGAATCTTTGGACATCCCCGAAGCGATGTCCGAAATGGAACTGCTCGCTAAGTTCGGCGACCTCGCCGCGCACAACACCGCCGCCGCGCGTTCAAGCTTTTTAGGCGCGGGTGCTTACACGCACTACACGCCGACCATTGTTGACAGCTTGCTGTCGCGCTCCGAGTTCTTCACTTCATACACACCTTATCAACCGGAAATTTCGCAAGGCACGCTGCAATACATCTTCGAGTTTCAAACGCTCGTCTGTCAGTTGACCGGCATGGAAGTCGCCAACGCTTCGATGTACGACGGCTCGACCGGACTCGCCGAAGCCGCATTGATGGCGGAGCGCGTCACACGCCGCTCGAAGGTCATCGTCTCATCCGCCGTGCATCCCGAATACTTGGAAGTCGTCCGCACTTATGTTCAACACGCCGGACTCGAAATCGAAGAAGTCTGCTTCGACGCCGAAACCGGACGCACGACGGTCGAAGAACTCGATGCGAAACTCGATGATTCAATCGCCGCGCTTGTGATTCAATCACCAAATTTTTTCGGCTCGATTGAAGACTTGAAAGCACTCGCGGAGAAAGCCCACAAAGTCGGCGCGCTGTTTATCGTCGCCGTCACGGAGAGCATCTCGCTTGGACTACTGAAAACTCCCGCCGAATGCGGGGCGGACATCGTGGTCGCGGAAGGTCAATCGTTCGGCGTTCCCGCGTCCTTCGGCGGACCCTATCTCGGCATGTTTGCGACACGCGAAAAGTACGCGCGACAGATGCCCGGTCGTCTCGTCGGAACGGCGGCTGATAAACAGGGCAGACGCGGTTTCGTTTTAACTTTAGCGACGCGCGAACAACACATCCGCCGCGAGAAAGCGACCTCGAACATCTGTACCAATCAAGGTTTAATCGCTCTCGCCGCGACTATTTACATGACCACGATGGGCAGACGCGGACTTCGAGAAGTCGCCGTACAGTGCGCGCAAAAGGCGGCTTACGCGCAAAGGGAAATAGCGAAACTCGACGGCTTCACGCTTCCCTATTCCGCTCCTGTATTCAACGAGTTCGTCGTTCGCGCACCCGTCGCGGCAGAAGATTTACTATCCCGTATCGCACGCGAACACAACATCAACGGCGGCGTCCCGCTCTCGCGTTATTACGATGATTTGACGGACGACATTCTCGTCTGCGTCACCGAAGTCAATACCAAACAAGCGATTGATAATTTAGTCGCAGCCTTCAAAGTTTGCGTTTGAATCAAAGCACTGCGGACTTGAAATTTGAGATTTCAGATTATTTATAACTACTCAGCCGTCTTCAGACGGCTTCCCCGAAGGGCGCATAGACCAGCCGTTTGAGGGCTGGGTGAAAGCGGCAAAGAATTAAGGAGGGCGTTTTAACGTCCTTCTCTTCCGGCTTCAGCCACCATACCCGAACGGCTCAAGCCGCGTGCGAAAGCCCGGCGAGATACGGGCTGAGGAGAATGATTAACAATCGTCTCCAGCCGTCAAACGGAACTGGTCTAAGTGCCGCTTCGCGGAAAGCCGTCTGAAGACGGCTAACTAATTATTATTATTTTATGAACACCAACATCACCAAAGTCACCACGCATCCGACGCAAAACGAGAACCTGATTTTCGAGCGTTCGCACGAAGGCAGAATCGGTTATAAGCTTCCCGCATTAGACGTGGACGAACAACCGCTCGACGACATCATCCCCGCCGATTTGCGCCGCACTGATGATCTCGAAGGCTTGCCGGAAGTGAGCGAAACCGATGTCGTGCGCCACTTCACCCGCATCTCGACGTGGAACTATTCTGTTGACTTGGGGATGTACCCGCTCGGCTCATGCACGATGAAATATAATTCGCGCCTCAATGAAAAAGTCGCGCGCATCGCGGGCTTTGCGAACCTTCACCCGCTCGCAAACGAAGCTGATTCGCAAGGCGCGCTCGCCGTCATTTATGAACTTCAAACTCACCTCGCGGAAATCACAGGTCTTCCCGGCATCTCTTTACAGCCCGCCGCCGGAGCGCAGGGCGAGATGACCGGCGTGATGTTAATTCGCGCCTTCCTCGACGAACGCGACGGCGCGACGATTGATACGGAAGGCAACGCCGCCCCGAAACGCGATGTGATGCTTGTCCCCGATTCCGCGCACGGCACGAACCCGGCTTCCGCCAATCTCGCGGGCTTTAGGGTCAAAACCGTGCGCTCAACCGCCGAAGGTCAAACCGACATGGAACACTTGCGCGAACTCTGCGCGGGGGCTGACATCGCGGGTTTGATGTTGACCAACCCGAACACCGTCGGCTTGTTCGAGGCGAACATCGGTGAGATTTGCGCGGTCATACATAAGACGGGCGGACTCGTCTATATGGACGGCGCGAACATGAACGCCCTCGTCGGCGTCGCGCGTCCCGGCGACATGGGCGTTGACGTGATTCACTTAAATCTTCATAAAACCTTTTCGACTCCGCACGGCGGCGGCGGACCCGGTTCGGGACCCTGTTGCTGTACGAAAGAATTAGAACCCTTCTTGCCCGTGCCGCGCGTCGTCAAAGAGAACGATTCTTACCGACTTGATTTCGATGTTCCGAAATCCATCGGGCGCGTCAAAGCTTTCTATGGCAACTTCGGAATGCACCTTCGCGCACTCGCCTACATTTTAACTCATGGCAAAGACGGGATACGCGAAGCCACCGAAGCCGCCGTCTTAAACGCACGCTATATCGCGCACGCTCTAGCACAAGATTTCGATAAACCCTTTGACCTTCCGCCGATGCATGAAGTCGTCTTCACCGACAAAATGCAATCCCGAAAAGGCGTCCACACGCTCGACATCGCCAAACGATTGATTGATTACGGCTTCCACCCGATGACGATTTACTTCCCGCTTATCGTGCAAGGAGCGATGTTGATTGAACCCACCGAATCGGTCGGACGCGCCGAACTCGACCAATTCATCGAAGCCATGAAACAGATCGCCCGCGAAGCCGAAGTCACACCCGAACTCGTCATCGAAGCACCGCACACGACACGCATCGGCAGACTTGACGAAGCCGCCGCCGCGCGCAAACCCATATTGCGCTGGAAGCCGGAAGAAAAACTTGAAGCGACGGCAGCTTGATAAGGCGGAACGAGTTTCGCTTTATCAACGTAACAACTCAGCCGCGTTCACGCGGCTTTCCGCGAAGCGGCACTTAGACCAGCCGTTCGACGGCTGGGGACGAGTGTCAACCAATCTCAGCAGCCCGTATCTCGCCGGGCTTTTGCCGAGCGGCTTGAGCCGTTCGGGGTAGTGGCTGAAGCCGGAATAGAGAAGAAACGCCCTTAATTGTTTTTCAACTACTAACCCAGCCGTCAAACGGCTGGTCTATATGCCCTTCGGGAAAGCCGTCTGAAGACGGCTGAGTAGTTACTTATCAACTCAAAATCAAACGCGCCGCGAATCTTTAACGAATCGCGGCGCGTTTGATTTATAACCTCGACTTCACTTTACATTTCAAGCGGACTTCGCACACCGCCCCCGCCGCGATTCATGACGTGCGTGTAAATCATTGTCGTCTGCACGTTCTTATGTCCCAAGAGTTCCTGAATTGTGCGAATGTCATAATTCGCTTCGAGCAAATGCGTAGCGAAACTGTGCCGCAAAGTGTGACAACTGACGCGCTTCTCTATGCGACTCGCGCAAACGGCTTTTTTCAAAGCAGTTTGCAAACCATCTTCCGCCGCGTGGTGACGCCCCGTGCGTTCCGAACGTGGGTCACGCGATATACGATTCGCCGGAAACACATACTGCCATTCCCACGCCGTCGCCGCGTTCGGATATTTGCGATTGAGCGCGTAAGGCAGATAAACCGCTCCAACACCGTTTCGCAAATCTTCCTCGTGCTGCAACCGCACGCGCGCCAAGTGAAGCCGCAAAGATTCAATCAAAGGCTGTGGTAAAACCGTCCGCCTATCCTTCTCGCCTTTGCCGTCGCGCACCGTGATTTGCTTATAACCAAAATCAACATCCTTGACGCGCAATCGCACACACTCCATCACCCGCAACCCCGCGCCATACAACAGCGAAGCCATTGAGTGATGCACCCCGCTCATTAGATTCAAAACGCTTTTAACTTCTTCCACCGTCAACACCGTCGGCACACGCACAGGCTTCTTCGCCCGTTCAACACCATCAATCAACGGCAACTCGATTTTCAAAACTTCCTTGTACAAAAACAACAACGCCGCTAGCGCGACATTCTGCGTTGAAGCCGCGACATTTCCTTCGATTGCCAGATGCGACAAAAACTGCCTGATTTCATCCACACCCATCTCACGCGGATGTCGCTTGTTATGAAACAGAATAAACCGTTTGGCTAAGTTAACATAAGCCTCCTCCGTGCGAATGCTGTAATGTCGCAACCGCATCACTTCACGCACTTGGTCAAGCAACTTCGGACGTTCCATACGAGGACACCTCAATTTTTAGACTACCAAATCGGCACGGACAAAGCGGTAAAACCCGTTAATCCCGTGATTAGACCGCACCGCGCGGTAAAACACAACTTTTCACACAAATTACTGCACACTGCGGTATAATCCCGCCACAGATGACTTTTACCGCATCGTGCGGTCTAATTATTGTTAGCCGCTTCGTGGTGAAATCCGATGGCTTGAAAACTGAATCAGAAATTTTTATCTCGTCGCTTGCGTTTGAAAATCATT
>JANDLT010000060.1 GCA_024330265.1 Pyrinomonadaceae bacterium MAG19_C2-C3 | reverse complement strand
CCATCCCACCTAATCAAAAATCACAATTTCGTTTTTTCAGTGGGGGGCCCCCCCCCGCGGGGCCACGTTAAAACACCGCCCCCGCCGGCGGGCGCAACCCCGCCTCTAAACAGGTTAATGATTTTTGCAAGAGGTCTATTGAATTGACGCCGAACCCGTTTGTGAGATGAACATCGAAGTCATTCGGGCGGGTTGGCTAACGACGATTCAAGATGCGGGTCGCAAAGGGTTGATGTGCGACGGCATCACACGCGGCGGCGCGCTCGATGGATTCGCGTGGCGCGTGGCGAATCTTTTAGTCGGCAACGCGGAAACGTGCGCCGCGTTTGAAATCACGCTCGGCGGCTTCGTCGTGAAGTTCGATGATGATTCTTTAATCGCCATCGGCGGCGGTGACCTCGAAGCGAAAATCGGTGATAAGCATGTCCCTCGTTGGCGACGAATTTATATCAAGCGCGAAAGCGTTTTAAGTTTCGGGCGGGCGCAGTTGGGAGCGCGTGCCTACCTCGCGGTCGGCGGTGGTTTGAGTGTCGAAAAGATTTTTGGAAGCCGGAGCGCGATGCTTCAAATCGAAAGCGACGATTTACCCTTACGTCCCGTTCGAGCGGGCGACGTGATTAAAACGGATGCGATGAATGCTTGTTTGCGTGAAGCTTGTTCGAGTGAAATTGTTTCAAGTGGAAAAGGGATTCGCGCCGCAAAGTGGTCAATCAGTTCCACGCTGTTTCCGGCTTACAGTGAATACTCGACGGTGCGCGTGATACGCGGAGGGGAGTATCAAAACTTTACTCCGGCGAGTCGCGCGAGTTTGACGACGGAAAGCTTTCGCGTTTGTTCAAACTCGAACCGCACGGGTTATCGTCTCGAAGGTGCGCCGCTCAAGCTAAACGCCCCGCGCGAGATGCTTTCGGAAGTCGTGATGCCCGGTACAATTCAAATTCCGCCCGATGGCGCGCCGATAATCTTGCTTGCCGATTGCCAGACGCACGGCGGTTATCCGCGCATCGCGCATGTCGCGACGGTTGATTTACCCGTCATCGCGCAAACTAAATCCGGCGCGAGCGTGCGATTCATCGAGATAAGTTTGGCTGAAGCGCAGCGTTTGAATTTTCAAAGAGAAAGGGATTTGTCGTTGCTCAAGCACGCGATTTCTTTTAGGTCGGATTGAGATTCATAAACAAATTTGTATGCGAAGCATTGATATAAATTGCGACTACGGCGAAGGCTTCGGCGTGTACACGATTGGTGCGCTCGACGCGGAAGTTGAATTATTAAAGCATGTGACATCGGTCAATATCGCGTGCGGCTTTCACGCCGGAGACCCCGCGACGATGCGGCGCGCCGTCCGGCAGGCACTCGCGCACGGTGTCGCAACGGGAGCGCATCCGTCGTTTCAAGACCTCGCCGGTTTCGGGCGGCGGCGCATGAGCATCACGCCCGACGAAGCCCGCGACATCGTGACGTATCAAATCGGCGCACTCGCGGCGTTTGTCAAAAGCGAAGGCGGAAAGTTAAGCCACGTCAAGCCGCACGGAGCTTTGTACAACCTCGCGGCACAGGATGAAAACATGGCGCGCGCAATCGCTTTGGCAGTAAGAGAGATTGATGATGAATTGATTTTGTATGCCCTCGCCGGAAGCCTCGCGGCGCGTGCGGGTGAAGCGTCAGGCTTGCGTGTCGCGCACGAAGCTTTTGCCGATAGGATGTATGAAGCCGACGGAAGTTTGACCGCCCGCAGCGAAGCACACGCCGTGATAACGGATGCCGAACAAGCGGCGCATCAAGGGGTGCGAATCGCCACGCGCGGCGAAGTCGTCACGTCATCGCAAACAACGCTCAAGATGTACGCCGATACGTTGTGCATACACGGTGACACCGCGCACGCCGCACACATCGCCCGGCGCGTGCGTGAAAGTTTGGAAGCTGTCGGGATTGAGGTTATGGCGATTGCTGGAGTCGTTTGACGACAAAGCAACTCTGCGCTTCCTCTCTCATTCTCTGCGTCTCTGCGGTTAAATTCTCTCAACATTTTTTAACCGCAGAGACGCAAAGGGCGCAGAGAGAAAGCGCAGAGAAAGATGTTTAGGTAGATTAGAAAAGCGATATGAAGAGATACATCAACGCGACGTGCAGTAACCAGATGACGACGGCGAACGGGAGTTGAAATTTAATCACGCCGAGACGGTCGCGCATCTCCAAGAGCGCGGTCGGCACGATGTTAAAGTTAGCCGCCATCGGTGTCATCAGCGTTCCGGTCGAACCGGCGGTCAAGGTCATAATCGCCGCCAACGCCGGGTCAACTCCGAACGGGCGAATAATGAGCGGCACGAGGACGCCCGCCGCGATAACCGGAAACGCCGCGAACGAATTGCCCATTAGCATCGTGAACGTCGCCATTCCGAAACAGTTGGCGACGACAAGTAAGAATAGATTATCCGCCGGAACGACGCTGATAATTCCGCCCGCGATAAGGTCGCCCAACCGACTCGCGGCGAATATCACGCCGAGCGAGGCGAGCAGTTGCGGCAAGATGCTTATCGCACCCACACGGTCGTTTAAGTCGCGCCCGTCATGCATCAAAGTCCTCACGTTGCTTCCGGTAATCCGCACCGCGACCCACGCCGCGCCTAAGCCGCCGAAACCCAGACCGATGAGAGCCGAACGATTGACATCCGCGCCCGTCGCTTTGGCGATGACGGCGAAAGCAATCGTCACGAGGGGAATGACCAGCACGGGAAGAAAGATTTTGTTGCCCGTCGTGCGCCCTTCGTTTGAAGCTTTTAATGAAGCCGGCACGGGTGAGTGAACATCTTGCGTCGAGCGTGCGTCGCTTCCTTCGCGCACACGTCCCGCGCCGTCGAGGGCGACCATCAAGAGTACGAGCATCCCCGTGACGACGTGCGGCATGAAGCTTCCCGCGATGAAAATTATGCCGAGCGTCAACCAGAACAACGCGCTTCCCGTCCGGCATGGTCGCGTGCGGTCTTTGAAATTTATCCACGCGAACACCATTAACACCACGCCCGTCAAAACATAAACGGCGTCAAGTGAAAACAGCTTTGAGAAAATGTCGTACATAATCTTTGCCTTGACTGCTGGTTTGGTCTGGTGCGGCTGTGCCGCCTGATGTGCGGAAAGGCTCTGCCTTTCCGTCGCGGTAACTTATCTATTTCAGAGAGGCTATGCCTCGACGAACGGCGCATCGGAGGCGTAGCCTCACAGAATCAAAGTTCTTACCGGAAAGGCGAAGCCTTTCCGCACATCAAGCGGCACAGCCGCAATTAGCAATCAGGGTAATCTTTATCAATTTCTATGAACCGGAAGATTGACGACGTTTAAGCCAGAGGTCAAAGAGCGTGAACTGAGCGATGCCGAGTATTACCGAACACAGGGTGATAGGAATCGCATAAAGCACGAGATGCCACACGCTCAACGTCAAGCCAAGCCCTTGCATTACACCGTACACAAGCAAGATTCCGGCTTGCGCGGGCGATAGATTCTGCCCGTAAAAGTTGCCGTAGTTTTCCGCCGCCGCGCTCGCCGCTTTGATGTGTTCCACGTCCTTTTCAATGTGCGGTGTGTCTGTGTCATGCGAAGTGTCGCGGGACGAATGCGCCCCCGCCGCCATCGGAAAAACAAGCGGGCGCACGAACGTCGGATGACCGTTCAAGCGCAAACCGAGAATGCCGTGAAGCACGCGAAAGAGTTGGTAAGTAATCGCCAACCTGCCGGGCGTCGCCGCTCCGAAACGCGCGATGAGTTTTCGCGCCTGTGTTTGCAAACCGAAGCGTTCGGAAAGCCCTATCGCGGGAAAGGTGATGATGAACAACGTCATCAAACGATTGTCGGTGAACGCGCGTCCGAGCATGTTGATGATACCTTCCGCGCCGGGTTGCGAAATGAATGCCAAGCCCGCGAAGGTTTCGCCAGTCAACAACGGAAGCCCGGCGAACAAGCCGGTCACAAATCCCGCGACCACCACGACAATCGTCGTTCGCAAACGCAAAGCCAAACCGACGACGACGATAAGAACTCCGATTAACTTGAACCATTCAGGCATCACGATTCCACTCCATAAACAATCGCGTAATTTATCGGACAACAATCATGCGACGTAAGAAAATATGCGGCGAAAGAAAATTTGCCACGAACCGGAAAGGCGCGGTGTTATACAAACCAGAAGCTTGTAGGGCGCAGCAAAAAACTTCGGCAACCGTGTTGATGTCGTATTGATGAGCGGACGAACAAAAGTTTTGATTGAGAGTCTCACGCACGAGCGCGAAAGCGTCGCTGGCTTTGATGAAGTCTTCACGCTTCATCACCGCGTCGTGTATCGCGTCGCCCTCGCGCAAGTCCGTGATGCCGCGCTTGCCGAAGATATAACACAAGAAGTTTTCCTGCGTTACTACCGTCATCACGATAGCCACCGCGCACCCGCCGCGCATGATGATTTTTTGCGCGCGTGGTTGGTTCGCGTCACGCTCAACTGCGCGCGAAACACGATGCGCGGCAATGTGCGCGCGATGCGCCGCGATGAAAATTATATGAACGAAGCGGCGACGCATGAAACGCACATTGCGCCGGACGATGATTATGAGAGACGTTTGAAAATCGAAGCGACACGCGCGGCTCTCGATAAAATCGGTGAACCGTCTCGCAGTTGTCTCATGCTTCAGGGACACGGCATGTCATACCGCGAAATCGCGCTCGCCCTCGACATCAAAGAAACGACGGTTGGAAGTTATATCGCACGCGGACGCAAAGAGTTCGTCCGCGTGTTCGGAAAAATCGGGAGTCGAAAAACTTGAAGTGCCTTAACGAAACAAACTTGCACGCTTACCTTGACGGTGAGTTGAACACGGAACTCGCCGCCCACACCGCGACGCATCTCGCCCTGTGCGCGACGTGCGCGGAAGCGGCGCGCGAACTTGAGCGCGAAGTGAATTTGATAAACGTGCTGCTGGCAAGCGACACGGCGAACGATGCGGCAAACATCCCGACGCAACGCCTCAAAGCCCGTCTTGATGCGAGCATCAATCAACCCGCGCAAGTTCATCAACCGCGTGTTTATGCTCCTCTCATCAACGGATTCAGAGAGTTCTTCAACCACGCATCGCCGTCATCAAAAGCGATGACGACATTCGCAAGTGTGCTTATCATCATCTCCGGCTTAACCGTTTTGAGCGCGATGTTTTATTCACGCGAAACAACTTCGTTGCCCACTGCACAACGTCAAAGCGGCGAAGTCAAAAGCACGCCGGACACGCACAATCAACCAGCCGCACCACCTGTTAAAGACGTGGATAAGTTCAACGCTTCATCAACTGAAGTTGATGCCAAAACTTCCGACACCAGCACCGCGATGAAGCCGCGAAAGGTCAATCGCGCAATCGCTTCACAGACGGTTTTACAGGCAATGCGCCGAACGTCACCAATGACAAAGCGAACGACAGTAGAGCGAAACGTTACGACTCTCGAAACGCCTTCGCTGCCGGGTGAAGCGAGTTATTTAGAAGCGATTGCCGCGCTTTCAAACGAAGTCAAACAGAGTTCGCTTGATGCCTTGCCGCCCGTCGCGCAAGCGGATTACCTCCAGAATCTGAAAGTCGTTGATAACGCGATTGCCGAAACCAGATTGGCGGCGCGGCGTGACCCGGCGGACACCGAAGCCGCCGCTTACTTACGCGCGGCTTATCAAACCAAACTCGATTTCCTTTCATCAATCAACACCCACGCGCAGATTGCCGGACTCAAGCGTTAAAGTTTTTTCCATCAGCAATGATAAAAATCAGTCATAAAATTTCCGCCGCTTTCATCATCGCCGTGTGCTTCGTGTGCCTCGCGCCGTCGCCCGTCAACGCACGCAAAACGCAAGCACAAACAAGCACATCGAACGCGACGGATGACATGAGCATCAACGCCGATGCGCGTGTCGCCGTCACGATTCAAATCGAACCGGAGACATACAAAGCAGTTATCGTGCGCGGCACGGATGCGGCGGAAGTTCGCGTCTTGAACGTCTCCGCGCGTGAATCCGTTGCAGTGCGGCGCGGCGATGCTTCGCGTGGAAAGGAAGCCGCGACGCGCGTTAGTGTGATTGCTCAACGAGTTGATTTCGATGCGGATTTGACGGGCGATGAAAGGTTGGAAATCAATGTCCCGCGTGCGGCGCAAGTCACGGTCAATATCACGAGCGGCGATGTCAGTTGTACGCAAATCGGGGCGGCGAGAATCATCGGCGCGAGCGGTGACGTGCGGCTTGAAAACATCGCGGGCGATGTCGAAGCCCAACTCATCAGCGGCGATGTCGCGGCGTCGAACGTGCGCGGAAGCGTGCGCGTGCAACTTGTCAGCGGCGATGTGCGACTTGAAAATGTGACCGGAGTAAATGCGAATGATGAACTAAGCGCGCAGAGCGTAAGCGGTGACATCGTGATGATTGACGTGCGTTTGGCGAAGATAAATGCTGAATCGGTGAGCGGCTCAATTGCAATGAGCGGCGTGCTGATGAACGCCGGACGTTACAGCTTCACCTCGCATTCCGGCGACGTGGAGCTTTCCTTGCCCGCCGATGTTGTGGTGCGTTTGACGGCGCGCACCGGCGCGGGTTCGTTCGATTCCGCGTTCCCCGTCAAGTTGTCGAACAACGCGACGACGCCATCATCGCTTCGCATCGCGGGCATCATCGGCGCGGCGAACAATACGGATGACAAAGACGTACCCGTCTTAAACATGACTTCATTTAGCGGCAGTTTGCATTTGCGCCGTCAATGATGAAAGCCGTTTTTAACCTGCGCGAAGTGAATCAACTTTCCGCCACAAGCCGACGAAGCGCGGTGTTATTAAATTCAAACGCACGCAAGTTCAAAACAACTTTCACTCAACTTAACTTTCACCTAAAAAGGACACACCAACTATGAAACGCGCGATTCTTTTTTCCCTCCTCGCCTTCACGCTTATCGCCGCCGCGACGGTGTTTTCGGTTCATCGTCACAAAGATGCTTTATTCGACATCGTTGATAACGCCGCCGCTTCGCTCTCCGATACCGGAGCGGTCAACGCCGCGCAAGATTCCGATGACCTGACCAGAAACGGTTTTGACGAACGCGACGAGATACGGCGCACCGTGCAGTTACGAGCGGGTGCGCGCGTCGAAGTCGCGGGCATCAACGGTGCGGTTGATATTGAAACCGGAACGTCGGACACCGCCGAGATTCTCATCGTTCGCACGGCGCGTTCGCGTGCCGATTTGGAGCATCGAAAAGTCATCGTCGAGGCATCGCCTGATAGCCTCGTCGTGCGCGGCGAAAAAGACGATGAGAAAAGAGACGGGCGCAGTGTTCAAGTGCGCCAGCGCGTGACGCTCAAGTTGCCGCGTCAAGTCGAACTGACGGCGCGCGGCATCAACGGTCGCGTGCGCGTCGGTGAGGTTGACGGGGCGGTCAAAGTCTCAGGCATCAACGGCGCGGTTGATGTCGAGCAGGCATCGGGGTATTCCAAGATTGACGGCATCAACGGGCGCGTTCAAATGACGATAAAGAACTTGGGCGAGCGCGGCATCGAAGTTTCGGGCGTCAACGGTGCGGTTGACTTGAGATTCGCCGATGACCTCAACGCAGACCTCCGCGTATCGGGCGTCAACGGCAAGGTCACGCCGGAACTTCCCGATGTCACATTACAGGGCGAAGTGACACGCAACAATTTCCGCGCGCGAATCGGTGCGGGCGGTTCACCGATTACGGCATCAGGGATTAACGGCAGCGTTCGATTGTCGCGCACGGGTTCGCGTTAGTCATCCCGTGAATCCGGTGTAAGACGAAAAGGATTTTATCCACGAAGCACACGAATCATCACGAAGTAAGAACACTCAAAGAAATCCTGTTCTGTTTCGTGTCGTTTCGTGATGATTCGTGGATAAATCTTTGTCGTCTCTTATATCGAATTCACATTAGTTCAGGTGAATGTTCATCACAACGCACCGCGCATAAAAACATTCATATCGGTTTTGAGTTTTATGAGCGACGGTTCGTGCATGTAGAGCATATGCCCGGCTTCGTAGAAATCCATCGTGACGTTTTTGCGAAGCGATGGGTCGAGACCGAGATGCGAGAACGTGTGCATCGTCGCAAAGTAAGGCGTCGCAAGGTCGTAATATCCGCTCGCCACAAAGACGCGCAATGCCGGGTTCTGTGTCATCGCCGCGCGCAACGTGTCGGCTGATGAGACATAACGATTTTCGCTTTGGGCGTAAGACCATGGCTGCACACGGCTGGTTAAAACTTCGTAAGGCAAATCGTTTTCGTAGTTCAAATCGGCGCGCACATACTGGTTGAAAGTCGTGCTGTAAATTCCCTGAATCACGGAGTACGAAGGGTCGTATTCGATGCTCTCTCCGGCGGCGTCGAAGTCAATGCCGGTGAAGCGTGAATCGAGTCGCCCGACGGTGCGCCGTCCGGCGCGAAGCAGTTCCTTAGAGAAACGCGGTTGACTTAAAAGCATGTCCGACTGCTCTATGTATTCGGGCGTGAGTCCGGTATAGCGCGCGAGTTTGGCGACGACGGTGGCGCGTTCTTGTGGTGAAATCATTGTGCCGCGCATTAAGGCTTGGGCGTATTCTCCGGTCACGAAAGTTTCGACTTCGCGCAGTGTGCGGTTCAGGTCATTTTGTAAATCGGGGGCGAGTCGTTTGTGATACCACGCCGTCGCGGTGTAGCTCGGAAGGTAGAGCATGTACGGCATCAAGTTGTTGCGCTCAAATCGTATCGTCGAGAAATCCAGCACCGAAGAAATCAGCATGATGCCGTTCAGGTACATCCCGAAACGGTTTTGCAGATAGCCGGAAAGGGCGGCGGCGCGCATCGTGCCGTAAGATTCTCCGGCGAGAAACTTCGGTGAACCCCAACGCTTATAACGCGCGGTGTACAGGCGTATGAACTCGGCGACGGATTCGATGTCACCGTTGAAGCTGTAAAACTGGCGCGGGTCTTCGCCCGCGACGGCGCGGCTAAAACCCGTTCCCACAGGGTCAATAAACACGAGGTCTGATTCATCGAGAATCGAATAATTATTGTCCGCCAGATTAAACGGCGGCGCACCGGCGGGGTTGCCGTCCTTGTCCGTCACGACGCGCTTGGGTCCGAGCGCGCCAAGGTGAAGCCACACGGAAGACGAGCCGGGTCCGCCGTTAAATGAGAACGTCACGGGACGCCGCGCGGTGGCGGCAGTGGCGGGCGCATCGTCGCGCGTGTACGCGATAAAGAACATGTTTGCGCGCGGCGCACTGTCTTCTTTGCGAAGCACGAGCGTTCCCGCCGTCGCGGTATAACGAATCGTCTTGTCACCGATGCGTGCGGTGTGGCGCGTCGTCACGGTGCGGTCTTCAACCGGAGCGGCGGGACGTTGATTTCGGTTCGCCGTAGCGTCAGGGCGTGCGGGGTCGGGTGATGATGAAGGCGTCGCGTCCGTTGTCGTTTGCACGCGAATCGTGGCGGGACGGTCAACGGGTAAGGCGGGGTTAGGTGTTGGCGTCGGTGTCGGTTGTTGGGCGAAGGCGGTTGATGACACAAAAGCGAAGCCGAGAAGCAGAGCGAATAAGTTGAAGGGTGATTTAATTTTAAGCATCAAATTTTTGAGTTCGTTGTTTCATGAATCGGCGCAAGCTTTCAAGTGATGAAAGCGTTTGTGATTTAAGGGTGACACTATTTTCAAGCGATGATAAAAACTTTGCAAGCGCGATGCGATGTAAGGACAAGTTTCGTTTAGAATTTCATCATTGCGATGCCTGATGTTGTGATAATCTTGCCGCTCATCTGAATCCGGTTTGAAGGAGAATGTGCGATGCGTTCACCCAAGTTGACATCGAAATTGCCGTCACAACTTCAACCTCGTTTGCTAAAATCACACGCCTGTTTCGCGTGGTGTCTGGTTCTAAGTTTCACCTTCAACGGGTGCGCTTTCGATACCGCCCACCGCGACCCCTCACCTGTTAATTCATCAACCGAAGCCACGCAAAATCAAACACCGAAAGCAGCCACGAAAGACAATCCCATCCAAAGCGCGAAAGGAAAAGCGGAAGTGCAACCGAGTCCCGACTTGACGCCGAACGAAGTCGTTCGATTGCAATTGCAAGCCTTCAAACGCAACGACGAACCGACGCCCGACAGCGGCATCGAAATCGCTTTTCGCTTCGCTTCACCGTCGAACAGAGAAACCACCGGACCCCTTCCGCGCTTCGTCGAACTCGTCAAAAATCCGGCTTATCGCCCGCTCTTAAATCATCGCAGCGCGAGTCAATCGCCAATTGAAATCAACGACGACACGGCACGTCAGCGCGTGCGCGTGGTTGATGAATCGGGTGCGACCGCGATTTTCATTTTCACGTTGAGCAAACAAACCCAAGCCCCGTTTGCCGGTTGTTGGATGACCGACGGCGTTGAGCGCGCACCCGCCGGACGCGAAGACAATACCGTGATTGCGGGCGGGTTCAGCACGAACGGTTATCATCTTTAAGACGTTCAAAGTTCCATGTTCAATGAATGATGTTCGGCGTACCGGCTTAAATTTATAACTCACCTTACGCGGTGTAAGTATTTTGCGGCTCTGCCGCCTGATGTGCGGAAAGGCTATGCCTTTCCGATTCGCCCGTAGAAAGCTATGGCGGCTACGCCGCTCGCGTTCGAGGCGTAGCCTCGAAGAACTTGGGAATGGTCTCGCGGTGAGTCATAGACTCACCGCACATCAGGCGGCAGAGCCGCGAAACTTCCTCTGTCGCGTAAGGTGAGTTTATAAGCTTTGAACGTTGAACTTTGAACACAGAACTTCGGAAAGTCCCTTGCGCGTTTCCCTATCATGCGTGCTTTTGCTTCTCTAATTCCAATCGTTTCGCTGGCAGTGTGCTTGATAGTCGTGAGCGCGTGCCGCAGGGTCAACCCGACTTCGGTTCAAGCCGAAGCCCCGCCCGCGTCAAACATCAACCGCGCGCTTGATTCGGATGCCGATGGTTTTCCCGATGCGATAGAACTTCGCACGGAAAGCGATAGAGAGAATTTTCGTCGCTGGTTCACAAGCATCGCTTCCGCGCAATACGACGAAGTGAGTTCCGAATGGCAAGCGGCGCAGCGTGATTGCGCGGGTCTGGTGCGCTTCGCTTTGCGTGAGTCTTTGCGCCATCACGACCGTCAATGGCAGAGGCGCGTTTCCGGTGTCGGTGAAGTCGCCGCCGACGTAAGTTCCGCGACGCTTGAGAATTATCCGTCGGGTGCGCCGCTGTTTCGCGTCGCTGACGGTGCGTACAGGGAAGATGATTATGCCGCCAATCGGTTCGATTCTTTTGCCGACGCACGGACACTGAAAAACCATAATGCGACGTTCATCGGGCGCGATGTGCGCGATGCTTTGCCGGGAGATTTGATGTTCTTTCATCAACCGTTCGCCGGACGTTTCCCGTATCACGTCATGATTTATCTCGGCGCGGATGAAAGAGATAACGACCGAAGCGCGCTCGTCGTCTATCACACCGGAGCATCGCCCGATGTGGTGGGCAGCGTGCGCCGCGTGGCTTTTGAGACGTTGGCGCGGCATCCCGATGCGCGTTGGCGAAGCGTAAAAGCGAATCCACATTTTTTAGGTTTTTATCGTTTGAAGATTCTGAACTGAACCCGCGCCCGACGCCAAACTCGCATGATGAAGGCTCGAACCTGATTGAGGGAGAAGCTATGTCGCACACTTCAAGCCGTCGCAAAAATAGAAGCCGGATGATTCAAACTCTGCGAAACTCCGCGTCTGAAAACTCTTTTGACGCAGAGAACTGCAGAGTGAAGACGCAGAGTTCCGCAGAGAAAAGCTTTGGCATGACGGTTACGAGTCTGGTGCGGTATGTCGTGTTGGTGATGATGTGCGCCGCGTGTTTCGCCCTATCGTCGCAGGTTGAAGATGTGCGCGCCCAAACCCCGACCGCATCACCGACCGCCGTTCCGCCGCTTGTCAATATCAAGCCCGCGTTTTCGCTTTCGACGAATAAAAGTTATGCGACTTCGGAGCGCGCACGCTTTTCTATCAATTATTACAACATTGATTACTTGGACTTTCGCGTTTATCGCGTTGACGACCCGGTGACTTTCTTTCGCAATCTACGCAACCCGCACGGGATGGGCGAAGAAGACGAAACGGTAACGCGGATTTATCGCAAGCGCGAAGTGACGTTTTTGGAGAAGGTGCGTAAATTCAAAAACTCGATTTACCTTCCCGTCAGAAATTATTTGCGCGGGCAGCTACAACGTAAATCGCGCGAGAGTTTCAGCCGGACTTTCAAAAGCGAACCGGCGGAAGAAACGGTTGACCGTCGCGTGCCGCTTAACGTCGCGGACTTTGCGCGTGTGCCTTTGCTTAATCCGCAACAACTCGTCAGCAGTTGGCAGGAAAAGTTGACGCCGCTTGAAAGCGAATACGACCGCCGCGTCATCTCGCTCGGCACACGCGAAGCGGGCGTCTATGTCGTCGAAGCCGTGAATGGAGATTTGCGCGCCTTCACTTTATTGGTTGTGACCGACCTCGCGCTTATCACCAAGTCAACAACGAACAAAGAGTTGATGGTGTACGCGGTTGACCGCCAAACGGGTGCGCCGCGTGAAGGCGTCGAAGTTCAAGTTTCAAAACGCAAAGAGACCTTGACCGCCGCACGCACCGATGCGAACGGCTTGCTTCGCACGCAAGTCAAATCGCCGCGACCCACGACGGGCAAAGAAGAACAGGAAGCGGGATACACAAGTGGCTTGTTGATTATGGCTAAGGATGCACGCGACTTCGCGGTTTCCGATTTATCAATTTACTCGCTTGGTCTGGACGGCAGCGATAGCGAAAACACAAGCAGTCTCGTCGGCTACATCTATACCGAACGTCCCGTGTATCGTCCGGCGCAGAAGATTTATTTCAAAGGCATTTTACGCAATCGCAATGCGAACGGTTATAGCCTTGTGCGCTCTGGCAACGTCGCGGTCAGGATTGATGACGCGGACGGGACTTCGATTTTAGAAACTTCGCTGCCGCTCTCCCCGCGTGGAACTTTCAACGGCGAAGTCGAAGTCGCGGAAGACGCGCCGCTTGGCAGCTATAACATCACGGCTTCAGTCGAAGGCGAAAGCGTCGGCGGATACTTCGAGGTTCAGGAATACAAGAAGCCGGAATACAAAGTCACGGTGCGCCCGGAAAGTAAATACGCGACCGTCGGAACGCAAACCAAGTTCACCATCGAAGCCCGGTATTTCTTCGGCGCACCCGTCACGCGCGCCGATGTCAAGTATTACGTTTATCGTTCGCGTTATTACCACTGGCGCACGGAAGACGAAGACGATTACGCGGACGAATACAGCGAATCGTCCGCGTATGGCGATGAAGGTTATGGCGGCTATGACGATGACATCGTGCAGGAAGGCGAAGGCAAGCTTGACCGCGAAGGGCGTTTGATAGTTCCGTTCACCGTCCCCGCGCCCGACGCCAAGCAGCCTTACGATTTCAAGTATCGCCTCGAAGCCCAGGTTACAGACGCCGCGCGTCGCACCAACGAAGCCCAAGCCACGTTCATCGGCACGCGCGGCAGCGTCACCACCGATGTCGAACCCGACCGTTATGTATATCAGCGCGGCGACTTCGCCCGCCTTCGCGTTCGCACGAGCGACTACGAAGGACGACCGCGCGCCGTTAATCTGAAATTGCAATTCGTTCAAGAACTTTGGGACGCGATAGAGACGGAGGACGACGGAGGAAAGTATCCGCGTTATAGGTTGCGCGAAAAACTGCTTTCCACTTACGACATCGCCACCAACGCACAGGGCGAAGCCACGTTCGATTATCAAGTTCCGGTTGTGGGCAGCATCACGATTAAATCCATTGTCAATGAAAACGGGCGCGACATCGTGACCGCGAGCGGTTATCTGTGGGCGACCGACACGGAAGGCGTGTGGGACGAAGACGCTTATCAAGATACGGGCGGCATCAAGTTGATTTTAGATAAGAAGACTTATCAACCCGGTGAGACGGCGCGCGTTCTCGCCATACTTCCGACCAACGGCACGTCGCACTTACTCGTCACGACCGAACTCGACCGCGTGTTGAGCGTGCGCCGCATCACGACCACAGGGCGCGCGGTGATGATTGATGTGCCGATTGAAGCGCGTTATACGCCGAACGCATTTTTGAGTGTCGCATACATTCGCGGCGGCGAGATGTACACGCAAGACCGCACGCTTTCAGTTCCGCCGCGCGACAAGATGCTTAACGTCGAAATCATTCCGAACAAGCAGGAATACAAACCGCGCGAAGTCGCAAGCTATACCGTCTCGGTGCGAAACCACGACGGCACGCCCGCCGCGAACGCCGAAGTCAGTCTCGGTGTGGTTGATGAAGCCGTCTATGAGATTCGCGGTGAATCGGCGGGCGACATGCGCGAAACGTTTTACGGGCGACGATACAACTCGGTCAGTACGTCGTTCGCTTCCTATTATTATTTCACCGGATACTCCGGCAAAGAGGCTTTGCAACTCGCAGGGCGCGCCGCGAAACGGGCGAACCTTGAGGCTTACGCCGATGTAAAAAACGATTTGCAATACGCCGAACCCGTGATACGTAAAATCTTCAAAGACACCGCATTGTGGCAGCCGAATGTTTTGACGGGTAGTGATGGACGCGCAAATGTTCAAGTCGAACTGCCCGACAATCTGACGACGTGGCGCGCGACGGCACGCGCCGTGACAAGCGATTTGAAAGTCGGTTCGACGACGACCAAGACGCTTGCCCGCAAAGATTTGATTTTGCGTTTAGCTTTGCCGCGCTTCCTCACCGAAGGCGATACGGTCACGGTGTCCGGCATCGTCCACAACTATTTGAAGACGGCGAAGACGACGAAGATTTCTCTCGAAGTTGATAACGGCGAAATCATCGGAACGAAAGATGAAATTGTTTCGATTCCACAGAACGGCGAACACCGTCTTGATTTTCAGCTTCGCGCACCGCGTGCCGGACAACTAAGATTCCTTGCCAAAGCATTGACCGACACCGAATCGGATGCGATAGAACTTCCGCTCGAAGTCATCCCGCGTGGGTTGGAACAAACACGCGGCGGAGCGTTAACCGTTTTGGAAGCGGACGCCGAACGCGAGTTCACGCTTGAACTTCCGGCGAACGCGAACACCGAAGCCCGCACGCTTCGCATCGAAGCCGCTCCGTCAATCTCGAATGCTCTGTTCGGCGCGCTCGATTATCTCGTCGGTTATCCTTACGGCTGCACAGAGCAAACCCTGTCGCAATTCGTGCCGACCGTTATCGTCGCGCAGGTTTTACAGAACACGGAGAACACGCGCATCAACGACCGTCCGAAACTCAATGCGATGGTGGCGCAAGGCTTCAAACGCCTTTATGTAAATCAAAATGCGGACGGCGGTTGGGGCTGGTGGCGCGACGAGAAAAGCAATCCGTTTATGACGGCTTACGCGGTGGACGGTTTGACGATGGCGCGCGACGCGGGGTATGCGGTTGACTCATCGCGTTTAGATTCCGCGCGTCAGGCGATGCTTCAAATGTTGGACAAAGGACGCACCGAAGATGATAAGCCTTACGATTTGGAAACGCGGGCATACCTGATTTATGCCTTAAATAAAATCCAATTCGCGCCGGGATACACCAATCAACTTTTCAACCTTCGTAAAGATTTACAACCTTACGGGCGCGCTCTGTTGGCTCTCACGCTTCATCAAGCGAACGATTCACAGCGCGCACGCGAAGTCTTATCCGAACTCGAAAGCATGGCGCGCGTGAATAACTTCGACGCGCATTGGGAATCAACGCGCCAAGCCGAACGCTTTATGAGTTACACGGAAATCAACGATGTCGAAGCGACCGCACTCGCGGTCAAGGCTCTGGCGCGCATCGCACCCGAAAGCGAATTGTTGCCGAAAGCCGCGCGCTGGTTGGCGCAAAGTCGCGGGCGCGGAACGCACTGGTTGACGACGAAGCAGACGGCGTTCGCGGTTTATGCTCTCGCGGATTATTTGAAAGTCAGTCAAGAACAGACGCCCGATTACACGCTCGAAATCTACCTTGACGGCGAACAAGTCTTGGCGCGCCAAATCACAACCGCCGATGTCGCGGGCGGGCAAAGCTTCACGCTTGAGCGCAAGAACGCACAGGTCAAACCCGTGAGCCGCGTTCGCATCGTGAAGCGCGGGGCGGGAGCGTTGTATCTGGCAAGCCAACTCACATACTTTTCGCGTGAGGAAACGACGAACGCGCAATCGTCAAACGATTTGAAGATAACGCGCGACTACTATCGTCTTCGCATCGCGGAAAACAAAGAAGGCGAACTCAAATGGACGCCTGAACCGTTAAGCGGCGACGTGCGTTCGGGCGACCTGATAGTTTCGCGCCTTCGCATTGCGGGTGCGCGCGGGCGTTATGTGATGGTTGAAGACCCTATCCCGGCGGGCTGTGAACAAATCACGACTTCGAGCGGCATCGAGTTCGACAAGACGAACGAAGGTTGGACGGATTGGTATTCGGGACGCGAATTTCGTGATGAACGGACGGCGTTCTTTTTGGATTTCTTTGACGGCGACGCGACGTTTAATTATGTGCTTCGCGTGCAGACGCCGGGCGAGTTTCGCATCGCACCGGCACGCGCCGAGTTTATGTATCAACCGACCGTCGCCGCCAACACCGCGACCGGAAGCTTGAAGATAAACGACCGCTGAACATGATGGATAAAAGCAATCACAAAAAAGATTACCTCTCTGCGGAACTCTGCGTCCGCCCTCTGCGGTACTCTGCGTTTAAGAATGGGATGGACGCAGAGTTCCGCAGAGTGATGACGCAGAGTTCCGCAGAGTTCTAAAATCTGTTGTTTTGAGACGGCTTGTGGTTATGATTCAGGTGAAAGGAATTTAACAATCATGTGGCATGACATCACGCGCAATTTCAAATCCGCCTTGCGGCATCTCACGCATCCGCCCGCGACGCTTCTGATGTTCGTCACGGGTTACGCTGCGCTGATTTTGACGCTCTATCTTTTCTTGACGACACGCGAAGCGACGTGGTGGCAAATTCTATTGACCTCGATATTCGCCCTACTTGCGCCTTACCTGTTCGCGGCACTGCAAACGATGGGCGTGCGCGTGAGTCCGAGAGAAGCGATGATTAACGACACCGCGAGCGATGTTAAAAACAACGCGGGACGTGTGCCGCCGGGTGAGTTGTTGGGCGGCGGTTTGCGGCGGGCGTGGAGGGTATTGTTGGCGTGTGTGCCGATTATTTTAATCGCGTGGCTTGGCGTGTATTTGTTGAATAGCTTGGATGCGAAGTTGACGGGCGATGCGCTTAGTGAGGTTGAGATTGCCGCCCGTGCCAACACCGCAACGAGTGGCGAAGTTGACTGGCGCGATGCGCTGGTCACGACTTTGCGCGTTTTAGTTCTCGGCGCGATTGTGCCGCTCATCGCCGTGCATCTGTGGGCTGGGGTGACGAACGCGGGTTGGGCGACGACCATGCGCCACCTGTTTAAGATTGTGGCAAGCGCGTTCATGCCCGCCGCGCTTTTGACTTATACACTCGGCGCGTCGCTCTTTATCCTTGTGCCTTACCTTTTGATTACGACGCGCACGCCGGTCGCCGGAGCGTGGCTTGAACTTACACTGCTCGGCGTGCGTTTGATGTTCGCGTTTCTATTCTTCGTGTTCGGTTGGACGCTGACACAGAATGCGCTGAGTCGCTTGATGATAAATCGGATTGACCTTTTCACGTCACATAACACGTCACATGAAACGCCCGACACGTTTAAGCCGCGCGTAGAAAACACGGCGACGCCTGTGGAAGAGGCGACACCGCACGCGGAAGAAAAGCTTAACGCTTTACCGACGAATCCGCCTTTGCTGCGCGAAGCATAACAGCCTTACTCACAAACATCGGAAGTAATCATTTCTTAACTCACCTCATGCGACAGACGAAGTTTCGCGGCTCTGCCGCCTGATGTGCGGTGGGGCTTCGCCTCACCGTAGCGACACTTTCCCAAGTTCTTCGAGGCTACGCCTCGAACGCGAGCGGCGCAGCCGCCATAAATCTTTGAAGGGGGGACGGAAAGGCACAGCCTTTCCGCACATCAGGCGGCACAGCCGCTTTACTGCGTAAAGTGATTCCTAACCTCAATCTAAGCTGTGCATATCACTTCAACAATGCGTCGTCTCACGGTTTATTCTCTCGCTCTTGGGATGGCGATTGTCGTGTTTGTCTTGCTCGGTTTCGCGTTTAACGAACGTGAATACGATGGAAACGCGCATCAATCGCAATCAACTTTAGAAGCGTCCGAACACAAATCAAACTCTATCACTGCCGCCAACTCGGATTTACTTTTGCAACGTGCGGCAAACGATGCGCTCGGTGAACGCGAAGGTTCAATCATCGTGATGGACGCGCAAGTTGGGCGTGTGCGTGCGATTGTCAATCCGCGTTTGGCGGCGGAACATGCCTTCCCGCCGGGTTCGGCGATAAAGCCTTTTACGTTGCTCGCGGCATTGCGAACGGGCGTCGTCGCGCCGAACTTTACACACCTTTGCCAGCATGTTTTCCGGCAGGGTGAATATCAAATCGCGTGCAGTCATCCAAAGTCGGACGCGGCTTTTGATTTGAAACAGGCGTTGGCTTATTCGTGCAACGATTGTTTCGCGCGCATCGGTGAACGCACAAACGAAAGTTCTTGGACACGGACGGTAAAGGAGTTCGGGTTTGGTGAGCGCACAGGGTCAAACGTCGGCGGCGAATCGGCGGGACGTTTCCGTGTGCGGAATTGGTCAACGCGCACGGTGCTTGGCGAAGACGATGCGATGCTCGTCACGCCGCTTCAAATGGCGAGTGCATACGCCGCGCTTATCAACGGCGGGCGATTGATGGACGCGAAAGTTTCCGACGCGAAAGACTTTCATCCGGTAGAAAGAAATCGCGTCGAGATTGACGATGCCATGCGCGACACGCTCATCGGCGGAATGCGCGGAGCGGTTAAATACGGCACGGCGCGTGAGGCGAAGTTGGATGAGTTGCCGATTACAGTGTTCGGTAAAACGGGGACTTCGACGGCGAGTAATAACTTTCGGACGCAAGGTTGGTTCATCGGTTTCGCGGGCGATGACGCGCGGAGAAATGTGCGCGGTGATTCATATCCGCCGGAGAAAGTCGGTGTCGTGGTGCTTGTGTTTTTAAGACGCGCGCACGGTGCGGATGCGGCGCACGTCGCGCACACGGTGTTTGAAGAATACGCTCGGACGTTAAGCATTGAAACACCGAACATTGAAACACCCGGCAATGAAACATCGAGCGGGGAAGCGGGGCGCATCATCGTCAATGACAATCGTGTGCGCGTCGCGGATGATGAAATCAAAATCGGTATGCGCGACAAGGCTGCGCGGCGCAATTTCAAAGTCGCATCAATGAAGCTCGATGATTACGTCGCAGGCGTGCTTGCCGCCGAGTCGAGCATAGAAACGGAAGGTGAAGCGTTGAAGGGACAGGCTGTGACGAGTCGTACATTCGCGTTAGCCAATAAAGGACGACACGCGCCGGATGGTTTCGATTTCTGTACGACGACGCATTGCCAACGCTTCATTATGAAAGATGCCGCGAACGACGGCAGGGCGAAAGAATCGGGCGGGCGCATGTTTCGACGGATGCGCGAAGTGGCGGGCGAGACTTCGCGGCAGGTGTTGATTGACGCAAACGGGAAATTGGTGAACGCATATTTTCACGCGGCGTGCGGCGGTGCGACGGCAAACATCAATCGCGTGTGGGGTACTGCCGCGTCGTCCGTAGATTATCTGAACGGAAGCAAAGACGATGCGTGTTCGGCTTCGGATGAGTGGACGACGCGCATCAGTTCATCGGACGCGGGGCGTGTGATGCGTGCGAATGTAGAAACCAATGTCGGTGTTAAGGTGTTGGGGATTGAGGTTGTCGGGCGTGACGCTTCGGGGCGCGTCGAGTGGCTGGAAGTTCGCGGCAAGGAGAGAACGGTGCGCGTGCGCGGTTGGGATTTCAAGATTGCGATTGGGCGCGCACTCGGTTGGGCAAATCTGAAAAGCACGCTTTTTGAAGTTGAGCGGGAAGGAAACGCTTTTGTGTTTCGCGGCACGGGCTTCGGTCACGGCTTGGGTTTGTGTCAGGCGGGAGCGCACACACGCGCGGCGGGCGGTGCGACTTCACAGGCGATTCTCAAACATTATTATCCGCACACAAACATCGTCACGCTTGAACGCAACACACGATTGGTTGATACAAGTGATGCGAAACACCGCGCGCAAATTTCAACTACGATTATCGTCAACGCGAGCATCAACGCAGGTTTTCAAACTTCAAAGCATCAATTATCAAGCGAGCATTTTCGGGTAATGTATGACGATGCGAGGCACACGCGCGATGCCGCGCAAGCTTTGAAAACTCTCGAAGCGGCTTACGCCGATTTGGGTGCGCGGTTTGCCGGAATTGGAATGAGGATAGATGAGCGGCGACGTTTCGATGTGATGGTCTATCGCACGACGGGGGATTTCACGGCGAGAACGGGACACGCGGCGTGGGTGGGGGCATTGACGATTGACGGTGCGATTCACGTTCAACCGTTCGATGTTTTGCGGCGGCGCGGCACGCTCAACCACACTCTGCGCCATGAGACGCTTCATGCTTTAACAGCGCGTTTCGGCGCACGACCTTCGCGCCTGTTGGCGGAAGGCGTGGCGATTATCTTCGCGGGTGAGGAAAGATTTTATCGTGGGGTCGAACGCCCGAAGCTGGATTTAGTCGAACTCGAACAAGCACTGGCGCGCCCGCAAAAGCAGAGCGTGATGCGTTCGCTTTACGCGGCGGCGATGGATGCGGCGCGGCGTCGCTTGCGAGAAGATGAAGCGAGTGTGTGGCGCGAATTAGCCGGACGATAAGTGATTAGGAAAATTAAAGTTGACCGGAGTTGCCGCGAGCGGGCAAAAGCTTTTAAGATTTGTAACTACTCAGCCGTCTTCAGACGGCTTCCCCGCGAGGGCATATAATCCAGCCGTTTGACGGCTGGATAGCAAGGTCAATAAATTGGCAAGGGCGTTTTAACGTCCTTCTCTCATCCGGCTTTAGCCACCACACCCGAACGGCTCAAGCCTCATGCGAAAGCCCGTTAAAAACGGGCTGAGGAGATTGATTGGTAATGCTCCCCAGCCGTCGAACGGCAGGTCTAAGTGCCGCTTTGCGGAAAGCCGTCTGAAGACGGCTGAGTAGTTACTAAGATTTAACCTTACAAAATCAACGTGTGCTTCTTCTTAGTAAAACATCGAAGCACCAAAGGAAGCGATGACATACACAGATGAAGCGATATGCTCCATTGATAATTATCGGTGCGGTTCTCGTTATCGCGCTTGGCGGGGCTTACGCCTTGATACGCAACAATCGGAACGCGGAACGAAGACCGACCAACACCGCGACGCCGAGCGCGACGGCGGGACGAACCGCATCAATATACCAACCGCACCAGAAAGGGGCGGCGACTTCTTCGGTGACGATTGAGGAGTTTGGTGATTTGCAATGCCCGCCATGTAAGATACTTCACGAAGAACTAAAGAACGTGACGGCAATCAAAGAAGGGCAAGTGCGCTTCATCTTCAGCCACTATCCGTTGCCGCAAATTCACCCTTACGCCGTCGCCGCCGCGCACGCGACGGAAGCCGCCGCGCTCCAAAATCGCTTCTGGGAGATGCAGGATTATCTGTATCGCAATCAGGAAGCGTGGAGTCGCGGCGGTGATGTGCAGGGGATTTTTGCTAGTTACGCCAACACGCTCGGCTTGGATGTCGAACGTTTCCTGCGCGACATGAACAGCCCGGAAGTCGCGGAGCGCGTCCGCACCGATACGCGACGCGGCAATGCGATGCGCGTCACGAGTACGCCGACGTTGTTTCTTAATAACCGTGAGGTGAGTCCCGACGATATGACGGCAGCGCGTTTGAATGTGTTGATTGCGGAAGCGATGCGAAAGTAATCGGTGATAAATTTTTGAGCGATAAATTTTTGAGTGATGGCACGAGACACAATTCGCTCACCGCACCTGTCATCCGTACACGCCCGCGACGATGGTTATTTATGATTGTCGCGCTTCTCGCCCTCGCGGGTTTGGCGGACGCGATGTATCTGACGATTGAGCATCTGTCGGGGCGCAGTGTGCGGTGCGCGGTCGTGACGGGATGCGATGCGGTTCTGTCGAGTTCTTACGCGACGCTGTTCGGCTTTCCACTCGCGGCTTACGGGGCGTGCGCTTACTTCGCGGTGTTCAGTCTCGCGGTGTGCATCATGTTCGGGCATCGCTATTTGCGTTTCCCGTTGCAAGTGATAATCGCGTCAATGTTCGTGATGAGTGTGTGGCTCGTCGGGCTTCAAATTTTCACGCTCAACGCTTTCTGTTTTTACTGCTTGGTTTCCGCCGCCCTGACCTTAGCGATGACCGCTCTTATCATGTATGACTTGCTGCCTGTTGCCCGTCGCCGCTGATTACTTCCGCACTTCTTTATTTATTTGAAGCCTGTGCAAATTAAAATTTCTGTTTTCACCGCGTTAGCGGTGCTTTGAGTTTAGCCGTGCGTTTCAACGCACGGTTGGCGGCATCAATGTTTCCCGTCGCGTCAGCGACGATTGATTTTCGGCGACCGATTCAATTGTCGCTGACGCGACAAACATTTGTTTGCTCGTTTTCCGTGCGTTGAAACGCACGGCTAAACTCATCACATCGCTAATGCGATGAAAACACAGCAACTTTAATTTGCACAGTCTTCATTTATTTCTGTTTTCTCAATCATCGTTTTCTCCGCCTGTTGTTCTTTGCGCCACACGCGCACGAACAAGCCGAACACGACGAGACCGATGATAAAGAAGAAGCCGACGATGACGATGACGAAGATTAGTTCATTGTCCATAGTCGGGTGATAATAACCGACGGCAATGTTTTTCGCGTCACGTCCGCAAAGGGTTTGGTCGAAGGTTGATTGTGGCTTCAAGCAGAAGGAAAATTGAAGACGATTCGACGTGGCGCGAGCGCGTCGCGGCGTTGCGTTATGTGCCGTCGTTGCTTGGGCTGGTGTGGCAAACGCATCGCGCTTACACGATGTTGATGTTGGCTTTGCGTTTGTCGCGGGCGTTCGTTCCGGTGGCGTCGTTGTGGGTGGCGAAGCTGATTATTGACCGCGTTATCATCGTGCGTGGTGAGACGACGGCGGATGCGGGAATCGTCGCGTCGCTTGTGGCGAGTGGCGTGTGGCGATTGGTCGCACTCGAAGTTGCGATTGTGCTGGTCGGAGAAATTCTTTCGCGGGCTTCGTCTCTGGTTGAAAGCCTGCTCGGAGATTTGTTCTCGAACAAGATAAGCATACGCCTTATGGAACACGCCGCGACGCTGGATTTATATCAATTCGAGAATCCGGCTTTTTACGATTCGCTGGAACGCGCACGCCGCCAAACCACGGGGCGCATAGGATTACTAACGCAACTCTTTCAGATGATGCAGGACGCGGTGACGCTTGCCTCACTCGCCTTCGCCCTCGTGGTGTTCAATGCGTGGTTGCTCGTGTTGTTGACGCTCGCGGTCGTGCCTAGTTTTCTTGGTGCGACGCATTACGCCGCGCTCGAATACTCTCTGCTTTTTCGTTGGACGCCGGAGCGTAGGATGCTCGACTACTTGCGTTTCTTGGGAGCGAGTGACCGGACGGCGAAAGAGGTGCAGATGTTTAATCTCGCGCCGTGGCTCGTCGCGCGTTATGAAAAACTTTCGACCAGATTTTATGAAGAAAACAAACGGCTCTCGATTCGTCGCAGCGTGACGGCATCGGTGTTGTCGGTCGTCGGTACGCTCGGTTATTACGGGGCATACGTAGTGATTCTCGCGCAGGTCATCGGCGGCGCAATCACAATCGGGTCACTGACGTTTCTCGCGGCATCGTTTGCGCGCAGTCGTGATTTGATTGAGCGATTATTGGCGGGCGCGAACAGCATTTACACACAGGCACTTTACCTGAAAGATTTGTTCGCGTTTTTCGAGACGCGCCCGACTATCACCGCCCCCGCGAACGCCCGGCGTGTGCCGCAACCGATTCGTGAAGGCTTTCGTTTCGAGAACGTCGGGTTTCGTTACCCGGAAGCGGAGCAGTGGGCGGTGCGCGGTGTGAATTTTACTTTGAACGTGGGCGAAAGAATCGCTCTCGTCGGTGAGAACGGAGCAGGCAAGACGACGCTCACGAAACTTCTCGCGCGTTTGTATGACCCTACGGAAGGACGCATCACGCTTGACGGAATTGATTTGCGCGAATATGACATCGCATCTTTGCGCGAATCAATCAGCATCATCTTTCAGGATTTCGTGCGCTATGATTTGGCGTTTGATGCCAACATCGGCGTCGGAAGTATCGAAGGCATCGGCGATTACCTCGCTTCGAGTGAAGAGCAAAGAGCCGGACACGGGCAAACATCGAACGGCAAAAAGAACGGCAAGCGAAACAGGAAGAAGGCGGACGACGGCGCGTCGGGTTCAAACATTGAAGTCCCGGAACGCATCGTGACGGCGGCGGATAAATCGCTCGCCGCGAGTCTCTTGCCGCGTTTGAGCGAAGGCTACGGGCAGATGCTCGGTCGGCGTTTCGACGGCGGCGTTGATTTGTCGGGCGGCGAGTGGCAAAAAATCGCGCTCGCACGCTCGTACATACGCGAAGCACAAATCTTGATTCTCGATGAGCCGACGGCGGCACTCGACGCCCGCGCCGAGTATGAAGTTTTCAATCGCTTCAGCGAACTCGTGACGGGACGCATGGCGGTTCTGATTTCGCATCGCTTCTCGACGGTGCGTATGGCTGACCGCATCATCGTTCTGCAAAACGGGGCGGTCGCGGAAGAAGGCACGCATGATGAACTCGTCGCGCAATCGGGGCTTTACGCCGAACTGTTTAAGTTGCAAGCCGCCGGTTATCGTTGAATGAAAACGCCACACACCAAACCGAAACCAAGCATAGAAGCCGAAGCGGAGCGTTCCTTTATCGCGGATTTCCGGCATCGTTTCCTCGTGCGGCGTATCAACGCGGGCGATAATCTGGAAATCTTTTTAGTCGCGGCAATCGCTTCGGTGTTGCTGATTCGGCTTGGTCTGGAGTTGACGGGCTACCCGCAAATCGGCGGCGGCGGTTTGCACATCGCGCACATGTTGTGGGGCGGATTGATGATGTTCTTCGCCCTCGTCGTGCTGTTCTGCCTCGTCGGGCGGACGGCTGAAAGGTGCGCGGCGATTCTCGGCGGCGTTGGTTTCGGGACGTTTATTGATGAAGTCGGCAAATTCATCACGAGCGACAACGATTACTTTTTTCGTCCGGCGATTTCGATAATTTATATCTGTTTCGTGTTGATTTTTATGCTCGCGCGGGCGGTGCAAACGAGCGCGAGTTTTTTCACCCGCCACGAAAACATGATTAACGCCCTTCGTGAAATCGAAGAAGTGGCGATGCGCGACCTCGACGCCGATGAGCGGCGCGTGGCTTTGAAACTCTTGAGCCGGAGCGATACTCGGCATCCGCTGGTGATTGAACTAAGGCGTTTTCTGGAGCGTGTGAAAACGCCTTCACCCGCGCGCCGCAGTTGGTTCGCGTGGGCGAAAAAAATCGGGATTCACTATTACAATCGTCTTGCGAGTTGGCGTTGGTTTCCCTCGCTCGTCGTGTTGTTCTTCGTCGGGCAACTCATCGTCGTCGTTGTTTATACATTGATTCTGATTTTCTTTGTCGGCTTGGGGCGCGATGAACTGCTTGACTATCAGGTCATCGGACAAGTTGCGGAGCGCATGAAGAATTTGACGTTCGTTGATTGGGTCGAGGTCGGATGCTTCCTGCTTTCGGCGTGCTTTACGGCGTGGGGCATCGCTTTGATGCGCGTCTCGCGCGTGCGCGCATTTCGCATGTTCGAGCGTTCGATTCTGGTGGCAATCTGTTTGACGCAGGTGTTCGCGTTCTATAAGGAACAGTTTTCGGCGTTGCTCGGCTTGCTCATAAACGTCGCAATCTACGCCGGATTGCGTTTGATGATTGAAGAAGAAACGCGGCGACGGACGCGGGGAAATCAAGGCAGTTCGACATAGGAATTGACGAAAGAATTTCAGCCGCGCAAGCGGCGGCATAATCTAGCCCACGGCGTAAGCCGTGGGACGATGCGAGTAGGAGATGGGAAACCCCGCAAGGGCAATGGCATTAAGTTAAGAAAATAATCGCCCGTTTGGAGGCGGGCTATGCCCGCCGTCCCCGCGCACGGCGGGCATAGCCCGCCTCCAAACAACCTTAACTTAATGCCATTGCCCGCAAG
>JANDLT010000059.1 GCA_024330265.1 Pyrinomonadaceae bacterium MAG19_C2-C3 | reverse complement strand
CGCATGATGAAATTGCAGCTATCGCGCCTCGCGTTCAGCGATTTGTTCGGCGGCGCGTTGAGAGGAGATTGATATGGCACGACTATACAAACCTAACAACCCTTCGCAAGAATGCCCGAACTGCAGTGGTTTTGGGCAGATTAGTAAAGAGCGCGTCAATTATACGGCCGCATCAAATTTGCACTGCGAGTTTTGTGACGGACGCGGCAAGGTCACTCGAAAACAAATCCGGGAAGAATGGGCGGGTTATGACGATGGCATGGCGGAACCTCACCCGACATACGAGATGCTAATTTGAAGCAGCCGAACGCTCCATGCGGTTGTTATGGCGCGCGATTGAGAGGGAAAAGACAATGGCATTCAATGTTGACCACGTTGATATGGGTTGCGACCCTGACGACGAACCGTACTTTCCAAACTGCGGCAACTGTGAACCTACCGAACGCGAAAACGAACGGTTGCGCGAAGCATTGCACAAAATAGCAACTTACGCCGAACCGGAATACCGCGACGGATGGAAAGAGCGTTACCACGTCGCAATGAGTCGCATCGCTGCCGACGCGCTCGGCAGCGATTGGTGTGAAAATAGCGAAGCGGCATAACGCTCCGCTTCATCGGGGCGGGCGAATGGAGACAACATGGAAGAAATAACGAAATTTGAGAAGGCGGCAATCCCGCCTCCGTTGCAAGCGGTTGTTAGACGCCGCTCTTGCCCGAATTGCAACTCGCATTTGGTCTATGAAGACGACCGCGACGATGAAGGCAATATCGAAAACGCTTACTACCGATGCCCTGATGATTGCGGGTATGCGGAAGGCGTCTAACGCTTGAGCTATGCCGCGCGACGAGGCGCGGCTACACACAAGCCTTGCATGACAACTTAGCTAACTCGCGTCGGCATCAGCGATTTGTTAGCCGTCCGCCGAAGCGCGGAGCGGAAAACCTTGAAATTTAAGGCGATTTTGCGGGCTAAAATTATTTTTCAGAAAAAATTGATTTTATGCTTGCCATACTAAACTCTAGTATAGTAATATCTTCTCACGTTAGCAATAACGAATTTGAGAGGAGAAACGATAATGACGGGGACAACAATCACATTGCCGCACGACAAATATATGGGCGGACTACACAAAATATTCTGCGCGATTGGCGGCGAGTACGCACGGCAGGGGCATCCCAGCGGGTTGTTTTGGTTGGTCGGTTATACGTTCCCTGACACGGCGACGGCTGACCGCGCTCGGCAAATAATGGCTGAATATGTGGAGGCGTTTAACAATAAATACGATACGACAGCCCATTGGCGCGTACAGGATCGGTACGAACGCGAACTCGGCATCGTCCGTCACGTTGTGCGCACATCTGTGCAACTCTGGGAGGGTTGCGACACCTGTGGCGGCAACCCCTGCTATTGTTTTGATGATGCGCCGCTCACCGCCTCCGGCGAAATCTATGGAGGTGCTGAATGAAATTAGCGGCTAACTACGAACGTGAAGCGGTGCGAGTGGAGACGATGCGCCGCGTCTCCACAGGCGACGAACAACGATATTGGGAGGGTTATCAGCGCGGGCTAATAGATTCACAGCAGGGAGTCGCACGCGACCAACTGCGCGACCACCAGCAGGGCTACGATTTGCAGAACGAGACAATCCGCCGTGACCCGCACCGGGCTATAACTGCGCTCGGATATTGGGATGGGCGGCGCATGGGCGAAATGGGTTCGGTGATGGACTATTACCAACGCCGGACGCCGGACGAATGGCTCCTGCGCTACGGCGTGTTGTTTGGGATTTCGTCTCGGCAGTACGTCTATCAGATGTGCCGTGAGGACACGCACAGTAGCGGCTACTCAAAATTTCAACTGCCGTATCCGTTCATCGCGGAGGCGGACGGCAACAGGTGGTTCATTACCATGAAGGACGGCTAACTATTATTAGACCGCAGCGCGCGGTCTAATCCATCCCACAGGCGATAATTACCGCACGCCGCCCGTATGCCTCTAAATCTCGACACTGCTATCATCTGTGGGTGAATAAACCTCGCGCCCCCGAACCACTCACCCCAAACCCTGAACATCGAAAACTAAACCGCCGTCGGTGC
This sequence comes from Pyrinomonadaceae bacterium MAG19_C2-C3, assembly GCA_024330265.1. Classification (GTDB taxonomy): domain Bacteria; phylum Acidobacteriota; class Blastocatellia; order Pyrinomonadales; family Pyrinomonadaceae; genus JANDLT01. The sequence goes on along the minus strand of JANDLT010000059.1, from coordinate 24,477 downwards.
GATGCCGACCGGCGCGCGATTGAAGCCGACCTTCGCACGTATATCGCACACGTTGAAGACCGGATAAAAGAAGCCGAGCTGGCGGGGGCGGAGAGGCGCATATTCGCCCCGCTCACGATGCGGTTTATTGCAGACCAGCGCGAACGCTTAAGCCGCCTCGAGGCTGATTGTCGCTTTCAATAATCAATGTTTCCGAAAAGCATTCTCACGCCGCCTCTAATCTCCCTGATTAGAGGCGGCTTTCTGCTATTCTCAAATGCGCTGATTCTTCCCGTTTAGCAGCCCGCCTAGAGTTCCCAAGTCAAGAGTTCCCAAGTCAAGCAGGGTTCAATACACATGCAACTTAACCTCGCCGCCCGCCTTATCTCGACGTGTGCCGTGAGCTCGCCGCCGCCGCCGGACTCGACGCGCCGAGCGCGCCGCCCGGAAAGAGGTGCCTCATTTGCCGAGCAACTCCTAGCACGCGCACCCCACTATAAGTCCTTCGCCCACATCACGGATTCGCGCCGTCGTCGCGCAATGGAGATTGAACAATTCCTAATCACACTCTCCGAACTCGAACCCGCCCTCGCGCCTTTAATCGAAGGCTACAAAAGCCTGTATCACGACCGCGCGGGGCGCACGCACGGGAGCGCGACGGAAGCGGTGATTAAAGCTTTAGAACCGACGCGCGGCACAGGCGGCGCGCCCCTGACGTTTGAAGACTTGAAAGACGACACGAACTTGCCGCCGACGACCTTGCACGACGCCCTGACGCGCTTGACCGACGCCGGACTTGTCGCTATCAGAACGCGCCCGCGCTCGGAAGGGCGAAACGGTCGCGCGGGCGGTGTGCGTAACCCCGAAGCCCTCTACTCTCTGCTCTAAATCTGCCGCTTCCGAAAAGCACTGCAAGACCGCCCGCATTATTCCTTTGTGGACGCGGCGGGCGGCTTCTTTTTGTTCACTAAGCGTTGGCGTGATAGCCCTGAACGAAAGAGCCGCCCGCCGCTCCACAACGAAAAATTTTAGATGAGCGGAGATGTGGATATGTCGCAATCGACGATTGATGCGGGACGGATTCAGAAACAGTTTGGCGCGCTGATTGAAGGCGCGTGTGCAAATTCAAAGCTTGTCCCGCCCGCGCTTCTCGCGGCGTTGATAAGCGTGGAATGCGCTCGTACACGGAGCGGATTCGACGCGAACCGGACGCGGTTTGAGGCGCACGTTTTCGCCGCCCTGAAAGCCGTCAGAGACGGCGCGAAGCGTTCCTATAACAACATCACCCGGAAAGACCTTGCCGGGGCGACGGACGGCGCAATTCGCGCGTTGTCGCTCTCATATCAATCAACTCAAATCATGGGTTGGAGCGTGGTCAAGATGTTGGGCGCAGGTGTCACGATTGACGATTTGCGCGATGAGAATAAACATCTTCGCTTGGCGGTCAAACGCCTTGAAGTCGTCGCCGGAAAATATCTCGCCAAACATGATTACGCTTCCGTGCTTCGCATCTGGAACACGGGCAAGGCGAACGGCAAAACGCACAGCCCGACTTACGTGGCGCGCGCCCTTGCGGTGTTTGATGTTTATGTCCGTCTCGCGCCGGTCGCCGCTTTTGTGCCTACGGAAGCGGCGACGGATGCGCCACTTCCGGTCACACCCGTTGCCACTGAAACAATCGAAGCCGCGACACAAATTTCAACCCTCGACATCGCCGGAAGCGGAGTCGGTGTTGACATCGCCCGTCGAGCATTCACGCAGCGTGCGAAAGTACGCGCCGCCTTTGCCGCCCTTTGTTCGTTTCTCGCCGGCGTCTCGCTGCCAACCAAAATCACCATCGCCCTCATTCTCATCGCCCTCATTCTCGCCGCTTACCAGTACCGCGCGAAGTGGCTGCCTTCCGCGCAACGCGGCTTAACCAAACTCAATTTGAAAGAGGTGAGCAATGGATGAGCGTTCAAACTTTTTCCTCGCGCTTGCGGGCGGCGCGGGTTCGTTCGTCGTTAGTGACCGCTTTGTCGAATCGGCAATCGTCGCGGTGTTTCTGTTCCTCTGCGGTAAGTGCGTTGACCTCTTTCTGAAGCCGATACTTGAAGAACGCCGCGCCCGGACTCGTCAAAAACTCGCGGAAGCCGAAACGGAAAATCAAGCTTTACGGGAGTTCTTCAATCTATGAATCGCGTCAAGAATTTAATCAATCGCATCCCCGCTCCGTACCGCGCGTTCGCGTGCGCGGTCGCCATCGTCGCCGCGCTTCGCCGCGAGTCCGCTTTGAAGGATGAACGCATTGCGAAGCTTGAAAAGCGTAAGGGCGGCTCACTCAAGGAAAAGATAATCACGACCGCTATCGGCGTCGGCATCGGCGCGATTCTCAAATAATTAAAGGAACAAACATGACCACACTTTTACTCGTCATCTGTATCGCAATTTTTATCGGCGGCTCTGCCTTAGACATCATGTCGTCAATCGGCAAGCGCGAACTCAATCCGGTGTTTGCGGGCAAAAATCAAATCTATCAACACCGCAAAAACATCATCTTCACGGCGGGGATATTCGCCGCCCTCATCGCGCTGTATTTCTATATGAACATGCCCGTCTTGATGCTCATGTTCGTCGTGTGCGGCGTACCGCGCGCTCTGTTAGCCGTCCGCAATTTCCGCCTCTCGCTCAACTTCTAATGCAGACGCTCACACATACAACCCCGACACCGCGCACCACGCGCCCGACACGCGCGCCGCTTGCCCTGACGCCGCCTTACCCCTATTTCGGCGGCAAGCGCACCGTTGCGGGCGAAGTGTGGCGCAGGTTCGGGACGGTCAACAATTTCATTGACCCGTTTTTAGGCGGCAACTCGATACTTCTCGCGCGTGAAAATCCGGCGGGGCGCGAAGTCGTCAACGACCTCGATTGCCACGTCGCTAATTTTTGGCGGGCGGCGAAACACGCGCCGGATGAAGTGGCGTTTTACGCCGATGATATGCCGAGCGAAATAGATATTTTAGCGCGGCATAAATTCTTATCGAAGCAAGGGGCGGATGAAACATTCATCGCTTCATTACGAGACGACCCAAACTTTTACGATGCGAAACTCGCGGGTTATTGGGTGTACGGGCGGTGCCTGTGGATCGGTTCGGGATTCGCCGAACCGCTAAGAGCGGTACGGGTGAAGTTACCGCACCGTGACTCGCTCGGTGTCTTTAATCGCGGGCGGCTCTCCGGCTCACAACTTCCATCAAGCAACAGCTACCCGCCCGGCAAATCGAACGTCCGCCAACGAATCGACGAACTCGCGGCGCGCCTCTCCCGCGTCACCGTCACCTGCGGCACATGGGAGCGTGTGTTGTCCGACTCATACACGGTTCACAAAGCGAAACAGACCGCCGTTTTTCTCGACCCGCCGTACACGCAAAGCATCCGCTCAAAAGTTTATTCAGAAGAAACAAGCTGCGCCGCAGAAGTTCGCGCATGGGCAATCGCGCGCACGGATGATGCGCGTTTTCGCATCACCCTGTGCGGTTACGCGAGCGAACACGACGCGCTCATACCGGAGTCGTGGAGTCGCTTCGCGTGGAAAGCAAACGGCGGGTTCGGCAATCAAGGGACGGGGCGCGGCAAGTCGAACGCCGGACAAGAAATGATTTGGTTCTCTCCGTCGTGCGTCAATCCGTAGAGCTTCAACCTGAATTACAAGAACGAAACAAGATGAACAAAACAGGCAAAGGCGGTTTCAAAAAGGGTGTGTCGGGCAACAGTAACGGCAGACCACCTAAGACGCGCGCTCTCTCCGAAGCCTTGCGTGTGAAGTGCGAAAACTCGCGCGATGCCCTGTGCGAGACGCTCATACAGATTGCTTTAACGGGTGAAACCGTGACGGCTTCGGGCGAAATCGTGACCGCGAAATTAAGCGAACGAATTGAGGTCATCAAATTTCTTTTCGGGCAAATTGACGGCGCACCGCCGAAAGCGAAAGAGGACGAACCGGAAGAAAACGAGATGACGGTGAGGGTCATTCAAGAGGACGATGAGAACAAAGCCTAAAACCGCACAAGACATCACCATCCGTTTGCCGCCGTTTCATCCCGCGCAATCCCGCATCGTGCGCGAGGCGAAACGATTTTGCGTCGTAAATTGTGGAAGACGTTTTGGGAAGAGTGTGCTTGGCATTGACCGCACGATTCGCTTGCCCCTCGCCGGAAAATACGTCGCTTATTTTTGTCCCTCACACAAGATGCTGGCGGAAGTGTGGCGCACCGCGCGCCGCATCCTTTTACCCGTGACGCGCTCGGCAAACAAGACCGATCACCGGATTGAACTCATCACCGGCGGCATCATTGATATGTGGTCGCTTGAAAATTATGACTCGATACGCGGGCGCAAATATCACCGCGTCGTGGTTGATGAAGCGGCGATGTGCGCGCAGTTGGAAGACGCTTGGCAAGCCGTGATTCGCCCGACCTTGACCGACTACGCGGGCGATGCATGGTTTCTCTCGACACCGAAGGGCATCAACTTTTTCAAGACGCTTTTCGATAGAGGACAAGACCCGGCACACCCGGACTGGATGAGTTGGCAGATGCCGACTTTAAGTAACCCGTTCATCCTTCCAAGTGAAGTTGAAGCCGCGCGGCGTGAGCTTCCGAGCATAGTTTTCACGCAAGAATACGAAGCGGCGTTCTTACAGTCTGAGGGCGCGGTGTTTCGCAACATCGAAGCATGTCTTCACGCGCCGCTTGTCATCACGAATGACGCGCACAGAGGACATCGCATCGTGCAGGGCGTGGACTTCGCCCAGAAGCACGATTACACCGTGCTGTGCGCGTTCTGCGCGACGTGCATGTGTGAGGTTGAACTTGACCGCTTCAACAAAATCGGATGGGGACTGGTGCGCGGCAAACTCAAGGCGCAACGCGAACGGTGGGGGATTGACGAGACGCTCGCCGAACTCAATTCGATAGGCTCACCGAACATCGAGGCGTTGCAAGATGAAGATTTGAACATCATCGGATTCGAGACGACCGCCTCGAGCAAGTCGCCCTTGATTCAAAATTTGGTACTCGCCTTTGAACGTGTTGAGGCGCAGTGGCTAAACAACCCCGTTGCGACCAGCGAACTCATCGCTTACGAATCCATCATCAATAAGATGACCGGACGTGTCGGTTATTCCGCTCCGCCGGGCGGCTTCGACGACACGGTTATCGCCCGCTCGTTGGCACTTAAACAGGCACAAAAGTCTGACTGCATCGCCGAACACGGCGAGTCACTTTGGTAGTAGAAGGTAAAAGTAAAAGTAGTAACAAGAGGTAAAAATGAACATAATCAACAGCATGGTAAGCGGCGTTCGCGGGACGCTCGGCAGTGTGCGAAGCGCGGCAAGCGACAGCCTCACGCGCGCCACCCGGCACGCCACCGTCTCGCGCGCACTCAACTTTTACAACGGACTTGTCCCGCCCGCGCTTCGCGTCAAGGTGGGCGAACCGGACGACAATGTTTATATCAACTACGCTGAAATCGTCGTTGATAAGGGCGTCGAATTTCTGTTCGGTGAACCGCTTAAAATCAGCGTCGGCACGGATGAGGACGCGCGCGGCGAAGAGTATTTAGAGCGCGTCTATTCACAGGCGCAGCGCGATGAGGAATTTCAAGAGATGGCACAGGACGGCGCAACGAGCGGCGACGCTTACCTTGAAATATCAATCGGCGCAGACGGCACACCGCGCGTTTCAGTTGGCGACCCGAATCATTATGAAATCGAAACCTTCCCGCATGATGTTTCGCGCGTGATGTGCTTTCGGTGCGTCTATCCGGTGACGGACGCGACGACGGGTAAAGAGGTTTTGTTCAAGAAAGAAACCACGCGCGCCGACGACGGGCTAAGTTGGACGATTCGCCGCTTTCACAGTTTCGACGGCGGCAACTCATACAGCGCGATTGACGGCGGCTTAAACTGGAATCGTCCTTTCGCGCCCGTGTATCACGCGAAGAATTTGCCGAATCCGAAAGTCGCTTACGGTAAGCCCGACTTGACCGAACCCGTGTTGAAACTCATCGCGTACATCTCGCGCTTGGATAGCATGTGCGGTAAGACCGTGCGCGTCCACAGCAGCCCGAAACCTTATGCAAAAGGACTCAAGAAACAGGATTTAGAGTGGGGAACGGACGGCATGTTGTTCCTCAAGGGAAGCACGAAAGACGTTGACACGGAAATCGGTTTGCTTGAGATGAAGGGCGACCTTGCGGGCGCGCTCTCGCTTCGTCGCGTGTTGCGTGAAGGACTCGCGGAGATGACCGGAGTTCCCGAAATCGCATCGGGAAAACTCGACGGCGTTGGTAACTTGTCCGGGTTGGCATTGCGAATCCTATACGCGCCGCTTATCGCTAAGACGCGCAAGAAACAGCTTCGTTACGGGCGCATGATTAGGGAATGTATCGAAGCCCTCATGCAAATCGGCGGCATCACCGGCGAAGTTAAGTTGCACTGGGCGGATGCCTTGCCGGGTGACGAAAAGGAAAAGGTCGAAGTCGCGGAAGGCAAGTTGCGAGTTGGTTTCAGCAAGCAAACTGTTATCGCCTCATTGGGCGGCGACCCGACGCATGAGCAAGAGCAACGCGAGACGGACGCGGGGCAGACGGGGCGCGCCCTTGTTGATGCTTTAGAGCGTGGAGTGATGCCGGATAACAGACTTTTGCCCGCCTGAATAACCGCGAGTAAAAGGGTGTATTAGCGTGTGCAAAGCCAAGTGGTTTTGCACACGCTAAACTCTATATAGAGTAAATAGAATATGCCTAACATCTACCAAATAGCGGAAGCCAACAAAGCACGATTACTTGCCGGTGAACGCCGCGCGTCGCTTGAATTAGTTGAGGCTTACGCCGTCGCCTATCGTCAATCGAAAGCGTCAATCGAAGCTCTGACCGCAGACATCGAGGCGGCGCGCGTGTCGGGTTCGCCCGTGTCGTCGTCGTGGTTGTTTGAGCGCGACCGGATGAGCCGTTTGCAAGGTGAAATCGAATCGGAGATGAGCCGTTTCTCCGTACGGGCGGCAAAGACAGTGACGGGTGAACAGCAATTAAGTTTTGAGTTCGGGGCGCGTGATGCCAAGAATTTAATAATCGAATCGAAGGGTGCAAGCGTCGCCGCCGAACTTGGCGGACTCGATGCGCGCTCTGTTGAAGCCGTCGCCGGGTTCGCGGGGGACGGCACGCCGCTTCGCTCACTGTTCGATGAACTTGGCGCGCACACATCGCGGCGTGTGAGAGATGAATTGATTGCGGGCGTGGCACAAGGCGCGGGGGCGCGTGTGATAGCGAGTCGCATCAAGGATGCGTTCGGCGGCGATTTGGCGAGAGCGTTGACGCTAAGTCGCACGGAAGTTTTACGAAGTTACAGAACCGCCGTCTTGGATACCTACCGCGCGACGCCTCACATTGTTAAAGCTTACCGCTGGCAATCTACTCTCTCGCCTCGTACCTGTGGTCTCTGTTGGGCAATGCACGCTCGCATGTTCCCTTTGAACGTGCCGATGTCCACGCATCCGAATTGTAGATGCACGCTGATACCCGTTACCGACCGGACGCCTGAGCGCACGCCAAGCGGCGCAGAAGAATTTGCGAAACTAGAAAAGGGTTATCAATTAGAAGTATTAGGTAAGGGTAAATTCGATTTATACAAAGCGGGGAAGCTTGAATTGTCCGACTTAGTTGGAGAGCGGATTGATGCGCGATGGGGTGTTGTCCGTTATGAGCGTTCCTTGCGGGATATTGTCGGTTAAGTATCCCCTAACACGGTCAACGCAGTTAGCAGGTGAAGCATTGATTTCGTCCTCGCCAAGTCGCACCACTCGCCAACCTTGCGATTTTAAGTAACCGTCTTTTTGACGGTCTTTGCTTTGTTGTGACGGTCTGCCATGCCAGTAAGAGCCGTCACATTCGACAACTAAACGCGCTTCAATAAAAGCAAAATCCGTGATGTATGCGCCTATCGTGAATTGTGCATGAGCGCGCAAACCGCAAGCGGTAAAGGCTTCTGACATCTTCCGTTCAATGCTGCTTGTGCGCGGCATTGCCATCTGCCCAAGAATTGAAGCGCATCGTCTTGAGCAAGCGCGAAAGCGAGAGACAAGAGACGGCTTAACCATTCGTTCCACGCCGCACACTTCACACGCCATAACCGTTTTATCTTTCCAAAGCGGGTGGTCTTTCCCGCGTACTGTTTTTGCCCGTTGTCGCTTTGAACACTGGATAGAACAGCATGAAATTCGAGGCTGCCATTGTGGACAAGTGAACGCCTTTTCGCAGTAAATGCACGTCTTCTCAATTCGCGGCAACGCGGGCGGGTTTTTATGCACCGCGTCGCTACATAAGCGCGAACAGTACTTGCCGCCCTCTTTCCGACGATGCTCAAACCACGCGCCGCACTTTGCACACTCGCGGAGGGGATACTGCCTGCGACGAACAGCGTTATTAGCCTGAGCCGCACAGCGCAATTTGCAATAACGTTTTTTATCCGAAGGTCGGCAGGTAAAGACCCGTTGGCACGTTAGGCATGTTCGTTGTTCGCGCGTTCTTCGAGCCTCATCCCGACAGCTTCTATCGCAATACTTTCCTAAAGCACCAGCACAAGGCGTGAAGGATTTACCGCAAACTAAACAAAGCGAAGTGGTCATGCTCTAAATAAACACTCAATCGCCGCCGCTTTCCGTGTTTGGCGTGAGTTGATTGGCGGCATGAACGGCGCGCGAGACGTGCCAGCGTAGCCGCCCGTGATGAAGGCTCATTAAGCGTTTGTAGTCCGATGCGCGGCGGTAGTGCTTCGCTTTAATTTCATAGATTCGCTTCTGATGAGCGAACGCGGCGGCGACCTCACGCGCGATGAACTTTTCGAGTTTGGCGCGTTCGCTTCCCGCACCTAAATAACCCGGATAGAGTCGCATCAGGCGCATCTCCGGCAACTCATCCCGTCGTCCCACACGTTGCCCGCGCTCTTAAAGAACGTCTTGCTTCCATCGCGGAACATCAATTTAACCCACGCCCCGCGTTCGTTTTCACCGTGCGCGACGACGTAGTAAGTTTGGGCGTCGTATTTCGCGCGGGCGAGTATGTTGTTCTGGTCGCGGCGTAAATCATCGGACGCCTTGCGCGCGGCGGCTTCCGCATATTCCTCTGCGGGCGCACTCACGATTGCTTCTACCGCCGCGCGTTTGCCCGTACCTACCCACCACTCTCTGCGGTCGCCGTCCCACTTCGCGCCCAAAGATTTGAGCGCAGCAACGCACGCCTCACCGTAAGCGGTCTTGATATATACGCGCCTTCCTTCAATTCGTATCGTCGCCATTATTTCGATTCCTTCTTTCGAGCCATTGCGTGAGCCGCTTCTTCCCGCGTGAGCCTGTTTCGTTCGCGCACTTTGTGGTAATCGCCCGCGAGGTGGTGAGAGTCCTGTACGGCAGTCAAAATCCAGGTGCGGCAATCGCGGCATTTATACTTCTCAAACTCTTGCGGCTTGAGGTTCGCTCCGTGCCGGTTGCGGGCTTTTGCTTCGCCTGTAAGAGCCGCGCCGCCCGCCGCCTTGCGCTCGGTCGGCGTAGCGGGTACGGCGATGTGGAGAGCCTCGTGGATGAGCGCGGCGGCGGCATAGGCGACGCCGTGCGTAAGCAATTCGGGGCGGCGGCGTGAGATTGCCGCCTCCGTCGCGGGCGGCAATCTCATTTGCCTTCCTGTCTGTTTCACGAACCCATTACCTCCACATCCCACACACCCTTTACTCGCAATTTCGTGAAATCGTACCCCACTTCCTTAGCCGTGTTGGTGTCGGTCGGGGTGTCGAAATCTTTAGCAATTCGCGTCCATTTGCCATCGCGCCAACCGGGAAAAATCGTGTCGCGGTTGCCGGAGGGCAACAGGGTCGCATCGTGCCGCCGCCACGCCTCAAGTTGAGCCGGAAAAGTGGATTCATGGCGGAGATACGCGGAGTTAAATTCCCACTCGATGAACCCGTCGCGCGCGGCGACTCCGAACATCTCATCGCGCGGCGAATCACCTGCGGATAGGGACTCACCGTTGATAGTGTAAATTTCATCGCCAAACGAGCGTCGAATGCCCATCGTAACTTTGTTCGAGGGGGCGTGTATCCACCGCATCAGGTAGCCCGCACCCAAAGCCCACGCACACTCTTCGAGCCACGATTCGATTTCAGCCGATGACTCCCAATTCGCGCGCACCACGCGGATTGAATCGGGGCGACGGTCGTAAATATGCGCGTGCGTGTCGCGGTCTGCCCGACGCATCCCTTCCCAGCCAATACGTAGCACGAGCGGTGCATCTGTGGTTCGCAGTGTTGATAAGTTGACTTTATTGATGACGCCGTACTCGGAAGCGAGTACGGCACTGATTGGATTTGGCGGCAATAATAGTTCGCTCATTTTTTTTCTCCTTTATGCCGCCAGCGCGCCGGTTTTAATTGCTGCCAGTTTCAGCAGTCCCTGTGCGCCTCGCTCGCGGTTATCAATCCAAAATCGTGATTGATTCTGCGAGTGCAACCACGCCACGCACGCCTCGAATTTTGCACGCTCTGGCGCGGGAAATTGAAGCATCATCGCCTCCGTGAATTGTTCCGAAATCTCGTCCAGCGATTTCTTGCGAATCGTGGTCGCCCACGCAACCTGCTTTTCCGAACCTTCCAGTTGGACTAATCCGAGTGTGTGGGATTCCTCTGCCGCCGCCTTGTTTTCTTCCGCTCGCATCTCCACTTTTTTCGCCGCAAAGCATTCGCCGCACAATCCGTTTGATTCCCGGTAAGCGATGGTTCGGTAGCGTTCGTCGATTTTGCCATAGAGTTGTTCGGTAAGCGTGTGACCACAGGGGTAATTAATTGAGTATTGAGCCATTTTCTTTTCCTCTTTATCTGATTTCGCGCGAACGCGATAATTCATATTAGAAGATAGGTGCTGTCTTGTCAAGCACTATTTTCAAATTGGTTTCCCGCTTCCGAAAACCAACCCGCCGCGCCCCGCACAATCTCTTTCGTCGAATCTTCGACCACATCACTGAAAGAGAGAATCATTGCAATGAAAGACGGAGAAAACCAAACACAAGAAACGACGCCGGAGACGGTGACGGTTGCGGTTGAAACGCCCGCGCCCGCCGCCGAAACAGTGACAAGCGCGCCGGAGACAATCACGAGCGCAAGCGTCCCTGAAACGGTCACGGCGGAAACAGTCACACCAGTGGCAGAAGTTGCCACTAGCGTCGCCGCCGCCGCCGCCCCCGAAGGCTTCATCGCCCGCGCGGAATTTGACCGCGCGGTCGAGCGCGCGGAAGCCGCCGAAGCACGCGCGAGTGAGCAAGCCGTAAATGAGCGCAACGCCGCGATTGACCACGCCGCAGGCGAGTTAGGATTTCACGACGCGGAGGATGCCCGCCGGTTGGTTTCAGCCGATGCGACGGATTTCAAAGCCGCGCTGTCAGAGGTTTTGAAAACCAAGTCTTACTTGGCACGCCCTAGCGCGACGCCGGTTGTGACCGCGATTGACGCCGCCAACCCGCCGCGCACCGAAGCATTGAGCCTCGAGGCGATGCGTGGGATGACGCCCGCGCAACTCGCGGCGAACTGGCAAGCGGTAAAAGAGGCGTTAAAGCTTTCCGGCAAACAGGCGACTATTTAGGCGAGAGGTTCATAAACAAAATTTATCCATGATGCACTTGCGATAATCTTTGTTTATAACTTATCTTCCAAGAGGCGACGCTTAATCATAAGCGTCGCCTCTTGTCACATCACGAAAGGAACACCGCATATGTCAGTTGCTACCGTCATCCCGTCCGTCTGGGCAGCCGCCCTGCTCGCATCATTAAAGAAAGCCCACGTCTACGCTCAAGAAGGCGTCGTCAACCGCGACTACGAAGGCGAAATCGCGCAAGCCGGAGACAGCGTCCGCATCAATTCGATAGGCTCGATTACGACCTTCGACGTGACGCGAAACACGGACATCCCCGACCCCGAAACCTTGACCGCCGAGCAGCAAACCCTCTTGATTGACCAGAGCAAGGGGTTCAATTTTCAGGTTGACGACGCCGATAAAGTTCAGGCGAGACCGAACCTGATGGAAGCGGCGATGGAAGAAGCGGGCTTCGCGCTTCGCGACGCCGCCGACCTTTCAATCGCCGGACTCTACACGGGCGTCGCGGCGGGGAACACCATCGGCACAGACCTCTCGCCAATCGTCCCGACCGCCGAAACCGCCTATGAATATCTCGTCGACTTGGACGTGAAATTGTCGGAAGCAAATGTGCCGAGCGCGGGTCGTTGGGTCGTTGTTCCGGCGTGGTTTCACGGACTGCTGCGTAAAGATAAACGCTTCGTCGAGGCGGGGACGGCGGCGGGCGACATGGTGAGAGTGAACGGTGAAATCGGCATGGCGGGAAACTTCCGCGTGTTGATGAGCAACAACGTCCCGAACGCCACAGGCACGAAATACAAAATCATGGCAGGGCATCGCATCGCAATTACTTACGCCGAACAAATCGCGTCCATCGAAGCCTACCGGATGGAGAAACGATTCGCTGACGCTTTGAAGGGCTTGCATCTCTACGGTCGCAAGTTGATTCGCCCGACCGCGATTGCGGTGCTTACGGCGAACAGGGCATAGGCGATGTGGCTTAAAAACATCGAGACGGGGCTGGAGTGGGAAGTTGAGGGCGCGCTGGCGCAAGAACTCGCCACCAATCCCCTGTACGTGAGAATCGAAGCCCCCGATGGTTCGGTGTTCCGCGAGGAAGCGGAGAGTTCAGACATGACTCTCCGCCCATCGGGGGCAACTCCTACCGCGCCACCTTTACAGCGTTCCACCGAAGCCGCAACCGCACAGACCGAAACGGAATCACCGAACCGTGACGCGAATCTACAAACAAGTCCAACTGACAAGCCCGATTTTGCTGCCGGGAAACCTTCGCGCCGCGTTAGTCGAAGTCGTCAAAAAAACGACGTTTGACATCGAGGCGGACGTGAAGCGACGGATGCAAGAGCCGAAGTCCGGTCGCACGTATGCGCGCGGTGCTATCACGAAGCGCGCGTCGAAGGTGACGCGCGGGCTTGGGCTTAGGGAACGCACGACGGCGAAGGGAAACAGGCGCGCGATTGCGGGCTATAACTTTCATCGTGCGAGTGCGGCGGGCGAAGCTCCGGCGGTTGATACGGGCGTGTTGATTAACAGCGTGCGCGCTCAAGTCGACGGTTTGCGCGGCACGGTTTCAAGCGGTGCGGCACAGGCGGCGCGGCTTGAATACGGACGCAACCGTCCGGCGTTTGAACCCGCGTTGGAAGCCGCACGCCCTGATTTTGAGCGCGATGTGGACGGGACGATAGAGAGGTTGTCGCGCGGATGAACTACGCAAACGTCGAACAACTCCGTCAATACTTGCCCGCCGTCTCTGACGCGGACGAAACCGCCCTTGAGAGCATCATCACGCGCGCCTCACGCGCGATTGACGCCTATTGCCGACGCGACGCGGGGGAGTTCGCAGGAACGGCTTCGGAAGGCACGGAGCGTGTGCTGTACGGCACGGGCGCGCCGCGCATGGACATCCCCGCTTACGTCCCGAAGTCGGTTTCAGCCGTCTCAGGCTTGAATGATTCTCCCGTCATGTTTCGTGAATATCGGGGCGGACTCGTCACGACCGATGAGCGCGGCGTGTGGACTCCGCACGTTCAATTTCGTAAAGGCGTCCCTTACAAAGTCACGGCGCGTTGGGGCTATGAAGCGACTCCGGCAGACATCACGGAAGCGTGCCTACAACTCGCCACGCGCTGGTGGAGAGCGAAGGACGAAGGATTCTCCGGCGCGATAGGTGCTATCACGACGGGAGGGAGCATCATCGAACGCGGCTTTCCGCCGGGCGTGAAAACCCTCTTAGAGCCTTACGTTTTAATTGAGCGTGAAGACGAAGAGGACGGGCTTATCGAACAGGGGAACTTGAATACAACGGACTTCAACCCTGGCGGAATGGGTTGGTACTAGACATGCCTGATTTGCCACAACTCGCGGCGGAAGTTGAAAAGATTGTGCGTGATGCTTTAGTCGCGCACCTTTCCGCCAGACTTGCGCTAAACGTCATTCCGCATCGCGTGTGGGTTGACGGTGAAGCCGAAGCGGTGCGCGTGTTAGGCGACGTACAGGTCGAGAGCAAGCGCGAGTTTCGAGTGTTGATAATCGACTTCGCGGGCTTCTCCGATACCGATGCCGGATGCGACGACAATCCCGTCTATAAACTCAATTACGCGCTCAAGCTTTCGGTCAGTAAGGTTGACGCGCGCGGTGACGGTTCGTCGTCAACCGATACGTTTGCGTGGCTTGTGCTTGAGTTGCGCGACAGATGCTTGCCGACGTTGGAAGTTCGTCACCTCGCGGGCTATGAGCAACTCACGCTTGAACGCTTGCGGCAAACCTCAAACTCTTTCGGGCGTGACGAAGAAGACACCACAATTTTCGGTCATCACGCTACGTTTCAACTCTCCGTTGAAGTCCACCCAAGTGAAAGGTCATAAGTTATGAAACCGACAATCGGCAGAACGGTTCGATACGTCGCCTTCGGCACGCCGGGCGGCGAATACAAAGCGGGGGCGGAGCGCGCCGCTATCATCACGGAAGTTGACGAGCCGGATAACGAGCAGAGCGCGGTCGGGCTTTGCGTGCTAAATCCAACCGGATTGTTTTTCAACCGTCACGTTCCGTTCGGTGACTTGGTAGGTTGCTGGCACTGGACACCGACCGCATAAAGAAAGGTTTTAATAATCATGGTCGCACCAAGTTTCAAACAAAAGAACGTCGTCGTCGCTTACTCACCGGTGTTTGCCCGTCAGTCTGCTATCGGCACGGCTCTCGCGGCGGCGGCTCTGACCGCTTCCTTGCCGCTTGCCCGTGACGCCAAGCCTTTACCTTCACGCCGTGTGACGCGCGAAGAGGAAAGAGATTGTGCGGGTAAATTCTTAACGGGGCGGCGCATCACATCGCGCTTAACGAACTGGCAGCTTGCCTTCGACGCGACGCCCGCCCTCGTCTATGGGTTTCTGGCGATGGCGATGGGTGCATCTTCCGACCCGGTAGAAGCGGTCGCGCCGTTCACGCATGAAGGCACGCACGCGACGGCAGACCAAGTTCCCGCTACGTCGTTCATCGTCGCGGCGGAAGACAGCGAACAGCCCGCCGAACTTTACAAGGATATGGTTGTGAACACGGTAGAGGTGACGGGCGAAGTGCGCGGCAAGGTGCGCTTGACGGTTGGCTTCATCGGTTCGGCGGACGTGGACACCATCGCAAACTTCGATGTTCCCGCGTGTGCGACGGTCGCGCCCGTGTATGCGAACGATTGTTTATTGACGATTGCGGGAACGAATCGCACGCCCGACCTTCGTTCATTCGCCTATAACTTTAACAACAACATCCTCTCGAACGATGACCCTTTTCCGTTTTCCGATATAGATGTAGCCAGACTGGAACGTGATATTGAGGTGTCAACCGCCCGATTCGCCTTGTACGGCACAGCGGCGCATCCGGTCTATCAAAGTGCGCGCGACGAAGGCATCGTTCCCGTCTCGCTGCGTATCGGCGGCGCGGCTTCTCACGCCCTAATCACAATGGCGGGCGCGCAGTTGTCTTTGCAAGATACAGGGATAGGTTATGCGGGTGAGGCGAACCGGAGCGTCATCAATCTCGATGCCACGCCGTTTTCGATTGATGACAATGCGCCGGATCGGGTGACGGGCGTTTTGACGACGGGTGAGCGGTTTTTAACCGTTCCGGCATAGCTTGATTTACAAGTCTGAAACAAGTTGAAAGGGCTGACAAATGGGCTTTAAGAAATCGGAATCGGACGCGCAAATAGCGATTGTCGTAACGCACGTCTGGCATCCCGGCGATTCGTTCACGTTCTACTTTC
Organism: Pyrinomonadaceae bacterium MAG19_C2-C3; assembly: GCA_024330265.1. Taxonomy (GTDB): domain Bacteria; phylum Acidobacteriota; class Blastocatellia; order Pyrinomonadales; family Pyrinomonadaceae; genus JANDLT01. The sequence goes on along the minus strand of JANDLT010000059.1, from coordinate 8,571 downwards.
CGAAAAGTTTGCCGCAATCGGTGCTTGACGACGAATCCAATTTTTACGACCTGACGGCGGATGAGCGGCGCAACGCTTACGCGGAGCAAGCGGTCAACATGGCGGCGCGCACGCTCTCGAAAGTTGAAGGCTTCGATGATTTTCCGACCGAAGGCGGGAGTGATTTAGAGACGCGCGTTAAGACTTATTTCAATGATGCGAGTCATCCCGAACTTCTCGAAATAATCGGCAGGGCTTGGGCGGCGTACAGAGAGTCGGCGGTCTCTCAAGCCTATTTGAAAAGCGTTCCGCGTGACGATGCGGCAAGTCGTGGAGTATCACCGTCAACTGCGAAAGTTGAACCCGTCATTTGATGATTGCCCAGCGGTTTGCGCCCTTGCTTTAGAGCGCGACGGGGTGACGGTTGACCGTCCTGACTTCTGTTCGGAGTGCGAAGTAAGGCGGCAATGGGAGTTTTTTCGTGATGCGGTTATTGATGACCTTCAACAAAGAAAGCTTACTTACGACTTCGATTCGTTGTACGCGGATTGTGCGCGCGTCCTTCAGGAAGACGGAAGGCTTCGCGGGCGTGGATACAGCCGCAGCGCATCGGTGTTAGAGGTTCGCTTACTGTCAATCGTGAGAGATGAGCGGGCGCGCCCGGAGCGCGTGAGATTGTGGAATTTGGAGAGGCAGCTTGAGACGGAAAGGAACAAGCGATGAGTGTGGTCACGGTTGGCGTTGAAATAGACCCGAACCGCGAAGTCGAAAACCGGGTTCGCAAAATCAACGATGAGATTCAAAACATCGGCGGCAAGTCGAAGCCCGCCGGAACGGACGCGCTTGTCCGCTCTTTGGAAGCCGCGCAAAGCCGCACGCTCTCGCTTCAACAAAGCTTCACACGTCTTGCAAGTCAATCTCCGTTATCGCGTGCGAGTCAGGACGCGGGGAAGGCGGCGAATGAGGCACAACGATTACAGCAACGACTCATCGCTATCTATCAAACGCGCGAAGGCAAACCGCTTGCCTCGCTAGAGCGTGAGATTGATGTGACCGACCGGAAGCTTTCCGCCCTTCAGCAAAAGATGTTTCGCTTGCAATCGGGGGCGACCGGAGCACTCGGGCGCGGGGGGACGGGCGGCGAACTCGGAAGCGGCATCGCGTCCGGGTTAGGCATCCCCATCGGCGCGGCGGCGATAGGTGCGGCGGGCGCGGCGGGCTTGCTCTACGGCAGCAAGCAAGCACTGGACGCGGGAGCGGCGGCGGAAGCGGCGAACCGGAGTCTTGCGGCATCGGCGAAGGAAGCCGGCTTGTCTTACGCCGGACTTAACCGCGAATCAAAAGCGTTCGGTGAACTCATGGGCATCAACAAGCGCGAAGCCGACCGCACCGTCGCCGCCCTCACCGACCTTGCGCGCATCGCGGGGCGCACCGGCGACCTTGACACGATACAAAGACGCTTCGCCGACCTTGCCGCCGCGAAAGGCATAGACCCTTCTCAAATCTCGACTATCGCCCGCCAGGTTATTGCGGGAGAGGATGAGGGCATTAACCGTTTAGGGCTGCCTAATCCGGGCGTGATTTATGAGGCTTACGCGAAGGCGATAGGCACGACATCGGACAAGCTTACACAACAACAACAGGTCGTTTCGATTCTCGATGCGGTGATGAAAAAGAGCGCGCTGTTTTCGGGCGAAGCGGAGCGCAGGTTGCAAAGCGGCGCGGGGCAGATGGAGTTACTTAGGACGCGGTTCAATAACTTTGTTGACGACATCGGCAAGTCGGCTTTGCGTGATTTGAACCCGCTCTTTAAGTTCCTAAACGGCACACAGAGCGAGACGGAAGGCGAAGCTTCCGCCCGTCGGACGCGCGTTGCGCAGAATGACGTGCAAGCGCGACTCGACGCCGGGCGTGAGGCGAACGCGCGAAGCCTCGCACAGTCGCGCACGCTCATCAGTGGGCAAAGCCTTCCGTCCACCGGCGTCGGCTTCGATAGACTTCAAGAACTCTCACGCCTAACCGACGCTTCGCGTCAAGCATCCCTCGCTTACACAAGCTTGGGCGAAGCGCAGCGCAAAGGCGTTGATGAATATGTAAGCGCGCAACGCGGCGCGGAAGCCGATGCCGCGCGTCGCCGTGAAGCGGAAGCGCAGAAACAGGTACAGGCGGCGCAGAAGCTTCAACAGGAACTCGGTGCAATTCAAAAGAGCGGTGAAAGCTTCATTGACAAACAGGTACAGCGCGCGGGAGCGGAAAACCCGTTCGTCCGTATTTTCAACGACGCGACGACGGCGGGAGAGAGGTTGCAAAAACAGTTCGGCAAACTCGGAAACGAGACGGTTGCGGAGTTGACGCGCATCGAGCGCGCCGCCCTTGCCGCCGAAGGACTCACGGCGCGCTTCGACTCGCAACTGAAAGCCTTACAGGGGCGACAGCAAGCCGACGCTTTGAGGGTTGACCGTTCATCGTTTGAACTCACGGGGGCGGAAGAAAGAAAACTATCCATCATTCGCGCACAGGTCGAAGCTTACCGCGAAATACCCACGCTTCTTGCGAAGGCGGACGCGATAGGGCGCGGGGCGTTCGACAAAAACGGCTTGAAGTTAAGCGCGGGCAACATCGCCATTTCGCAATACGAAAACCTTATCGGGCTTCAAAGACAAACACAGGGCATCGGCGGGGCGGCGGGCGCGCTTACGCGCGAAACCGTCAACGCGCAGCTTCGTTCGCTTTATAGCAGTTTGCCCGTCGAGCAACAGCGCATCATTTCACAGGGCGCAACGCCTTACGCCCGCGATGCAAAAGATACTTTCGCCAATTCGTTTTCGGGCGGGGCGCAGTTTCAGCAAAATCAGATTCAGCGCGAAATCGAACGCGCGAAAGTTGGCGACCTTGCCGGACGCAACGCGCAAACGCAGTTGGATTTAATCGAGCGTGTGCGGAGTCAAGGACTCGCGGGCGGGGCTGACCCCAAGCAAACAATCGCCAGTGCTGACAAGCAAGTGTTAGCAATCACGGGCGCGCTTGACCCGCGCGAGCTAACCGGCTCACTCCGCACAGGTCGGATACAGGCACTTGAGCGCGAAGCCGCGCGTGAGGCGGCTAAGGAAGCCGAAGGCAAACGGATTAACCGGCAACTCTTGGGTGACGGCAAATTAGAAGCGGGCTTGCTTCAGAAACTGAACCGTCTCTTGACCGATAAAGGTTTGGTGATAGCTGCCGATGGTGTCGCGTTCACGGTCAACTTCGTTGACGGTGAAAACAGTGCCGCGTCATCCTTACCCGCACAGCCGACGATGGGTTTAATCAGCGATGGGAGCGGGCTTAGTAACCGATGAGTAATAGATTCGCACAAGTGAGCATAGCCGGAATCGCACTCTCATCAACGGGTTTGCCTTCCGGTACTCCCGCGAAAGCTTTCATCGAAGACGGCGCGAAGTTTTCCGATGTCGTCGGCTCATCGTCAATCGCTCTTGACGGCACGGTCTATTCTCAAATCGCGGAGCAAGCGGGGCGCGGCGTCGCGTTCGGTGTGCGTTGTGATTACTTGGGGGCGGACGTTGCGCGTACTGTGCGGACGGCGGTAGTGGATGCTTTCGCAGACGGCGCGGCGGTGCGCGTGACGGCTTCGGACGCCTTTGTAGAGTTCGACGTGTACGCGATACCGGACTTCACGCAGGGAAGTTGGATAACTTACGAAAGCTTTAGCGGGCAAATCTTGAAGGGCGTGCGCTTTAGATTCTTGGCAACCGGAGAGGCGAGCTAATGGCACTCCACTACGCAACACTCGTCGAACGCTCACGACTCACAACTTCCATACTCGGACTCTGGGAGTTCGCCTGCCCGTTTTCCGGGCGGCTTACGCGCGTCTCGTTTTCGTCGTCGTCGGACGCGGGAGCGGGCGGGGCGGAGTTCGATGTCCGGCGCAACGGCGTGTCGTTGTTTGCGTCGGGGCAGCCGGCAATTCTTGAAGGCGAAAGAAGCGTTGCGGTTGATGTGAGTTACACGGTCGGGGCGGGCGACCGTGTAGAAGTCGATTTATCGGCGGTCGGGGCGGAAGGCGTCGGCGAGTCGGTTTATGCGGTCTTAACTTTCGACGATGAATTAGGCGGCGGGGGCGGCTCTTTGGACGCGGCGGCGGTGCGCGCCGTCGTCGCGGAGATGCTTCAGGCGGGGGCGAACGTCACGCTCGACTATGACGCGGCGGCGGGGACGCTCACAATTAACGCTTCGGGCGGCGCGCCCGCCTTGACGCTTGAAGATGTTGATGACCGCGTGGCGAGTTTGATTGTCGCGGGGACAAACATCACGAAAACATATGACGACGCGGCGGGGACGCTGATTCTTTCGGCGGCGGGCGGCGGTGAAGTCCTACCCGCAACAGCCGTCACGGAAGGCGGCGAGACGGTGACGGAGAACGGCGAGACGGTGACGGAAGGATGATTATTTATGGCTGAACACGCAGATTTACAATCAATTCACAAGGCGGCTTACGTCGGCAACACCGACCCCGCGCTCGACGCGGCGAACAAAGTAGCGGCGGGCAAGTTATGGCTTGACACCTCAAGCCTCCCACCGTCGATTAAACTTCGAGACGCGCTTAATACGGACTGGACGCCTGTGACTATCACCGATTCGCAGGTGCGCGGGGTCGTGCAAGGGATGCTTCAGGCGGGGGCGAACGTCACGCTTGATTATGACGCGGCGGCGGGGACGCTCACAATTAACGCTTCGGGCGGCGCGCCCGCCTTGACGCTTGAAGATGTTGATGACCGCGTGGCGAGTTTGATTGTCGCGGGGACAAACATCACGAAAACATATGACGACGCGGCGGGGACGCTGATTCTTTCGGCGGCGGGCGGTTCGGCGGCGGCGGCGAGTCTTTTAACGGCGGTCGTGACGGACAACCTGAACAGCTTGAGCGGGATAACGCAACTACCCGCCAGCAACTCGTGGCAACTCGACACCACAAGCGCAGACATCTTCAACGGGGATGACTCGATGGCTTACTCCACCACCCTCGCGGCGACCTCCCTGACATGGTACAGACCGGAGGGTGTACTGGGCGTGGACGCCGACGTGTACCACAGCACCGCGTTCGCTCCGCGCTCGGTGCTGTGGTATGCCTCCCTAGACGGCAGTGTGTTTATTCCCTTGCACACCTCGGTGCGCGATGTGCTGCCGGTCGGGGGGAGTGCCTACACGGTGCGGCGGCAGTATCACGCGGAGTGCTACGGAGCTTCATATGTGCGCGTCGAGTTGGGAGCCTACGGCGGACAAACTTTCCACACGCTACTATCCAACGTTCGATTCATGCTGGGGTAGAATTGAGCGCCCGATGAGCATCTTCGCCCCCGTCACACGCAGCGCACGCGCCGAGTTCGTGCCGTTCGTTTTATCGTTTCCGGTCGAAGTCCCGGACGCCGATTTAGTCGGTGCGCGCGATGCGCGCATCAACCGATACGCGGCGCGGCTCATCGTCTCCGGCGTCGAAATACCAATCACGGATTTTAATTTCAGTGAACCGGCTGACCGTTTGGGCGCGGTACTGAATGCGACGCTTGCCGAACCGTTATCGGAAACAGTCACGCGCGAATCGAGTATCACTTTTCAAATCGGCGTGTGGGTTGATTCCGGCTTTCGTTGGGTGACGCTATTGGACGGCGCGCGTTTGTCGTCGCGGAGTCACGCCCTCAATTCCGAAGGTGGGAGACCGTCTGACCGCGTGAGTTTCACGACGGCGGATGGCTTAGCCGATAAGTCGAACCGCGCTCCGGCGCGCCCCGTGACGTTCTACGACCCCGCCGTCGTGACGATTGAACCCGAAAGCGCGAACGCATCGCTTGAGAGTTTGCGCGCGGCAACGGGTGCGCCTATCCGCACCGACTTTCGCGCCCGTCCCTCGCTGAATTTGCATTCATGCCTTCATGCCCTTTACGTCACCGGATGCAGCTTCCCTGTGGTTCATACGAACTTGCCGAACTATCCGGTTGATCGTGTTGACGTATCAATCGAAGCGGGATGGGACGCGGCGGCGCGCGCACTCATCAATGCCTTCGCGCCGATTATTTATACCGACGCGGCGGGCGCGTTGTGGATTGTGGACACCGCGTTGCCTTTGCCGGAGGGTTCACCTGCACCGCGCGTGCTTTCCCTCTCAAATGTGCGTGCGATGGAAGACGGCTTGAGCGCGGGGCAACCGTCCGAGCGTCTCATCCTTTCGTATCGCGTGCGCGCGAACGCGGGCGAATACTTCACCGAGCGCATCGAGACGGAGCGAAGCGAAGCGGGGACTTACGGCACAAACGGTTTCACCGAAACAACGACCGAGCGCAAAGTCCGTGAGCATCGCATGTTGAGCGAACCGGCGAACATCGTGCGTGAGGAAGTCGTCGAGGTCACGACCACTGTGCGGAATCACCAGCTTGAAATCGTGACGCGCGCCAAACAGCAAGACCAGATTGATTCACAAGGACGTAAGAGCGGACACGCGCGCACCGTCGAAAGTCTGGTGCCGCAGTTGCCTTCCGGCGACCTGCTATTGCAAGTCGTGCAAGAGGAAAAACAATCAATCGCGTATCGCCCTCATCCGCGCCGACCGAGCGAATCGGTCATCTCGTCGTCGGTGACTTACCTTGCCGGACTCGCGCTTGAGGACAACGATAATCAGTATCGAGATGAACCTTTCAAACTTCCGTACACTGATGCGCACCGCAACGGATTTATTGATAAGGACGCCGACCAAGAAGCCGTGTTTCAAGCACTCCGCACGACGACGGAAAACTTTCGTCAGCGCGGCGACAGCGAAGTTGAAATCGAAACTATTGTCAGTGACCATCTCGCCAATACTACCGAGCGCTCATCATCACAGACGCGGGCGGGCAGCCTTAGTTTGGGCGCGAGTGCGACGGGACGCGAGGGGCGGCGTGTGCTACTGACGACGAACGATAATCAACTTGTCCCCGTGCCTCTCACGAATCGCAAAGTTCCCGCCTTCGATGCCGGAGACGTTCCCGACGTGATTGCGCGTGCGATGGGGGCGCGGCAACTTGCGCGGCTGGCGAATCCGCCGCGTGAGGCGAGAGTGGACTTGCCTTCGCTTGACCTCACTTCGCATCGAGGTTCCGGCGTCGTGTTGCCTTCGCGCACCGGAAGCCTCACCACATACATCATTGCCGGGCAATCAATCACGGGACGCACGGAGAACGGCGCGCTCGTCATCGCTCACTCATTCGAGGCGCGCGAAAGCCGATGACGACACGCCGCATCTTTCGCATTTCGCGCGGTGAAACGGTTCGCTTAGAGCGTGCCGCGCGGAAAGAGCCGGAGCGCGCGGACGTTTCGCCAAGCGCGCCGCCTGTGCCGCGCGGCGTGTTGTTCACGGAAGACGAGGAGGGGCGATACTTGCGGCGCGCGGGCGACGTGACGTTTGAGTTTTACGATTTGGGGACGCGGTATAACTCGACAAGCGGGAGGTACGAATTTTTAGAGTTCGCCCCTTACGTCCACATACCCTACCCCGACACGTCACCGCAGCACCAAGAAGAGGTCAGGTGGTCGAGTGAAACCGCGTTTCTCTTGCAAGGCGACCCGTTCGGCAGCACGCCGAACAGCGACGGCGAGAAGACACGCAAGCCAAACTGCGCGCGCCTGCCCGAAGATAGCGACTATCTGTTTATAGATTGTTACCTCTACCGCGCGGGTTCGATTTATCAAGACGACGAATCGACCATCAAGGCGGTGACGGTTCTGGGGACGGGGAACAAACGCCCGGTGCTGTGGGTTGCCGACCGAAGTACCATTGTCATCACCGGCGCGCCCGCCCCGCGCTCAAAAAGTTGGACGGGCAAGGCACAGATGAAACGCGCAAGAGGTAACAGAGACAAATTCGAGGTGGATGCGTGGTGGTATTACAACGGACTCTCGTTGAATCTGGGCAAAGCGCAAGACCCCCTTTTCAAACTGACGAACGAGCCAAACATCGAAGCGGAAGAAGTCGAATTGAGACTAAAGCCGAAAGCGGAGGTGCGCGTGTACCTAACGCCGCGCGTCAACATTTTCCGTGTTTTTACAGTGTCTCCGGTGTTTGCGCCGATGATTAAAAGTGTCGTTGACCGTGTGCGCGTGACTCCCGATTCAGACGCGGCGCGCACGCCGCTTGCGCTTAACCCCGACTTCGACATGGATGACTACCTTGCCGAGCCGCGCGGCGACTTACTGGATACTCTCGTTTCCTATTTCGCGCCCGCCTACGGCGCGAGCTTTTACGGCTTCGCCAGCTACTCGCGCGATACCGAGTTGGAGACGCGCTTTCCGCAACAACTCGTCGCGTGTTTCGCGGCTGGAGAGAAAATTTATTACTTCTGGGAACTCTCCGGCGAGAGGTCATATACCATCGGAGAATTTTTCTATGCGCGCCCTGAAAATTCCGGGTGAGGGAAAAAGTGTCGGGATTTTGACATCAAACCGCCGAAAAAGCGGATTTAGACGAAATATCCGAATCGGGTGATTTTGATTAAACTTCGCTTGTTTATTGAATGTTTAGGCAGATTTGCTTTATATTGCCTGCTCTCGACGCTCCCGTAGCTCAGT
>JANDLT010000058.1 GCA_024330265.1 Pyrinomonadaceae bacterium MAG19_C2-C3 | reverse complement strand
CAACCCACAACCAAAATAAAAAAAACAAAAAACCCGACCTCTGGCGGCCCCCCCCCCCCCCCGGGCCGCGCCCCCCCCCCCCCCCCCCCGCCTCCAAACAACCTTAACTTAATGCTATTGCCCTGACGGGGCTGAAGGCAAACCGCCTTACGTCGAACTGACGTTAAATTAAGAACACCATGAAAATGTGCGTCTCCCTCAAGCCCTTACTACCACACTTCTCTTTCGGTGCTTTGGTACTGCTTTGCTGTTTATCAATCGCACCTTCGGTTCAGGCGCAGGACACCGTGACGGGAGCTTTCGCCGGTATCGTTAGCAACAGCCGGAGCGTCGAACCGATTGAAGGCGCGCTCGTCGAAATCGTCAACCGGCAAACCGGAATCACAATCACCAAACGCACCGACATCAGAGGCAGCTTCTATCAAGGCTTGCTCGCGCCGGGCATTTATACCATCCGCGTCACCGCTCCGAACTTTACACCGCGCGAAGTCGAACAACGCTTGTTCATCACGCGCGCCGATGAGGTCGTCCCCGTCCCCGTCGCCCTCGACCCGCTCGCCAACACCGCTCCCACGACCGCCGCCACGCCGCCCGTCAGTACGAATCAAACCGTCGAAGACACGGACATACGCGCCCGCATCAACACCACCGACGCGCGCCGCGAAGGTGGTTTCAGCGAAGAAGAAATCACCACCCTGCCGCTTGGCGCGACGACGTTCGTGCGCTCGTTTGACGAACTGGCATTGTTGCTTCCGGGCGTCGCTCCCCCGCCGCAAACAACCGGCAGAGTCGCCGGTCCCGGCTTGGGTTCGGGCGTCGGCACTTCGGGACAGTTCGCGGTCAACGGGCTTCGCTCACGCGCCAACAACTTCACGGTTGACGGCTCGGACAATAACGACGAAGACATCGGCGTGCGTCGTCAGGGCTTCGTCGCCCTCATCCCGCAACCGATTGAGTCGGTCGAAGGCTATCAGGTAATCACCTTGCTCGCCCCCGCGCAATACGGGCGTAACATAGGCGCGCAGGTCAACGCCGTCTCGAAGTCGGGCGGCAGCCAAACGCACGGCACGCTTTACGGCTTCTTCAATTCAAGTCAGTTAAACGCCCGCAACTTTTTCGATTCGACGAACGGCAATCAGACGATGCCGTTGCGCGCCGGAGATAAGCCCGTGCTTCTTGGCGGCAGGGCGGCGTTTGTCACGAACGAGAGCGGCGGCGAAGATTCTCTGACCTTCGGAATGGGCGGCTTCACGCTTGGCGGTGCCGTCGTCGCCCCCAAAAACGCGGAGTCGAAACGCGGTCTTTTCTACTTCATCTCCGCCGAAGGGCAACTATTCCGCGCGACAGAAGAAGCCAACTTCGCCGTTCCGACCATTGCCGAACGCGGGCTTTTCGGAAGCGGCGCGACCGGGCTTTCGCGCAACCCGTTCGGCGGCGCGGCGATGTCGAGTTTCCCGACCACTGTCAGCGGCGATGCCGTCTTTAGTCTTTATCCTTTCCCGAACAACCCGAACGGCATCTACGGAGCGAACACTTTGACGCAAACTTTGCCTGCCGACGGACAAGGAAAAATCCTTTCGGCGAAGACCGATACGAACTTTACCATCGGCGGCAAACCGCAATCTTTCGTCGCACGCTATAACTACACCGACGACTTCCGCGACATCCCTACGACGGGCGCGGCAATCTTTTCCACGCTCCGTCCGCGCGTCCGCACGCAAAACTTCTCGACCTTCCTCAACAGTGAACTGACCGACCCGCAAGCGTCGGTGCAAGTCTTCAATCAAGTACGCGCTTCTTACGGGCGCACGCGGCTTCGCTTCGACGAGCGGCGCGACACGCAGTTTTTGCGACCAAGCCGCTTGGCTTCCGCGCTCCGCCCCGAAGATCAAGGGTTTCTCCTAAACGCCACGCTGTTCGTCAACGACACCTTGCCCTCATCCAACAACGTCCTCTATGACCGCTTCTTCAACTTCAACGTCGAAGACATTTTGGGACCCGTCGGGCAAGTCTCAATCGCGGGCTTCTCGCCTATCGGCGTGGATGTCTTCAACTTCCCGCAACGCCGCGTCAACAACACATACCAACTCGCCGACACGCTGACGGTAAAACTAAATCGCCACAACATGACTTTCGGGGCGGACGTGCGGCGCACCGAACTCAACAGCGAACTGCCGCGCAACGCACGTCCGCTCATCGTCTTCGGCGGCGCACCCCGACTAATCACAAACGCATCGGGACAAAGCGAGTTGCGCGGCTTCTTCAATCCGGTTGACCTCGCCGCCGCGTCCGCCCCGAGCGGCGTGTTTCAAACCGTGACGCCGGGCGTTGATTCCGCGATTGACCTACGTTATTACCAGTATAATTTCTTCGCCCAAAACGAGTGGCGCGTCCGTCCGAATCTCTCGCTCTCTTTCGGACTTCGTTACGAATACAACACCCCGCCCAATGAAATTCGTCGCCGCATCGAAGACACTTTCGACGATGCTTCGCTCAATCTCGTTCCCGGACTGCGCCGCTTCCTCGACAATCGCACAAGCATCTTCGACCCCGACCGGAACAACTTCGCTCCGCGCGTCGGTTTAGCTTACTCGCCGCGCTTATTCGGAGCGGAACGCCTGACCGTCTTCCGCGCGGGTTACGGCATCTTTTACGACCAAGCACTCGGCGCGGTCGTCAGTCAATCGCGCAATGTCTTTCCGAACTTCCTGACGCTCAACTTCGCCGGAGGCAGACCGAACGAAATCGGCGTCGGCTTCCAGATAACCGACCCAAGCACCGCGTTCTTCCCGTGTCAGGATGGGAACGGCTCGCGCTTCGTCTCCGTCACGCGCGCCGGAACACTGAACACGCTCGATTCTTCGACGCCTCTCGCGTGTCTCGTCGCAATCAACTCGGCGTTTCCCGGCGGCTTCGGATTCACGCTCCCCGAACGCCGTTTGGAGATGCCTACGGCACAGCATTACGCATTCACCTTCGAGCAACAGTTGACCCGAAACTTCACCATCTCTGCCGCTTTCGTCGGCACGCAAGGACGGCATCTCTTACGTTTGACGACGCCGAATCTCGGCGCGAACGCGCTTCTAATTCCAACCCGAATCAACGTCATATCCGACCAGCCGAATGTGTCCGGCGTGGCGATTAGTCCCGGAGCGCGTATCAACTCCGGCGGCGCAATCACCGGCGGGCGACCCGTCGCCGGAGCGGGCGCGGTACAGATTTACGAAGCTTCGGCTAATTCGCGTTACGACGCTTTGCAACTTCAAGTGCGCGGCAGACTTCGTGAATCGCTTCAGTATCAAGCCGCTTATACTTTCTCGAAAGTCACGGATGATGTCTCGGACATCTTCGACTTAGCCGGAGCATCGGCGTTGCCGCAGAACAGCCTGACGCGGGCAGGCGAACACGCCCCGTCAAACTTCGACGTGCGCCACCGCTTCGCCTACAACTTCATTTACGATTTACCGACGCTGGAAAACCGTGGCGGCATCTCACGCGCGCTTCTCGGCGGCTGGCAAATCGCCGGTACGGGGCGCGTGCGTTCCGGTCAACCGTTCACCGTCAACAGCATTTTCGATGTCAACTTGGACGGCAACCTCACCGACCGTCTCGACACGACAAACGGTCTCGAAGTGACGGGCGACCGCCGCCAGCCGCTTCGCTTAACCGCGATTGATGCGACCTCTCTGCTCGCCCCCATCGGGCAAGACGGGCGCGTCAATCGCAACACTTTCAACGCCGGAAACATCGTCGAACTAGACCTCGCCTTAGTCAAAAACTTTCGTCTCACCTCGCGGCAAAACTTACTTCTGCGAACCGAAGTTTTCAACTTCATCAACCGTGCCAACTTCGGCGTCCCCGTCCGTTTTCTCGGAGCCGTCGGCTTCGGTCAGGCGGTTGAAACCATCACCCCCGCGCGGCGCATTCAGTTCGCGTTGAAGTATTCGTTCTAAAAGAGCGTGTCCGGTAAGTCAGTGCCAGCCCCGAAGGGGCAACATTCGATATGGCAATAGCGGTTTTCTTCGTGCCTTCCGGTACAGTTTGAAAGCCCCGAAGGGGCGACATTCGATAGCCCGGCGCACCGCGCCGGGTAAAGTTAGAAAAGATGTCCGCAGCCCTGAAAGGGCGATATATTTGGTAACGTCGGTGACTTATGTCGCCCTTTCAGGGCTGGAAAATCACCGGGCTTGTTTCTTGGGGCGTTGCCCCAAGCTATTGAATCTCGCCCCTTCAGGGCTTTTAAGACAGCCTTTAATATAGAGGTTATAACGATGTCACAATCCCTTTCCTCGATTCTCATTCATCTGGTTTTTAGCACAAAACATCGTGAACCTTTCATCAAGCCTGAAATCGAACCTGAACTCCACGCTTACCTATCCGCCGTCTTCCGCGAATGCCAATCGCCTTCGCTGCTCATCGGCGGGACATCCGACCATGTTCACGCACTCTTCGTGTTGCATCGAACGTGGACGATTGCCGATGTCGTGGAAGAGGCGAAGAAAAGTTCTTCCAAGTGGATTAAGACGAAGGGCGACGCTTTGCACAGCTTTCAATGGCAAGCAGGCTATGGAGCGTTTTCAATCGGAGAGTCAAGCGTCGGCGCGGTGAAGCGATATATCGCCACACAGAAAGAACATCATCGGCAGCGGACGTTTCAAGACGAATATCGAATGTTGTTGCAGAAGTACCGGATTGATTACGACGAAAGATATGTATGGGAATGATTTATGTCGCCCTTTCATGGCTTCGGACGAATATGTGGTGACTGACCCGGCGCGGTGCGCCGGGCTAACGAATGTCGCCCCTTCGGGACTTAGGCAAATATCCTCTCACTTGTGTAGATACCAATGGATGAATCGCTGGGCTATTTTCATGAAGTCCCTTACGGGACAATGAAAAGTGTCCCGACTTCAAGTTAAACAGATGAAAATCAAGTGACGATTCACCCGAACTCGTGCCATAATTCGCCCACTCAAATCCCTGCCGCGCCGGGACAATCTCGCGCAAAACCCGTTCGGCTCTTTTGCCCCGTATATCTCACGACAACCTCGCTGCCTCTATTCACTCCAAGTTAAGGGACGTGTTTTCATGAACGATTCTTCTCTCCTCAAAGCGACCTCCGCGCGTCAATCGTCTTCGTATCGGGTCAAACGGTTTTTGTTAATCGGCATCGGGATGTCAGCCGTCGTGCTTGTCATCGCTTCGGCAGTGCCACATCAGAGAGCGCGGGCGGTCATAACCGAAACCACGAACTATGTCGGGGACGAGAAGCTGAAAGTCATGTTCGAGCGTGACGATGTGCGCCCGCTCGCGCTCGCTTCGGCGGACTTCGATGAGGACGGCACGCCCGACCTTGTTGGCGGCTACGGCGTGGGTGAGCAAGGCGCGGTGGTTCTTTATCGGGGCAACGCCGATGCGATTTATCCGAACAGCACGGAAGCGCGGAAGCGTAAAGCCGAAGGCTCGGACACGGATGCGCCGTTTCTGTCGCCCGGAAGCATCTTCGCGGTCGAGACGGCGGTGGACTTCTTGGGGGCGGGCGATTTCGATGCCGATGGTCATTGGGATGTGGTGGCGGCGACGCGCGGCGCGAACGTTTTACGTTGGCTTCCCGGCGACGGGCGCGGCGGCTTCGGGGAGATGAGGAAAGTCAATCTCGCGGGCGGCGTCACGGCACTCATCGCAAATGACATCAACCGCGTTGACGGCTTGACTGATGTTGTCGTCGGAACAGCGGGACGGCGGGGAGCGCAAGCCCTCGTCTTTGAAAATCCGAACGGAGCATTTAACGGTGAGCCGGAGATAATCAATTTTCCCGCTCCCGCCGCGTCGTTCGCGTGCGGACAGTTGGACGATGAATACACGACGGACATCGCAATCGCCGCCGGAAATAATCTGTTTGTCGTGTACGGACGCGACCGCAAACTGTCGCTCGACGCGGCGGCGCGGGCAAGTGTCGGGGCGGCACGTATGGGGCGGCGCGAATTTCCGACTGCGATTAAATCGCTTTCGATTGGTGCTTTCACAGGCGGAGTGCGAAACGATATTGCCGTCTTAAACGGAGATGGAGAAGTGCAGATTTTAAGTCGCACGTCGGGAGTCGAGGATAATCCCGAAGCGATGGACAACTTGTCGGCGTGGCGCACCACTTCTTTCGCACAAGGGGCGGGAGTCGCAAACTTGGCGCGGGGGCGCGTGTCGGGTGCGGCGGTTGACAATCTCATCTTGCCCGACGAACTCAATCATCAAGTGAGCGTTCTCGGTTTCGGTGAATTAAAGACGAAACGCGACGGGAACAATGTCGCGCCGGTTGATGTCGTCCGACAATCAATCTCGACAATCAAACTCGATAACAGCCCAAGTGCGATGCTTGCGATGCGACTCAATACGGACGCGCTCGACGACCTCGTATTTCTGCAAAGCGGTCGGAGTGCGCCGACGGTGGGACTGACGAACGATGCCGGAAGTAACGCTGGAAGTAATGCCGAAAGTGTTGACGACAATCAATCATCGTTAAGCTTGCGTCGCGGTGTCGGAGATGTGAAAAGTTCGTTTGTAGTGGCGGCGAAAGACGTTGATAAGCCGAAGCTGAAAGCCAAGCTATCCGACATAACGAAATCACAGATGCCGCTCGGAAACGATTGCCCGACGACGCCTATCCGCACCGGGCAACCGATAAACGGAACGTTGACCGCGACTGACTGCGTATTCCCCGACGGTTCACGCTTCGATGCTTATACCTTCGGCGGCATCGCCAATCAGCGCATCATCGTCGAAATGTCTTCGACCGCCTTCGATACCTTTCTTATTTTAGAAGCACCCGACGGCTCGACTCTCGTCGAAGACGATGACGGCGGCGGCGGTACGAACTCGCGCATTCCTGCGGATGAGGGGTTTTTCACACTTCCTTCAAACGGGACATATAAAATCTTCGCCAACTCTTTCGCTTCCGGCGTCACTGGCAACTACACACTTCGATTGATTAGCGATAGCCCAAGCGGTTGTGCGACATCTCCGATTAACTTCGGGCAGACGATGACGGGGACGCTTGCGACGACCGACTGCGTGCTTCTGCCCGGCACGGGGAGCGGCGCATTCTATGACGCTTATACATTCAACGGCGCGTCCGGTCAGCGCATCGCCGTCGGGATGTCGTCAAGCAATTTCGACACTTTTCTTTACCTCGTCGCACCCGATAATACGTTTATCGCGGAAGACAACGACGGCGGCGGCGGCACGAACTCGCGCATACCTGCGGGGAGCGGCTTTTTCACACTGCCTTCAAACGGAACGTACCGTATCTTCGCCGCTTCGCGCCTTGCCAACTCTACCGGCAGTTATACGCTGACGCTGACGCTACCCGTCACGAGTATGCTTCCGACCGTCGTCACCAATATCAACGACGCGGGCGGCGGTTCGCTGCGTGAAGCGATTCTTAATTCAAATTCTAATCAGGGTGTTGACACCATCAGATTTCAAATCGGAAGCGGAATCAGAACAATTACTCCGGCATCGCCCCTGCCGCAAATTACGGATGCCGTGACGATTGATGCCACGACACAGCCGGGCTTCGCCGGTTCGCCGCTCATCGAACTCGACGGCAGTCAGGCGGGAGCGACGGCAAGCGGATTTGTTATTACCGCCGGAAACAGCGTCGTGCGTGGTTTCGTTATCAACAGCTTCGGTGCGAACGGCATCGAGATTAGCGGCGGCGGCGGAAACATTATCGAAGGCAATTTCATCGGCACGAATACGGATAGCGAAGCAGATTTTGAATTCTTTCCTAACAGTGGAAGCGGAGTTTTAATAAGCGATTCGCGGGCTAACATCATCGGAGGCACAACCGCAAACGCCCGCAACGTCATTACAGGAAATCTAGGGGACGGCGTTCAGATTAACAATCGCGGTGCGACGGAGAACGTCCTTCGCGGAAACTTCATCGGTACAAATGTCAGGGGCGATGAACGCTACGGCAACGCCGTCAACGGAGTATCACTGCTCGATGCGCCGAACAACATAATAGGCGGAACAGTTGCCGGGTCACGCAACATCATCTCCTTTAACGGAGAAGGAGATGCTTCTATCGGAGCAAACGGCGTTAGCCTTCAGAGCAGCGGAGCAGAAGGAAATTTGATTCAGGGAAATTTAGTTGGAACTGACATTACCGGAACGCTGGTATTCGGGAACTTGGGTAGCGGCGTGTTCAGTTCGGGGGCGTCGAATAATTTAATCGGCGGGACGACACCCACCGCGCGCAACCTCATTTCGAGCAACGGCTTCTCCGGTATCGGATTTCAACTCGACTCCAACGGTGACAGAGTGCAAGGCAACTTCATCGGCACGACCATGAATGGTATGGGTAGTCTCAGTAATCAACTCGGCGGCATTACGGTATTTAATGCTGACAATCTCGCACTCGGCGGGACGACGCCCGCCGCGCGCAACGTCATATCGGGCAATGAATACGCCGGTATCTTTATTTACGGCGGCGATACGAATAATGATGTCGGTGCTTCGGTGGACAATCAAATAATGGGCAACTACATCGGCGTCGCCGCCAATGGAAGCCAAGCATTAGGCAACATCGGATTCGGAGTGCTTGTCGTCTCGATTGATGCGGAAGCGAACAACACCGTCGGCGGCGACACGGTTGATGCGCGCAACATCATTTCGGGAAACACCGGGACCGGCGTTCACATCGGCATTCTTATGGTTGACCCGGAAGTGATGTTGCCGGGTGGGGGTGCGACGGGAGTGTCGGTGCGGAACAACTTCATCGGCATGGATGCGAGCGGTAATGAGCCTCTCGGCAACGGTGAGAACGGCATACTCGTTGAAGCCGATTCGTTCACAAACTTTATTCAAGACAATGTTATCGCCTGCAACAATCGCAACGGCGTCGAGATTCCCGCCAATCGAAATCCGGCGGTGCGTATCCTGATTGACCGGAACAACATTTTTGACAACGCCGAACTCGGCATAGACCTCGGTGAGTCCGGCGTCACCCCGAACGATTCACTCGACACGGACACGGGCGCGAACTTCCTGCAAAACTTCCCCGTCCTAACATCCGTTTCCGCTCCGATTGCGAACAACTCCGCGCGGCATAACAAGGTTGACAATCCTCTTCCCTTTGCGACGCATCCGGTTAAACCTGCGGGCGGGATTACCGTCAACGGAACTTTGAACAGCACGCCGAACACGTCATACACCGTTCACTGGTACTTCAGTGCGGCGACGCAGTGCGTCAACAACCAAGCCGTGAGTCGCCCGCTGGTGAGCGGCAGAGTCGCAAACGTTCAAACCGATGGGCAAGGTAACGCGCCGTTCAGTTTTCCGTTCGCGTTTCCGGTGGGAGTCCTTAATGGAACGGTCAACTGTACGGCGACCGACCCCGAAGGTAATACTTCAGAGTTTTCGGCGTGCCTCTCGCTTCCGCCTCCGTCCTTGAGCGTCACCGATGCCTCAATCCTAGAAGGCAACAACGGCACGACGACCTTAGCCTTTCCCGTCACCTTATCGGCGGTTGACAATGAAACGGTGACGGTTGCCTTCTCAACGGTTGACGGTACGGCGCAAGCGGGCAGCGACTTTGTATCTGCTTCAAGCACTCTGACGTTTAACTCCGGCGAGACGACCAAGACCGTGACGGTTGCGATTAACGGCGACATCTTATATGAGCCGAACGAAACTTTTCGCTTGATTCTCACAAATCCTGTGGGAGCGAGTTTAGGAAAATCGGAAGCCGTCGGTACAATCCGAAACGACGATGCCAAGCGTCGCGTCACAGGTCTCGGCAGACGCCCCCGGTCACGCTAAACGCCGCTCCGGTGTTTATACTGTGCGCCTTCGTTTGAACAACATTTCAAATGCGAATCAAGGATAGAAATTTTCCATTAGCCGAAGCCGTCAACGCAAAGCTATCTACCCCGGTCGGCATGGTTTTCGCTCCGGCGGAGCGCGATGTTTATAGAATGAATTGTAAAGTGCGCTTTCGCTCCAGCGGAGCGGCATCCACCGCAACGCACCGCTGTCGCTCCGCTGGAGCGAGGACTTCTCCGCAACCACACAGCTATAAACATGACGCTCCGCCGGAGCGGGAAAAGCGGTGTAGAGACCACTACCTTCACGGCTTCGGCTAATGGAGAAACAGAAAGATGCGCGCTCGCTTCTACCCTTGATTCGCATTTCAAATTGCCTTGAAGAATATGTTTCCCTTATACCCGCCGATGGAGAAAACGCGATGAGAACTCACAAGACCCGCGCCACAGGTGCGTCATGTCGCTTAACCACAAATCAAATTACACGCCTCGTGATATTCGGCACGGCGTTGTTTATGACACTCGTCATCCCGGCTTCATCTTCGTTATTGATAAAAGATTTGACGGTTGCTGCCGAAGCTGACAGACAAGCCACATCGCAGAAAACGCGCGGACACCGCCCGCAAATCGCCTTGAAGGATAAACAGACTTTACTCACAAACTATGTCGGAGACGACAATCTGAAAGTCATGTTCGAGCGTGACGATGTGCGCCCGCTCGCGCTCGCTTCGGCGGACTTCGACGAGGACGGCACGCCCGACCTTGCTGGCGGCTATGGCACTGACGGCGAAGGCGGCATCACACTTCATCGGGGCAATGCGGATGCAATTTATCCGAACGGCACGGAAGCGCAAGCCCGTCGCGCCGACGGTACTTTCACCGACGCGCCCTTTCTTTCATCGGCGCGCATCTTCAAGGTCACAGGCACGCCGGACTTTTTAGGGGCGGGCGATTTCGATGCCGATGGTCACTGGGACGTGGTGACGGCGACGCGCGGCGCGAACGTTTTACGTTGGCTTCCCGGCGACGGTCGCGGCGGCTTAGGTCAAGAGAAAATCGTGAGTTTGCCGGGCGGCGTGACGGCGATGGTGACGGGCGAAATCAATCGTGCCGACGGGCTGACGGACATCGTGGTCGGAGTCGCCGCGACGGGTGAGTACGCGGCGGTCGTGTTCGAGAATCCGATGGGCGCATTAAGGGCGCACGCCGAAATCTTCGCCCTGCCTGCGGAAGCGACATCGTTCGCGCTCGGACAGTTAGACGACGAGTACACGATGGACATGGCAATCGCCGCCGGACATGATTTGTTTGTCGTGCATGGACGTGACCGCAAGTTGTCCCTTGATGCCGGACGGCAAGCCGAGGTGCGTCCGGCGCAAATCGAGAAGCAAGAATTTTCGGAAACGATAAAGTTGATTGTCATCGGTGAGTCCGGCAAACGACGTGATAAGCGCGAGATTACAATCTTCACCGGAGACGGGGCGGCGCAAGTGTTGGGTCTGGAGTTGAACAAAAGCGCGGGCGCGAACAGCCCCGCGAATGTGTGGCAGCGCGCCCCCGTGTCATCGAAAGAATTGTCGCAAGCGACACAGTTGATGAGTGTGACGGCGGACGCGGAGAGCGCGGTGGCGGCGGTGCTTCCGATGCGGCTCGATGCGGACGCTTCGGACGATATGGTGATTCTGGAACGCGGACACAGCGCGCCGAAAATCGTGCGAACCGATGTTCACGCGCAAGACGGCAACGTCGCCGCCGAAACGCTTTTCCCGTCTTCATCACGGATGGACGGCGCACGCTTCGGCGACGCACCCGTCGCCACGACTCGCCCGCCACAATCAAAGTCGAACGCGAAAGCTTCCGTCGAAGCATCGCCGCAGATGCCTTTCGGAAGCGGCTGTCCGGGAACTTCGATTGACTTCGGGCAAACCATCAACGGAGCGTTAAGCACAACGGATTGCGTGTTTCTGCCCGGCACGCGCGGCGGCTCTTTTTTTGATAGTTATACGTTCAACGGCATCGCCGGACAGAGCATCGCCATCGGGCTGTCGTCAACGAGCTTCGACACCTATCTTTATTTACAAGCTCCCGACGGATCGTTTATCGCGGAAGATGACGACGGCGGCGACGACACTAATTCGCGTATCCCGCCCGACGGCGGTTTTATCACTCTCCCGGCGAACGGAACGTACACCATTCTCGCCACCTCTTTCAGTCCCGGCGTCACCGGAAATTACACGCTCGGCTTGAGCGTCGAGAGTTTTGGCGGCTGTCCGGTCTTACCCATCAGAGTCGGGCAGACGGTCAATGAAGCCTTGACCACGACCGATTGCACTTTTCCGCCGGGACATCCGCGCGCCGGGTCTTACGTTGATACTTACACGTTCAACGGCGCGGTCGGGCAACAAATCGCCATTACCATGTCGTCGGCTAGTTTCGACACGTATCTCGTCATCATCGCCCCCAACGGTGACTTCATCGAAGATGACGACGGTGGCGGCGGTACAAACTCGCGTATCCCGGCGGGAAGCGGCTTTCTGACGTTAGGAGCGAACGGAACGTACACCATCTACGCGACATCTTTCAGTCCCGGTGTCACAGGCAATTACACGCTCACGCTATCCGGCACGGGGCAGCTTCCAACCGCCGTGACCAACCTCAATGACGGCGGCTTCGGCTCGCTCCGTCAAGCGATTATCAACGCCAACGCCAATCAAGGCGCGGACACAATCACCTTCCAAATCGGTTCGGGGGCGCAAACGATTACGCCGCAAACCGCGCTCCCGCTTATCGAAGACACGGTGACGATTGACGGCACGACGCAACCGGGTTTCGCCGGTAATCCGCTCGTCGAATTGAACGGCACGTTTGCCAGCTTTGTCCCTGAAGGAACGCCCGCGCCATCCGGCTTAAATATCAACGCCAGTAATTGTGTTGTGCGCGGCTTGGTCATCAATCGTTTCGACGGCGGGCAGATTACTTTGCTCGGCAACAACTGCGTCATCGAAGGTAATTTCATCGGCACAGCCTTGAACGGTGCGACCGGATTGGCAAGCGGAGGTCTCGCCATCGCCGTCGCGGGTTCGGGCAACGTCGTCGGCGGCACGACGGCAAACGCGCGCAACATTATTTCGGGCGGGGAGAACGGCGGCGTCGGTATTCTCGGCTCAAACAATCTGGTGCGGGGCAACTTCGTCGGCATCGGTATAGGCGGCACAACCTCGACCGGAGGCAGAGGCATCGGCGTCGGCATCATCGCCGACATCAGCGACGGCAACGTCATCGGCGGGACTGTTGCCGGAGCGCGCAACGTCATCTCCGGCAACGACAACAGCGGAGTCACAATCGGCTTTGCGAGCGGCAATCTCGTTCAAGGTAATTTCATAGGCACGAATGCGGGCGGGACTTCCGCCGTCGGCAACCTCGTAGGCGGCGTCGGTCTGCTGCTGGACGGCACATCGGGCAACACTATCGGCGGCACGAGCGTGGCGGCGCGCAACATCATTTCGGGCAACTCCTTTGCGGGCGTGATACTCGGTTTGGGTCCGACCGAAAACCTCGTACAGGGCAACTACATCGGCACGGATGCGGGCGGCAACATTTCCATCAGTCCCAATCAGGTTGACGGCGTGTATCTCGTCAACACGAGTCGCAACACCATCGGCGGAACAGTCGCCGGAGCGCGCAACGTCATCTCCGGCAACGCCTTCGCGGGCATCGAACTCTATGGAGGTCCGACCGATGTGACGCCCGACGGCGAAGCGCGTGGAAATCAGATACAAGGCAACTTCATAGGGACTAACGCCGCCGGTACGCAAAGCCTCGCCACACGGCAACAGGACGGCATCTTTATCACCATCGTCACGGGTTCAGCCGAAAATTCCATCGGCGGAGTTGAAACCGAAAAGCGCAATATCATTTCCGGCAACAACCGGAACGGCATCTCCATCGGCATCTTCAATAACCGCGCCGTCCCCAGCTTGAAACCCGGCGGAACGGAGACGCCGACGGGCAGCGGCGGCAGAGGCATCCTCGTCCAGAACAATTACATCGGCACGGACGCGAGCAGTAACAACTGCCTCGGCAACCGTGAAAGCGGCGTCTTTATTGATGCCGACTCGACCACCAACACCATCCGAAGCAACATCATTGCCTGCAATGGCACGAACGGCGTCACGATTCCCGATAACCGTAATCCCGGCGTCAGGAACGAACTCGACGACAATCTGATATATCAGAATGCCGGACTCGGCGTTGACCTAGGCAATTCCGGCATCACCCCGAATGACCCCGACAACCCCAACACCCCGGCGATTGATCCTGACAGCGACGGCGGCGCAAACTTCTTACAGAACTTTCCCGAACCCGCTTCCGTCAGCGCGTCCGTCAACCTTGACCCGTCCCGAAAGGATTCGTCTTTCGGTGACACCACGTTCGCCGCCGACCCCATCGAAGCCAACAGAGCCGTGACGGTGAACTTCACTCTGCCCAGTACACCCAACGCAGACTTTACGGTTCACTGGTACTTCAGCACCGCCGCCCAGTGTTCAAGTAATAACACCCAGTCGCCTGTTCGCCCCGCCGTCAGCGGCAAGCTGAACGTGCGGGCGGACGCGAGAGGAATGGCTCCCGTCGCCATCTCCTTCGCCCTCCCCGTAGGTGTCACGGGCGGCGTCGTCAACTGCACGGCGACTCCGGTACAGGGCGCGGAGGTGGGCAGCACTTCTGAATTATCCCCGTGTCAGATTGTGAACAACAGAAATATAAAGCGACGACGCACAGGGTTAGGAAGGCGCGGGCGGATACGCTGAAACCGCCGCTGATGTTTGAGAGCGTGTCTGAAAGGTCTGTGTCCCGCAAGGGCAATGGCATTAAGTTAAGGTTGTTTGGAGGCGGGCTTGCCCGCCGTCCCCGCGCGAGGCGGGCATAGCCCGCCTCCAAACGGGTGATTATTTTCTTAACTTAATGCTATTGCCCGCAAGGGACAGTATGAAAATAGCCCAGCGATAAATCGCTGGGTATATGAGCGAACAGTCTTTTCGAGTCCCGTAGGGACGGCTGAATGTCTGGAAGGTTCAGCCGTCCCTACGGGACTTCGCTCCGTCTCCTCGTGTGTTCCCGGCGATAAATCGCCGGGCTATTATCAATCGTCCCTTGCGGGACGGAAAATGTGTCCTGACATCGGGGATGAAACTCAATTACCGCCTCGCTTTTATCAATCACCAAACCCGGCTTGACGACTTGAGCCGTCATCTCACGTCACTGATTGCCGCCGATACTACGGCGGCGAGGACGGGCGCGGCGGCACTCGTCCTCGATATTGAAACCGTCAACTGGTGGAATCAACAACACGAGCGCATCGCACTCATCCAACTCGCCTATCGTGAACGACAAGAGATGCGCGTCGCCGTGATTGACTCACTTTCCCCTCTTGACTTGACCGCTTTGCGTCCCGCCCTCGAATCAACCCGCCTGACGAAGGTTATCCACAACGCCGCGTTCGATGCGACGCGACTTGCGCGCCACTTAGGGATTACCACCGCTCCGATTTACGACACGATGCTTGCCGCCCGCCGCAACGGTGAACGCCGCTATTCGCTTCAGGCACAAGCCGCGCAGCACCTCAACCTGCCGCTTGATAAAAGCCCGCAAACGAGCGATTGGAGTTTGCGACCGCTCTCGCCGAAGCAACTCGATTATGCGGCGCGCGATGTCGTCGCTACGTTGCTGCTCTACGAGCATCAACGCGAACGCAGTCTGCGCGGCGAATATCAGATGCGCGTGGCGGACGCTTCAACCCAAGAGACACTACCGCTCCTCGCAACTCTTCCCCGCGCACAACACGCCAAAGCGCGCACGCCGAAACGCGCGGGTGCGTCGCCGGACGAAAGCTTGGCGGCGGAAGCACCGCAGCCAACGCCGGACTCAACGCTCTCCGTCGCATCGCTTGCCCTGCTTGGCATCATCGCGGAGTTGCCCTCGCGTTATAGCCCGGAGCGATTAGCCGTCTCGCTCGGTGATGAGCGCGTCGGACTTGCCGGGTGGATTGTTGACCGGATGCTCGGTCGTGATGCCGATATGGACGAAGCCGATACCAAAATGATGATTGCCGATTTACATCAGCGAAGGCTTATCACCATTACCCCGTCGCGCCGCATGGAAGCGAGCGCGTCGGGCAGCCTTCTGTGGCAACAACACAAATCAAAATGAGCGGCGAACTCGTCACCTCGCCGCCTCTGCTCCGCCACTGTTCGCATCATCTTTCTTCACTTCATCACCCAGCGTGTCTTCGACGTAGAGCATACGCACGATGACGATGAGCGAAGCGACGAGCGGCGAGGCGAGTACGATGCCGATGCCGCCCACGAGTACGCCCAGAAGCACCTGCGCCGAAATGGTCAAGACGGGCGGAAGTTCGACGCTGCGTTTATCAACAAGCGGCGTGAAGACGTAGCCGTCGAGCATCTGAATCATGATGTAGAGCAGTCCCGTGTAAAGGGCGATTTGCGGGCTGACAAGTAGCGCGATGAGAACCGCCGGAACGCCCGCGATGAGCGGTCCGAAGTTTGGGATGAAGTTCAGCACGCCCGTCAAAATCCCTAACGTCAGCGCGAGCGGCACACCCAAGAACCACAAGCCGAGCGCGGTCAGGCTTCCGTTGACGAACATCAAAATCACTCTACCGATAAGCCAGCGTCCGAGCGTGGTATCTAATTCGGCGAACACTTCAGCGGCGCGTTTTCGGTGTCGCGGCGGAATAAGATGCAAGACGCCGCGCCGGTATGTGCGCGGCTCGGCGGCGAGATAGATTCCGACCGTGAGGATAACGATTAAGTTGACCAGCGCGCCGAGTACGCCGGAAGCTATTCCGGTGACGCGACTGAACACGCTGCCGCCGCGCCCGCTCAACAAGCTTCCCCACTCGTCCGGCGGCGGCAACTGGGCAAGCACGCGCTGACCCCAACTGTACGAACGCAAACTCGCTGCCGCCTGCTCGAAGGAGCGCGGCAGCGACTCCACCAGAGTGTGCGCTTGTCCGGCGATGCGTCCGGCGAGTAGCCACGCCGTTAAACCGATGACGGCGGCGAGGACGACGAGTGCGACGGCGAGCGACCAATTACTTCCGAGTCCCGTGAGATTGCTTAACATGCGACTAAGCCCGCGCAACAGCACGCCGAACAAAACGCCCGCGAACACGAGCAGCAACACATCCACCGCATACCATAAGAACAGCGCGAAGACCGCGATACCGACGGCGATACTCGCCGCCACAAACGCGCGACGCGCAAAAGAAAGCGACGCGGCTTCAGTGTCCGACGGCGAGTCGCCCACGTCGGACACATCGCCCACATCGCGTGGGTTTCGCGTGGATTCGCTACTCATAGTCTCTCCCGCTTGTTTGCTTGCCGGGGCGTGAGTGGTTCGCTCTAACAGTGCGCTTACCCGGACTGTTCCGCCGCGATGTCCCACTGACCGACGAGCGTCAAGGGGCCGTTCGGCAGGAGCGGCGTGAAGTTCCATTGTTCGATAAGGTTTTTGTAGGCGACTCCGACGGCGCGAATCTTGCGGTCGAGGTCATAGAGTCCGAGCGGGTTGACGTTGCCGTTGTTTTCGCGCAGTGCCGTGTCCCAATCAACTTGGTCTATGAGCGAGTACCACGTCATGCCGCAGACCGGCACTCCGTCATGCCGCAGACGCTGAATGTTCGCCCACGTCTTCCACATCCAACGCTCGGCGTCCGGCTCCCACTTGTTCGTCTCCGTACACATCAGAGGCAGGTTGTAGCGCGTGTAATAATCTTTCGTGACGACATAATAGCCGAAGATTTCACCGCCATACACGCGGCGTGTTTCGTCAACCAGAAGATGCTCGTTGGCGGCGTAATAGTCGTTGCCGATGATGCAATGCTCGCGCAGATTGTGCATCATGAAGAAGTCGTATTCCTCATCGGTCATGCCGTTGTCGCGCACATATTCGTACATCGCGGAACTGACGCGATGTCCGTAGTTCAAATCGAGCGAAAGGAAACGCCGCTCGTTCAACATCTCGGCTTCGTCGGTTAAATCGGGATGACACGGGTGCGTGTACTCCGAAGATTCGCTCTGGATGAAAAGCGCGTCGGGACGGACTTCTAAAATCTTGAGCATCGCTTCGACGTTGGCGCGCACCATATGCTTTAAGGCGGTGACGAACGCCGTGTGAGTCTTCAAACGCTCGTTCCACCAACCGTAGAACGCTGAAAACTCGGCGGCGATGTACATCTCGTTGACCGGCGTGTAGAACTGCACCCAACTGTATCGTTCTGCAAAAGCCCGCGCGTAATCGGCGAAGTGAGAGCAGAAGTCAGGGTTCTGGAAATCCCCAATCCAATCAGGCACGCCGAAGTGACACAAATCAATAATCGGGATAATCCGCAGGCGGCGCATCTCTGCGAGAACTTCATCCGTGAACGCCCAATCGTATTTGCCGGGCGCGGTGTGGACGCGATAGTAAGGCGTCCCGTAACGCAGGAAGCGAATCCCCAAATCAACCGTCAACTGCAAATCTTCGCGCCAGCGTTCGTAGTGATGACACTTCTCAAGTTCGTCCTGACGTATGACACCGTTCGGCGTTTCAATCGTCGGATAGCTGCACTCGATTCCGGTCGCAAAGATGAAGCGTTGCGTCGTCGGGTTCGGTCGCTTGCGTGGCTGGTAGTATTTCATCGCGGCTTCGCTCATGCCCGTTTGCGCCTTTTGCACGAACCTTCCGGCTTCGAGCGCGAACCTATCAATAGCGCGGAAGCGGCGAGCAGACCCGCGCCCGCTTTCGCCAGCCAGCCGCGATTCATGTTCGCCCATGCCTGCGGTGAAAACGTGTATGAGCGGTCGTCGAAGATGCCGTGCGCGCCGTGGTCGCCCGCGACCGGCTCGTAAAGATTATTCGGGCGGTTCGGGTCAATCGGTTCGTCCGTCATCTGCGATTCGTAGCCGTACTTGCCGAGATACAAGTCGCCCAAACCCGGCGCAATCTTGTTGCCGTAGATTGCGACGACGGCGGGCATCCCGACAGTCATCTCGCGTCTGGTGTTATGCGCGGCGAAGTGTATCGCTTCCGCCATCACTTCCGGCTGGTAAATCGGCGGGGCGGGTTGCGGATGACGCGGCAGTCTCGTTTTGTTCCAACCGAACTGCGGCGTGTTGACGGCAGGTAGATGCACCATCGTGACATGCACGTTCGATTCGTCGTGAATCAACTCCGAACGCAGCGATTCGGTGAAACCCTGTATTGCGTGCTTCGCTCCGCAGTAAGCCGATTGAAGCGGTATCGCGCGATACGCGAGAGCCGAACCGACTTGCAGAATCGTTCCCTTATCGCGTGGCAACATGCGTTTGAGTGCGGCTTGCGTGCCATAGACGACGCCTAGATAAGTCACTTCCGTGACGCGCTTAAATTCATCCGAAGTCATCTCTTTAATCGGTGAGAAAACGCTTGTCGTCGCGTTGTTAATCCAGATGTCAATCGCGCCGAACTCCGCTTCGACCTTCTGCGCCGCGCGTTCGACGGCTTCCGCATCGGCAACATCCGTCTGACAGATAATCGCCTTGCCGCCCAACGCTTCCACATCCTTGCGTGCGCCTTCGAGTCCGTCTATACCGCGTGCGAGCAAACCTATGTGCGCGCCCTCTTGCGCGAAGCGACGCACAACTGCGCGCCCGACTCCGGCAGACGCGCCGGTCACGACGACGACTTCAAGCTTCCCGTTTTCGTCGCGGCGAGATAATTCCCGCGTCCGCTCAGGCGACAATCTGCCGCCGCTGAACTCGCGTTCTTCCAACATCTCTTGACTCGCTTGCATCATTTTTTCCTCACTCATATTTTCTCCCCGTGAACTTGATTTTCATTCGACTTCCACAACGCCGACCAACCGCCGCCAAAGCGCGCATCAACACGTCCGCGCACAAAAGCAAATGACGCGAGTAGCAATCCGACGACGGTGCTATTGAGCGTCGCGCTCCACTCAAAGCCGAGTACCCATCCTGCGACCATGAGCCACAGCCCAAGCACAAAGACAACCCACCGCGCCGCCCGCGTCGCTTCCGAGACGGCGATAATGGCGAAACTCGCCGCCAACGCCCCGACGATTACATCATTCGTGCGCGCCGCCCCACGATAGCCGAGTACCGCCGACGCCGCCATCAACCACACGCCAAGCGCAATGTTAATCAGCCGTAACCACATAATAAATAGTGATGAGTGATGAGTGATGAGTGATGAGTTGAAGACAAGTTCTTTACAAAATATCTTGTCCCGTAGGGACAGTTGAAAATCTGTTCAGTCGTCCCTACGGGACTTGGCTTTACCATCCGATATTCCCCAGCGATAAATCGCCGGGCTATTGTCAGTCAGTCCCTACGGGACTTTTGCAAAACCTACTCATCACTCATCACTCATCACTCATCACTCATCACTCCCCCTATCCCTTATCCTTTCCAAAGCACGTTCCAGAGCGAACGACCCTGTTTCCATTCGCGCTTGACGTGTTGAAGGCTCGCCAACATTTCGTCCAATGCCGGTCCTATCATCAGCACGGAGATGAGTGCCGACGCCAGACACAGCGTACACCACGCATCGAACATCACGGGTTGAAGGATGACGAGCAGAATACTGGCTGCGCCGAGTGGACCCACCAATAATCCGAAGAGGATAACTATCCACGGCATCGTGCGCCAACGTTCGCGTTTACCGATAATGCCCGTCACGGCATCGGCGAGATAGCTGAGCGCGCCGAGTGCGGCATCCGGTATCGGCAGTATGCGCGACACGCCGGAGTTAAGAACCGTGCGGCTGCCATCACCGAAGAACGGCTCCCACACCGTCTCGAACACGCGCCACTGATAGAGCGCGAGATAGAGCGCGATGCCGAAGCCGATCAGAGAGAGTCCGACGATAGGCAATCTCTGTGACCAATCCGAAGGGTTATAGCTCCACCCCAGCGGCGTGTAGTCGTCATTCATTTCTGAAATTTGGGGACATGTTCGATAGCTTCCAACGCTTCGCCCTTACCGCGATCTTCGCTCATCATTTCTAACGACAAGCTCGTTTTTGACTTCAAACACACCCGAAACGCCGCGCGCTCGAATGTTTGCGATGTTCCTGTCTGCTTCGGAATCAACAACGCCTTTGAGCGTCGCGCGCCCGCGATTGACGATGATGTGAATTGATTGAAGGCTGCCGACCTGATAACGAAACAGAGGTCCCGAATAAATCGCGCGGTAAAGAGCTTCGCGCAATCTGCGGTCGTTCGGCGAGAGCGGCAAGACCTCTATGTTATTGACGACGCGCGTCACGCCTTCGACATCTTTGACATAAGCCTCGGCGGTTGATTTCGTATCCGGCGGCGTCGTCACCTGACCGCGCAAGGTAACGACGCCACCGCCGTCAACCTCGAACTCGATCCAGTCGAAGACGCTGTAATAAGGCAGCGTCAACAATTCACTGCGTACCTCGCGTGCCAGTCGTCTCGACGAGAAACTTGCTTCCTGCATACGCTCTTGCGTGTCACCAACACGGTAGCTCACGCGCTGTATCATCGCGTCGCTATCGCCCATGCCGGACATCGTTCGACCGGAATAACGGGCGAGCGTCTGCGGGAAGACGCGCACATAAGCAGGCATCTGGCGCGTCGTCATCTTCTTCGCACCCGTGAGGATGTCGCGCGCTTTCATGCCGCCGTAAATAGCTTCGTTCAAGTTGTTGTCGGGGTTGACGACCGCGCCCTGAATCGAAGCACCGGCGAACAAACCTTTGCTCCGTGAGTAGGAAAAAATCGCCGCGTCGAGCGTCGCGTTGGTGCGCGCCGCCGCCGTCCTTCCGACGGGTCCCGCCGCGACGCTCACTTCGCCGCCGAACTCGAACTTGTCTTCCAGCAAACCTTTCAACGCGCCCTCGTTCATAAACAGCAGCACATAGTCGGTTGACTGTGCGCCGATTTGCGCCCCGAAACTTCCGCCGCCGATGTTGAAGAACGCGGGTGCCGTCCAACCCGATGGCGTGCGACGGCTAATGACGCCATCGCCGCCACGACCGCCGATGATGAACGCGGCTTTAACGACGTTCGGGAAAACCGCGATTGCTTCCGCACGCTCAAGCAGTTCGGCGGGAATCGCCTTCTCCGGCACGTTCATAATTTCGCGCAAAACCTCGGCGGCTTCACGCGCTTCGCCGCCTGCTTCTTTCACCTTGTCCGGGTCAACGTTTTTCATTCCCCTTCTCTGCGCCGGAACAATCGCCGCGAACATCGCCAACATCAACACCGCGCAGAGCGTCCCGGCGGTGCTTCGTCCAAATCTGTGTCGCATCATCCTTCTCCTCATGCTCAAAAATTGTTAGTTTCCTATTGCCTATCGTTGTTTGGTCACAGGTTAAGGCAGTAGGTTGACGCCCGGAAAGCGTGTAACCACTCACTTGATGTGAGTGGTTACACCTATACTTTCGTTAATCTTTTAATCCGCCGTAAGGAGATTTTTAATGGCGACAAAGTTAATTGCCAACTCGGAAGATGAATCTGGAATTGACCCGGCGCGAGATGCCGACAAGCGTTTTGCGATTGACCTCGCGCGTGCTTTCGGCGGAGCGGTCAT
This sequence comes from Pyrinomonadaceae bacterium MAG19_C2-C3, assembly GCA_024330265.1. Classification (GTDB taxonomy): domain Bacteria; phylum Acidobacteriota; class Blastocatellia; order Pyrinomonadales; family Pyrinomonadaceae; genus JANDLT01. The sequence continues at coordinate 4,571 of JANDLT010000058.1, read as the reverse complement.
CTTTTCGTTCCCGATGTTGATGACGATGGAGCTATGGTGGCTCGGTTTCTACATGAATCCTTACCGCCTCGCGCTGCTTATGTTTCTCGCCGTTCCGCTGCTCGTCGGGCTGTCCTTCTACGGCGGGTTTGAAGAGACTATGAGTGTCAAGGACGATCTGCTTGACACCTTCGTCGCTTACGCCGTCGGGTTTGCCGCCGCCGCGCTGATGCTCCTGTTATTCGCGCTCATCGAACCGGGTATGTCGCTTGACGAGGTTATCGGGAAAGTCGCGGTGCAGGCGGTCGCCGGAAGTATCGGAGCGATGTTCGCGCAGAACCTGCTCGGCAGCGGCGCGGGCGAAAGTGAGAATGAACGAAGGAAACGCGGTGTGCGCTACGGCGGTCAACTATTTCTGATGGCGGTCGGAGCCGTCTTCCTTTCGATGAGTCTCGCTTCGACGGAGGAGATGGTACTGATTGCCTACAAGATGACGGAGTGGCACGTCGTCGCGCTCTCTCTCGTGACGATGCTGATGATGCACGCCTTCGTCTATTCGGTCGAGTTTCAAGGTGAAGAACAGAGCATCCCGCCGGATAGCCCGGTCTGGAGCGTCTTCCTGCGCTTTACCGTCGTCGGCTATGCGATTGCGCTCGTCATCAGTTTGTATGTGCTGTGGACGTTCGGGCGGACGGAAGGCATGGCGGTGGAAGAAATTATCAAGGCTGTGATTGTTCTCGGCTTCCCCGCCGCGCTCGGCGCGTCAACATCCCGATTAATCTTGTAAAGGAGGAAGAAGGTATGCCGGATGAACGTGTGGAAAGCGGCACTGAACCCAAGCCGCGAAAAGAAAAGAAGCCGCTTATCTGGGAATGGATAGTGGCGACGGTCGGGCTGGTACTGGTGGTGAGTGCCATCGGGTTCATGCTCTATCGCGCGATTAAGGGCAATGCCTCGCCGCCTGTGATTTCGATTAGCGTTGACTCGATTATGCCGACGGGCGATAAATTTTTAGTGACGTTTCGCGCGGTCAATCATGGCGAGTTGACCGCCGCCGGATTGACGGTCGAGGGCGAGTTGCGGAGCGGTACGCAGAGCGTCGAGACCAGTTCGGCGACACTCAATTACGTTCCGTCACGTTCCAAGCGGCGCGGCGGATTGTTCTTCATCAACGACCCGCGAAAGTTTGAATTGAAGCTTCGCCCGAAGGGTTACGAACAACCCTAAACCAAAGTAGGAAGGCGAAAGGATTTGCGAGTTGATGCCGATGAGTTCACCCGAAGTGTTGACGAGCGCGCCGCCGGAGTTGCCTTGATTGTACATAAGCAGAGACAGACTCATCGGTTAGAACGGCATCTTCAATTAAGGTCAAACCGGCGTGTCGCGCGTGGTACGAGATGCACGACAGCCGTAAGGAGTGAAGTGATGGAGCGTGTGTTAGTCATTGATGACGACGTGGAACTGTGTGAACTTGTCGCGGAATACTTGGAGCCGGAAGGCTTCGATGTTGATGTTGCCGACGACGGTTTGGAAGGCGTCGGGCGTGCGCTGGCGGGCGACTACGCGATTATAGTTTTGGACGTGATGTTGCCCGGCATCAACGGCTTTGAAGTCCTGCGGCGCGTGCGCGCTAAATCTCGTACACCCGTGCTGATGTTGACGGCGCGCGGCGCGGACGTTGACCGCATCGTCGGTTTAGAACTCGGCGCGGACGATTACCTGCCGAAGCCATTCAACCCGCGCGAACTCGTCGCACGCATCCAAGCCATCTTGCGACGCACGCGCGGCGCGTCCTCGATTGACGCACAAGGTTCACCATCCGAAACGATTACCGTCGGCGACGTGCGCTTGGACACCGGAGCGCGCACCGCACATCGTCATGACGAAGCGATAGACTTGACCGCCGCCGAGTTCGAGATGCTCGCCGTGTTACTTGCAAAAGCGGGGCGCGTCGTCGCGCGTGAGGAGTTAGCGGAAGCCGCGCTCGGTCGCCCGCTCGCGCCGCTCGACCGCAGCGTTGACATGCACATCAGTTCGCTTCGCAAAAAATTGGGCTATGAAGTTGACGGCATCGAACGCATTAAGACGGTGCGCGGCGCGGGATACGTTTATACGAAGTAATAGTGATGAGTGATGAGTGATGAGTGATGAGTAACTGACAAGCGGAGGTAAATGATGAGTAACAGGATTGAGCGTTTTGAAGATTTTATTGCTTGGCAGAAGGCGCGGGTGTTAGCTGCTGAGATTTACAAAGTTACCGATGAAGGAAAATTTGCCAAAGACTTTGGGCTGAGAGACCAGATTCGACGGGCGGTGGTTTCCGTTATGTCGAACATCGCCGAGGGGTTTGAGCGAGGACGCGCCACCGAGTTTCACCAATTTCTATCCATTGCCAAAGCCTCGTGCGCGGAACTACGCTCACAACTTTATATTGCCCTCGATGCAGGGCATTTAACTCAGCAAGCGTTCGACAAACTAATGAGGCAGGCAGTCGAAGTCGGACAGATAATCGGCGGACTTCGCGCTTCCGTCGAACGCAGACGCGATGAAAAGTTATGAATAGTGCAACTTGTCTTCCACTCATCACTCATCACTCATCACTCATCACTACTTAAAAAGATGCAGAGATTATTTCTCAAGATATTCTTGTGGTTCTGGTCGGCGATGGCACTCGTCGTTCTGGTGTTGGTGGTTGCGACCGCGACGACACAATCTGAGCCGGTCGAAGCGCGTTGGCGTGACATGACCGGCACGGCTGTTCGCATCTACGCGCAGACGGCGGTGGAGATGTACGAGCGCGAGGGAGCGGATGCAATGGTCGTATATCTTCAGCGTGTCGAGCGAACGGCACGGATGAAGGCGACGCTCTTTGACGCGCGCGGCGGAGAAATGTGGGGGAGCGGAACATCAGACCACGCGAAGCGTCTCGCAGGAGTTGTTCGCGGCACGAGTCGAACGGAAGAAACGACGATTGAGTTTCACACGCGACCCGCGCCGGTCGCACTTATCGCGCAGCCTGTCAACGGCGTGGGCGGAAGGTATGTCCTCGTCAGTGAAGTGCCGCGCAGCCGCTTCGCGTTCCTCTTTGCTGAACCGGGTGCGTTCCTGCTCCGGTTGCTCGCCGTACTGTTGACCGCCGGATTGGTGTGCTACGGATTGGCACGTTACCTCGCGGCTCCGGTCGAGACTTTGCGTGCCGGTGTGCGCCGACTGGCGAGTGGTGATTTATCGGCGCGCGTCGGCGTACATGTCGGCGGACGACGCGACGAGATAGCGGACTTGAGCCGCGACTTCGACCGTATGGCTGAACGCATAGAGTCTCTCGTGATGTCGCAACGTCGTCTGCTCGGTGACATCTCACACGAACTCCGCTCGCCTCTCGCGCGCCTAAGCGTCGCACTCGGATTAGCCAGACGGCGCGCCGGAACGGAAGCACCGGGCGTGACGGGCGCACTCGACCGCATCGAGCGTGAATCCGAAAGACTCAACGAACTCATCGGGCAGTTGTTGACCCTGACACGTTTGGAGACCGACACCGAACAGTTGGAGAGAACAGCCATAGATTTGCGTGACCTCGTCCGTCAGGTTGTCGAAGATTCCGACTTTGAAGCGCGCGGTCGTGACCGCAGCGTACAGTTTATCGTTGATGAACCGTGTCAGTATTCGGGCAACGCCGAATTGCTGCGGAGCGCAATCGAGAATGTGGTACGCAATGCCGTGCGCTACACCGCCGTCAATACAGCCGTCGAAGTCGCTCTCCGGTGTTCGTCGAACGAGGGCGCGGATGTCCTCATCAGTGTTCGAGATTACGGCAAAGGCGTGCCGGAAGAAGCACTGACGGAGATATTTCGTCCCTTCTATCGTTTGACGGAAGCGCGTGAGAGACAGACCGGCGGCACGGGTTTGGGACTTGCCATCGCCGAACGCGCCGTGCGGCTTCACGGCGGCACGGTGCGGGCGGCAAACGCAGACGAAGGCGGTCTTGTCGTAGAAATCAGATTACTCACACGGGGCGGTTAATTTCACTCACGGGCGTGGCAGGCAAACTACCCGTGCAGTTGTTCGGAGGTTTGCGTTCAAGCACATAGCGGGCGATTTCGACACGGTTGCCGAATCTCTTTAGTGATGAGTAGTGAGTGATGAATTAAGAACAAGTTTTTCACTCATCACTCATCACTATTCTTCCCACAGCGGAAGACACACGAGCAGGTTGCATCGCTTGACTAAGCTTGACTTGCATGACAGAAATACCCGAACCACAGAGGTAAAGAGAAATGCATTGCAACGACAATGCGGCTCGTCGGTAGTTCACCCTACCCGACCGCTATACACGTCATGCGCGACGGCGGGACAAGAAAGATTTTATCCACGAAACAACACGAATGAACTTGAAGCTAGGAGGACATAAGACATGGCGACGGAGACGGCGATTGACTTGATAGAACGACAGGACTGGTTAGACAAAGCGGGCGAGACGCTGCAACCGGCGATTGTGGACGCCTTCAAAGCGGGCGGCGCGACGGGACAGGAAATCAAAAACGCGCTGCATGGCAAATGGCTCGGACATCCTTTGCACCCTGTCATTACTGACG
>JANDLT010000057.1 GCA_024330265.1 Pyrinomonadaceae bacterium MAG19_C2-C3 | reverse complement strand
GAAGCACAGAGCAAGGATGCGCTAAATCTATTTCCACAACATTTGACACGACCTCGAGGTGATTCAATGAACACACATACATCCACAAAAATGAAATGCTTTATCCTGCTGTTTGCGGCTTTCGTTTTTGTCCTGACGATTGACTCCGTTGCCGCGAAAAGCAAGATTGTTAAAAACTCCGTTCTCTCCGAAGGCAAGAAGAGGAATTATTATTTGATTGTTTCCGAAACCGTTACCGCGTCAAAGCCCGCGCCGTTGATTGTGATGCTTCATGGTTCGGGGCGTGACGGGCGCGTACTGCTTGAGCATTGGCAGGAACTCGCGGAAAAAGAGAACATCATCATCGCCGGTCCCGACGCGGCGGACTCGGCGGGTTGGAATGTGCCGAAGGACGGACCGAAGTTTTTGCATAATCTGGTGGAGGAACTGAAGGCGAAGCATCCGGTTAATCCGAAACGGGTGTACTTGTTCGGGCATTCGGCGGGTGCGATTTTCGGAATTTTCATGTCGGTGGTCGAGTCGCGTTATTTCGCCGCTTCAGTCGTTCACGCGGGGGCGGTAAAGAAAGATAACTATTCGTTTTTCAAAGACGCGGAACGAAAAATACCCATCGCCATGTTCGTCGGTGCGCGCGACCCATTGTTTCCGTTGCCGGATGTACGTCAAACGCGCGATGCGCTGGTAGCGGCGGGCTTGCCGGTTGAGTTGACGGAAATTCCTAATCACGACCACAACTATTATGCTCGTTCAAAAGAGATCAACCGCAGTGCGTGGGACTTTCTTAAAAAGCACGAGTTGACCGATGACCCTTACTATCAGGAACATCAGTTCCGGTAAAATTTAAGTTCGATGGAAGGAACGAATAATTTTTTGACTGCCAAAAGCCGAAGCGTTATCTTCAAATTATGAAAGTCGAAACCACAATCACAATCGAAGCCGATTTGCTCAAGCGAGTTGACGCTGCCGCCAAAGATTTTCGCAATCGTTCGGAAGTTTTTGAAATAGCCTTACGGGAATATCTGCCGAAGCTGAAGCCGAAAACGGAAAAGCGAAAATTGACGCGCGAAGAAGAAGTCGAACTTATCAATCGCTATGCTGACGAGAAGCGCGAAGAAATTCTGGAAAATGTGGAATATCAGGTTGATTTGTGAAACGCGGCGAACTTTACAGACTCGCAAAACCTTCAACGCGCGACCCGAAAAGATTTCGCGTTTATATTATCGTCAGCCGTGAGGCTTTAATCGCAACAACTTTTCCAACGGTCGTTTGCGCTCCGATCTACAGCAAGTACATAGGTTTGCAAACTGAAGTCGAGATTGGCGTTGATGAAGGCTTAAAGCACGACAGCAGTGTTCGCTGTGATGAGTTGGTAAGCAGGTAATACAAAGAAGTGGGGTATAATGAAAGAATGAAAGTTCCAACAAATTCATCACTTCCTTGTCTGAAGAAGAGCATAACAGGCTGATAAAAAATCATCAAACGAGTAATAATTTTCGAGTTCGGAATCGTTCACACGCCATTTTACTTTCTAGTTCAAAGTATCCGATTGCCGAAATAGCCAAGATTTGTCGAGTTGACCGGGATACGGTCAGCCTCTGGATTGATAACTGGAATGAATTTAAGTTTGAGGGTTTGGAAGATGATGAGAAAACAGGTCGTCCGTTAATTTTAAGTTTAGCCGAACAAGAGAAAGCCGTTGCCATCGGGTTAAAGAATCCGAAGTTTCCGCATCGGCTGTTAAATCAGATAAAGGCGGAAACAGGCAAAGAAATAAGTGCGTGGACGCTCATGAATCTGCTAAAAAAAAAGACTATCTCTGGAAGCGAATCAGATTAGGATTATGGAAACGGGCGGATGAAAATGAAAAAGAATTTGCCCGTCAAGACTTGGCTGAACTGACAAAAAGGGCGGATAACAAAGAGATCGAGTTAGTGTATTTTGATGGGTCGGGGTTTAATTTATGGGCGAAAGTCGTATATGCGTGGCAGAAACGCGGAGAAAGAATCAGCGTTCCGGTTTCAAAAGGCAAATCGCAGAATGTCTTGGGGTTGATGTGGCATCGGTGTCAGAGGTTTGAATCGTTTGTCTTTGAAGGTTCGATAGATTCAAATGTGGTGATTGGATGTCTTGACTTGATTGCTGAAAATCTCAACAAACAAACGTGGATAGTGTTGGACAACGCGCCAATTCATCGGAGCCAAGAGTTTGCGGAAAAGATTGCGGAATGGGAAAAGTTGGGCTTGAAAATCTATTTTCTGCCCGCCTATTGTCCAAGTTTAAACAAGATAGAAATGTTGTGGCAGAAATAAAATATGATTGGCTCTCGTGGGAAGCCTACAGTTCATACAAAAACTTGTGTCGAGAATTGGACAGCATACTTTCCCAAGTTGGCTCAAAATACCTGATTTCTTTTTCCTAGATGCTTAAGCATTGCAAAATCCGACTTAACCGATTTTATCGGCTCGCTTTCGCCGCAGAAAATTACGGAATTAAATCAAGCTTTGAAAGTCGCGCTCGAAATTGATAAACCGCACTGCGTAGAATCTTCTTGAAAGGTACGAGTTAGGCGAAGCTCCACAATACGAAGAACATCTATTCAAAAGCACATCAAGTTTAAGAAGAAGGAATAATAAAAATGGAAGCACTCGGATTAGGTGAATGTCGCGGACTCGCGGCGATGATTGAGGCGGCGGATGCGATAATCCGATGCTTTCTATAGTAATTACCTTTTGTGAGCAAGTTATAAAATGAAACTGCCGAACGGTGAGCGTGCGGTTGTTCCGATTGAGAAATTGCGTGATTATGCTCTTAATCCCGCGCATTCGGAGGGGAAACACAAGGCGACGGTCTTTCGCCTGTTGTTGAATTTCACGCAGGCGGACGCCAATCGTTTAAGCGAAATGGTTTTGGAAGCCGCGCGCACTTGCGAAGCGACGGAAGGCAAGTTGTTGCCGCAGGGTCAGATATATGTACTCGACTTTCCTGTACAATCGGCGCGTGGCGAAGTCATCGTCCGCACGGCTTGGATTGTTGAGCGCGAGACGGACTTCCCGCGTCTTGTGACCTGTTATGTGAAAGGAAAGTGAAGTATGGGGACGGGAATCAAATTACTTGATGTGGTTGCTTTGCTTGAAGATTTGCCCGACGAGAATTTGCGACGCGGCGAAATCGGCACGGTAGTCGAAGTCTTTGCTGACAAGCCCGATTCAAATGGAGCATTTCTCGTCGAGTTTAGCGACGAACAGGGTCAGGCTTACTCTCTCGCCAGCCTTCGCGCCGCGCAATTCGTGGTACTGCATAAGCAAGGCAAGACGTGGAGCATCGCGGCTTAAAGTCGCACGATTATAATTTTGAGGTGAAACTATGGAAGCACTCGGATTGGTTGAATGTCGCGGACTCGTGGCGATGATTGAGGCGGCGGACGCGATGGTCAAGGCGGCGAATGTACGCCTTGTGGGTTATGAAAAGATTGATGCCGGATTAGTCACGGCGATTGTGCGCGGCGAGGTCGGGGCGGTGAAGGCGGCGGTGGACGCGGGTGCATCGGCGGGGCGGCGCGTTGGGGAAGTCGTCGCGGTGCATGTCATTCCGCGTCCGCACGCAGAGGTCGAGGAAGGCTTGCCCGTGTTGGCGACGGGCGAGACGACGCGGAAGAAAATTTCAGGTTCGGTGCGGGGCAAAGGATGAAGGCGGAAGGATGAAGGATGAATGAGAAGGCGCGTCAGACTTGGGAGTCTGACGCGCCTTTCGTTCGTGTCAATCGTGGGTTGTCGGATTTGTTATTTGTTATTTTTCGCGGGTGTCAGAGTGCGCGGGCGTTCGCCGGTCGTGGATGATGTGGTGGCGGCGGTGTCGTTGGGTGCGGTGTAGCCGGGACGTGTGATGGCGATGCGTTTGCCTGCACGCGAATCGTCGGCGAGGGCGACGCGGACGCGGCGAAATGTTCCGTCGCGGCGTTTGTTCGTCGGGTTGTAGCTGACGATGAATTGCGTGCGAAGGTCGCGCGTTATCTGGTCGGCGATTGCCGGAAGTTCGCTGACCGAATTGGGGAAGAAGGCGCGCCCGCCGGTTTCGGTGGCGAGTTTGTTAATCAGGTTGGTAGCTTTCGAGCGCGTGCTTTTCTTGATGATGCCGCCGTCCTGTTCTTCGAGGTCGCCCGTGAAACCGATGATGAAAATTTGCACGTCGGATTCACGAAGACGCGCGAAAAGTTCTTTCTCGGTCGTGACGCTGTTTCGCTCTTCGCCGTCAGTGACGATGATGAGGGCGCGTCGGCGGCGGTCGTTCGGGTCTTCACCTTTGCGGCGTTCGGTCGCGTATTCGGCGGCGAGGTTGACGGCATCATAAACGGCGGTCTGACCGGAATCGGGAAACAGGTCGTCGAGTTTTTCTTGGAGAACTGTTTTGTCGCTCGTCCATTCTTGGTCGAGATTGATGCGACTGCTGTCGGTGAAGCGAATCAGAAAAGTCTCATCGCCTTGCTTGTTGCTTTCAACAATGGTGCGTCCGGCGGCGATGACCTTTTCGAGTTGTTGGCGCAATGAGCCGGAATTGTCAACGACGATGCCGTAGGAAATCGGGACTTCTTCGGTCGAGAAAAATTCTATGCTCTGCGGCTGACCGTCTTCAAAAACGCGGAAGTCGTCTTTCCGCACGTCGTTAATCGGGCGGTTCTGACGGTCTATCACGCGCACCTGCAAAGTGACGAGTGAGGTATTGAACTCAATCGTCGCACCGTCGTCAATTTCCTGACCTTCGGTTGTCGTGTTAAGCATCGGCGGTGTCGGCGTTGGGCGCGCGGGCGGTGGTGGTGGCGGCGGTGGTGCTTGTTGTTGGGCATGTGTGGCGGACGTGGTTAGCGTCAGGCACAGGATGAGCGCGGCGCAGATGACGAAGGAAGAAAGAAGCGATTTCATTATGAGCGATAACATGAACGGCGAGATAAGCGGCGAAACATGCGCGTGAACAACCGCAGGGAGAGCGGCGCGTGGATGTGTAGGTTTGTGTGATTGTTGAAGCATAAGATGAAATCGTCAGGCGCGTGAAAATTTTAGCGCGTGCCGGGAACGGCGTAATAGCCGTCTTTAGCGCGGACGGAAAGTTTCGGCATTCCGCGCGGCGGTTGGACTTTGATTTTGACGTTGTGCCATTTGCCGTCAGGCGTGAAGTTCGTCGGGCGATAGCCTATCGAGTATTGATGACGAAGTTCGATGGCGATGCGCTCGAAGATTTCGTTCATCTCCGCGCCCGAAGCCGGAAAGAAGGCTTTGCCGCCAGAGACGCCGGAGAGTTCTTCGAGGATGGCTTGCCCTTGCGCGCCATAAGAATCATTGCCGCCGCCCGTGATGCCGACGGAATAAATCAACACGCCGGATTCTTTTAATAATCTTTGCAATTCGCGGAACGTATAGCGCGAACTGTTGTCCTGTCCGTCGGAGATTAAGAGAATCGCTTTCTTCGTGTGCGCTCCGCGTGTGACTTTTTCGACGCCTAAATACGCCGCATCGTAAAGCGCGGTGTTGCCTTTGGTTTCGATGTACGTCAGTTTGTTTAAGACGGCATCGGCGTCGCGTGTGCGGTCAAGCAAAAGATGGGCGCGGGTGTTGAAGCCGACTAGAAAGTATTCGTCTTTGTCGTGGCTGGTTTCGACGAACTTCGAGAGGGCTTCGCGGGCGCGCATCACTTTGTCGCCCTTCATCGAACCGGACACATCGAAAATCACGCCGACGCTCGCCGGTGCGTCTTCGTCCGTGAAGAATGTGATTTCTTGCGGAACTTTATTGTCGAGAACCGTGAAGTGAGATTTGTCCAGACCCGTGACATAACGGTCGTAAAAATCCGTGACGGTCACGGTCATTGTCACGAGGTCTGTGGTAAGCAGAAGTTCGCTGCTGTCGTTCTGATTTTGCGGCGGCGCGCTCGACGGTGCGGCGTTTGACGAATTGGAGTTTTGGGGTGCGTTCTTGTCTTGTGCGACAGGCGCACGAGGATTGACGAGCAGCAAAGCGAACGCGAAGCACAAAAGCGATGCGTGCCAATGGTAGGGGTGGCGGCGAATGCGAGTCATCGTAAATAAATCTCCTGCCGTTTAATGCTTCAGCCGTTGCTTTCGCGCTATGGACGGAAGCAACCGGAAAAGAAAATTGTTGTCTCGCCAACCTGCGATGTTGGAGGTAAATAAAGTGATGCGTGTTTCGGTAAAAAGGTAGCCTTAAAGTGTGACGTGTTCGCTTGTGATTGTGTAATTGTAAGATTGTTCGGTTCGAGTAAGCATTGTAAAGCTTCACGCCGAAGCGAAGCAATCGGGCTTGGGGCGTGCGAAGCGGTTTCATTTCGCGCAAGCAAAACAAACTGAAGCAAAAAAGTATGGTTGATGAAAACGAAGATTGAATGTGCAACTTTTCCGCTTGATAAAGCGTGTAAGTGACGCACGCCGCCGAAGTTGCATCCAAGAGGCGCAAAGCGGTTAGGCGAAGGGTTTGGAGCGCGGACGCACGTGATATAATTCGCGGCTTACTGCCGACAAGTTTCCGTTCCGCATCTTCTCATTATTGTTTAATCGCGCGTTTCGCGGGCGCACAAGAAAATAATCTCAATCACAATGTCCGACGTTTCTGATTTTGTAAGTTTTTGACTTCGTAAGTTTTGGTGGTTTTATAAGTTTTGGCAATCACAAAAAAATTCGTGTGTCGTCTCGGCACGCCCGCCGGAGAACTCATCACGCGCACGGTCGAAGCTGTCGGCGCGAGTGAGGCGCGCGTGCGTTTGGAAGGCGAAGGCTTTCGCGTGTTTTCCGTCCTCGCACCGAATCAGGGCGGGGCGGCGGCTTTGCCGTCTCTCATACGGCGCGGCGGAGGTGAAAACAACAACGGACAGGCGCGCATCAAGACCGGCGATTTCCTGTTATTCAATCAACAACTCGCCGCGCTCCTGCGTGCCGGTATCCCGATTCTGCAATCAATCACGATGCTTGGGCGGCGCGCTCCGAACGCCAAGCTGCGCGTTCTCTTGACAGACATCGAAGAACGCATACGCGGCGGGGCGGCACTCTCGCAAGCCTTCGCCGCACAAGGGGATGCGTTCCCGCGTATCTACACGGCTTCGATGTTGGCGGGCGAGAGAAGCGGCGCGCTCGATGAAGTTTTGCGGCGATACGTCGAGTATGTGCGGCGCGGTGTGGAGATGCGGCGCAAGGTGCGCGGCGCGCTCGCGTATCCGATGTTGTTGCTCGCCGCGTCGTTTGCGATGGTGATTTTCCTGACCCTGTTCGTCGTGCCGCGCATGTCCACACTGTTCGCCGGGTTCGGGCGCGAACTGCCGACGATAACCGTCATCGTCGTTTCGGGTTCGACTTTCGTGGCGACGAATCTATACTGGATTGTGCCTTTACTGCTCATCGCGGGCGGCGGCTTTTATTACTGGTCGCGCACGCCCGACGGTCAAATCAAGATTGACCAAACGCTTCTGAAGTTGCCGATTGCCGGAAAACTTTTACAACAACTCGCCGTCACGCAGGCGACGCGCAGTATGGCGACGATGCTCGCGGGCGGTATCACACTCGTCGAATCTTGGGAAATAGCTGCCGAGTCAATCACTAATCGCGCCCTTCGTGCCAGAAGCAGCGCGGTCTTGCCGATGATTCGTGAAGGGCGCACCTTTACCGATGCGGTCGAAAGTGCCGGATGGCTGCCGGAACTGGCGCGCGATATGATTGGCGTCGGTGAGCGTTCAGGGAGTCTGCGTGAGATGCTCGAAGAAGTCGCAAGCTTCTATGATGCCGAAGCCGAAGTCCGGCTTGAACAGTTGACGACCGTGCTTGAACCCGTGATTCTGCTTGTGATGGGCGGCATCGTCGTCACCATTTTGCTTTCGATTTATCTGCCGATTATCCAGACCATTTCCACCGCTTCGACGCGATAATGGCGGTATGTTGATTTTACCGATTTGATTTAAGGAACTATTTATATGGCTCAATCCTCGACACTCGAACCCGACGCGCTGCTTGATGAGCAAGCCGCCGACTTTACTCCCGAACCGCCGGAAGTGCGCGAAGCCCGTGCGCGTGCGCGTCGTTATCGCATCGAGTACATAGACCTGCTTCCCATCGAAGGCGAGTCGCCGATTGATTATGAAATGCTGACGCGCCTGCCCGTTGACCTGATGTTGCGGCAACAGTTCGTGCCGCTTAAAAGCACGACCAATGACGGCAAACGCCTCTCCATTGCGATGGCTGACCCGACCGACCTTGAGCGCGTGGATGAACTCACTTCCGCCCTGCGCGCCCAACTCGGCATACGCACGCTTATAACTTTGATTGCGACCGCCGGAGCGATTGATACGGTGCTTCGCAAAGGCGACGCGACGCAGCGCGTGATGCAGGAAGCGGCATCGGGGTTTCGCATTTCCCTTGTCAAAGAAACCGAACACGGCGAAGAAGTTTTAGATTTAGACCGTCTCGCCACCGATAGCGAGATGTCACCGATTATCAAGCTCGTTGACACGATTGTTTATAACGCTCTCGAATCGCGGGCTTCCGATATTCACATCGAGACGCGCGACACGAATGTTCAAGTCAAGTTCCGTATTGACGGCGCGCTCTATCAAAAAGTTGACCCGATAGATTTGCAGTATCACCAAACCCTGATTTCGCGCATCAAGGTGATGTCAGAGTTAGACATCGCCGAACGGCGTGTGCCGCAGGATGGGCGTTTTCGCGTGCGCTATAAAGGGCGCAATGTGGATTTTCGCGTCTCGATTATGCCGACCGTTCACGGCGAAGACGCGGTGATTCGTATTCTCGACAAAGAGCAAATCAACGAAGAGTTTCGCAACCTCGACCTTGACGTTATAGGCTTCGCGGAAGAAGACATACGCAAATTTCGCCGCTACATCGCCGAACCTTACGGCATGGTTTTGGTCACGGGTCCCACGGGTTCGGGCAAGACCACGACCCTTTACGGCGCGCTCAATGAAATCAGAAACGAAGAAGATAAAATCATCACCATCGAAGACCCTGTGGAGTATCAACTGCACGGCATCACGCAGATTCCGGTCAACGAGAAAAAGGGTTTGACGTTTGCACGCGGGCTTCGTTCAATCCTGCGCCACGACCCGGATAAAATCATGGTCGGTGAAATCCGTGATAGTGAAACGGCGCAGATTGCGATTCAATCCGCGCTGACGGGTCACTTAGTTTTCACGACCGTTCACGCCAACAACGTGATTGATGTCATCGGGCGTTTCCTGAATATGGGCGTTGAGCCGTACAATTTCATTTCATCTTTGAACTGCGTTCTTGCACAAAGGTTAATTCGATTGCTGTGTCCGGTGTGTAAAAAACAAGACCATCCGTCGGAAGAAGAACTCATCGAATCGGGACTCACGCCGAGCGACCACGCGGGACGCCTGTTTTATCGCAGCGTCGGGTGCGATGCCTGCAACCACACGGGCTATCGCGGGCGCACCGCGATACACGAACTGCTCGATTTGTCCGACAACATACGCGAGATGATTATCGAGCGACGACCGGGCAGCGAAGTGCGGCGGGCGGCGGAAAGCGAAGGCTTGAAATCCTTGCGTGAATCGGCTTTGCAAAAAGTCTTCTCCGGTGTTTCGACTTTGCATGAAATCAACCGCGTGACGTTTGTCGAACAAATCGGAGCAAAGTAAATTTCGGGAACTGCTTTGCCGTGTGAGGCGTGTAACTTACATTTATACGCGCGACACGATTTCAAATTTCTGATTTCTTTGAGTTGCCACTAGCTAAAGCTAGTGGCAATTTATAACCGTCAACTTGGGTTATTGACGATTTACCTGACTTATCGTCCGGCATCACCGACCACCATCACAACATGAATCTTTCTATTTACATTCGCACGCTTCACCGCATCGCCGCGCTCATCGTGATGTGCGCTCTTATCCTTCCGACCGTTGCCGTCGCCCTTGATAAGAAGGGGGAAAAGGAATACAAGCGCGGTCTGGCGTTTGAATCCGCGCAACGCTGGGAAGACGCCGCGCAAGCCTTCACGCTTGCCCTCGCCGCGCGCCCTTCGGATGTCGAATATCAACTCCACTATCGTCGCGCCGTCTTCAACGCCTCGCAAAGTTTCGTGATGCAAGGACGTTCTCTTGCCGAACGCGGCGACTATATCGGGGCGTATAACGCTTTCCGGCAAAGCTTCGGTTATGACCAGACGAATCAACTCGCGCAAGCGGAAATGGAGCGCATGATTCGACTTCAACAGGCGAAAGAGGAAGCCAACGGTACGAACGGCACGACGCCCGCGCGCAGCAGCATCACGCGCTCTCTTAACGGTAATCCGGCGATTGTTAATGACCCCGGCAAGCCGCCCGCGACTTCCGGCGAAGCCGCGCGCCTCACGCCGACCGCTTATAATCCGGGACAAGTCGTCGGGCAAAACTCTGTGCAAAACATCACGCCGCCGCGCGCCGAATCGCGTCGCAACGTGCAGTTCGCCGCCGACACCAACCTTGAACAGGTCGTGCGCGAACTCGCCCGCCAACTGGAATTAAACGTCATCTTCGACGGGCAGTTCCAAGCCCGCACGCGCCAACTCCCGCGCATTGATTTACAAAACGTGACCGTCGCGCAGGCACTCGATTATATTTTCCTGACGCAAGGACTATTTTTTCAACGCCTCGGTCGCCGCACGATTCTCGTCGCTGAACAATCCAAACGCGGGCAGTATCAACAACTCGCCATCCGCACGTTTTACTTAAAGAACATCGCCCCGAACGACGCGCGCACCGTGATTGCGCCGCTTGTGCCGCCCGTCGGCGGGCTTGTTCCGACGTTCTCTCCGAATAATCCGACCAATAGTTTCACTGTGCGCGCGACGCCCGAACAACTGAACGTCATTGGCAACATCATCAAGACGATTGATAAAGACCGCTCGGAAGTCGTGATGGACGTTTCGATTTACGAAGTCTCGCGCAACGATTTACTTCAACTCGGCGGGCAACTCGGCAGTGCCGGAACGCTCGGCAATCTTGGCGGAACGAGCAGTCTGCTTGTTCCGTTCACGGGGAGCAATGTGCCGAACGCCATCATCGGCACGGGTACGGCTGCCCTTGCCTCTCCGACCGCGCTCGGAGCGGGAATCTTAATTCCATCGCTTCAATTGAGCGCGCTTCAAACCAAAAACAATTCGCGCCTGCTCGCTCAAACGCAAGTCCACGCCTTCGACGGTGAACAGTCCGAAGCGAGAATCGGTAATCGCGTTCCGATTCAAACAGCGCAAATTTATAGCGGCTTTCAAAATCCCGGCACTCCGGGAACGGGAAACACGGCGGGCGGCGCGTTTAACGGCGGCGGCTTTCCGGTTATTCAATATGAACCGACGGGCTTGACGCTCAAATTCAAGCCGACCGTTTTCCCGAATCTCGATGTTCAAGTCACGATGTCCATTGAATCGAAGGACGTGACGGGAGTCGGAAGCTTGACGCCGACCTTTACCGAACGCACGATTTCAGGAACGGCGCGCATTCAAAACAATCGGACGATGATGTTAGCCAGCATCGCGCAAGACCGCGAATCGCGCGGGCGAAGCGGGATTCCATTGCTCGGCTTGATTCCGATTCTCGGACGGTTCGTGACGACGCCGACGCGCGACAATTCTAAAACCGACATCGTTATCGCCGTCACGCCGCGCGTGCTTCGCGCTCCGTCCATCAATCCAAGCGATGAACGGGAATTGCCAAGCGGTTCGCAACAATCGCCCGCCAGTGAAACGCTCGAAGCTTTCCTGCGAGAGTCCGACCGCGAAGAACAACTCGCGCGCAACGCCGCGACACCGAACGCGATACCAAACCTGACGCCGGACACAAACGCCGTCATCACGCAAAACACGATGCCGCCATCACCATCGCCGGTCGTCGAAGCCGCGCGCAGCCTCGTCACTCCCGCGCCGCGCGTCGTCATTGATAATCAAGTCGCAAACCAAACCGTCAACCAAGTCGCCGCGAATCAAACCGCTTCCGTCAATCAAGCCGCATCGAACAACGCGCATATCAGTATTGAAAGTGTGCCGGTATCGTCGTTCGTGATTGGCAATAACGATGCGGTGAGGCGTCAAATAAGAACTGCGCCGACGGTTGAAAGCGATGTGCCGTCTTTCAATGCTCCGGTTTTCGTTCCCGCACCGCGTGCGCTTATTGACACGTCGCCCGTCGTGCCGGATGAAACTCCGCGCGCTTCGGCGTCAATAAATGAAAGGGTAAATGAAATCGGCAACGGGCGCATGAACTTCGTTTCAACGGTTGCGGCGAACACTCCCGCGCGCACAATCAAAGCCGCTTCCGCTGTTCAGCCTGTGGCGACGAGCGCGGCGGATTTGCGTTTCATACCGAACGAGCAATGGATGCGCGTCGGTGAGCGGCGGCGTTTAATGGTGATGTTGAAAACCGATGCCCCGCTTAATACTGCCGTCGCCAACTTGCGCTTCGACCCGCGCGTTCTCGCGGTGCGCTCGGTCGCCGCCGGAAACCTTTTCACTGCCTCGGAAGTCCAACCGATTCTTTCGCATTCGATGGATGCGCGCGGCAATCTCCTTGTCTCGATTTCGGCAGCGGGCGATGCGGCGTGGACGATGCGCGCGGGCGTGCTGCTCATCCTCGAAGTCGAAGCGATGGGAACGGGCGACACGACCGTCGCGTTTGAGTCCGACAACCTTCACCTCGTCGCTCCCGACAATCGCGTTATCGCCAAACGAACCGCTCCGGGTCGCGTCGTCGTGAATTAAACCAATCGTGTATGACGAAAAAAATTAACATCACATCACAAAGCAAAGGCTTCACGCTGCTTGAACTCGTCATCACCTGCACGGTGCTTGCAATCCTTTCGCTCGGCATCATGCCACTCGTCAAGAACGGCATTAAGCGGCAGAAGGAACAGGAACTCCGCGTCGCTTTGCGCGAGATGCGCGACGCGATTGATGCTTTCAAACGCGACACCGAAGGCGTGAATTACACCGGACTGGGAGGCACTCCACAAAATGGATTCATCACCCCGCGCAGCAAAGTCTATATCGCAGACGGTAAGATTTTCACGAGTGAGAACATTGATTATTACCCGCCTGATTTGGAAACTTTAACCAAAGGCGTCGAAGTCAAACCACGGGTTCAAGGAGTGCCGGTTCCGGGTATCGATCTTGACAAGAATGCAACGGACAAAATTACACAAGCCACCAAAACCTATTTGCGCCGCATCCCCGACGACCCGATGACGGAAGGTTTCGCGGGGACTGAGGAGTGGAACATTCAATCGTGTTATCAAGAATCGGATGCGAGTTCGTGGGACAGAATCAACGTCTTCGATGTCCGCTCGAAATCCGATGAGGAGTCACTTAGCGGTGAAAAATATAGCGACTGGTAAAGGTAGTGGAGAACGGATAGTAGATAGTGGAGAGTGTCAGGAAAAAGCCGGAACTCTCCGTCGTCCGTTCTTCACTATCCACTATCCACTATCCACTATCCACTACAAGCAACGTGGCTTCACGTTGCTTGAACTCGTCATCGTCATCACGATTATGATTGTCTTGTTGCTCGCCATCGCGCCGATGTACAACCGCTCGGTTGACATCGCGCGTGAAGCGACGTTGCGCGCCGATTTGATGGAGATGCGAAAGACGATTGACCGTTACACGGCGGACAAAGGCGAGATGCCGCCGTCGCTTCAATCACTCGTCGAAGCCGGATATTTGCGCGAGATTCCGGTTGACCCGATGACCGACCAAGCCGATTGGTACGTCGAGATGGGCAACGACGCGACCGTTTCCAAAACCGCGAACGGCGTCAAAGATGTACGCAGCTCATCTGGTGAAACAGGCTCGGACGGGCGCAGTTATAACGAGTGGTGAAATGAATTTCAGTTGTCAATCTAAACGTGGCATCACCACGAATGAAAAGGCACAACACGCACTTCATCATGTTTTATCTGACCACTGACCACTCTTGAGATGCCTTCAAATCCGCTCAATCGCTTTATCGCCGCCCCGCTTCCGCCCATCGCTTTAAGTCTTTCGGAGACGAGTGCGAGTGTCGTCGAACTCGCGCGGCGGCGCGGCGTCTATACCATGCCGCGCGCCGGAACTGTGGGATTGCCGCACGAGGCTTTGCGTCCGAATTTCGATGAAACGAATATCCACGAAGTGGACGAACTCATCGCGGTTTTAACCGAACTCATTAACAGCACCGGACTCAATCGCCAAAAACGATGGTCGGTCGCCTTACCGGAAGCCGCGACGCGCACCGCGATTCTGACTTTAGAGAGCGCGCCCGCCTCACGCTCTGAACGTGACGAAATGTTGCAATGGAAAATCGAACGCGCGTTCGGTTCGCGCGCCGAAGATTTGCGCGTCTCGCATGAACGACTTGCCGCCGATGAACGCGGGCGCACGCGCTTTCTCGCCGCCGGAGCGCGCCGCGAAACGCTCGCGGAATACGAAGCCCTGTTCGCGGGGATGAATCTACAAGCCGGGCTTATCCTGCCCGCGCATCTCGGTGAAGCGCGTTGGTTGATGAGCGATGTGGGTTCAAAGACGGTGATGCACCCCGACGCTCCCGACGCGCTGCTCGTCAGTTCGCACAAACAAGGATTCACGGCGATGATATTACGCGGCGGCATACCGCTTATCGTCCGCAGTATCGTTTGCGACGAAGAAGCCCGCGCCGATGAGTTTTATCGCTTAATGCTTTTCTACCGCGACCGTCTCACACACGCGACCAAGCCGGACATCGTGCATGATAAAGCGCACCATGAACCACATCACGAAACGCCCGACGACAGGCAGGGCGACATCGTACACAGCGAAGCGCACGATGAATCGTACACGGACGCGCCCGCCGGAAACTTGCATCAAATCTTCATCACCGGCGACGCCCTCAACGAAGCACAAGCCCGCGACATCATTCACGAAACCCTTGCCACCGACCCGCACACACTGCGTCCCGAAGATGTCCGTCTCGCCCTGCCCGCGACCGACTTGACCTTTACTGACATCGCCGCCGCCGCCGGACTCGCGTCAATGGCGTGGAGGTGAGAAGCAGTAGACAGTAGGCAGAGGGCAGTAGGCAGTATAAAACGTGGATTCAAAGTTCAATGTTCAATGTTGGGTATTCAACTTTGAACTTAAAACTTTGAACATTGAACTGTCTTCCTGTCTTCACTCTGCCTACTGCCCTCTGCCTACTGCATACTGTTTCTGAAACTTCCCCGCGCCGCGTCGCGTAACAGAAAGCGATGCGGAAGCGGGTAGTTAAGTCAAGCGACAAAAAGTTATGAATAGTATCGCGCTTAATTCAAAGTTCGAGTGGTCTGCGTTGACGGACGGCGACCTCGTGGTGCGTTCGCTCGGCGGTGGCGAAGACGATTTTGCGGAACTCGTGCGGCGGTATCAACGCCCGATGGTTTCCTATATTTATCGCATGACGGGCAACTACGAAGCGGCTCTCGATTTGACGCAGGATGTCTTCATCAAAGTTTATAACTCGCTCGCGCGGTACAATTCGGAATATAAATTTTCGACGTGGATTTATCGCATCGCGCACAACGCGGCGATTGATTATTTGCGACGCCACACGACGCGCGAACAGAGTTTGATTTCTGAGCGCGACGGCGAAGAACGCCACTTGCCGCTTGCCAGTCAAACCCTCTCGCCGCAAGTTGAAAGTGAACGCGCCGAACGACGCTCGGAAGTCGAAGCGGTCGTGCAATCTTTGCCGGATGCGTACAGGGAACTCATCCTGCTTCGCCACGCGCACGATATGAATTACGACGAGATTGCCGGAGTCACGGGCTTGCCGCTCGGTACAATCAAGAATCGAATCTTCCGCGCGCGTGAAATTATGCGCGCGGAATTTTTGCGGCGCGGGATTGACGGTATGTAAGAGCCGGAAGTTTTGATGAACACCACAGGTACACAAATTTGCCCGCACGCCGAAGCCGTCGCCGCGTATCTTGACGGCGAAATGGAGTGGCGCGCCGGAGTCGAATTTGAGAGCCATTTCGCAACGTGCGATTCATGCCGCCGGTCGCTTGCCGCGCAACGACAAGTTTTGTGTTCGCTTCACGCGACGTTCGGAGCAGAGTGCGCCATGCCTTTGCCGAAAGACTTTGCGCGCATCGTCACGGCGCACGCGCAGAACGACATGGGCGGCGTGCGGCGTCGTCCGACTTCATTCAATCGTCAAACGATACAGCCGACCATAAGGCGAAACGCGGTGCGTATCTCCGGTATCGTGATGTTGATTGGCGTCGCGGCGTGGGCGGCGTCGGGTGTCATTCTTGATAGTCAGGCGTGGCGCGCGGCAAGCATCGTAGGGGAAATGATTGGGCGCACGGTGCGCGATGCGGCGGTCTGTTTCGCATTTGTGTTGCGCGGTTTTGATGAACTCGCTTTGCGTGGTGTATCGCCGCGTTTCGCTGTGTTGGGATGGATGCTGTTCGGTATTGCCACCGCTTTGTTGTGGCTGTTCGTGAGAAGCTACCGCGTGCCGCGCGACGGGGTTTCACGATTTCTCAATCATACGTCGTCACCGACCGACGGCGATGTTCCGCTTTTCGATTAAAGTCTCGCACCTTTTTATCCGCCCGTATCTTCATCGTGTCGTCACCTTCGATTTCATTTCAGACGTTTCGCCCGCCCGCTTATCCGGTGATGTGGAACGCGATGATGCCGGACGGGTGGCGGCAGTGCGTGTTGTGCATCATCGCCCTGTTGATTATCGGCGCATCTGCACACGCGACTTACGGCTCAATACAAATCGAAGTGATGACGGGCGAGGCTGCGATTGCCGCGAGTGAACGCGAAACGAATGTCCGCGCGGCGGACGAGATTTCGACGAGCCAAGCGGCACGCCTCGCAACGCGGACGAATGAGAATGTCCAAATCGTCGCGGGCAGTGCGGGCGATGTCATCGCGGTCGGTCGCACGGTCGTTGTACGCGGGGCGGTCGCCAAAGGCGTTATCGTGTTGGGCGGCGATTGCATCGTCGAAGGGCGCGTCGAAGGCGACGTAGGAACTATCGGCGGTTCGGTTATCCAGCGTCCGGGTTCGTACATCGGCGGCGATGTCATCGCGCTCGGCGGAACTTATCATCACGGGCGCACCGCGCCGGGACGCAATCCCGCGAGTACGACGATAATGGTCGCGGGTTATGAAGACGCCTTGCGCGATGCGTTTCGTGAACCTTCGTCGGTGTTCGCGCCGCGCCTGACCGTCGTGTATTTGATTCAAAGATTGTTCGCCGTCGGATTCTGGTTCGTCGCCGGACTCGGCTTGACGTGGATTGCGCCGGGAGCAATCAGCCGCGCCGCCGCGCGTTTGCAATTAACGAGTTGGCGCGTCGCTATCATCGGCTTTCTAAGCGCGGTCGTGATGATTTGCGGCGTGTCAATCACGCTCCGGTTTTTGCCCGCGTGGTTGAGTACGCTCGTCGGGCTGATGGCATTCTGCCTGATGGCGGGAGCGTATCTGTTCGGGCGCATCGTGGTTCAGGCGGCAACCGGAAGGCTTTTGCAAAGACTCGTTTTGCGAAAATTCACCACACCGCGCACGCGCGATTCGGAAGTCGTCGCGCTTCTCGCGGGCGCGCTCTTTTGGGTCGGAGTATTGTCCGTGCCGTACATCTGGGCGGTGCTGATTTTTGCCCTTTTGATTGTCAGTTTAGGTTTAACCTTGACCGCGCGGCATCAAGTTAAGTGGTGGCACGAATCTTAAAATGTAACTTTGCAACGAATGTGAGCGTCCTACACATAATACCGTCGCATCTCACTGTGCGATTGCCGAACTTTGAGGAAAAATTATGCAAAGAACGATTAAAAAAATGAACCACACTGCGCGCGGCTTTGCTTACGTCACACTGACGGGAGCGATGATAATTGGCGCGAGTTATTTCAATTATGTTACCGCACAGACCGCGCAACCGGCGGCACAAGGTGCGACCACCGCCGCACCCGCGCGCTACGTCACAGGGGAAGTTACGACGCTCGACGCGACGGCGAAGCAGTTGACTTTGAAGACCGACGCAGGCGAAACCGTCCTTGTCGTCCTGACCGGAACGACCGCTTATAATCGTTTGCCGGGCGGCGAAACTTCTCCGGCGAAAGCCGTTCCCGCGACGCTCGCGGATGTTGCTGTCGGTGACCGCGTGCTGGTGGATAGAGGGCGCATCGCGGCGGGTCAAACGGTCGCGGCGGCAAGCAAAGTTTTCGTGATGTCGAGAGCCGATGTCGCGGCGAAGCAAGAGCGTGACCAGGCGGAATGGCAGAACGGCGTCGTCGGCGTCGTCACCGCCGTCAATCCACAGGCGAAAGAAATCGTCGTCCAACCGCGCGGACGTGTCGCCGCCGCCCAACAGGGAACACCGCCCGTTGACGCCGCTTCTCCGGTGACGCTTAAAATCGCGGACTCAACCTTGTTTCGTCGTTATGCTCCCGAATCGGTGCGCTTTGCCGATGCGCGCATCAGTTCACTTGGCGAGTTGAAAGTCGGCGACCAACTTCGCGCGCGTGGCGAACGCACAGCCGACGGCGGACTCACGCCGAAGGAAATCGTTTCCGGTTCGTTTCGTACGCTCGCCGGTTTTGTTTCCGCCGTCAACCCGACGACGGGCGAAGTTACACTCACGCCGCTTGGCGGCGGCGCGCCCGTCATCGTCAATGTCAAAGCGGATTCGACCCTGCGTCGCGTGCCGCCGATGATGGCGATGGCGATGGCAAATCGCGGCGCGGCAGGCGGCGGCAATAACCCCGACGGCGCACGGCGGGGAGCGACCGGCGGAAGACCCGAACGTCAAAGCGGCACGCCTTCATCATCACCGAGCGGCGCACCGGATGAAAGCAATCGCGGCGGACGTGGCGGGCGCGGCGGCATGATGGGCGGTGGCAATCGTCCCGGTGGCGGCTTCGATTTACAAGAAATGATGGAACGCTTGCCCGCTTTGACAATCGCCGACCTCAAAGCCGGTGACGGAATTGTCGTCTCAAGCACCGACACGGGCGACGCAACGCGCGCCACCGCTATCACGCTTATCGCCGGAGTCGAAGCTTTGCTCGCTTCTCCGGCAGCCCGCATTCCTCAGGGACGCGGCGGGGCGGCGGGCGGCATCGGCGGCGATGCGGGCGGCTTCGGCGGCTTCGATTTGGGTATCGGTGGACCTTAAAACGATTATCGGAGAAGACTAAAACTTATCCACGAAAGAACACGAAACGACACGAAACGAAAGCCGGATTTTCAGCGGTTTAATTCGTGATGATTCGTGTTCTTTCGTGGATAAAATCTTTTTTGCCTTACATCAAACTCAAATATCTTAACTTTCATTGCCCATTATTCGGCGAATTTTATTCATCATCACAGGACAAGTCAGACATGGAATTTTTATCTTTACGTCGCGCGTTAGTTTTGATTTTGGTGGGACTGTTTCTGTTTTCAACTGCCGACACGTTCGCGCAAACCACGACCGGAACTTTGCGCGGTCAGGTCACAGACCCGTTTAACGCCGTCGTGACGGGAGCGACTGTGACTGCGATTGACGCGAACGGCACGGAGCGTTCTGCGACGACGAACGAGGAAGGCAACTACGTTATCGCCGGACTCGCGCCCGGAATTTTTATCGTGCGCGTCACGTCTCCCGGCTTTTCATTGTTCGAGAATCCGCAAGTCGAAGTCGCCACCGGAAACACCGCGCCGCTTAACATACAACTCGGCATCGCGTTAGAAGAACAGGAAGTCACGGTCGCGGGCGAAGCTCCGGTCAGCACCGAACCTGCGAATAATGCCGACGCGCTTGTTTTGCGCGGTGCGGATTTAGACGCTCTGCCCGACGACCCGGATGATTTAGCCGCCGCGCTCCAAGCCCTCGCGGGACCCGGGGCGGGACCTAACGGCGGTCAGATTTTCATTGACGGATTCACGGGCGGGCGTCTTCCGCCGCGCGAATCCATACGCGAAGTTCGTATCAACTCGAATCCGTTTTCCGCCGAGTTCGACCGCATCGGCTTCGGGCGCATCGAGATTTTGACGAAGCCGGGAACCGACCGTTTTCGCGGCACGGGTTTTTTCAACTTCGGCGATGAATCCCTAAACTCGCGCAACCCGTTCACCCAAAATCTCGGCAGTGACGGCAAAGCCCGCCGCGCCCCGTTTCAACTCAAACGCTTCGGCGGCAATGTTTCGGGTTCTCTGATTCCCAAACGCGCTTCGTACTTTATAGATTTCGAGCGACGTGACACGGACGACAATGCGGCGATTAACGCCCGCACTCTCGATGCCTCGCTTAACCCCGTGCCGTTTAGTTTCGCGGTCGTTACGCCGCAACGTCGCACGACGTTCAGCCCGCGCTTCGATTATCAAATCAACTCGAACAACACGCTTGTCGGGCGTTACACATACTCGCGCGGCAGAAACGAAAACGCGGGACTTAGTGAGTTGACCTTACCCGAACGCGCCTTCGATGTGGAGACTTCACAGCACACATTTCAGATAACCGAAACGGCAATTATCGGCACGGCGGTTAATGAATCGCGCTTCCAGTTTGTGCGTGAGAATCGCGCCGAAGATGTCGCGGTCAACACGCCGACGATTAACGTGCTTGATTCTTTCGTCGGCGGTTCGCCGTCCATCGGCTTCGGTTCTCGCAACCCGGAGACGCGCGTTGAGTTTCAAAACTTTACGTCGTTCACACGCGGTAAGCATTCGATAAAAGCCGGAGCGCGTTTGCGTCATGTTCGCGTGCTTGATGTCTCGCCGGATAATTACGCCGGAACGTTCACCTTTACCGGCGTGCGTAGCGCGGGCATGATTATTCAATCGCCGCTCGACCAGTTTCGCGCCGTCGAGCGCGGCGATGCCGGAGCGCGCCCGTCGCAATTCACCATCGCGGGCGGCAACCCCGAAGCCCGTGTTAGGCAAACGGATTTCGCGCCGTTTGTCCAAGACGATTGGCGCATCAATCCGGCATTGACGCTCTCGCTTGGGTTGCGTTACGAAGTGCAATCGAACATCAACAGCAATCTTAATTTCGCGCCGCGCATAGGCTTCGCGTACTCGCCGGGTGCGGGCGGTAGTACCGGAACGGCGCGCCCGCGAACCGTGATTCGCGGCGGCTTCGGCGTCTTCTATGAACGTTTTGCCGAAAGCCTTGTCTTGCAAACCAACCGCTTGAACGCGGTCGGCAGTGACGGGATGCTCAACGATTTGGGTTCAATCAATCAACTGCAGTTCACGGTTATCAACCCTAACTTTTACATCAACAACATCCCGACGACGCAAGAACTTTTCGCCAGCGTCGGAGCGCAGGGTTTGACGACGCGCCTTATCGCGGACGACTTGACCGCCCCTTATACTTTGCAATCGAACATCAGCATCGAGCGTCAGTTGTTCGGCTCGCTGACGGCTAACGTCGTGTACTTCAATACGCGCACGCTCCACGTTCTTCGTTCGCGCAACGTCAACGCTCCGCTTCCGGCTTCGATTCAATATGACAATGCGACCGGGCGCGTGATTACGGATGAGTTCGGGCGACCGCGCGGGGCGCAGTATCCGTTCGGGGCGGTCGGCAACATTTATCGTTACGAATCGAGCGGCATCTTCAATCAAAACCAGTTGATTGTTTCGCTCAACTCGCGCTTCGGGCAGAGGCTCACGTTTCGCGGCGGCTATATTCTCGGCTCTGCCAGAAGCGACACGGACGGGGCGGGGTCGTTTCCCGGCAATCCGTTCGACTTGAGTACCGAATACGGGCGTGCGTCGTTTGACGTGCGGCATCGCTTCTTCTTCTTTGGTAGTTACAACGCGCCGTTCGGCTTCACTTTCAACCCGTTCATCACTGCCAACAGCGGACGCCCGTTCAACATCACTATCGGGCAGGACTTAAACGCCGATACGATTTTCAATGACCGTCCCGCGTTTGCGACCGACCTCACGCGCGGCTCAGTCGTCCGCACGGAGTTCGGTGATTTCGATACCAACCCGCGCACACTCCCCGATGCGGAAATCATCCCGCGCAACTTCGCCAACGGTCCCGCATTCTTTAGCGTCAACATGCGCGTCGGCAGAAACTTCGGCTTCGGGCGACGTTCCGATGCCGTCGCGCAGAACGGCAACGCGGGCGGTGGTGGAAGACGCGGCGGTGGCGGCGGCAGGCGCGGTGGACGCGGCGGCGGTCTCCCGCAGGGCGCGGGCGGTGGCGGCGGCGGTGGTTTCGGCGGTGTGAGTTCTGACAGTCGTTACACGCTGAATCTTTCGGTACAGGTTGAGAATCTTTTCAACCGCACAAACGAAGGTCAGCCTATCGGCAACCTGAGTTCAAACCGCTTCGGACAGTCAATCTCGCTTGTTACCAGAGGCGGCGGATTCGGCGGCGGTGGCGGCGACGGCGACGCCGGCAATCGTCGCGTCGTGGCGCAACTTCGTTTCAACTTTTGATTGTGGTGGAGTCAGTCAAGACAACATTATGTGCGGTAAAAGAAACGACTAAAACCTAGCCACGAAACAACACGAAACGGCGCGAAACAAAGACGGATTCTTCAATGATTTTTTCCGTGATGATTCGTGGCTAAAACCTGTCTTGTCTAAGTCTAACCACGCACCAAATCATCATCTCGCGTTTCTGTTTCCACGTCGTACTGCAATCTATAAAGACGATAATACAGACCGCGTGCGGTGAGCAGTTCTTGGTGCGTGCCTTGTTCGCGGATTTCGCCGTGATGCATGACGACGATGCGGGCGGCGCGTTGAACGGTCGAGAGACGATGCGCGATGATAATGGATGTGCGTTCGCGCATCACGCGCTCAATCGCGTCTTGGATAAGTTGTTCCGTCTCGGTATCAATCGAACTCGTCGCTTCGTCCAAAACCAGAAGCGCGGGATTGAACGCCAATGCGCGGGCGAATGAGATGAGTTGTTTCTGCCCGACGGATAAGCCCGCCCCGCGTTCGCGCACCTGTGTTTCGTAAGCTTCGGGCAGTCGTTTGATGAACGCATCGGCGCGCACTTCACCCGCCGCCCACAAGACCTGTTCATCGGTAATGCTTTCGTTTCCAAGTCGTATGTTGCTGTTGATGTCGCCGCTAAACAGAAACACATCTTGAAGTACGACCGCGAAGTTTTCACGCAGACTCGGCAAATCCCATTCGCGCACATCAACGCCGTCCAACAACACGCGCCCTTTTTGCACGTCATAGAAGCGCATCAAAAGATTCGTGATGGTCGTCTTGCCGCTTCCCGTCGCACCGACGAACGCGACGGATTGACCGGGTTCGACGACAAAAGAAACATCTTTCAAAACCCAATCTTCACCTTTATACGCGAACCACACGTTCTCAAATTCGATTTGCCCTTCGGCGCGTCCCCGTTTTTTAGGCGCGGCGGGCGTCGTGATTTGAATCGGCAAATCGAACAATCGAAATATGCGATGCGATGCGACGAGGGCGGCTTGAAGTACGTTGTACTTGTCCGAGATGTCGCGTATCGGTTGAAAGAGTTGTTGCGAGTATTGAATGAAAGCGACGAGCGCGCCCAAAGATAAAACTTCCTGAACGGGCGTGTTCGACATCACGCGATAGCCGCCGTACCAGATGATAAGCGCGACTCCGACCGCCCCGATTAAATCAACGAGCGGAAAGAAAATCGCGTAGTAAAAAATCGTGTCAACATTCGCCTTCGTGTAGTCGTCGTTGATGCGGTCGAACTCCATCATCTCCCGGCGTTCACGATTGAAGATTTGCACTTCGCGCGAGCCGGAAAGATGTTCTTGGAGAAAAGCGTTGATGCGCGCGAGGCGTGTGCGAACTTGGTCATAACCGCGCCGTGCGTGTTGGCGAAACCACGAAGTCGCCCAGACGAGCATCGGCACGGTGACGAGTGTGACGAGGGTTAAACGCCAATCCATAAACGCCATGATGCCGATGATGGCGAAAATCATCACCACGTCGCCAAGCACATCAATCACGCCGGATGTGAACAATTCATTGAGCGAATCAACATCCGAAGTTAAGCGCGTCATAATTCGTCCGACCGGATTACGGTCGAAGTACGCGACTTCCTGACGTTGTAATTTTTCAAACAGTTCAGCACGCAGGTCATACATCACACGTTGCCCGATGCCTTCGAGCAGGACGGTTTGAATGTAAGAAAACAGAAACGTCACGGCGAGAACGCCGACGAAGATAAGGGCGAGGATTTTCAACCCGCCCAGATCGCCCGGCAAGATGTGTTCGTCAATCGCGTACTGCGTGAACTTGGGTTGCAAAATGCGAAGGAAGTTCAAAGCAAGCGTCAACGTCAAAGCCGGAATCAGCAGACGCAGGTACGGCTTCAAATACTTGAGCAAACGACGCGCGACCTGCGAATCGTAAGTTTTGCCGATGCTTTCTTCTTCGTGAAATTGTTGGACGGCGGTGGACATAAAAGCAGTGGTCAGAAGTCAGGAGTCAGAAGCCAGAATGAAAACGCATGGTTTATCGTGTCGTTTAGTTTGTTGCGAGTAGTTCTTCCTCTAATAATTGTCGCTCATATAAATCAGCATACTCGCCGCCGCGCGCTAAAAGTTCGTCGTGCGTGCCTTGTTCGACGATGCGCCCTTCGTCGAGGACGCAGATTAAATCGGCGTCGCGCATGGTCGAGATGCGGTGCGAGATGATAATGGATGTGCGGTCGCGCATGACGCCGCGCAGGTGCGCGAGGATGGTTTCTTCCGTGTATGTGTCAACGGCGGAAAGGGCGTCGTCGAGAATTAAAATTTGCGGCTTGCGTGTGACGGCGCGGGCGATGGCGGTGCGTTGTTTCTGCCCGCCGCTTAAAGTGATGCCGCGCTCACCGACGAGGGTGTCGTATTTCTTAGGGAAATCCTCAATGTCGTTTTTGAGTCCGGCGATTTCGGCGGCGAGGCGCACGTCGTTCATGTCAGCATCAATCGTGCCGAAGCGTATGTTCTCGGCGAGCGTGTCGGAAAACAAAAATGTTTCCTGCGGGACGTAACCGACTGCCGCGCGCAGTTGCGCGAGCGGGTAATCGCGGATTGAAATGCCGTCAATAAAGATGGTATCGGGCGCGGCTTCATATAGGCGCGGGATGAGACTGATGAGCGTTGATTTGCCGCTTCCGGTGTGTCCGACGAAAGCGACGGCTTGCCCTTGTTCGATAATTAAATTGATGTTGCGCAAGACGGGTGGACTTGTCGGCGTGTACGCAAAAGTCAGATTGCGAAACTCGATGCGCCCTTTAATCGGCGGTTGTTCACGAACGCCGACGGCATCTTCGATGTCGGGCTTGACGGAGAAAATCGTGTTCATGCGTTTGAGACTCGCCGTGCCGCGCTGGTAAAGATTGACGACGTAGCCGAGCGCGATAAGGGGCCAAATGAGGCGCGCGAGGTACAAGTTAAATTCCGTGAACTGCCCGACGGAGATGCCTTCCGCCCCGCCCGTAAGATTATGGCGCACGGCGAGCGTCCCGCCCCACCAGATGATGAGTGCGAAGCCGATGCCGATAAGGAATTGCATCAGCGGGCGCATCACGGCGGAGACGCGCACCAAGCCCAAGTTGCGTTTGGCGTACTCTTGATTGAGTGATTTGAAGGAGGCGATTTCGGATGATTCTTGCGCGTAAGCCCGGACGACGCGGACGCCGGAAAGATTTTCTTGGGCGCGTGCGGAAATCTGCGCGAAGAAATCCTGGATGCCTTCAAAGCGCGTGTGAACTTGCTGCCCGATGTATTTAACGGTGAGGGAAACGAGCGGCATCGTGATGAACAAAAGCAAGGTGAGCGTGACGCTTATTCGCAACATCAACGGCAGAACGAGAATGACGACGAACACGGTTTGCAAGGTGTACATAATCATAGGTCCCGCGAGTTGACGCACGGCGGAAAGGTCGCTCGTCGCGCGTGCCATTAAATCACCGACACGGTTTGCGTGAAAAAACGCGAGTGGTTGCGATTGAATGTGCGCGTAGAAATCATGGCGTATGTCGCGCTCGATTTCGCGCGAGATGCCGATAAGCAAGCGACGTTGCGCGAACAGAAAGATGCCGCTAACGATGCTCGCGCCGAGAATCGAGAAGGCATAGCGCGTCAGTATCCTCCACGTCACCCCGTCTTGCAGTTCGTCCACCGCGCGCCCGACAAGCAAGGGAATTAACAAGCCGACGAGAACCGACGCGAGTATGCACAGGATGCCGAGCGCGAGTTTTGTTTTATAGGGACGAAAGCGGCGGGCAAATTGTCGAATCTCACTCATAGCGAAAACCGGGAACACGTCGAAGGGGGACGTTCATCTAAAGTTCTAAAATTATCGTTGCGACTATGATGCGCTATCGCATGTTAGAACGGCAAACGGCTTCAGCCCTTGTTTGAGACTGAAGCCATTTAAGTTAAAAGTTTTGTGAGATGTATTAAACGCTCATCAATTCTTGCTCTTTAACCTTCGTCAGTTCATCAATCTTGGTGACGTAAGTGTTCGTCAATTTCTGAACTTCTTCCACCCCGCCGCGTTCGTCGTCTTCGGAAATCGCTTTGTCTTTGAGCATCTTTTTCAAACGGTCATTTGAATCGCGGCGAATGTTGCGTACCGCCGTGCGGTGGTCTTCCGCGATGTCGTGAACCTGTTTCACGAATTGTTTGCGGCGTTCTTCGGTGAGTGGCGGGACGGGGACGCGCACCATCTTCGCGTCTTTTTGCGGGTTGAGTCCCAAATCGGATTGACGAATCGCTTTCTCAATCGCTCCCGTTTGCGACGCATCGAACGGCGTGACGGTCAGCATGTTGGCTTCGGGCGCGTGAACCACAGCCATCTGATTGAGCGGCGTCAGTGTGCCGTAGTATTCAACCAGAATCGTATCGAGAATCGAGACGCTCGCTTTACCTGTGCGAATCGTGGCGAGACGGCGACGGAAATCTTCAATCGAAGAATCCATGCGCGGGCGCGTTTCTTTGACAACATCTGCGGCACTCATTGTAATTTACCTCTTAATGAAAAGTGTTGATTATTCTCCGGCATAAACGCGCGTGCCGATGCTGTGTTCGCCCGTGACGACGCGCCGGATGTTGCCGGGTTTAAGCATATCGAAAACGACGAGCGGCAAGCCGTTGTCCATGCACAGAGAGATTGCCGATGCATCCATCACCTGCAAACGCTTTTGTAAAACGTCGCGGTAAGTGATTGATTCATAGAACAAAGCTTCGGCATCCACGTTCGGGTCTGCCGAATATACGCCCTTGACCTTCGTCGCTTTGAGCAGCACATCGGCTTTGATTTCGAGTGCGCGCAAGGCGGCGGCGGAGTCGGTCGTGAAATACGGATTGCCCGTTCCGGCGGCGAAGATGACGACGCGCCCTTTCTCAAGGTGACGAATCGCACGACGGCGTATGAACGGTTCGGCGACTTCCGGCATGTTTATCGCGGAGAGGACGCGCGTAAAAACGCCGAGCTTCTCTAATGCGTCTTGAAGTACGACGGCGTTCATCACGGTCGCCAGCATTCCTATGTAATCGGCACTCGACCTGTCCATCCCGCTCGCGCTTTTCGAGACACCGCGAAAGATGTTCCCGCCGCCGACGACAATAGCGATTTCAACGCCCGTCGCACGCGCGTCGCGGATTTCTTCGCCGATTGATTGCGCGACGAGAGTATCAACCCCGTAGCCTTGCGAACCCATCAACGCTTCGCCGGAAAGTTTCAGCAACACACGCGGGCGTGCGGCGGGGGCGGCGTTTGGTGTCGGTTGATGTTCCTGCTCTGCGTTCATCTGTATTCGCCGCTTGCTCTTGTTTTTCCCTACATTTGAAATTGAACATATTCAATTTCAAATGTAAGAGGGTGTTTGGAAATTAGGAAAGGATAGGTTGGGTATGGAAAACTGTGGGT
>JANDLT010000056.1 GCA_024330265.1 Pyrinomonadaceae bacterium MAG19_C2-C3 | reverse complement strand
AAAGTCTTGCGCTGAAAGCGCATAGTTTCAACTAGCGTGCTGGAACAATGAAGCGGTCGTTGAAGCGGTATCGTTGTTTTTCTTGCGCGACAAACCTTGAATCTGAACAGGCTTGTCCTTCGGCGCAGCACCTTTGTTCAAGACTATATCTTGATACATCTTACGCATCATCGCCGCTTCTTCCGCCGCCGTTTTAGGGTTTTACCATTTGCGGCTTGTTCGACCACATGATTGGTGAGCATCGCAAGCACACCTTGCGCGCGGCGTTTCATCAATCTTCGGGCGATGTCTCCGGTACAAGCGAGATGCGGACGCGCCCGCCGCGCACGACATTGAGGCGCACCGCACCCGTAAGCGTCGCGCCGGGCGTGAGTGGAGTGCTCGCACTGATGGCGTCCACGCGCAGACTTGAATTGAGTCCGCCACCGCTCGGTTGGTCGGGCGGTTGTTCAAGCGTCAAGCCGCGTGCGGTGACTTGCTGATTATTGATTATCAGGGTTACGTCTTCAGACGAGAGCACGCGCACATCAGCCGGAAGTTGACTAGCCGTCGCGCCCTGCGTAACGAGTTCGACGATGCGAAAGCGCAAGGTCGCAACGGGGCTGCCAGTCGTGTTGGTGTAGGTGAAGCGTAGCACTACAATCCCTTGTCCGATCTTATCAACCGTAGTGAGTTTGCCGGGGCGAGAGCGGTTGCGAATGGCAGAGGTAGTATTAAGGGTCGGGCGGATGATCGGTAAAATGAGACTGATGGGACTGTTTAAGTTCTGAGGTCCCGGCGCGCCGGGAGTTGATTGCACGCCGTTGAAGTTTGCGCCCGTCGGCGAGACGAGCACAAAATCCGCCGCGTTGTTGTTCGTGTCCTGCAATCTGCCGCCAATCATGCGACGCACGAAGCTGTATTGACCGTCGCTGCTGCCGACCGATGCAAGACCCGCTCCCTCACGATACAAATCGGCGACGGCTCCCGTCAGACCACTGAAGCCTACGGCATCGAGGCGGTTAGCGATTGTGAAGTTTGCGGGTGCGGCGGTTCTGAACAAGGCGATGCCGGTATCGTCTGCAACGTCCGTGAAGTAGGCGGCATCTTCGCTCGCGTATGCGGCGAGGCTGTAGCCGTTTGCGAGGCTGCCATTCACGATAAGGTAATGATCGCGCGCCGGAATGCGGACGCCTGACGGGATGGTGAATCTTGCGGTCGCCGTTCCGTCCGTATTGCGCGCGGCTATCGTCCATCCGCTCGAACCGTCGGTTGTGCTGACGGTGATGAGCGAGTCGGTGTTGTTGTACAACTCGATGAACTCGTCGTTCGCACCGTTCGCGCCGCGCAATCGAAACTCGCTGATAAGCACGTCGCCGGGACTTACCGGCGTCGTCGCCGATGTGCATCTGATTTTCACATTATCAATCGCCCACCACCATTCGTCGCTCCCGTTGTGAAAACGGAATCTGACTTTCACGTTCACCGGGTTCGCCGCTATCACCGATGTGATGTCAAGCGATTTCGTATTCTCTAAAGTGTAACCGTCATTAGCACCCTGCATTCGCAGCACGTTCGTCCACGTCGAACCGCCGTCAATGCTCACATCCACATCCGCCATCTCGTCCTGATTACCGGTTTGCCAGCGAAATTGATTGCTGAAGTCGAGGACGACGCGGCTGCATCCGGCAGCGTTGATTGTTGGCGTGATTAGTTGCTCATCCTGTATCGCACCGGAACCCGCCTCTTTGGAGTCCACAATCGCAAAGGGAGTGCTGAAAGGCGTGCCTATCGTTCGTTCGCCGGGGTTGGTCGTCGTCCACGTAGCGGCTTCGCCGCCTCCTTCACCGCCGTCAACAATCGACCATGTTTGTGGAATGCCGCCGGAAAAGTTTTCATTTAACAACAGCGTCTCGCCCACAGGCAGCACGTCCAGCGTGATGCCGGATGTGCGAGTCAAACCGCCACCGACGCCTCTCACCTGAAAGAGGTCAGTTCGCGGCGTGACATTCGGCGCGACGCTTACCGTCAGCGTGCTAATGATGGTTCCGTTCGCCGAAAGCACCACTTGAGCCGGGTTGAAGTTACAGGTCACACCCGACACGAGGCTTGTGCAACTCAGATTCACCGCGCCGCTAAAGCCGTTCAGCGATGTCACGGTGACAGCGGCGTTGGCGATGCTACCCGGCATCGCGCTCAATGATGAAGTGTTGCTTGTGATCGTAAAATCCAGTGCCGCCGCCACGGTTAAATTCATGTCGAGGGTGCGCGTCAAAGTTCCACTGGTGCCGACTACTTGAAACCCGTACATTCCGACCTGTGCATCGGAATCAACAGTCACGGTCAACGTGCTGGTCGCGGTGCCGTTTGCCGGTGGCGTCACGCCGCTTCGACTGAAGCGGCAACTTACATTCTGCGGCAGACCCACACAAGCTAAATCCGCCTCGCTGTTGAACCCGTTCAATGAGGTTACGGTGATTATGCTGGTCGCATTACTCCTCTGCGGCACGCTCAATGATACCGGACTGCCTGTCACTCTAAAGACGGGAACGGATGAGACGACTTCCGCCAACCGATTGCCGACATCATCGTAAGTGTAAGTAATCGCGGTTCCGTCGGTGTAAATCGTTCGGGTGAGGCGGTTGAGAGAGTCGTACTCATGAGTCGTCGTCTCCGCCGTGTTGAAGTTGGCGACGGCGAAATCCGTGTCGCTCGTGTCGCCGCAGACGTTACCCGCCGTGTCTCTGGCGACGACGCGAATGCGTCCGTTACTAACAGTTAAAGATGGCGGGATACTCCAGATGAACGACTGGGCGGTCGCCGACAGCCCGGCGGCGATTACGTTGGGGAAGGTCGCGCCGCCGTCGGTAGAGAGTTGAATCTCATGGGAAGCGCGACTGGGATTGCGAGCCTCAGACGACCACTTGATCGTGACCGGAGTTCCGGCTAAGAAAACTTCACCGCCGTTCAGCGACGAAAGCTCAACCTTGATGTTCCCGAAACTTACCGCGTAGCTGCCGGTGTTCCCTGCCGGATTCGCGCTTATTAAGACGGTGTGAGTGCCGCTCTTGGTCAGCGTTCGCGTAATAGTAGAGCCGGAAGTCAACGAAATACCATCCGGGTCGTAAAGCCTCATGGTCGGGCTGAACTCAAGAGAACTTCCAACCAAACGCAGCGTCACCGTCTGCCCGACAGCCCCGTTGAACGTGTAAGCATCAAGTTCGATGGGATCGCGCAAGGTCGCCCGCACCGTCTGGCATTCGGTCAAGGGCGTCGGGTTACACGGGTTCTTGGGTCGCTGCAAGAACAACTGATAACCGCCCGTTTGACTGCTTCCTGAGATGCGCCTGACGGCTACGGTATAAGCACCGGCTTGTGTCAGCGTAGCGGTGATTTGCGAGGTGTTTGATGCCTGTGACTGATTGCTAGGATTAAGAAGTTCCATGCGCGGAGTGAAATCCCGCGTCGTCGCGGCAATCTGCAAGATGATGACATCTCCGGCAGCGGCGTTGAACGTGTAGCGGTCTTCTTCATTCGCGGCATCTATCGAGCCGTTGATCACTTGCCCGCATTGAATTGAAGTCTGTGCGAAAGCAGAAGGCGAAAAGCATATCCCCGAAAGGATCAGCATATGTGGCAACAGGTAAAGCTTGTCCATCACAGATCTTATGCTTTTACCTAGCATCTGACTGTCCTCCCAGCCTACCTTACTTCGTCACTACTTTTGCGAGTCGTATGTCGTATCTTTAGCTTACCTGCTTAAACTTAGGTGGCTTGCATCTGTTGTATTTGTTTTGTCCCGGCAATCTTTAGAAGCCGCACGAAACATTCACCTCGATAAGCATGGTTAGCTACAATGTGCGTGTTTAAAGTGGAATCTTGCACATCGCCGATATAACCTATCGAAAAAGTCGAAAGGGGCGAACTCCGAACACAACACCGCCCACCGCACTCCCAGAAATACCCGAACCGATCCCGTAACCCCCTGTTGGACTAATAGATGGTCTGCCAAATATTTCAACTTCAGGTGGTCGAATGTCATAAATTGGAATACGTCCTGCTACACCTAACGAGGCTGAGACGCCTAAACCGGCTGTAACGTCGCATTGAACTCCGAGACCAGCATTAGCAACTGAACCCGGTTTGCCGGAAAACGTACCAGATGGATCATAGGTAATTCCAGCAGCAAAGCCAAAACCAGCTATTCCTTCTACGAACAACCCGCCGCTGTCGCTTCCGACAGTTATGCATCCTCCGTCAATAAAAGCGAGGCAAATAGATATAGACCGCAAACCTAGTGGATCAATAAAGTTTATAGGGTTATTCCCCCCATACTGATATGTGTTTAACCCTCCTATCAACCCAATCGGATCCTTGTTGATGAATCGTCCTAAATTTGGCGCGTAGTAACGCGCTCGCATGTACAGCAAACCATTACCTTCATCCATTACGCCATAGCTGCCAACATAGCGGAAGGAATTAGAAACAGCTTCCGTGCTGTTGCCGGAAAGATTGCCAAATGGATCGTAGGCATATCTGTTAGCTGCATCGCCGGATGAATTTGTAATGGCGATTGTGCTTCCTAAACCGTCGTAGTGATAAAAATAACTTTGGCTCGTTGGCGTGACCTTTGAGATCAGTTCCAGTCCGTACACATAGTAAGACGTAATACCGCCAGCGTCGTCGGTCTCCGCCAGCACAAGCGAAAGTGACCCAAGGGGATCAACTATATATTTCGTTGTGGTTCCGTTAACTGTTCTAGTGATGCGATTGCCTAAGGCGTCGTACTGGTACTGAGCGTTGTAGCCGGGGGAAGTTATTTGAGTGAGTCGGTCAAAAACGTCATAGCTATATGTCGTTGGATTCGCCCCGTTAATGGCAGTCAAGTTTCCGTCGCCGTCATGCGTGTATGTCGCGCCAGTTGATGTCTCAATGCGGTTGTCGTCACCGTATGTGTGACTGATATTTCTTTGAGCTGTAACAGGTGATACAGGTTCGATAGCAGCGATATTTGTTCGATTACCAAGGTTACTCAAGGTGTACTTGTAGCCGGAAATCACCGCGCCGTTCGCTTTAGCGTTGACTAAAGACACCAAGCGATTGCCCGTATCGTACTGATAGCCCGTGACAGTCCCGTTAGAGTTGACGCTGGAAAGCAGATTACCTGTCGGGTCGTAGCTGTACGTGGTCGTGTTGTTGAGCCAGTCGGTGACTTTCTTCATCCGGTTCGCGGCGTCGTATTCGTATCGCACGACTTTGTTCTCGCCCGGATAGGTGAGCGTGATTAAGTTTCTGTTTTCATCATATCCGTATCGGATAATTTGATTGCGCGTGTTAGTGAAACTCTTTAAGCGATTCGCACGGTCGTAGTCGAACGTGAGCGTGCCACTGGCATCAGTGATGGTTGATAAGTTGCAGCAGTTATATGTGTAGGTCGTAGTCGAGCCGTCAGGTTGTCGGATTTCCCTGAGACGATCATTGCCGTCGTAGATGTAGCTGAATGGGTTACGGTTCGGGTCCGTAAGTGTTTTGAGTCTCCCAACCTCGTCATAAGTGTAAGTCGTCTCACTGCCGACGGGATTTCTGACGCTCTTGAGATTACCCTGCGCGTCGTAATCAAAGATGGTCGTTTTCTGGCGTGCGTCGGTCAAAGTTCGCAGTTGTCCGAAGGAGTCATAGATGAAGGTGGTAATTCCCCGCGTCGGATTAGCTATGTTGTTCGTCGGGTCTTTGATATTCAACAGGTTAGCATGGTCATCGTACTCGTAACGGTAGATTCGCTGAATCGAATCAGTTGATTGAATTAAATTGTCTTCGTCATAGCTAAACATCACCACATTGCCGAGCGCATCTGTGATCCTCGTCAGGTTTCCTCGTGCATCGTAAATGAGTGTTGTTCGACGATTGTTAGCATCCTCGATGCGCGATAGATTTCCCCGCCCGTCAAAACTAAAATTAGTCCTGTTTCCGAGAGGGTCTTCGATCTGCGTCGTCTGCCCTTGCGTGTCGTTGAAGTAGAACGTGCGGTTTTTTCGCGCGTCATCAACCCACGCGATGGTGCTGCCAGTATCGAAGTGCTTGGTGTTATTTTCCGCGTCAATCAGGTCTTTAACCACGAAGTCACGCCGCAGGTCGCCGAAGTAAGGCGAAGTTCCGTTGTTGATGAGCGTCTTTCCCTTCGGGGTCGTCACCGAAGTCATGTAGCCCACGTCGTTGTATTCATAGTCCACGACGTTTCCCACCATGTCCGTGGTGGAGATGAGGTCGCCGTTGCCGTTGTATCTGAAGGTGGCTGTGCGCGGGAGAGGATCAGTAACCTCTTTTACTTTGCCGTCCGGGTAGTATTCAAAGCGGGTCACGCGATTGACGGCATCGGTCACGGTTCGCAATTGATTTGCTGCGTCGTATCCGAGCGTGACGGCGTTGCCATTCCGATCCACGATTCTTGTCAGCCTACCCTGAGCATCAAAGTGTTGGGTGATTTTCGCGCGTTTGATCTCAAGCGCGAACGTGCCGTCGGTATTCTTGGTCAGACGGTCGTGATTCCATCTCGGAGGATTGAATGTGCCGTCGCCCCGGCTGTCGAAGAAATCGACTTTACCGTCTTCCCGGAACACATCCACACCCATTCCCGCCGGTCTTTCGACGAGGCGAACATTGTAGTTGAACGTCCAGCTACGACCGAAAACGCTCAATGAGGCATCGTCGGCGTTATACGTCCTCGTCAGCCCGACGCCCGGTCCGCGTCCGCTATATGCGAAATCGGTGTCTTGGACGACGAGATTGAAGTTACTGAGATTCACCGACAAACTCGGCAAGCCGGGGCAGCCGTTAGGATTGTTGGATGGCTCATTTTCAAACCCAGAAGCGGGATTGTTGCCGGAACCGCCCATATTGTTCCCGTGCAAGTGGTGTCCGCCGCGAATGGTCTCCATCTGAGTCTTGGTGAGCAACTGTGCGCGTAACATTGGCGGGACATCCTTCGCAAAGACGAGCGCGTTCCCACGCCAAATGCGACGAAATATCTCTACTGATTTGTATGTTTCTCCTCGATGAGAGTCGTCATACATCACCTTCCCATTTTTAATTCCGGTGACGACGACGTAATGGTTGTTTCCGACATGCGCGATAAAAGGCTTCGGAACGGAGTCGAGTTGGGCGACCTCAAGCTTCACACCCCAAGCCTTCACTCCCGTCGCTTGAGCCGACTCTCTCAACTGCTCCAGCGTCACGCCTCCCTTCATCGTCAGCAACCTATTCCGTTCTTTATCGGCGACTCTG
This sequence comes from Pyrinomonadaceae bacterium MAG19_C2-C3, assembly GCA_024330265.1. Taxonomy (GTDB): domain Bacteria; phylum Acidobacteriota; class Blastocatellia; order Pyrinomonadales; family Pyrinomonadaceae; genus JANDLT01. The sequence continues at coordinate 20,732 of JANDLT010000056.1, read as the reverse complement.
ATGCCTCGCACTTTGAGGGCAGCCTCAAGCGCGTCCGCTCCGCAATCCATTGCGGTTTGCTCATTCGGCAGCTTTTGTAGTTCGATCATCCTGCCGATGTACTTCAACTGATAAACGCACTCCTTAATTAGCGACCAGTCTTTCGTCTCCTGAAGCACCTCGCGGAATAATCTGTGCGCTTCTTCATAATCCTGCAAAAAGAACTTAAGCGCGGCGATGCCGGTCTTGGATTCGTGCGCGGCATGTGTTCCCGGTGCTTTGGCAATCGCCTTCTCGTACTCGGCGATGGCTTCTTCCGGCGGGGCGACATAAGACAGATACTCGCCGATTTTGGAATGAGCTTCGGCAGCCGCCGGATGATTGGGAAACTGCTCGACAAATCGCTTGTACCCGGCGACGGCTTGCTCCCATTGCCGATTATCCCAAGACGCTTCCGCCACCCCGAACAAGTTTTTGCCTTGCCGCGACGTGTCATTGATTGGGCTTTGCTGTGCGCGAGCCGCAACGATCATCCAAACGAAAAATGCAGCTATGAGACCAACGGTGAAATACCGGAGTAGCAGTCGATTCCTCATGGTGAACTCTCCTACGAATGCCGGAGAAGGTTTTACCGGCGAGGTGTTGAGAGTGACGTTTGTGCCGGATGCCGTATTAGGCGTAAGTTAAAAACTTACTCGGCAATTATGTAAGAAGCGGCTAAAAGTTAGCAGTGGCAGACGAGTGAAAAGCGGTGAGCGATGCAGGATTTCTGAAACTCGACTGTTCTGCCAAGTCAATTAAATCAATGGGTGGCTTGTACCACAATACGGAGACAGACGCAAGAAACTCGGTGTTAATCAAGAAAACCACTCCAACCTTCGATCTTCACGTTCGAGTTCTTGAGCATGTTCGACGTGTAAATCTTCAAGCGTCGCGCCGTCGGCGGCGAAAAGCCCGGCGAATTCCGCCTCCAATTCTTCAATCGAAGCGACCGGCGCGACCTCATTGTTTTGCTTTTCTATGAAAAGCAAAAACCGCTTCATAAACTTCATCGGTCAGCGCAATAACCTTGCCCTCTTTCGTCGTCAGTTGTGGTCGCATCAGCTTATTACCTCGTCTGTCTTCTCAATCTTTCAGTCGCTTGTATCGCCGTTCGTTGCTTCATCTGCCCACCTCAACATTCTAAACGAAAACGCCGCGCGGTACAGATAAGCACCGCGCGGCGTTATTATGTTTGATGTTCGACGACTTATTAGTCACCAAACGAAGCGGTCGTTGAAGCGGTATCGTTGTTTTTCTTGCGCGACAAACCTTGAATCTGCACGGGCTTGTCCTTCGGTGCTGCGCCCTTGTTCAAGACCATATCTTGATACATCTTCCGCATCATCGCCGCTTCTTCCGCCGCCGTTTTGGGTCCTTCCATCTGCGGCTTGAACGGTCGCGCGATGTCGGTTTCATTCAAGATGAGGCTGACAGCTTGCTCGTTCAATTCCACTTCTTTACCTTTGGCGAAAATCTCGTGACGACCGTTTTCTTTGTACCACTTGGCGACGGTCGCGTTCATATGCATCTGCTCGATGATATTGCGCCAACCGATGCCCGTGTTGTACGCGCAGAATGAAATCTCGCCTTCCTGCGTGCCGTAAGGAATGATGCACATCTCGGTGCGGCGGAAGTCGTAGTTGAACAAATCTTGGAACCACATTCCGGCGATGAACAGGAAGTTCCAACGGTCTGAGCGACGCTTCTCGATGTCTTCAGTGGTGCGGTCGCCTTCGACTTTGCCGTAATCTTTTCCGGTTAAGCCGAACGACTTATCGAATTTTTTGAAGAGTTCGTAAAGCGTGAAGTGCGTCGGCGACTTGTACGGGTTGTAATGCTTGAGAAGCGTTAAGCTCATCATCAAGTTCGACATCCACTTGCCGCGCGCCGCGTCCGTGATTCCCTTCATGTCGTGGACGAGTCCGGGAATGTTCAAGAACTCCGGCACGGGGCGCATGTCCTTCGTTTCTTTATCAATCATGACGGCAGTTCCGACGCCGCAGTTCGGGTGACAACCGCACGAAACCTGACCCCATTCGGCTTCCGGTCCGTGAACCAAATCCGCGAAGTCGGCGAACGCGCCCATCAGTGAAAGCGGAAACCAATCGCGCGTCGGTTCGGTGATGCCGACTTGATCTTTCACGTCCTGCGCCAGGTGCGACAGCGTGTATCGCTGCTGCATACGGCGTTCTTCCGTGATGAGTTCATCGCGCCCTGTGAACGAGACGGGTTGAAACGAAAGGAACGCGATCTTCTTCGGATTATCGAGCGCGAAGCGAACGATTGAACCTACTTGGTCATTATTGATGTTGTTGACAAGCGTGGTGACGAGGACGATTTCAACGCCCGCTTCGTGCAGATTATCAATCGCGCGAAGTTTAACGTCGAACAGGTTCCCGACTTGACGGTGTGAGTTCGCGTCGTTGCCGATGCCGTCGAATTGAAGATAGGCATAGCGCAAACCCGCCGCCGCCGCTTCACGACAAAACTCCTTCGACTTGGCAAACTCGATGCCGTTCGTCGCACATTGCACCGAGTTATATCCGACCTTGCGCGAATACCTGATGGATTCGAGGAAGTGCGGCGAAATCGTCGGCTCACCGCCGGAAAACTGCACCGACATCTGACGGCGCGGCTTAATCGAAATCGCTTTATCTAAAATGTCTCTGACTTCATCCATCGAAAGTTCGTGAACGAAGCCGACCTGATTCGCATCCATGAAACACGGGTCGCACATCATGTTGCAACGATTCGTCAAGTCAACCGTCAGAACCGCGCCGCGTCCGTACTTAATCGTGGATGAGCCGTGATTGTGCAACTTCTCGTCGTTGTGCGCGGCGATGTCGCGTCCGGGAAACATGTTTTCGATGTGCTTCAAAAACTTCGCGTCAATCGCCATGATGTCCTCGAAGCGACCGTGTTCGGGACATTCCTTGACCATCCAGATTTCGTTATTGCGCTCGATGATTTGCGCTTTGATTTCGCCGACTTTTTCGTTGATGAGAATCGAAGGGTCAATGATTTCCTGACTCAAAATCTTCTCGCGGGCTTCGACGACGCACTTCGGGCAAAGCGAATCGGTGGTGCGCGGGTAGCCCAAAGTCGGCTTCGACTTCTGCCACGATTTCAGAAGCGGCTTATCCGACCACTTCGGCGTGAACGACGGGTTCGGCTTGTACTTATTAAAAAACTGTATGGCGTTGAAAAGTCCGCCCGCCAATGTGGTCAATCCTTTTTCAGCGTGTTTGATAGGTTTCATATAACGTCCTCTTATGTATCGTCTTTATCTGCAAGGCAAATCAACCGTGCTTGAATAATTGCTAAATGTGAACGGGATAAACTCTGAACTAGAAATGAAAGATTATTGATGCGGTAAAGCAAGCACGGGATGGTAAGGGCGAACTTATTAAATTGACAAGCCGCGAATTAACCGCGCTTCCGCGTTTGGACAATCTACACGGCAATCATTGTGCCGTTGCGCTCGTAAGCCCATTAACCCTGTAAATAGGATGTTTGAGTAAAAACTGCGAGTTGAATAACTCAAGTTAAGCTGAACTATGTGTCATAGATGGCTATATTCAAGGCAAGGTTACTTGGCGGCGCATTTAGATACAACATGCATTACTTCATCGAATAACGCGCCGTTGGTTGCGATTGCATTGCCGCCGTAGATTGTAGTTTTGCCCGCCCAATCGGTGAACGTGCCGCCCGCTTCCTTGATGATGGGCAGAAGCGCGGCGCAATCCCAGACGTTCATTACGGGGTCGAACATCACATCGGCGCGCCCTGTGGCGACGAGTATGTGACCGTAAGCATCGCCCCACGTCCGGCGCGTCTTCGCTGTGCGCGCAAGTTCATCGCACGCCTCCCCGAAGCCATATTGCGCGCACGTTCCGAAGTCGGTTGAAAGTATCAATGCATCTTTGAGGTGCGGGGTATTTGAGACTGTGACCTTTTCATTGTTCCAGAAACAACCGCCGCCGCGTCTCGCATAAACGACTTCATCGGTCGCCGGTAAATTAACCACGCCGAGCGCGGGTTCACCTTCAATTTCCAGACCGACAAGCACGCCGTACAGAGGGACGCCGTGAACGAAAGAGTATGTGCCGTCAATCGGGTCGAGTATCCAACGCCTTCCAGATGTACCGTCGCTCTCGCCCGCTTCCTCACCTAAAATCGCATCGTCGGGAAAACGCCTTTCGATTTCACAACGCATGAAAGCTTCCGCTTCGCGGTCGGCGTTGGTCACGAATGAATCATCGCTTTTACGTTTGACGACAAGCGAACCGCGCCCGCGACGAAAGTATTCGAGTGTGAGGTTTCCGGCTTCACGCGCCATCGAAATCGCAAAATCGAGCGTTGATTGAAGGTCATGGTTAGTCATAGAAATTATTTGTCGGCACGCTTAATGAGTTCAATTTGAATTTGACTTAGCGTCACGCCGCGTTCAACCAACAACACGATGAGGTGATAAAGCAAGTCGGACGTTTCCGCGATGAGCGGCGCATCTTCCTCGTTCTTCGCGGCGATGATGACTTCGGCTGATTCTTCGCCGACTTTTTTCAGGATTTTATCCACACCGCAGTCGAACAAGTAAGTTGTGTACGAACCTGCGGGACGCTCCGCGCGGCGTTCGCTGATGAGCGTGTAAAGCTTTTCAAGCGTTACGCCTAAATCTTTATCGTTCATGTTCACACCCGAAAACCAGCCGTCAATAATTCGTCAAAACTTTATCAAAGAAACACGTCACCGCGCCTGTATGACACGCCACGCCCATCGGGTGAACCATCACCAATACAGCATCCTTATCGCAATCAAACATAATCTCAACGACGCTTTGTGTATTGCCGGAAGTCGCGCCTTTGTGCCACAACTCGTTTCTCGAACGCGACCAGAAATGCGTCTCGCCCGTCTCAATCGTGCGCTCTAAACTCTCACGATTCATATAGGCGAGCGTCAAAACTTCCATCGTCTCGAAGTCCTGCACAATCGCCGGAATAAGCCCGCGCTCACCAAACTTTAGCTTTTCAATTTCAAATATTAAATTTGAAATTTTAGATTCTTCTTTCATCTCACCATCACGCCGCGCCCGCGCAAGTAATTTTTGACATCCGCGATTTTATATTCGCCGAAGTGAAACAACGATGCGGCAAGCACCGCACTCGCCCCGCCCGCGACGAACGCATCGAAAAAGTGTTCAAGTTTCCCTGCTCCGCCCGATGCAATGACCGGAACATTGACGCGCGAGGTGACGGCTTTCAACAACTCAATGTCGTAGCCGTCGCGCGTGCCGTCTCTGTCCATACTCGTCAACAACACTTCGCCCGCGCCGAGTTCGACCACGCGCTCCGCCCATTCAACGGCATCAAGTTCGGTCTTATTTCGACCGCCATGCGTGAACACATTCCAGCGCAAGCCGTCTTTATCATTCATATCGCGTCTGGCATCAATCGCCACCACGACGCACTGACTGCCGAAAATTTCCGCCGCTTCGGTCACGAGTTCGGGACGCTTAATCGCATTCGTGTTTATCGAAGTCTTATCGCATCCGGCGCGTAGCAACGCACGCACGTCTTCGACCGAATTGATACCGCCGCCGACCGTCAAAGGTATAAAAACTTCGTCCGCGACACGACGCACCAAGTCTGCGACAATCGCCCGCTTATCCGATGAAGCCGTAATGTCTAAGAACGTCAATTCGTCCGCGCCCTCCGCATCATAACGCTTTCCTTGCGCCACAGGGTCGCCCGCGTCAATCAAAGATTCAAACTTAATGCCTTTGACGACGCGCCCTTTATCTATGTCGAGACACGGAATTATTCTCTTTGCCAGCATGATTTAAGCGTAAGAATTCAGGTGGAACGACGAAAAAAATACTACAACACGTTGCGGGAATGTGGGAAGGAATGTGGGAAAAGGGCGAAAGTGAAATTCCAAGTTTTTCACTTTCGCCCTTTGTTTATCGAATGCCGGAGGGGGGAATCGAACCCCCATGAGCGTTAAGCTCGACAGATTTTGAGTCTGTTGCGTATACCAATTTCGCCACTCCGGCTAAATGATTGAACGGCGGAAAATCATCATAGTGGTTGACTTCCGCGTTCGTCAACCGCGTCTCAAAAACCGTATCGAAGGAAGGGCGCGGGGTACGCCGTGATAGTCAGAAAAACGAACGAGGGGTTGTTTGAAACATTTAAGTGCGAGTAAGATTGTCGCCCAACTTGAGACCGGATTGAATCATGCCGCGATGCGTCATAACCCGAATTTGACCAAAAGCCGTGACGGTGTTTAACCGCCGTCGCGTTCGGTTGAGATTGACCTTATCGTTTTGAAGAACTAGCTATGATTGAGCCTTCCGCGCACAGATCGCAGATTTTGATTACCGACGACGAAAAAGAGATTCGTGATGTTCTCGTCGAATACCTAAGCCCGTACTATGAGTGCCAAGCCGCGAGTTCCGCCGAGCAAGCTTTGAGTCTGTTGGACGAGAGAAAGTTTGATCTGGTCATCAGCGATATAACGATGGGCGGCATGACCGGATTGCAACTTATCCCGCTCGTCGGTGCGCGTTCGCCACACACGCTGGTGATTCTTATCAGTGGAGCGCAGGTGATGGAGAACGCGATTGAGGCGTTGCGCGTCGGTGCGTTCGACTATTTGATGAAGCCGTTTGATTTGCGTCAGGTCGGAGCGGTCGTGCGCCGCGCTCTGATTCATCACAAGTTGCTTGAAGACAAACGACGATACGAGAATTATCTCGAAGAACTCGTCGAACAACGCACGGCGCAACTTGACCGCGCCCTCGACTCACTGCAAGAAGCTTATCGCGCGACGCTTAAATCCCTCGTCGCTTCGCTTGAGACGCGCGACGCCGAGACGCACGGACATTCGGAGCGTGTCGTTAATTATAGTTTGTGTCTTGGGCGTGAACTCGGATTGGATGGTGAACAGATGCGCGAACTCGAATTCGGTTCGCTGTTGCATGATATAGGTAAGCTTGGCGTACCCGACGCGGTTTTGCGAAAACCGTCGAGTCTGGATGCAGACGAATGGGCGTGTATGCGCGAACATCCGGCACTCGGACAACAGATTTTACGCGGCATTGATTTCTTAAACGGTTCGCTTGCCGTCGTCGGACAGCATCACGAAAAGTGGGACGGCACAGGTTATCCGAACGGCTTGCGCTCTGAAAACATTGACCTCAAAGCACGCATCTTCGCGGTTGCCGATGCTTACGATGCGATTACTTCCGACCGTGTGTATAGAGCGGGCAGACCGTTCGCGGCGGCACTCGATGAACTCATCAAATATTCCGGCAGACAGTTCGACCCGCAAGTCGTCGCGGCGTTTCAGCGTGTGCCGCAAACGGAATGGGAACGCCTTAGCCAACAAACCTCTTTGACGTGGCAACAAGCAAGCAGTCTGCGAAGCTTCGACGCCGCCGCCTCAATCACGATGCGCCGCCAAGCGATGCCGCTCGGTCGTTGAAGCTTATAATTCTTCAACCATTCGCCGCGCGGCGGGCTTGAGACTGAACGGCGGTGATGGCGACGGCATCAACGATGTCTTCGGCTTTACAGCCGCGCGAGAGGTCGTTTGCCGGACGGTCAAGACCTTGCAAGATGGGTCCGATGGCGGTCGCACCCGCGAGGCGTTCGGTAAGTTTATACGCGATATTGCCCGCTTCGAGGTTCGGGAAGATAAGCACGTTCGCCCTGCCCGCGACATTTGAGCCGGGTGCTTTGGAAGCGGCAATGTGGGGAATCAAAGCGGCATCGGCTTGGAGTTCGCCGTCCGCCACGAGATGCGGAGCGCGTGCGCGCAAGGTGCGAAGTGCTTCGCGCAGTTTGTCTATGGACGGATGCTCAGCACTGCCTTTGGTCGAGAACGAAAGCAGGGCGACGCGCGGCTCGGTTTGTAAAAGTGCCTGACACGATTCAGCCGACGCGACGGCGATTTCCGCGAGTTCGACGGCTGAAGGTTCGACGACGACACCGCAGTCGGCATATATCATCGCGCCCTGCACGCCGAAATTTGTGTCCGGCACAACCATAATGAAAAAACTCGAAACGAGTTTGTAGCCCGCGCGCACGCCGATACACTGAAGCGCGGCACGCACGGTGTGCGCGGTGGTGTTCGTCGCACCGGCAACCGAACCGTCCGCGATGCCTTCGCGCACCATTAGATTTCCGAAGTAGAGCGGGTCATCGAGAGCGGTGCGGGCTTCATCCATTGTCGCGCCGCGTGCGCGCCGTCGTTCGTAAAAGACCTGCGCCAACTTGTCGCGCTCCGGTGCGCGGCGATAATCAATGATGGACGTGCCGCCGAGATTACTTGCCGTTTCGCGGGCGAGGGCGCGTATGCGTTCTTCGTCGCCAAGCAGAGTGACGCGGGCGATGCGCTCACGCGCACAGATACCCGCCGCGACGACGGTGCGCGCATCCTCGCCTTCGGGTAGTACAATATGTTGCGCGTCGGCGCGTGCGCGTTCGCGTATGTGGTTGAGAATAGTCATGACATTATGGTCGCATCGGTGATTGAAGTTGAACGATTAAACTCGCTTAATTAAAATGGGCGACATCATAACGCAACCGGACGCCTGTGCGACAAAGCCTTGTGGTAAATTTCAAAATCTATCGGCTTCGATAAAGTGTGTACGCAGGGTTATGATGGGAGTCGAGAATTGAAAGACGGAAGGGAGTCGAAAAGTGATGCTGGAAAAATTACAGGCAAAGAGTCGCGTGAAAAATATGATGTTGTTTTTCCCGCAGATGGTCGGGCTATGCGGACGTTTGTTGATGGACGAGCGGGTATCGAAAACCGAAAAGGCATTGTTTGCTTCGGCACTCGTGTATGCAATCGCGCCACTAGATTTCTTGCCGGATTTCTTGCCGTTCATCGGGCAGGTGGACGATGCCTATCTCGTCGCCTTGACTTTACTGCGCCTCGTCAATCGCACGGATGCGAACGTCGTGCGTCAACACTGGCGCGGCGGCGGAGATATTGTCGAACTGGCAAACTCGATTACCAATCTCGCGCCGAAACTATTGCCCAAGCGCGTCAGTCGCGTTATCTCGGCAAACGTGGATTTCGCGCCGCTCATTAAGCGTCATAAACTTTTGAAGGATGACGGAACGAAAGCGGATTCAGGCAAAACGGATAAGGACGAAGACGCGCATAAACCCGTGATGCGGGTTGTGTAATTTATATGGTGTTTCGTGCCGACGGTGTTGCTGAAAAGAAGCAAATGCAAAGTAAAAGACCGGAAAGTTTATTAGGCTTTCCGGTCTTTTGTTAGTGCGAGGCATTAGAAACTGCGAGGTTGCGAAATTTTTAGCGATACACATTCTCACCGCGATGCGTGCGGAATTCGTTCTCGAAATACGCCGCGTCTTCATCAGAACGTGCGGGAACACCCATCACGATACCGCCTTCTTTGATGCCTGACTCGTATTCGCGTGCGCGTTCTTCGGGGATACCCGAACCGACCAACGCGCCGACCAAGCCGCCCGTCAAACCGCCCGCACCCGCGCCCGCTAAAGCAGCGGCGAGAGGTCCGGCAACGATGAGTCCGATGCCCGGCAGAGCGACAGATGTACCGATAGCGGCAATCGCGGCGAGAACCGCACCGACCGTACCACCGATAGCTGAACCGACGCCCGCGCCTTCGAGGGCTTTATCGCCGAGTTCGCTGCTCGCCGATGAATCGCCGAAATGCGTTTTGCGTGTCTCATCTGACATCAAAACATTGACATCATCTTTGGAATAGCCGCGACTCGAAGCAGAACTGTACGCACGCTCGGCACTTTCACGGTCGCGGAAAAGTCCGGTAACCATACGTCCGCTGCCGGTTGAGCCGGTCGAACCGTAAGCCGTTCCTGCGCCTACACCCACGCTTGAGCTACGCACGCCGTCGCTTTCGTCCATTACGCTATTATTTTCTTGACGCATGTTGCCTTGTTGGTTTTGCATTTCGCCTTCGCGTTCCATTGAACGGTCGCCCGTCATCGAACCAACGGCGTCTTTCGTCCCACCGACTACTCTATCTTTAAGTCCACCTGCTTCTTCTTTGAAGCTGTCATCACGATTGCTGCTCATTATGTTTTTCTCCCTTTCGAGTTTTGAATGTCTTGCTGTGATTTAGTATCCAAAAAGGCTACGGATGCCTTCGCTGAAAATCCCGGTCGCGTTTCTCATGCACTTAAAGTTGATTTGCTTGACGACATTAAAACCCGCGACTCTCCAGTATGTACTATTTTGCGTTGTCAAACGCTAACGCATGACACTTCGGGCAACATGCGTGCCGCGCAAGGAAGTTAATGTTTGCTTCGGGTTTGTGTGCGAAGTCATAATGCAGTCAGCGAGCGTGTATAAAGCGTCTCTGAAAGTATTTATTCGACACCCGCCGCGAAACGGCTATAATGCCCGCACGTTCTACCGCACACCTTCAAGTTTTACCGACGACCACATTTACGACAGCGCGAATTGTGTCCGCCTATCACACACGGGCGTTATCGAGTTTTGATTGCGATGTTTCGCGCGGTCGGTCTGCCCGTTCCGTAAAAATTTTGAATGATGTGTTCAGATGAGGTGTCCCCACCTTGATTTGAATTAAGTACAGAAACGGAAGTGATTTTACGGATGTCGAAGGTCAACCCTAAAACTCAATCTACAAACGATACCGATAATTTAGAGGCGAGCGGTTTTGTGCGCGGACTCGGCTTGCTCGATTCGACGATGATTGTCGCCGGGTCAATGATCGGTTCGGGAATCTTTATCGTCTCGGCGGACATCGCGCGCCAAGTCGGTTCACCCGGCTGGCTGCTCGTCGTCTGGCTTGTGACCGGACTCCTGACTTTGATGGCAGCACTCTCTTACGGCGAACTCGCGGCGATGATGCCGAAAGCGGGCGGGCAGTATGTTTATCTGCGCGAAGCTTTTTCGCCGCTGTGGGGTTTTTTGTATGGCTGGACATTGTTCCTTGTGATTCAAACCGGAACTATCGCGGCGGTCGCCGTCGGCTTCGCAAAATACATCGGCGTACTCGTCCCCCCGATTTCAGAAAGTAACTATTTAATCGCTCCCATTCGACTGACGACCAACTACGCCGTCTCGCTTTCGACCGCGCAACTCGTCGGGATATTGATGATTGCGCTTTTGACGTGGATGAACACGCGCGGACTTAAACTCGGCAAGCTAATTCAAAACGTCTTCACGACCGCGAAGACCGGCGCACTCGCCGCTCTCATCGTGCTTGGCATCGTCGTCGGCGCGAACGCCGTCGCCATGTCCGCGAACTTCGGTGACTTCTGGACGGTGCGCGGCACGCTTCAGGATGTCGGCAGGGGAACGACCGCCATCACTGCGCTCGGACTTTTCGTGGCGATTTGCGTCGCACAAACCAACTCGCTGTTTTCCGCCGATGCATGGAACAACATCACATTCACCGCCGGAGAAGTTAAAAACCCGCGCCGCAACATTCCGCTTTCCCTCGCGCTCGGCACGGGCGTCGTCATCACTTTGTACTTGCTCGCCAACGTCGCGTATCTCGTCACGCTGCCGCTTGAGACGATGAAGGTTGTGCCGAACGACCGCGTGGCGAGTGCGACCGCCGACGTGATTTTTCCCGGCTTCGGGGCGACGATAATGGCAATCGCAATTATGGTTTCGACCTTCGGTTGTAATAACGGGCTGATTCTCTCCGGCGCACGCGCCTATTATGCGATGGCGCGCGACGGGCTTTTCTTCCAAGCGTCGGGTCGCCTCAACGCGAAACACGTTCCGGCAGCCGGACTCATCATTCAAGGCATTTGGGCGGCTCTCCTCGTCTTGCCGCGCACGGTCACGGGAACTGATCCTCTGACTAGCGCACCCATTTACGGCAGCCTGTATAACGACCTTCTGACTTATGTTATCTCCGCCGCCCTTATCTTTTACATCATGACCATCGCGGGCATTTTCCGTTTGCGCCAAACGCGCCCCGACGCGGAGCGTCCATATCGCGCCTTCGGTTATCCGGTCGTTCCCGCGCTCTACATCGTGTGTGCCGCCGTCATTCTCGTCGTACTGTTCGCGTATCAAACCGCGACGACTTATCCGGGCTTGCTCATCGTCCTCACGGGCATTCCGGTCTATTTCTTATGGCGCAAAATCGGCGTTCCCGTGCGTGATGCGGAAGGGGAATCGCCCGCCGCGCGTGACCTCGATTGAAAGAGGTTGGATGTTAGAGGTTAGTGAAAACCAGTTCTGTCTTTTACTAACCTCTAACATCCAACCTCCACGCGCAAGTTTTACCTTGACAACCTGTAACCTCTTTGTCACATTCACGCGCACACGAAAAGGCACTATAAGTTTCTACCCAAAGCGACACACGCAATTCACGTTCGCAATCGTTTTCAAAATTTAATTCCCTGACTCTGGAGAAGATTAATGGCTAATCCGCTCTTTGCTCGTAAATCTATTTCGCTACTCAAGGCTGAAGCTGCCGACGAAGGTCACGGCTTGAAGCGCACGCTCTCGGCTTTGAATCTTATGTCGCTCGGCGTCGGTGCAATCATCGGTGCCGGTATTTTCGTTTTGACCGGACAAGCCGCCGCCGCCAATGCCGGACCCGGCATCGCGCTCGCCTTCGTACTCGGCGGTATCGCGTGCGCCTTCGCCGGACTTTGTTACGCGGAGATGGCTTCGACCGTACCCATCGCGGGCAGCGCGTACACTTACGCTTACGCGACGATGGGCGAATTCGTCGCGTGGATTATCGGGTGGGATTTAATTTTAGAATACTCGCTCGGCGCGACGACCGTCGCCATCGGTTGGTCGGGCTATGTCACAAGTTTCCTGCGCGGGCTTGGCATCAACATTCCGCCTGAACTTACCGCCGCGCCCGGCACGGCGTTGATAAACATTCCGGCGGCAGTCGGTGATCAACTCAACGTGTCTTCAGGCTGGGTCGTCTTGACTGACGGTTTGCGCGAACAACTCGGTGCGGCACTCGCCGCGATGCCGACTGCGACCGCGATTATCAACGTCCCGGCGATGCTTATCGTCGCCTTGGTGACGGTGTTGCTCGTCGTCGGCATACAAGAATCGGCGAACGTCAACAACGTCATCGTGATTATTAAAATCATCGTCGTGCTGGCGTTCATCCTGTTCGGCATCAGTTATGTGTCAACGGCTAATTGGATAGTTGCGCCGTATGAAGTGACGAACACGGTGGACGGTGAAACAATCAGAAGGCTGCTTCCGGGTAATCCCGACGGCGGGTTGATTCCGCCGAACAGCGGCGTGTTCGGGGAGTTTGGTTGGAGCGGCATTCTGCGCGGAGCGGGCGTCGTGTTCTTCGCCTTCATCGGCTTTGATGCGGTTTCAACCGCCGCGCAGGAAGCAAAGAATCCGCAACGCGACATGCCCATCGGCATTCTCGGTTCGCTCATCATCTGCACGATTCTCTATGTGCTGGTCGCCATCGTCTTGACGGGCATCGTGCCTTATTCGCAACTCGGCGTGCCTGACCCGATTGCCGTCGGCATTGACCGCATCGGAATAACGTGGCTCTCGCCGATTATTAAACTCGGAGCCATCGCGGGCTTGAGTTCCGTCGTCCTCGTGATGTTACTCGCGCAACCGCGCATCTTCTTCTCGATGTCGAAAGACGGACTCTTGCCGGGCATCGTCTCGAAGATCCACCCGCGCTTCGGTACACCGTACATCACGACGATTATCACGGGCTTGGTCGTGATGGTCGCGGCGGGTACGTTGCCGATTTACGTTGTCGGTGAACTCGTCAGTATCGGCACGCTGTTCGCTTTTGCGATTGTCTGCGCGGGCGTGCTGGTCTTGCGTATCACGCAACCGGAAGTCGAACGTCCTTTCAGAACACCGGCGGTCTTTTTCGTCGCTCCGGCGGGCGTGCTGGCATCGTTCGCATTGATGGCAGGGTTGCCGGGCGACACATGGATACGCCTCATCATCTGGATGGCAATCGGCGTCGTGATTTACTTCCTTTACGGAATGCGTCACAGCAAAATCTCGCGCGGCGGGGCGACGAACGACTCCGGCGATAGATAAACGATTGACCGAAAGATTTCGGGAGTACTCAACATCAAAACGGGCGGCGGTTTTCGGGTAACTGAAAACTTGTCGCCCGTCACGTTTATTGACTCATGAAAGAAGTGGTCAGTGGTCAGATAAAACATACGAACCGCGTGTCGCGCTTTTTCATTCGCGGCATCACCACCACGAATGAAAAAGAGTGACGAGCCTAGATGTCGCTGTTTTTACTGACCACTGACCACTGACCACTGACCACTGACCACTGACCACTGTTTCATAAGAGTTATCTTCACGCCTGACATGCCACACATCGCCCCGCGACTTAGCCACTTTGCGCGCCGCTTGCTCGACGAGTGGAAACGGTGCGCCCTGTCGTGCGAAGGGGAACGGTGCATCGTCGCCGTTTCCGGCGGCGCGGATTCGGTGGCGTTATGGTTGGCGTTCGACGAGCTATTGAAAGCGAAGCGACTTGAACATGAAACAATCATCGCGCATCTCGATCACAATTTGCGCGATTCAAGCCCTGATGACGCGGCATGGGTCGCGGCACACGCGGCGAATCTTGGTTATGAATGCATCGTCGGGCGGGCGGAGGTGCGAAGACTCGCGCACTCACAACGTGACAATCTGGAACAGGCGGCGCGAGTGGAGCGGTATCGCTTTCTCGCGGAAGCGGCGCGCGAAAGGCGTGCGCGATACATCCTTCTCGCGCACACGATGGACGACCAAGCCGAAACCGTACTGCTCAGATTGATGCGCGGAAGCGGCGCGAACGGTTTAGCGGCGATGCTTCCGGTGCGCGCGTTTCCTGAAGCGGGGGACGAAGTGAACATCGTGCGCCCGCTTCTGCTCTGGGCGCGACGGGCGAATACGGAAGCATATTGCCGCGATTGCAAAATTGATTTTCGCGTTGATGCGACAAATTTGGATGAGCGGTTGAGTCGCGTGCGTGTGCGTCGCCAACTTTTGCCGTTGATGCGGACATTCAATCCGGCAATCGTCGAAACTCTCGCGCGCACCGCCACCATGCTTGGCGAGGACGCGAGGCTGCTTGATGCACAGGCTGCCGCCATTCTTCGCACATCGGAAGAAGCAGTGGGAGAAGATGCGAAGGGAAGTCAAAGCGCGGGTGATGAGGCGACGAAAGCTTTGCGCGTCACGGGGTTGGGCGAAGTTCCGCGTGCGATGCGTCGGCGCGTTTTGCGTTTGTGGATTGTAAAATCTCAGGGACACACGAGACGCATCGAAGCGGTGCATCTCGCCGCACTCGAAACATTGCTTGAGGGGAGGCGCGGCGGGCGTGTGATTGAACTTCCGGGCGGCAATCGCGTGGTGCGGAGAAAAGGGATTTTGTATTTTCTCCATCCATCGGTTTAGACTGCCGGGCGGCATGAAAGCACAACGCATGACGTTCGGGCGGCATCCTATGTTGGCTGTCGAAGCCGAACTACAAATATGCAGTTTCGATTGGCAAAAGCGATTCTAAACTTAAAGCGACAATTGACGCTCCCGTGAGTTATGATGAGCGTCGGAGGCGAAAAGATTTTGAGTTCCACAGCGAGACAAATAACTTTTTGGGTGTTCATCGTCATCGGCGCACTGCTGCTTTTTCAATACGTATCAAGCACGCAGGGCAACAAAACCGAACCACTTTCTTTGAACGATTTAATTACCAAAGTCAAAAACGGCGAAGTTGAAAAATTAACCATCGGGCAGTCGGAGACAATCGCCATCCCACGCGAAAACCCGACCAAGAAGCAGTTCAAGACGGCGGCTTCCAACCCCGAAATTCAAAACGAATTATTTAAGATTGCGACTACACGCGACCAGAACGGCAAAGATTTGGTCAAAAGCGTCGAACAAGAGCCAACCAGTAACGGCTATCTTCCTACGTTCCTGATTTACTGGCTGCCGTTTATCGTTATCATCGCGTTCTGGCTGTTCATGTTGCGTCAAATGCAATCGGGCGGTAATAAAGCCATGTCGTTTGGCAAATCACGCGCCAAGCTTTTGAATAATCAACAGAAGCGCGTGACGTTTAAGGATGTTGCGGGCGTCGAAGAAGCCAAAGACGAATTACAAGAAATCATCGAGTTTTTGAAAGAGCCGCAAAAGTTTCAAAAGCTCGGCGGACGCATTCCGAAAGGCGTTTTAATGATGGGTGCGCCCGGAACAGGCAAAACCCTGATGGCGCGCGCCGTCGCGGGCGAAGCGAATGTGCCGTTCTTTTCCATATCGGGTTCTGATTTCGTCGAGATGTTCGTCGGTGTCGGCGCGAGTCGTGTGCGCGATCTATTCGAGCAAGGCAAGAAGAACGCGCCGTGCATCATCTTTATTGATGAGATTGATGCCGTCGGGCGTCATCGCGGTGCGGGCTTGGGCGGCGGTCACGATGAACGCGAACAGACTTTGAATCAACTGCTCGTTGAGATGGACGGCTTTGAATCAAACGACGGTGTAATCCTGATGGCTTCGACGAACCGACCGGACGTGCTTGATCCGGCGTTGCTCAGACCCGGAAGGTTTGACCGTCGCGTCGTCGTTTCGCGTCCCGATGTGCGAGGACGTGAAGGGATTTTGAAAGTTCACACGCGCAAGATTCCGCTCGGTGATAACGTCGAAATCGGCGTCATCGCGCGCGGGACTCCCGGCTTCACGGGGGCTGACCTTGCGAATCTAGTCAACGAGGCGGCACTCAACGCGGCGCGTCAGAATAAGAAGACCGTGACGATGTACGACTTCGAGATGGCGAAAGATAAAGTCATCATGGGGGCGGAGCGTCGCTCGATGGTCTTATCAAACGACGACAAACGGATTATCGCGTATCACGAAGCGGGACACGCGATTGTCGGCTTGAAAGTTCCGAACGCCGACCCTGTGCATAAGGTGACGATAATCCCGCGCGGTATGGCTCTCGGTGTGACGCAACAATTGCCGGAAGCCGACCGCCACAACTACTCGAAGGATTACCTGCTCGGACAAATCGCCATTCTGATGGGCGGGCGCATCGCGGAAGATGTGTTCTTGGGCAGCATCACGACCGGAGCTTCGAGCGACATCGAACGTGCCTCAAGTCTCGCGCGCGCGATGGTCACGGAGTACGGGATGTCGGAATTAGGTCCGCTCGCGTTCGGTAAAAAAGAAGAACAGATTTTCTTGGGACGAGAAATCACACAACATCGTGACTTCTCGGAAGACACCGCGATTAAGATTGACCAAGCCGTTAATCGCCTCGTGCAAGAACAGTATGACCGTGCGAAAACCATTATCACTGAAAACCGTGACGCGATGGTTCGCTTGTCGGAGATGTTACTTGAGCGTGAAACTTTGGATGCCGTGCAAATTCGGCGCGTCGTCGCGGGCTTGCCGCTTGATGATGACACGCCGCAAATTTCGTCGGACGACCAAGAGCAAAAAGGTTTGCCGGAACCGACGGCGAATAAGTTGAAACCGATTCTGCCGCCCATCGGTGGCAGCAATCCGGCGACGGCGTAAAGCGGAAAGATGAAGGCGGAGGGATGAGGGATGAAGTTCTAAGTAATCTCTCGTTTGATTTGAAAGATGCCGTGAATCGTGAAAGCGATTTGCGGCATCTTTGTTTTTCCGAAACAGGTGTGATGTATGCGTGAGTGGAAAATCAAAGGATGTTCGTTGAAGTGTGAAGGGCGCACGTTGGTGATGGGTATTTTGAACGTCACGCCCGACAGTTTCAGCGACGGCGGCGTGCGTGATGTCTCCGTGCGCGATTGTATAATGCGCGCCGGGAAGATGATTGATGAAGGCGCGGACATTATAGACATCGGTGGCGAATCCACACGACCGGGCGCGGCGACGGTCAGCGTCGAAGAAGAAGCGCGGCGCGTGCTGCCGGTGATTAAAGAATTGATAAGCAAACACGCGCATCCTATTTCCGTTGATACGACGAAACCGGAAATCGCCAGACGCGCGCTGTCTGTGGGAGCAGGCATCATCAACGACATTTCGGGCTTGCGTTTCGCGCCGGAAATTGCCGATCACGTCGCCGCGCACGAAGCCGGACTTGTTCTCATGCACTCGCTCGGCACACCGCAAACTTTGCACACCGTCACGCCCGTCGAAGACATCTTGAAACACGTCGGGGATGATTGGCGGCGCGGCATCGCGGAAGCTTTGCGGCGCGGTGTACATCGTGAAGCAATCGCTCTCGATCCCGGCTTCGGCTTCGGTAAAACATTCGAGCAGAACATCGAACTTCTCCGGCGACTTGATGAACTCGTCGCGGCGTTCGCGGATTTTCCGGTTCTTGTCGGAACGTCGCGCAAACGCTTTATCGGAAAGTTGTTAAACGATGCACCAATCGGCGCGCGGCTTCACGGCACGATGGCGACGGTTTCAGCGGCGGTGTTCGCGGGCGCGAAAGTCGTGCGCGTGCATGATGTACGGGCGGCGGTCGAAACGGTGCGCGTATGCGATGCGATATTGACAGTTTAGAGAGTGAATCGTATCGTGCGATGCCTTCATATAATGCCTTTACATATCGCAAGATTCGGGAAGAAAGCTGTTGTGATGATTGTTTCTAAATATAGATTATCGTGGCGAATGTGCGCCCTTGCTTTCGTGCTTTTTTGCGGACTCGGCGCGAGCGAATGTTATAAGCCTGTGCGTCGTGCAGGATTGCCCGCGCGCATCAAGACGATTGCTGTTCCGGCGTTTCAAAACGACGCTTTGCGCTATCGCATAGAGACGCGCTTTGCCGCCGCCGTTGCCGATGAAATCATACGGCGTGGGCGCGGGCTTCGCGTTCAGGCAGAAGCTGAAGGCGCGGACGCGGTGGTTGACGGCGTGATAAAGAATTTCACTTTTTCCGGCGTGTTGCTTGATGCACGCGGGCGCACGCGCGTCTTTGAAGTCACGGTTGTTGCCGCCGTGACCGTGCGCGACCAAATCGAAAACCGCGTGTTGTACGACAATCAGAATTATGTGTTTCGCGGCGAGTTCGAGTTTGCCAATGACCCGCGCACGTTCTTCAACGAAGAAGACCCGGCGATTGAACGCCTCTCGCGCCTCTTTGCCGAAAGCCTAGTTTCGACCGTGACGAACGGTTTCGTCGTCAACGACGCTTTATGAGCGCGCACACACGCGACGATTTGCGGCGTGCCCTCGCCGCGAAAAACATCGAACCGCTTTATCTGCTTTACGGCGCGGAAGACTTTTTGCGTGACCGCGCGGCGCGTGCGATTACCGATGCCGCACTCGCGGGAGCGGCGGCACCGGCGTTCAATGAAGCGACGTACAACTTAAACTCGAACGACGTGCAAGCGGTCATCGCGGCGGCGGAGCAGTTGCCGATGATGGCGGCGCGGCGCGTCGTGCGCGTCACGGATTTTACGAAGATGAGCGAACGGGACGAAGAAATTCTTGTCCGCTATGTGACCCGACCCGCGACGACGAGCGTGGTTATCTTTATCGCGGATGAACTCGATAAGCGTCGCCGTTTGAGTAAGGCATTACTCAATGCGTGTTACGCGGTTGAGTTTCCCGTCCTCACTCCGGCGGAACTGACGGCGTGGGGACGTTCCGCATTGAAAGAATCGAAGGCGACGATTGACGACCGCACACTCGCGCACGTCATCGCGCTTGTCGGGGCGAACGCACGCACGCTCTCGATTGAACTCGGCAAACTGGCGACCGCCGCCCTGCCTTCGGGTCATATCACTTTTGATTTGGTCGAAGCATTAACGGCGCGCTCGCGTGAGTTGTCGAACTTTGAACTTGCCGACCATCTCATCGCGGGCGACCGTCGTCGCGCCCTTGAGACTTTGCAAATCTTGTTTGAAGATAAAGCCGAACCCTTAATGCTGCTCGGTCTGATTGCGAGTCAGTATCGTCGTTTGAGTTTGGCGAAAGAGATGATGACGGCGGGCGCGCCGAACAATGAGGTTTTTCGCGTCATCAGTCTGCTGTTCAATAAGCGTGAGGATTTTTTAGCGACCGCACGCCGCGCCGATGCCGCCCGCCTCGCGCGTGGAATCGTTCGCATCGCGGAAACCGACGTAGCGATTAAGACATCGCTCGGCGGCGGCGGCGCAAGCGGGTCACGGCTTCAACTCGAAATGCTCGTCGGTGAATTGACCGGAGAACAAACGGCTTCCGCTGCTTCATACCACGTCAAAAGATGAAAATATCGTTTGACGCACAACGCGAAAAAGGCGAAATTAAAATTATGGACAACGTACCGCTTGCCAAGACCGCGCCTTACGAAGTCAGTCAGCCGCGCTATTCCGTGTCGCCGCAGATGGTGACGACCGCCTTCGAGCTTCCCGGCTATCGCGTCGTACAAAACTTGGGCGTGGTGCGCGGCATCGTCGTGCGTTCGCTGTCCATCATCGGCACGCTCGGTTCAACCTTCCGCACACTCGTCGGCGGCAACATCATCGGCTTCACACGTCTCTGCGAACAAACGCGCCGCGAAGCCTTTGAGATTATGATTCAGCACGCGACGGAGATTAACGCCAACGCCATCATCGGAGCGCGTTATGATGCGACGGAAGTGATGAGCGGCGCGACGGAAGTTCTCGCTTACGGGACTGCCGTCATCGTCGAACCTTTGGATTCACAGAGGATTTATTACTCTGTAAATTAAGTTGTTTTATATCTATTGTTTTCCTGATTGACTTTCTCGT